>JAFRDO010000022.1 GCA_017403825.1 Kiritimatiellia bacterium
TACCGCCATGAACGCGCCATTGGGCTGGCCGTAATAAACGGGCGCTCCGACCACGAACGCATCGGCTTCAGGCAGTTTTTCGACGATGCGGTTGGCGACGTCGTCATCGAACACGCAGCGTCCAAGCTCCTTGTTCATGCATTGCCAGCAGGCGACGCACCCGCGCACAGGTTTCTTGCCGATCCAGACGGTCTCGGTCTCGATCCCCTCGGCGGCGAGGGTGTCAGCGACTTCCTTGAGCGCACGCGCCGTGTTGCCGTTCGCACGCGGACTCCCGTTGACGAACAGTACTTTCATTGGTTGTTCCTTATTGGTTGTTCTCTTGAGGTTACAGGGCTTACTGCTTGGCGATTAGATACCCCAAAGCGACCGCCGCGAGGCCAAGGGCGAAGCTGCCGAGTGCGTAGGCGGAGAATGCGAGCCAGCGGCCAGACTGCGCGAGGGCAAGCGACTCCTTGGAAAACGTCGAAAACGTCGTGAAGCCGCCGCACAGCCCGACCGTCAGGGCAAGCCGCACCGCCTCCGTCCATGCGAAACGCTCGCTCCATCCGCCGAACAGACCGATGGCAAGACTACCGCAGATGTTAACGGCAAGCGTCGCCCACGGGAACGCCGCCGCACCGATGCACAGTCCGACCGAGTAGCGCAACACGCTGCCGACACCTCCGCCAACAAATACAAGAAGAAAGTTCATACACTATCGAGCGAAGACTTTGGTACGAGGGCGCTTAAAGTACCTTGAGCACTTCACCGACGGGTTTGCGGGGAACCTTCATGTATTTCTGAGCCGACTTGCCGACGGCAATGACCGACAGGAGTATCTCCTTTTCGGGGATGTCGAAAATCGCTTTGATCTTGGCGACGTCGCGAATCCCCATGATGAGCGAGTCCCAGCCGTGGTTCTTCGCAGCGAGGACGAAGTAGGAGCTTGAAAGTCCACAGTCGTATGCGCCCCACATGTTCCCCAGCTCGTCGCTCGGCGATCCGTTAAGGTATCCGCTTTCACCTGGAACGAACGTGACTGCGACAAGTGCGGCGGCGTTCTCCGAACTCGCCGCATTGAAGCTGGGAAGCGCCTCTTTGCGAATGCGCTCCCGCGCCTCGGCGCCAATCGCCGCGTAGTAGCGCGTTGTCTCCGTGTTCTTCCAGCTGGGCGCGTTTAGCGCCTCAGTCACGATGGTTTCCATCTCGCTTTGCGCAATGGTGCTTTTTGCGTAGCGGCGAACGCTCCGTCGAGCTTCGATCAATTCGTTGAAGGTCATGGACTTGTTCTCCTTGTTTGCTGTTGCGGCTACATTGTCTCTGCCGTCCGAACATCCTGTGGCAAGCAAGATTCCGGCGGCGGAAACGCCATTGATGAATTCTTTTCTGTTCATAGAGGTTGATTCCTTTAGTGCCAGACTACAAGCTTGCGCGGGCTACCGTCGAAGAGCATTGCGACTGTCATGTCGTTTTTCATTTTGCTCCAATTCCTTGAAGGATTCCGGCGATTCCGATCCCTGCGATGTCGTCGATGATCATGCCCTCATCGTCAAACTTGTAGAAGTTCATGACGGTCGTGGAGAACTTGCGTCCGTTAGGCTGAACGCCGGTGAACGGCTGCGAGCCGGTGAACGTGCCGGAGCAAGTCCACTCGACGGCGACCGTGTGTTCATCGGCGACCATGTCCTCGAGCTTCCACTGCACGTCCGGGAAACTCTTGCGCATCAACGTGACGACGCTCAAGTAACCCTCCGCGCCCATCAACGGCTCCGGCGAGACGGGCGTCTTGAAGGCGGCCTTTTCGGAAATGAGCTTCTTTCCGAGCTCAAGATCGTTGGTGTTGATGCATTTCTCGAAAAGCTTCATCGCCTCCCGGTTGCGTTGTGCACGTCTGTTCATGGTCAATGTGTCGCCTTGAGGTATTGGAGGTCGCCGTAGAAGTAGCTCGCGGTGGTGCCGCCGTCGATGAGGAAGTCGGAGCCGGTGATCCAGCGTCCGCGAGACGACATCAGGAACTCCGCGAGGTCGCCCACCTCGTCCGGCGTCCCCGCCCGGCGGCAGGGGCAGAGAGAGAGCATCTTGCGGTAGCCTTCGCCGCGCGGCCCCTTGAGCTCGTCGTTGGCGAGTGGCGTGATGATGATGCCGGGGCTGATGGAGTTCACTGTCGCGCCGCGCTTCGCCCAGTTCGTCGCCTCGCCCATTACGCGCAGGACGTTGCAGCGCTTGGAATACTGGTACGCCTTGAGGGTGTCGGTGATTGCCGCGATGAACGGCAGCGAGAGAAGTTCCTCCGAAGGAGCAGTCGCAAGTGCGGTGTTTTCCTCTTCGGTGAGCGCGTGGAGGCGATGTCCGGACTGCGACGAGATGACGATTCCCGAGCCGCTTTCGGCGATGACCTTGCCGAACTCCTCCAGAAGGACGCTCGTCCCGTAGAGATCGACCTTGAGAATCGTCGCGACTGGCGCTTGCGAGGGCGAGACTCCCGCCGCGTTGACGAGGTTCCTGATCGGGCCGAACGACTTTGCGTGTTCGATAAGCGCGAGGATCGATTCTCGGCTCGCGAGGTCGGCAGAAACCACGGTCGTCTCGAAGCCTGCGTCCTCCAGTGTCTTAGCGGCGGACTCGGCGGCCTCCAGGCGCAGATCGGCCAGCACGACGTGCTTGCCCGCGCCCACGCGCCGCGCAATCGCCTGTCCGATCCCGCCCGCGCCGATGACTACGATTACGTCCTTCATTGCTATCTTACGAAGTTAGTGAATACGCTTTCGTCGGCTGTCGGCGGGAGGATGCCCACGTCGCGCCCGGCCTTGAGGCATTTCATTACATAGACCATGTTGCGCGCGAGGTTCTGGAGCGTCTGCACGCCTTCGCCGTCCTGCGGCACGTCCTCCTTCGTGAGCGCATGAAACTCGTTCCAGTAGGTACTGCCGATGTTGAACATCTGCGCGATGCCGAAATACTTGTTCATCACGTCGTAGCTCGCGCTCGTTCCGGCGCGCCGCGCCACGACAATCGCCGCGCCCGGCTTGTGCCGCAGGTGTTCGTAACCGTTCGCGAGGCGGCTCGAGAAGAAGAGCCTGTCGAGAAAGCTCAAGATGCGCCCCGAAGGATGCGCATAATAGACGGGCGTTCCAAAGACGAAGCCGTCCGCCGTCTTTGCCTTCTCCGCGAACTCGTTGACTGCGTCGTTGGCGAATACGCAGCGGCCAAGCTCCTTGCACTTGCCGCAGGCGATGCAGTCGGCAATCGGCTTGCCGCCGACCGTGAAGATTTCCGTCTCCACGCCCTCGCCGGCAAAAGTCTTTGCCATGATTTCCAAACCCGCGTTCGTCGAACCGTCGGGGTTGAAACTTCCGTTCAACATCAGCACTTTCATTAGAACGCTCCTGTCTTGATGTGTGGGACGTAGGGGGCTTCGAGGGCGGCAATTTCCTCGGCGTCGAGCTTGATGTCTATGGCGGAGACCGCCTCTTCGACGTGCTCCACGGACGTGCAGCCGACGATTGGGGCAGTGATTTCCGGCTTCGAGAGCATCCATGCAAGTGACTCCTGCGCCATCGTGCGTCCGTGTGCGGCGGCGACCTTTTCGAGGTTATCGACGACGACCTTGTCCAAAGCGTCCGTCGCACCCCACACCATCGGAGAGACCTCGTCAATTGAATTGCGCACGGTCTTCGTTCCCCACGGATGCGCACATCTGCCGCCAGCCAACGGACTCCACGGCACGACGGCCATCTTGCGGTCGCGGCAAAGCGGAAGTATTTCACGCTCCTCCTCGCGGTAGATGAGGTTGTACTGCGGCTGAAGCGAGACGAACTTCGTCCAGTTGTGGCGCTCGGCGATCTGCTGCATCCGCTCCAACTGCCACGCGAAGATGGTGGACGCGCCGATGTAGCGGGCCTTGCCGCTCTTCACCACGTCGAGCAGGGCCTCCATGATCTCCTCCATCGGCGTGTTCGCATCAAGGCGGTGGATCTGGTAGAGGTCCACGTAGTCCATGTTGAGGCGCTTGAGCGAGTGGTCGATTTCGGCCATGATGTTCTTGCGCGAAGAGCCGCCGCCGTTGGGCCTCCCGGGGCGCATGTCGAAATGCACCTTCGTGGCGACTACGATCTCGTCGCGGTCGAGTCCGAAGTCGCGGACGAGCCGTCCCGTTATCTTCTCGCTCGATCCCATCTGATAGACGTTCGCCGTGTCGAAGTAGTTGATGCCGAGGTCGATTGCGCGCTTGAAGAGCGGCTTAGCGTCGTCGTAGTCCTTCGCCCACGGGAATACGCCGTTCTCCTTGCCGGGCTTTCCGAAACTCATCATGCCGAGGCAGATGCGCGAGACATCCATCCCCGTGTTGCCGAATTTCACGTATTGCATTGTCTTGTTTCCTTTCTTTATTTTCCGAGCTGTTTCAGCCAGTTGGCTACGGCAGACTTGACGGCATCCGGTTCCTTTTGCGCAACGTGTCCGTAGAGGGCGAGTCCTTTCAGTTCCACCTTTGCCTTGGGATAGGCAGCCGCGAGCTTCTTTGCGGTCGAGCCGAGCCCTGATCCCTCATGGGTGCAGAACGGGAGGATTGTCTTGCCGTCGATCTTCGCCTTGTCGAGGAAGGAATAGACGATCATCGGGGCGTCCGCCCACCAGTTCGGGTAGCCGAGGTAGATGGTGTCAATGTCCGAGAGGTCGGGCGCCTCGCCGATGAACTCGGGACGGGCTTTCGCCTGCAGCTCCTTCTTGGCGACCTCGATGCACGGCGTGTACTGGGTCGGGTAGGGATTCTTCTCCTTGATCTCCCATGTCGTCGTGCCCGTCTGGGCGGCGATCTCCTTGGCGACCTTCGCGGTGTTGCCCACCGTGATGTTGCCCACGGAGTAGTTCTCGCCTGTATGCGAGAAGTAGATGACGATGCTTTTCATTTTCTTATCTCCTTCGGTTGCAAAGGCAAAATGGGACATGGCTGCCGCACCCGCGACGGCCAACGTTCCCTTGACGAATTCTCTTCTGTTCATAGGAGGTGATTTTGTTTATAGGCTTGCGTGGAAGATGGCGGCAACGTCGGCTGCCGAGAGCGGCACCCAGGCGTCCTTGAGGTCCCAGCCCTCCACGACATGACGCGCCATCTCGGCGATGCGGCTTTCGTCGATGCCTACTTCGCGGAGCGTCATCGGAATGCCGATCGAGGCGAAGAAATCGTGTGTCGCCCGGATCGCTTTTTCCGCGATTTCGCGAAGCGGAAGCGTCGCGTCGATGCCAAAGACGTTCACGCCGTACTTGACAAGGCGCGGCACGACGGCGTCGGGCGCCTTCTCCATAACGTGGCGCATCCAGTGCGGTGTGATGATCGCCAGGCCTTCGCCGTGCGTGATGTCGTAATATGCGCTCAGGGCATGCTCCATTCCGTGGCAGGGCCAGCCGGAGTAGGTGTTGCCGAGCGCAAGGATGCCGTTGCAGCCGTAGGTGCAGGCGAGCATCATCTCGGCGCGGGCGCGGTAGTCCTCGGGGTTCGCAAGGCAGGCGCGTGCGTTCGCCATGAGGCTCCTCAGCATCGACTCGCAGATGCCGTCGTTGAGAAGCGTAGTGTCGCCCGTGAAATACTGTTCCATCACGTGGTTCATCGCGTCGGCGCATCCGGCGGCGGTCTGCTTCTTCGACACGCTGAACGTCAGTTCCGGATCGAGGATAGAGAACACGGGATAGACCTTCGGCGAGAAATAGCCGATCTTGTCGTTCGTGTCTGTCCTGGAGATAACGGCAAAACCGTCGTATTCGCTTCCCGTGGCGGCGAGCGTCAGGATGTCCGCGACCGGAAGCGCGTCTTGGGTCGGCTTCACGCCGGTGATGAGATCCCAAACGTCGCCGTCGTACTTCGCGCCGGCGGCAATCGCCTTCGAGCAGTCGAGCACGCTCCCGCCGCCGACGGCGAGGACGATGTCGATCTTCTTCTCCTTGCAGAGCCGCACGCCCTCAAGGACACTCGGATCGTATTTCGGGTTGGGCTGGATGCCGGAAAGCTCGGCGATCTCGAAGTCCGCGAGAAGCATCTTGACCTTGTCGTAGAGTCCCGACTTCTTGATGCTGCCGCCGCCGTATGCGAGCAGCACGCGCTTGCCGTAGGGACGGATGGCCTCGGAAAGCTTATCGACGGCTCCCTTGCCGAAGATGAGACGCGTAGGGGTCATGTAGTCGAAGTTCTGCATTGTCTTGTTCCTTTTTTATTGGTTGATTTTACGTTTCAAATTACCTGATGAAGTGCATCGGCTGCCAGGGTTCCTGCGGAGTGCGGAGAACGGCGTCGCCGCGCTTGAGGTTCTTCAGGAGCCACGCCATGTTGCGGCCGAGGGTGCGCATCGTCTGCATTCCCTCCGTGTCCTTCTCGCATTCGCCTTCTTCGCGACCGAACACGATGTTCCAGTACTGCGAGGTGACGATGGGGCAGTTCAGCATCTCGAACGGCATGTTCATGCACTGGTACGCCGCCGTCGAGCCTCCACGACGGCAAACCGCGATGGAGGCGGCGGGCTTGCATTCAACATGCTTGCGTCCTGCAACGCAGACGCGCTGCCATACCGCCATGAACGCGCCATTGGGCTGGCCGTAATAAACGGGCGCTCCGACCACGAACGCATCGGCTTCAGGCAGTTTTTCGACGATGCGGTTGGCGACGTCGTCATCGAACACGCAGCGTCCAAGCTCCTTGTTCATGCA
>JAFRDO010000023.1 GCA_017403825.1 Kiritimatiellia bacterium
CCAATACGCCTTTACCATCTCCTCGTTGGCTACGGTATAGACCTTCGCGCGCGCTGCGGCTATGTATGCGCGGACTTTTTTGTAAAGCTCTTTCTCCACGCTCTCGACAATTTCGATAGCATCGGATGTCTTTTGCCTTTTTATTAGCCATGTCCACCTCCATTTTCGGCAATCGTCCTGAATTCGACCGGCTCGCCTGCGTTCCAGTCCATGACCTTGCAATACGTGCCAGTATGTCGACTGTTATCCTTTTTGCGGCACCCTGGACATTCCTCTGTATACGTCTCGACTGTTCCGTCAAGGAGTGGCGTCTTCGTCACTTTCGGCTTGCAGCTCATCGGCACGACGTACTTGATTCCGTCCATCTGCCAGATGTTCCAGCTGATGATCTCGGCGAACTCAAGCAGGGACTTCGTCGTCCAATTCAGGCACGAACTCTCGTCCCCGAAGAAATCCGCGTTGAAGCTTTCAACGACCGTAAACAGGACATTTTCCCTTGCGAGCAGGACGTTGTCGCCCTGCCAGTCGAAGCCATAGATGCTCTGAACCGCACGCTTGGCGTAATACAGCCAGTCCTGTATGTCGCCCGTGCCGATGTTCTCCGTGATCACTCGCAGCTTGCGGTCAAGCAGCCCGATGCGTTCGCCTAAGGGAATAATCCTGCCGCTCACCGTGTCGTATCTACTTGCAAGATATGGTGCTTCCCCGCACGACACCTCCAAACGCGGCGCTTTGACATATTCCTGCCATGTCTTGCCTTTGGGGGAATTTTATGTTGCTCTTGCCACAGGTCGATTTCCAGCCGAATTCTGTTTCAGGATCGAACTTGGCGATTTCAGTGTTAAACGGACTTGAATCGGGTTTCTTCCACCCGAACCACGCGGCATCGACAAGGTTATTCTGCCGATTGCAAATCCACGACGGAGTGAACACCTCTGCCCGGTTCTCAACGCGCTTGCGCTGCTCTTCGGTGGCCTTGTCAACGCGAGGCCTAATCACCGGATTGTCCTTATCGATGATTTGCTCTACTCGTATTTCATCTTTGTCGGCAAATCCGTCACCTCGTTCCGCATAGTCATCTGTCGCCCAAATCAAGTTTCGGCCAGTCGTACGATCCTTCAATAACACGGCAAGCACTTCTTCTGGAATGTTCCATTCCAGAATATCACGCTCAAGCATTGAGATATCTCTTGGCTCGGCTTTCATTGCACCTCTTGTTTACCTCTGCGCATATTATACCATTCCCCCCTTCACACCCTCTTCTTCATCCACGCGACTTCGGCGATTGGGTGGAATTTGCACTTGTCACGCATGATGGTTTTTTCGCTCTCCTTGCGTCTCCTCTCGCCGCAAGACCCTTTGCGGTAAGCCGGTATTTCTGCGTGGGCGAGCGCGGCGAATCGGGTTGCGTCATTTCGATAAAGCCAAGTTCAATCGCCGGAGAAAGATACTTCTCAAGGAAATTGCGCCGACCGCCAAGTTTCAACGCTCCCATCATCTCCAGCACCGACATGTCGCCCTTAAACGCCTTCAGAAGCCGTGCGACGCCCTTCGAAAGTGGCGGCGCTACTTGTTCCCCTACTTGTTCCCTTCTCGGGGGAACAAGTGAAGCTGGCTCATCTTGGAGGCCAATGCGAAGGAACCGGCTCTTCAGCACGTTGTCCTCACCCAGAAGCAGGTTGCCGAAGAATCGTTCAAGATAGACGAGCGTCGAATGGACTCCCGTCGGAATGTTTGTGTAATTGGCCCTGACAAGGGCGTTGCGGAAATAATAGGAGTTTTCCGCGAATATGTCGTTTACAACATTATAGCCAAGCGTCCGCAGATATTTGATTGCAAAAATAGCCGTGGTGCGCGTGTTGCCCTCGCCGAACGCGTGTATCTGCCAGACATCCGCAATGAATCTGGAGAAATGCGAGATTGTCTCTTGCGGCATCAGCCCCTTGTAGTTGAACTTTCGTTCGCGCTCAAACTCGTATTCAAGCGTTGCGGCGATTACGTCTGCGCTTTCATAGCGCACAGTGTCTTTCTTCAGCACCCATTCACTTTTCGTGATGTTGTAGTCACGAATCTTCCCCGCATACTTGTAAATGCCAACGAAAAGCTTTCTGTGGATCGCAACATATGACGCTGGCGAAAAGGAAAACGTCGGCTCGGCGAGAATCGCGGCAATGCGCTGCGAGACGATGTCCGCTTCGTCTGTGCGAGTCTTCGCGGCCTCGGCGCGGATTTTCTTCGACTTATAGTATTCGCCAATGATATTTCCGGCCTCGGCAACCGTGATCTCACCTTCGATGTTGCGGCGTGCAGTCTCTACGAGATAAGCCGAGGGCGTAAGTCCATCGACTTTCTGCAGCCCTATTGCCGCTCGCCAAATGCCTGCAAGCTCGACCTTACCCGGATCTTTCGCACGAAGGTACTCGGAAAGGTCGTCTATGCGGTTCTCGCTCGCGCTCATCTTGGTATTGTTTCTCACATGCATATTATACCAAAAAAACCTATTCAGCTTTGGCGACGTATAACTTCATAAAGCAAATCTGCCCGCCGCAATTTCTTTGGGTTAAGGCGGAAGAATGTTGGCGGAGAGAGAGGGATTCGAACCCTCGGTACGGAAATTAACCCGTACGACGATTTAGCAAACCGTTGCCTTCAGCCACTCGGCCATCTCTCCAAATCGTTGGTGCGTATTATATCAAATGCGTTGCTGACCGTCAACGAAGACGGCCGAGGGCTTCCAGGTGCGCGGATTTATGACCACGAGGTCTGCGACGTAGCCGCTCTCGACCTTGCCGAGACGCCGCCCCCAGCCCTGCTCGATAGCCTGGTTCCACGACGTGCAGCGCACGAGGTCCTTGAGCGGAATACCGGTCACGTCGTGCACGTTCTTCAGTCCGTTGCCCATCCAAAGCGTGGAGCCCGCAAGGTTGTTACCCTCGACAAGCCTGGCCTCACCGTTCTTTAGCAGCACCTTGAGCCCGCCCATCTCGAACGCGTAGCCGTCCTTGCAGTGCGAGCAGCGCAGCGAGTCGGTGATCATCTGCACATGCGCGAGGTTGCGCCGCGTGAAGACGAGCCGCAGCATGTCGTCGCATAGGTGGATGCGGTCGCAGATGACCTCGGTGTTCAGGTCCTCCACGAGGAAGCCCGCGCCGACCATGCCGATCTCGCGGTGGTGGAGCGGCGTCATCTGGTTGCAGAAATGCGTCATGTGCCTGAGCCCGTTGCGGTAGGCCGCCATCAGGTCCTGGAACTTCGCGCCCGTGTGTCCGCAGCTCGGCACGACACCGAGGCTGAAGCATGCCTTCGCGAACTTCGCGCCGCCCTCGGCCTCGACCGCGTAGGAAATCTGGCGGACCGGATAGACTTTCGCGATCGCCTTCAGTTCTTTCACTGACGGCTTGCGCACGTACTTCGGGTTCTGTGCGCCGCAGCACTTCACGTTGATGAACGGTCCTTCCAGGTGAATGCCGGGGACCTTAGCGTATGGCTGCCCCGCCTCATCGTAACCCTTCGCATTCTTCGCCGCTGTGACCAGCTCCTCGTGCGAGACGGTAAGCGTAGTCGGCAGGAACGTCGTCACGCCCTCCTGCAGCTTCGCCTTCGCAATCTCGAAGATCGCCTTCGGGTCAGCGTCGCAGAAGTCGTAAGTGAGCGCACCGTGCGTATGCACGTCGATGAAGCCGGGCATGACGTACTGCCCCTTCACATCGACGACAGTGACGTTGGCACTCGCCTTCGCCGCAGCCCTGCCGACCGAGACCTTCCTGATGCGGTTGCCCTCGATGACGATCGTGGCGTCCTTCATGTCCACGTCAGGCGAAATCACGTGCGCGTTTACGATGATGGTCTTCTGCATTGTTCCCTCCTTTTCGGATACGGAAATTATACCACATTTACGCTCCGGTTTTTTGCTATACTTTCCGCCAAAGGGAGAATGGACATGGAACGACTGACAATACAGGTTGGGCCCTACGAGGTAAACTGCTCGATCCTATGCGAGGACGGACGGGCGTTGATCGTCGACCCCGGGCAAGAGGCCGGGCGGATACTGAAGCTGATCGAACGCAAGGGACTGAAGCCCGCGGCGATCCTGCTCACCCACGCCCACTTCGACCACATCGGCGCCGTGCCGGAACTCCAGCGCGCCTGCCCCGGACTGCCGGTGTACGTCCACCCGAACGACAGGCCGGTCCTCACGCACCCCATGAACCAGATGCCGCCGGAATATCCGGCCATCGCGGTCCCGTCGGACCTTCGCGACGTGTCGGAACTGGCGGTATCCGCGATCCGCATAATCGAGACGCCCGGCCATACGCCCGGAGGCGTCTGCTACCATCTTCCCGCCGAGAAGCTGCTCCTTTCGGGTGATACGCTTTTCGCCGGCTCCATCGGGCGGACCGACCTGCCCGGCGGAGACATGCCCGTGCTGATAGACTCGCTGAAGCGCCTTGCCGCGCTGCCGGACGACACGCTCGTCATTCCCGGCCACGGTCCGCATACGACCATCGGCGAAGAGAAGCGCAGCAACCCGTTCCTGCGCACCGTAGTCAGCCGCTGAGGCTCGTCAGAGCGCGGCGAGGTTCATCTCCGCAAGCGTCGTGCGCCCGTCATAAAGCGCCTTGCCAACGATGGCGGCGCGGAGATTGCCGCGCTCGAGCGCCTTTAGGTTCGCCACGTCATACGGCGACGACACGCCGCCGGACGCGGTGATTTGGCACGTAGGCGCGGCGTCGCAAATCGCCGCCATCTGCGTAAGGTTGGGTCCGCCAAGCATTCCGTCGGTAGCCGTGTCCGTGTAGATGATGGTCTTGACGCCTACCTTGGCCACGGCCGACGCAAGGTCGGTCGCCTTCACCTGCGTCGTCTCGACCCAGCCCTTCGTCTGCACGAATCCGTCGCGAGCGTCGATGCCGACGGCTATCCGCTCGCCGTAAAGCTCCACGCACGACGCAAGGAACGCCGGGTCCTCCAGTGCGGCGGAACCGATGATCGCGCGCGCCGCGCCCGCCTCGATCACGGCAGCCACGGCTTCGGGCGTGCGCAGACCGCCGCCGACTTCGACAGGGCCGCCGAACGCCTCGATAATGCGACGTATGACGTCTGCGTGCCGGGGGCTGCCGGCGAACGCGCCGTCAAGATCGACGACGTGAAGCTCGCGCCCTCCCTGCCCGGCCCAGTCCCTCGCCTGGGCCGCAGGGTCGTCGCCGTACACGGTCACGTCCTCCGCCCGTCCCTGCCGCAGACGGACGCACTTGCCGTCCTTCAGGTCGATGGCTGGCAGTATGACCATGCCTTACGAGAACATGCCTTTCAGGAACCCGGACTGCGTCGACTTGTAGCCGGTGAACACCTTGCCGCCGACCATGACCTGACGCTTTACGGGATCGAAAGTCGCCTTGGCCCCGGAACGCGCCGCCGCATTCGACATGATGAGCGCGATCGCATGGCTGTAGCCGGCGTCGACGGATGCGTTCGGATCCTTGCGGGAGCGCACGCACTCCATCCAGTTGCGCATGTGCAGCGAGGTCAGCTTGTCGCCGCCGGTGTTGGCCGAGGTCACGATCTCCGTCTTCGGCGCAGGCAGGTTCTCCTCGCGGAACGCCGCGCCCTCCACGCCGCCGTTGGAGACAGTGCCCTTCACGAGGTCGATCATGCCCGTCGTGGAGAAGTACTGCTCCTGTCCGCACTCGTGGTTCAACTTGCCGCCGGGCAGGCAGTTCGTCTGATGCGACTGGAACATGACCTGGAAGCCCTTGCCCTTCACGCCGGACTCGCCGTATTCCATGACCGTCGTGAACGTGTCGAAGCTCTGGCGGCCGTCAAGCCACTGGTAAAGTCCGCCCGACGACACCGCGCTCGTCGGATACTTGTAGCCGGTGAACCAGCCGATCGTGTCGATCTGGTGGCACATCCACTGTCCCGTCACGCCGGACGAGAACGGCCAGAACAGGCGGAACTCAAGGTACTTGCGCGGATCGAACTTGTATTCCTCCGGATCACGGTCGAGAAGCCACATCTTCCAGTCGACGTCCTGCTCGCGCAGCGACTTTATCAGCTCTTCCGGACGCCTCCAGCGGCGCGGCTGGTTCACGTTCCAGGTGAGGTTGACGTAGGCGATGTCGCCGAACTTGCCGGAGTTGATGAAGTCCTTCGCCGCCATGTACGCCGGGCCGGAACGCCTCTGCGTGCCGATCTGGAGAATGGCGCCGGGCGCATAGCCGGCCGACCGCTTGGCGTTGATGGTGTCGAGCAGCAGGTTGGCGGAATACATGTCTTCCGCAATCGGCTTTTCGCAGTACGCGTCCTTCCCGGCGTTGGCCGCGTGGACGGCGTGCTGGGCGTGCTGGAAGTCGGCCGTGGAGATTATCACGGCGTCGATGTCCTTCGCGTTGGCGTAAAGGTCCTCGTCGCTGGAATACGTCTCGATCTTCCTGCCGAGCTTCTCCTCCATCTCGGGCTTCGCCTTCTCGTGGAGACGCTTGCGCCAGAGGTCCGCCACGGCCACCATCTCGAAGTTGAGCTCCTTGCTGTGGTGCAGGAAGCACGGCAGCAGCGAGCTGCGGAAGCGGTCGGAGTAGCCGACGCACGCGACGCGGATGCGGTCGTTGGCGCCGGCGGCGTAAAGCGAGGGCGCGACGCCGGAGGCTACGATCCCGGCGATTCCTACGGCGCCTGTCTTGCAGAAGTCGCGGCGTGTGACGCTGGTGTCATTCATGATGCTAGTCCTTTCATTGTCTTGAGTGCTGTTTCGAGATTCTTCGCCAAGTCGCTCTTCTCGCCCCAGCTACATTCGCAGCTGACGCCGCCCGCATAGCCGATCTGCTTCAGCGCGTCGAAGTAGGGCTTCAGGCGATACGTCTGCTCGGGATCATAGCCGGGGAACTTGCGCGTCTTCCAGTCGGCGATGTGGCAGTGCATGAGGCGGTCGCCGGCCTTCACGATGGACTCGGCGGGCTCGCGCCCCATCATCATGTGGAAGATGTCGGCAAGCTGCCGAATGCGCGGAGAGCCGACCTCCTCTACGATCTGCAGGCCCTGCCAGACATAGTGTATTATGTCAGTCTCGTTCGGCCTAAGCGGCTCGATGACGACGGTCACCTTGCAGTCCGCTATGCGCTTGGCCAAAACGGCGCAGAACTCCGCGTACTGGTCGCGCCCGTGCTCGACGTCAAAGCCTTCGGGATACTCGATCTTGCCGCCGGCATGGTACGTGACAGGCACGTTCCTGGCTCCGCCCGAACCGAACACCACGGTCTTGAGGCCGACCTCGTCCGCCCGGCGGCAGCCCGTCTCGGCATACTTGAGTATCGGCTCCCAGTCGGCGTCCTTCCCCGTGACCCTGAACTTTCCGGGAAGGAATCCGTTGCAGCTCCGGAGCGGAAGAGCGGCGGACATGATGGCTTCCTTCTGGCACTTCCACTCCTCCTCGCCCTTGTCAGGAACGAACATCGCGCCGAACGGGTTCTCCACAAAATCGTAGCCTACGGACTTCATGAGCGCCGTATCCGAAAGCGGACGGCACGCCCCGAAGAGGATACGTCCGCCGCACTTCGCCGGGCATTCCGCCGCGTTGCCGGCCGTCAGGGCCGTCGCCGCGCCCGCCATGAGAAACTCTCTCCTGTTCATATGACTCCTTTGCTGCTTGGCACGCCCTTCTCGGCAGGATCCGTCTTCACCGCCGCACGCAGGGCCCGGGCAAAGCTCTTGAAAAGGCCTTCGCAAACGTGATGCGCCTCGTCGCCGTAAACCTGGCGGAGATGTATGTTCGCGCGAGCCTCCACCGAAACTGCGCGGAAGAACTCCTCGACAAGCTTCACCTCGAAGTCGCGCACCATCATGTGCTTCATCGCGCACTGCATCACGAGGAACGGACGCCCCCCGAGGTCGAGCGAGGTCTCGCAAAGCGCCTCGTCCATCGGAATGGACGCGAACCCGTAGCGCACTATGCCCTTGCGGTCGCCGAGGGCCTGGTCCAGCGCCTTGCCGAGCACAAGGCCCACGTCTTCGACAGTGTGGTGGTAGTCCACGTGCGTGTCGCCGGACGCCTTGACCGACAGGTCTATCAGCGCGTGCTTCTTCAGCAGCTCGAGCATGTGATCGAAAAAGCCTATGCCGGTCTCAACCGTTCCTTCGCCGGAACCGTCAAGGTTCAGCTCGAGCTCGATCTGCGTCTCCTTCGTGTTGCGGACGATACTCGCTTTTCTCATAAGTAGAATTATATCAAAAAATCATGCGCAGGTGGCAAGCCATTCCCGCTCCCGTCAGTGACGGAAGGAACGCTGCCCGGTGAAGACCATCGCGACGCCAGCGTCGTTGCAGCAGTCTATCACGTCCCAGTCGCGTATGGCGCCGCCGGGCTGGACGATCGACGTTATGCCCTCGCGTATGCCGACCTCGGCGCCGTCGCGGAACGGGAAGAACGCGTCCGACACCATCGCGCAATCGGGGAGCCCGCCCTTCTCGGCCTTCGTCTGCTCCATGATCTCGGCCTGCCGCTTCGCGCCATCCTCCTCGCCGAAAGCCAGGCGGAGGTCGTTGAACGGCTTCTGGAACTTTTCCCACGCGATCCAGTCGGCGTGCTTCGTGTACGCCTTGTCGCGGGCGATCTCGGCGACGCCGACGCGGTCCTGCTCTCCGGTGCCGATGCCGACCGTCGCGCCGTCCTTCACGTAAAGGACGCTGTTCGACGTCACGCCAGCCTCGACGAGCCAGCCGAACACGAGGTCCTCGTACTCACGGGCGGTCGGGAGCCTTGCAATCTTGTGCTCCTCGTACCTGACCTCTCCCGTCGCCTTGTCGGTGATCTTGCGGTTGCAGTAGGCGGGCATGAAGTCCTCGGGCTTCCTGGCGTTCGCGCTGAAGGAAGTCTGCGCAACGATGCCGCCGTCGATGAGGCTCTTGAAGTCGATGACGTGCTTAGCGACGAAATCCGTGAGCCGCGACATGTTGCGCACGCGGAAGACTCGCAGGTTCTTCTTCGTGGAGAAGAGATCCATGACGCCGGGCGCGAAGTCGGGCGCGACAACGACCTCGGCGTAGTTCTCGACGATGAGCTTCGCTGTCTCCATGTCGCAGTCGCGGTTGAGGGCGATGGCGCCGCCGAACGCCGCGAGGCGGTCGGCCTTGTTCGCGCGGAAATACGCCTCGGCGAGCGTGGAACCGGTAGCTACGCCGCAAGGGTTGTTGTGCTTTACGATGACGGCCGTCGGCTTGTCCATCAGGTAGCGGAGTATGTTAAGCGCGTTGTCGGTGTCGGTGACGTTCGTCTTGCCGGGGTGCTTGCCGCTCTGAAGCAGCTCGGGAACGGACGCCAGGTACTGCCCCGCCTGCAGCATCTCGACGTCGCCGAGGACGAGATTGCCGTTTACGAGCCGATAGAGCGCGGCCTCCTGCCCCGGGTTTTCGCCGTAGCGAAGGCCCTTCTCCTCGTCGCCGATGCGCCACGTAACCTTCTCGTACCGCAGCGTCGATCTCTTGTCGCCGTCTATGAACGAAATCTCCATCGCGGGCGCGAAGTGATCAGCCTCGATGGTCTTGTAAGCTTCCTTCAGGTCTTTCATTTGCGTTTGCGCTCCCTTTCCTTGCCCGTATTATACCAAAATTCCCGGCGGCGGCGCGGACATTCGCCGGAGCGGCCGTTTTTATGCTATAATCACGGCATGGCATTCTTCAAGGCATATGACATGCGCGGCACGTTCGGCGCCGACTTCGACATAGACACGGTCTTCCGCGTCGGGCAGGCCCTTCCGCAGGTGGTGTCGGGGCCTCGCTGGCTCATCGGACGCGACTGCCGCACGACCTCGCCCGACATCAGCGCCGCGCTCATCGACGGGCTGACGTCCGCCGGCGCCGACGTCACCGACCTCGGCCCGTGCACGACGCCGATGGCATACTTCTTCACGGCGGAGGACGGCTACGACGGCTCCGTCATGGTGACGGCCTCGCACAATCCGCCGGCCGACAACGGACTCAAGGTCTCGTCTCGCGGGGCGCGTCCCGTGGGCTACGCAAACGGACTCGACCGCGTCGAACGTCTCGTGGCGGCAAAAGGAGGAACGGAACGCGCCGAGAGCGGTCATGCATCGGCAAAGCCTGCCGCGAACGCGCTTCCGCGCTATCTCGACTGGATGCGCGCGAGGATGCCCGACCTCTCCGGACTGCGCTACGCTGTCGACTGCTCCTGCGGAATGGCGTCCCTTCTCGCAAGGGAGCTCTTCCCGGACGCGGAGATCATAAACGACACGCCCGACGGACGCTTCCCTGCGCACAGCCCGAATCCGCTGAAGGCAGAAGCACGCGAGCAGATTGCCGCGCTCGTCCGCGAAAAGGGCCTGGACGCGGGAATCGTGTTCGACGGCGACGCCGACCGCTGCATGTTCGTGGACGAGACGGGCGCATTTGTCCAGCCCGACTACCTGATTCCCGTAGTCGCAGCGGCATGCGGCGCAGGACGCGGCGACCGCGTCATACACGACGTGCGCACGTCGCGCGGGGCCATCGATGCGATACGCCGCCTTGGCGCAGAACCAATCATGGTGCCTGTGGGCCATGCTTTCGCGAAGCCTGCGCTGCGCGAAAGCGGAGCCGTCTGCGGCGGCGAGCTGGCCGGACACTACTACTTCCGCGACTTCCACTGCTGCGACTCCGGCGCTCTCGCCGCGCTAAAGGTGCTGGGAGAGGTCGCAGGCGCGAAGCGGAGGGGTCTGACATTCTCCGCGATGATGCAACCGATCTCCGGAGCCTACGCAAACTCTGGCGAGCTGAACTTCAAAGTCGAGGACAAGGACGCCGCGATCGGACGCGTCCTCGCCACGCTGGCAGCTGAGTGGCCGCCGGAGACCGGACGCAGCGAGATGGACGGCGTGCGCGTCGAGTTTCCCGACGGGTGGGTAAGCATACGCAAGTCGAACACGGAACCGTATCTTCGCCTCGTGGCGGAATGCGCCGAAGCCGAACGGCTCGCAAGTTGGACGAAGCGTCTTTCAGAGGCCATAGATGACCGTTGACTTCCACGTACATTCCAAAGCAAGCGACGGCAGCTACTCCCCGGCGGCGATTGCCAGAATGACGGGTTCGTTCTCGTATGCCGCCCTAACCGATCACGACACGTGCGACGGCATCGCCGACTTCCTCGGCGAACCGCCGACTGGCGAATGCCGCCGTATCGCAGGCATCGAGCTTTCCATCGACCCCGGCGAGGGGTTCGACATGTTCCACCTGCTCTGTCTCGGCATCAATCCCGAAGACCCCGGGCTCAGCAACTTCAGGCAACGAATCCTCACCACGCGCGCCGAGCGCAACGAGCGCATCATCGAGAACTTCGCGAAACTCGGGATCGATCTCGGCGATGACGTCAGGGCGGCAAGACAGGACAAGGTGCTTGCAAGGCCGCACTTCGCGAAATGGCTCGTTCGCCACGGCTACGCCGCGTCGGTGCGCGAGGCGTTCGCAAAGTACCTGCTGCCAGACTCCCCGGCCGAGACCTCATGCTACGAGGAGCGCTGGCGCCCTTCGCAGGAAGAGGCTTTCGCGGTCGTGCATGCCGCAGGCGGCCTTTGCGTGATGGCGCACCCGAAGTTCTGGAAGAACGAATGGAAGGTTTCGGGCTGCGACTTCGCGATGGCGGAAAGGAACCTGGCCGCGCTCCGGGAGATGGGCCTTGACGGACTGGAGGCCGTCTACCAGGCGAACAGCCCTGGCGAGGACGCCGTCTTCACGCAGATAGCCGACAGGCTCGGGCTGCTGAAGTCCGCCGGAAGCGACTACCACGGATCCAACAAGCCAACGGTGACCATCGGCATGGAGGTCAGCGAAGGTTTCATTCGCCCCCTTCTAGACCGTCTCGCGCCGGCCCCCGGCGCTTAGACGGCCACCGCGTTGAAATGGTGCACCTGGTGGGACTTGAACCCACACGCCTTGCGGCACTGGAACCTAAATCCAGCGTGTCTGCCGTTCCACCACAGGTGCGTCGCCCGACGCACGGGGGCCGTCACTTGCGAAGCTTCTCGCGATGCGAGAAGAACACCTTCACGCGGTTCGCGAACGTCTGGGCCTCCGGGAATGTCGCCTCGGTAGAAAGCTTCTGGAATTCCTCCAGCGCGGCTTTTTGCCTGCGGTCGAGGTTGGCCGGCACCTCGATGACGATCCGCGCGTCCAGATCGCCGGGAGAGCCGCCGCGCAAGGAAGGAACTCCCTTGCCGCGCAGCCTGAAGACCTTGCCGTTCGGCGTCCCGGCGGGAATCTTGAGATGGGCTTCGCCCTCTGGCGTGGGCACCGACACCGTGCCGCCGAGCGCGGCCAGGGCCGGCGACACCGGCACGCTCACGCCGAGGTCCAGCCCGTCGCGCACGAAGATGTCGCTCTCGCGCACGCCCAGAAGCACGTACAGGTCGCCGTTCTCGCCGCCGCGCACTCCGCCGCCGCCCTTGCCGGCCAGCCGCAGGCGCGACCCGGAGTCTACGCCGGCCGGAATCTTGACGGAAATGTGCTGCGGCGTCTTGATGTGGCCGGTTCCCCGGCACTTGCGGCACGGCTTGTCGATCACCGAGCCCGCGCCTCCGCAGGTCGGGCACGTCTGACGCACCTGGAAGAACCCGCTGCCAGCAATGACGACGCCAGCGCCGCCACAAGTCGAGCACGTCCGGCGGCGCGAATCGGCGGAGCCTGAGCCTCCGCAGTCCGGGCACTGCGCCGGAAGCGTCAGGTCAAGCGTGCGCTCGCTGCCGAAGATGGCCTCGTCGAAGTCGATGTCGAGGCGGAACGTCATGTCGTCGCCGCGCTGGGGCGCGTTGGGATCGACCTGACGCGCCCTCCGTCCGCCGCCGAACAAGTCGCTGAAGCTCGAGAATCCGCCGCCACCCATGCTGCCGAACACCGAGCCGAGTATGTCGTTCAGGTCGACGTCCTGGAAATGCGAGAAGTCGCGCCCGAAGTCGAACCCGCCGGGACCGAAGTTCACGCCCTGATGCCCGAACTGGTCGTAGCGCTGGCGCTTCTCGGGATTGGACAGCACCTCGTACGCCTCGGAAATCTCGGTGAACTTCTCCTTCGCCTCCGGGTTGTTCGGATTGCGGTCGGGGTGGTATTTCATCGCAAGCTTGCGGTAGGCCGACTTTATCTCGTCGGCCGTCGCAGTCTTCGCGACGCCAAGAACCTCGTAGTAGTCTCTCTTCTCAGCCATGACTAGACCTTAAGCCGCATCGCCCTTGCCGGACGAGACGACGACCTGCGCCGCGCGCAGTACCTTGCCCTTCAACATCCAACCGCGCTTCGACTCGATGGACACCAAGCCCTCCTCCACGTCAGGGGACGGCAGATGGGCTATCGCCTCCATGCGTTCCGTATCGAGCTTCTGCCCGACGGAATCGAACGGCTCGGCGCCGCGATCCTTGAGCTGCTTCAGGAAGGAGTCGTAGACGAGCTGCACGCCCTTGACGAACTCGTCGTCCTTGTTCTTCGCGTTCGCAAGAGCCAGCGCAAGGTTGTCCACTATCGGCAGCACGTCAGCCAGAATGTCGGCCTCGGCGTAGCGGTAGGTGTCTTCGCGCGCACGCGCCTCGCGCTTCTTGTAGTTGTCGAAGTCAGCAAGAAGCCGAGCGTAGCGGTCTTTCCAGTCCGGCTCGGCAGGCTTTTCGGGCTCGGCAGGCTTCTTCTCGGGCTCGGCGGGAGGTTCAACAGGCTTTTCGGGCTCGGCAGGCTTTTCCGATTCAGCGGACTTTCCTGGTTTGGCAGGATTCTCCTGCTGCTCCTTGTCGACTTCGCCAGCCGCAGCCTGCTGCTCCTTCTCAGCCTCGGCCTTGACGTCTTCGTTTTTCTCTTCTTTGTTGCTCAACCTTCTAAACCTCTCGACTTTGTCGGCCTTACACCCTTATCTGCCCCGCCTTGGAAAGCATCTTCGCCTCAACGCTCTGAATCTCGGCAAAGCCCTGCGAGCTGTGCGGATTCAGTCCGTTCGACGCTTCCATCGAGCTGTCAGCCTCGTTGTAGATCGTGGCCTTGAGCCCCTTGAGCGACTCGAAGAAGATATTGCCCTTGTAGAGGCCGAGCGTAACGTCGGCCGTGGCCTTGTCGGCCCAGACCTGGATCGCGGCGCGCGCCGCCCTAGTAGCGGGGTCGAACCACCGGCCGTCGTAGATCTGGTCCGCAACGAGCTTCGAGAGCTGCTGGAAGAGCAGCGTCGAGCGGCGGTCCATTATGCCCTCGTAGATGAACCTGAGGCCCCAGGAGAGCACCTCCATGCCGGGCGCCTCGTAGACTCCGCGGCTCTTCGTGCCGATGATGCGGTTCTCCAGCGCATGCTTCATGCCGATGCCGTTGCGGCCGCCGACCTTGTTCATCTCGAGCATGACTTCATAAGGCGACATCTTCTTGCCGTTGACCGCCGTGCAGCGTCCCTTGACGAACGAGAGCGTGACCTTCTCGACCCTGTTGGGCGCCTTTTCGGGCCACACGCCCATCGTAGGCTTCACGATGCGCATCGAGGTCTCCATCGACTCGAGGTCCTCGGCCTCGTGGGAAAGTCCGGCGAGGTTCGCGTCGGTAGAGTACTTCTTCTTCGTGCCTACGAACGCCGTGATGCCGCGCTTCGCGAGGAACGCGACCATCTGGGTGCGGCCGGGGAACTTCTTGAGCAGGTCCGCGTCGCGCCAAGGGGCGTACACGCCGAACTTCGGGTCCATCACGTTAGTGTAGCGCTCGAAGCGCATCTGGTCGTTGCCGCGGCCCGTCGCGCCGTGCACGAGCACCGTGCAGCCGGCCTTCTTCATGGCGGGCAGCAGCTTCTGCACCGTAACCGCGCGGGCGATGCCGGTGGAGTTCCAGTAGCCGCCGTCGTACATCGCCTGGCACTTGACCGTCTCGAAGCAGATGTCGGCCATCTCCTTTGTGACGTCCACGATCGTCGTCTCCACGCCGGTCGGAGCCATCTTCCTCTTGATGTCGTTGATGTCCTTCTCGTCCGGCTGCCCGACGTTGGCGCTGAACGCCTTAACCTTGACGCCGGCGTCCTTGAGCACACAGCAGATCGTCTTGGAGTCGAGCCCGCCCGAAACGCATACGCCGACGGTCTTGCCCCTGAGGTCTTCGAGTTTCATCTTTGTCTGTCCTTCCCTGTGAATCGGCCTCCGTTTGTGGAGGTTGGGTGCGTATTGTATCACTTTCGACGGACGCAATCAACCGCATCGCCCAGCGTCTCGTCCTGCGCCACCTTTATGAAATGCTCGGCATACCCTTCGACGGGATCCCTGCCGTTGATCATGACCGCCGTGCCCTTGGCTCCGCCCGGCAGCGACGGCTGCGTCGCCACATAGCGCAGGAACGCGCCGTCCGTCGAATAGCTGTTGCCGAACGCCGCCACGGCCACGCCGTGCGGCCGCGCGAGGACGATGTCGCGCAGGTTCTCGACCTTGCCCTCCCCGTCCGGAAGAGGATATACGATCTGCGACGTGATGCGTCCGCAGGCGACATGGACGCGGACGCCGCGGAAGCGGCATGCCGGGAGTCCGAGCGTGAGAGCCGCGCCGCGCACGAACATTTCGGGGCTTGCCGATATGATGTAGTTCTCGACGCCCGCCTTCTCAAGGGCGTTCATCATCTTCACCGATGACGAGAAGTACCACTTCCTGTAGACCTTCTCGCATTCGGCCTGGCAGAACGCATCGACCTCCGCCTCGGACTGTCCGAAGTACATCTGGGCGAGGAACGGCCAGGCGAGCCACTTGCCGATGCCGCGCCGAAGACGCGGGTAGTCGGACTCGAAGAACTGCTTTATTCCCTCTTCCCCGGAATAGACGCTGTTCAGCCCCGCCTCGATGGTCCTGTGAACCAGTCCCTTGTAGAGTATGTTCCAGTCGTCGTCCCACCCGCCGGTGATGTCGCCCTTGATGATCGTTCCGTCGAAGTCCCAGAACGCCATCGGCACGGCCTGCGGGTCCGCAGCCTTGATCTTGGCGGCGTTTTCAAGTATGCGGGCGACTATTCCGTCCGCATGTTCCTCGGCCCCGGCGCACGCCACGACACAACCCGCCGCCACTGCAACGGCAAAACACAGCTGTCTGATTCTCATATTGCGATTTACTCCTTTCCGCAAATGATACCAAATCGCACCGTCAGCCGCAACTGGCGCACCCACCCCGAAAGCAATAGGGGAGCATCTGCGTTTTCAACCATTGCGAGAAGAAACTCCGAGTCTGGCAAAGGGGCTCCACTAACGTTCCGCCTCTCGCTCCGCGCCATCCAGCCGCTGCCAGAGACGGATTTGAAGTGTCTTGGCGGCATCTGCGATGCCGAGGTCGAATGGACGCAGGTCGTCCACTATTTCCGCGCCACGCGCATTCCGCATGCACTGCTCGTCAACTTCGGCCGACCGACATTGCAGTACGACACATTCGACCTGGACAGGCTCCCTTACGCAACTTCGACAGAGACTCCAAATCCCTGCGGCGGAGCCGCAGCCCCAGACATCTCCTGCCAACTGGAAGGCGGTTCCATAGGGCGAAGCACAGGCGGAACGTTAGTGGAGCCCATTTGACAACCGTCGGAGTTTGATTCAGACTTGTGTTGGAATGGCGCGCGGTGAATTCGCAGATGTGCCCAAGCAATAAGATACTCGGTCGCGGAATGATTGCGCGAAGCGCAATCCGGCATCCCCGCCTTCGGGATGCGGCTATTTGTACGTCTCGCGAAGGTGCGTGACGGAAAACGACCGCCTGAAGGCGTCGAGCGTAAGGCCTGTCGCCTTGGGAGCGAACGTTATCGTGCGCGGCTCACCGGGGTAGAGCGTGAAGGAATTGTCGTCGAACTCGCCGCGCGTCCGCCAGACGTTCGCCCACACGAAGAACGCAGGCTTGTCGGACTCAAGCGTCACAAGGAACTTCCCGCCCTTCTCGGCGAAAGCCGTCCGCACGTCAGTCTTCGCAAGGTTCATGTTCATGAAGAGGTCGAACATCCACTCGTTGGAGACCCTTTCGACAACCTCACCAGCGCGGCCGTCGAGCCGCATCCGCAGGAAGGACGACGAACGCGCCGCCGCGTCGCCAAAAGCATCAAGCGGATAAGACGCCACCTTCCGTACCGAGCGCGGCGCAACCTTCACCGGGAGCGAGGCGAACGGCCTGCGCGTCCCGCCGAACGTCCACAGGTCTAGCGCGGCGGTGCCCTCAAGCGCGACATCGTGGTCGTTCACCGCCCATATCTCGACCGTCGCGGGGTCGCCCCACTTCGGCGCGGCGCTTATCACCACGGGCGCGTATGCGCGCTTCATGTTGTAGTGGAGCGGCTTCCACTTGCCGGAGTAGTCGAGCGAACTCCAGCTGGCCACTGGCCAGTTGTTGTTGAGCTGCCAGTAGATGATGCCCATGCAGCGCGGCTGGAGGTGACGCCACGCCTCCACAGCCGTGCGGATCGCCATCGCCTGCTGCACATGCGAAAGATAAAGCACGGCGTCCACGCCTTCCGGGAAACGGAAGTTTCGCAAGATCATCTGCATTATGAACTTGTTGCCGTTCGGAGACTTCTGGTGGTAGAAGAAGTCGGGGGCTGTCGGGTTGAGCTGGTCGGGCGTAACGAACGTAAGCGCCTCCTCTTTCGTCGGATAGCTCTGGAAGCCGAACTCGCTGCAGAAGCGCGGACGCACGGTGAAGTAGTGCGAGAACGGCTTGTCGCCGAACCACACCTGCCAGAAGTGCATGTCGCCGGACGAGTCGTCCTTCCATCCGTCGCCGTAGTTGCCCGGACCGAGGCACGGCGAACTCGGCCAGAAGCAGCGCGTGGGGTCGTATTCGGCGCACAGCCGCTCCAATTCCTTCGCACGAGCCACGCACAGCCTGATGTTTGCGTCGCGCTGTTCCTTTGTGGCCTTGAACCAGCCCGCCGCGCCGATGCACTCGTTGTCGCCGCACCAAAGCGCGATGGAGGCATGGTCGCGCAGATTGCGCAGCTGATGGGCGATTTCCTTGCGCACGCCCGCCATGAAACGCTCGTCGCCCGGATAGGTGGCGCATGAGAACATGAAGTCGTGCCACAGCAGAACGCCCTTCTCATCGCATAGCTCGTAGAACGCCGGATGCTCGAACTGTCCGCCGCCCCACACGCGCAGCATGTTCATGTTGGCGGCGACGGCGGAGTCCAGCAGGTCGCGGTAGCGCTCGGGAGTCTGGCGGTTCTCGAAGGCGTCGCACGGAATCCAGTCCGCGCCCTTGCAGAATATCCGCCGTCCGTTTATCACCACGACCATCGGCTTGCCCTTCTTCCCGGTCGCGGGATCAGGCTCTGCGTCTTCCTCGTTGTACACCTCGGCCTTGCGCAACCCAATGCGCTTCGTTGCCGTCGCGTCGCCGAGCGTCACGGAAAGCGGATAGAGAGGCTGGTCGCCGTAGCCGACGGGCCACCAGAGCTTCGGGTTCTTCACGTCTAGCGTCAGCGCCACCTTGTTCGCGCCGGGCGAGAGCGTCACCTTCTCGGACTTCGCCACGTCGCCGAGCGCAACGGCAAGCGCCGTCTCTCCGCCTGCCGGTGAAGTCGCCTCAACCGTCACGGTCACGGCAACGGACGACCAGTCGGGGGCGAACTTCTGCGTCGTGTATACGTAGTCGATTCGCGCCGTATCGGCGGCGATCAGCTTCACTGTCCCCATGAAGCCCGTATCCATCTGCGTAATGCCCCAGTCCCAACCGCCGTGGCACTGCACGGTGCGCACGAGGTTGATCTGGCGCACCGTGGCGTTCGCGATGTTGTATGCGCGGTCGTACTTGTTCGACTCCGCGTAGGAGATGCGCTCCGTCGACCCGAACAGCGCCTCGATCCTGTTTTCGCCGGCCTTCAGGAACGGCTTCACATCGAAGTCGTATCGCTGGAAGCGGTTGGACGTGCGGCCCGCCTCGTGCCCGTTCACCTTCACTGTCGCGAAGCAGTCCACGTCCTCAAGCCGCAGCGTCACGGACTTTGCAGAGCGGAATTCCTCCGGCAGAGTGAACGAACGGGAGAAGAGCCAGTCTGTGCGTCCCGGCCACTGCGTCTGCCTCTCGTTTTGCGCGAAGTACGGATCCGGTATCAGCTTCGCATCGTACAGCGCGGTGTAGATGCCGCCCGGCACCGCAACGGGACACGTGACGGACGGCTTGTCCGCCTGCGTCAGAGCCCATGTCCCGGCAAGGTCGAACTCCGCGGCGCATGCGGCAAGGCCGCATGCCGTAACGATGCCGATTACAATGTGCTTCACTAAGATATGACTGTCAGCGGATTATGATACATGCGCCAAACGGCAAGTCAAGGACCAGCTTGCCGGAACCATTCACGCTCGGCACGAGTCCATTGACCTTGACGCCATCCACGTAAAGTTCCCAGCTTCCGAAGCGGGCTCGGCTCGTATCGCCAGCAAGCGTGATAGGAAGCTCACGTCCTTTCAGGTCACCGCTGACGTTCGTAAGATAGAGCTTGCCGCCCTTCGCCGCTGCCAGACCATTGATCGTGCCATAGGTCTTCGTCATGTCTATCGCCAGAACGCCGATGCGCGCCGCCGTGCCGCTGGCCATGACCAGTTCCGCGCCCGGCGCAACGATGACGGCAGAATCCGGCGGCAGCGCCGTCTCCGCCGCGTTGGCGGGAATCACGAGCTGACCTTCCGCAACATACGTATCGCCATTGTAGGTGTTCGCGCCCGCGAGCGCGAGAGGCTCCGCGCCAACCTTCGTGAAGCCGCCGTCCTTGCCCGACAGCGCCGGATCATGGAGAAGCGGCTGGGCGATGGTGTAGCTTTCGCCCGCCAGCTGCGCCGTGGTCACGACCGCGCCGTTCGTGGAGACGAGCGCCTCCGTCAGCCCTTGCAGCGTCTGGTTCGCCGCCGTCGTGCCGATTGGCGCATAGGCGCCGCCGTTCCAGTAGAGGTACGCCTTGCCGCCCGCGAAGAAGCAGTAGTTGCCGCCCGTGCTAGTGTTGAGGAAGATGTTCTCCGCCTTCAATACGCCGCCGTGCAGGTTGAGACGTGAGGTCGAGGCGTTGCAGCCCATGTGGATGCGCTCAATCTCGTTGTACTCGCCGCCGAACATGTTGAGCGTGGCGTCGCAGGCGCGGTTCTGCGTCTTCTGTCCGTCGGTTTTCGAGCCGAGGTAGCCCATGCGCGTACCCGTTGTGCCGGACGTGTCCGTGTGGTTATAGACGCCGCCGTACATGTTCATCGTGGCATGGGGCGGGTTGACGCCCGTCTTGTTGTACGTCTGGCCGAAGCGCATCACGCCGGTAACGGTGAGCGTACCACCGTAGATGTTCGCCGTCGCCTGGCAAGCCGTGTCGTAGTCCGAGAGATCGTAGCAGAAGCAGAGCGTCGAGAACGTCACGTTGCCGCCGTACTGGTTGTACTCGGAATACGTCGGGATGAGCTTTCCGCTGCCGTCCTTGCCGTGGTTGAACGTATGGCCGAGATAGACCCACGGCCCCTTGACCGTGCCGGAATAGATCGTGAGCGCCGCCCGGTGCGTCGTGTAGTTCCATCCGCGCGCCTGTGCGCCAATGAAGGCGTCACGTGCATTTCCGTTGTTCGCTATGTGGAAGACGGTATCCGGTCCGCCGATCAGCACAACTTCGCCTTCGTCAACGCAAATGGACCCGATGCCCTGATTTGTGCGAGAATCGCCGTTCGCCGGCCAGTACCAGTTAGAACCCGTGTTGTTCCAGTTCGTATTGGAGCCGTTGTAACCGATGCGGTTAATAATCGAACCATCGGTGTTCTGGGCGAAGATGAGCGTGCCCGGTCCCGACTTCATCAGGGAGGCACTCTGCGAATCGAACTTTTCCGTCAGCGTCAACTCGTCGTCGATGCGCAGGATGGACGCGATCGCCTGGCCGCCGGTGCCGGGATTTGTGACGATCTTCGCGGACGAAACAGCCGCCGGACCCGTGTAGTGGAACGTGCCGGGACCGACCGTGAGCGTCTTGCCGTCCAAGTGAGACATGTCGCTCATCTCCAGCATACCGCTCTGCACCTTCACTTCGGTCGCGTCAACGTCGGCGTTCAGCACGGTCGTGCCGCCTCCGGAGGTCGGGTTGTTGATATAGAGCGGAACGCGATAGTCCGCCTTCACCTGCCCGTTGATCGTCACGCGCGAACCGGTCTTCGCCTTAACCTCGATTCCGCCGGTGCGATTTCCGTTGGCAACGGTATCGTTTGCGCGGTTCAGCAAGTCTTCCGACGCAAGACCGTCCGCGAACACGTGCGTGCCGCTTTCGGCCACGATGCCGGGCGCGGTCTTGAAATCGGTGAACTCGAACTTCGGCGTACCGGTGAAGGTGTAGCCCGTGCCGTCGCCGCCGTAGAGCGCGAGACGTCCGACCGTCACGTCGTTGCCCACCGCAACGCTCGTCCCCGCATGCGCCGCTGGGAATACGGCCATCGCATCGCGTCCGTTCGGTGCTTCGTTTCCGTTCCAGTTGTCGCCGGTCGTCCACTTCCCGTCGTTCGCCGCGCCCGTCCAGGTGGTGCCGACCGCCGAATCGGTCGCCGTGATCGTCACCTTCACCATGCGCATGCCGGACGCGTTGGCGGCGTAGTCGCTGTCCGCCTTCGTGAACGTCATCGTCACGCCTGGCAGTTTCGGGTTGGAGACGAACTTGCTCAAATCGACCTGCGATTCCTGCGACGCAGGATAGTAGAGAACGCCATACGTGCCGAGCTGCGACCCCACCGTATTGCAGCAGCCGCCCGGAACGTGGAACGACACCGTGACGGGCGAGAGAATCGCCAGTTCGTTCGAGACGATCAGTCCGACCGGCGACCTGTTGGCGCAGAAGTCAAGCAAAACCGGCTTCGTTCCGCCCGCCGTGCCGAGCGTGACGTTTTTGACATACATGAATTCCGCCGAGGCGCGGAAGCCTGAACCTTCCTCGACGATGAAGGTCTTGCTGCACAAATCCGCATATCCGTTGTCCATGCCGAGCATGAAACCGCCAGACGCACGGATTGGTCCATTGAACGTGCCGCCGCTCATCTGGGCACGGAGAAGCACCGTGCCTCCACCATTGAACCACAAGCCGCCATCTTCTCCGGCGCAGTCTGGATCGTGCAGGAACTGATTGCGCAGATTCAGCGTTCCCGCATCTTCGCCGCCCGCGAACCAGTCGGTGAAATCGAATTTCGCGCCCGCCGCGCCGACGTACAACTCCATTCTCTTGGCGGCGTCCGTCTCGTCGCCGATGGTGTACCCCACGTTTTTGCCGCGTCCGTACCCCAGCTTAAGGACGCCTCCCCGGAAGTAAACCGCAGCAGAACCGATGTCTGTCGAGTTTGCCACGCCTGTGTGCGTCAGATTGCGGCACGTAAGCCTGCCGCCGTTCAAGTAGAGCTCCTGACGTCCGGCCACGGCCTTGTTGCCAACGGTGAAGTTGCCGGTACGGCACAACACTTCGCCGCCATTGATCTCAAACCGTCCAGGCGCGCAGCCGTTGCTGTCGTTCGCGTGTCCCAAATTGAGATAAGGGGTGCTGAGGAGCCCGCCATTGACCACGACCTTGTTCGTCACGCCCGCGCTCTGTCCCTGATAACCGATAACAACGGAAGTAGAAAGCGTCAACTCGCCGCCGTTGATCTCCATCTCCGGCGAACAGGTCTGCTGCCCCGTCGCATCCACGCCCATCGTTATGTGCGCGGCGTTGAGAGTGCCGCCGTTGAGCGTCAGTTTCGGACGCAGCGTGACGCCCTCCGGCGTCGTCGCCGGCATGCCTACGTAGTAGCCGATGTTGATTCCACTCGTTAAATTAAACGAGCCGTTGTTCATGACGAATTCGCCAAAAGTCTCCATCGCGCCCGGCACCTCCGTCGTGCGTGGGGAGATGTTGAGGAGCCCTGCGGTATCGACCGACGGCGCGTCGTCAGGGTCGTTCGCCGTGCCCACCACAATCCGGCCGTCTGAGACGTTTAGGCTGCCGAAGCCTGTCGTGCGGCCGTCGCCGTTCGCCTGTGGGACATTGCCTGTGCCGTTCAGCTTCCACGACGTCGTCACTTTGCCGAGCTGGAAGTAGCCGTTGCCCTTCAGGATCAGGTCGCCCGTGCCGCTCTTGCACATCGAGCCGGAGCGCGTGGCGGCGGAAAGGATCGTCACGTCATCGTCAATCTTCAATTCGCCGCAGTGCCCCGACGCGCCGCTGTCGATGGTGATGCCCGGCACCTCCGTCGCCGCGCCCGTGTACCAGAGCGTACCGGGACCGATCACCCAGTCAAGCGCACCGCCTACGAACGAGAGGTCGGATATCTTCGTTGTGCCGCTCCCCGAAACGAGCGAGCCCTCGAAGCCGGCTAAAGAATCGTCCAAATCGACCGTTCCCGCGCCCGACTCCGTCGGATTCGTGCGCAGCACGTAATCGCCCGTAATCGGCGAGGTCACCGTCTCCGTCTCGCCGCTTGCCGCCGCGATGGTGTCCGACGCCGTCGCGCCCACCGTCACCGTGAGCGAAGCCGTGCCGCCGCTCGTCGTCACGTCAAACGTGTAGCGGACGCCATTCGCCGCGTTCGCCACCGTTGCGCCGCGCGCGAGCGCCGTGAGGTCGCTGGCCGAAGCCGCCGGGACTGTCAGCAGAGTGTAGGTGCCAGCCGTCGTGAGCGGATCGCCGCTGGTGACGGCCGTAACGCCATTGGTGACCGTCTCATAGAGGCTGAACGCCACGGACGTGCCGGGCTTAAGCTCAAAGACGTTCGCCGTGATGGACAGGCCCTTGAGAAGCCCGATCTTGATTGCGCCGCTCGTCCCTTCTGCGCCGAGCGTCAGTGAGGGGAAGGTCTGGCTTGCAGACCTGAGCGTGAACGAGGCGCCCGGCTCCATCGTCACTGCGCTCGCCGCCGGGAACGCGCCCGTTTCGTCCAGCTCGCACACGCCGCCCGCAAGAAGACGCGTTGGGCCCGCCCACGCCTGCTGCGCCGTGAAGCGGACACCCGTGTTCTTGGCGGCGTTCAGCGTGGTGATCGTCGCGCCCTGCGTCTCTTCGCCCGGATGCGTATCCTTCGCCTGGAACGCCGCGCTGACGGTGCAGATGACGTTGACGTCGCAGTCGCTGGCGTTGCGGAAGATGACGCCGCGCGTGCCGACCTCCGCCTTCGTCACATCGGAATTGATCCAGTTGCTGTAGCCGCCGTAACGTATTTCGGCGATGCCGCCGTCTAAGAGAAGGTTGAGCGAGTTACTTGCCTTTGTGCTGTTCTTGTAGAACGAGTTGAAGCGGAAGCGCCCGCCATCAAACACCTTCACATCGACCGTGACGTTCTCGCGGCCGTTGTTGACGATATAGAACCCCGTCACATCAAGCTGCCCGTTGGTGCAGACCGACACATCGCCGTAGCTCGGCCAGGCAGGGTCACCATCTGTACAGTTTGCGAAAATCATCACACCTCCTGTGTTTGCACTGCTGTTGCAAACCCAAAGACGCCCACCGTCAATGAAGACGCGCGAATCCGCACCCGAATTGTCGCAGAGTCCCACGCGGCTCGTATTCCTAAGCCGCATCAAGCCGCCATGCACTTCGAGGAACGGCGCCGTGTTGAGACGCAGGAAGTTGCCATTGGAGTCCGTGTACACGCCGCTGGACTTGTTGCGCCCCAGCGCGACGGACCCCTGTGCGTCGAACGTACCGGCATAGACGCGGATGCCGGACTGAGGCTTGCCGTTGGGCGTAGTTCCTTCAAACCCATTCTTCACGCCGACCATCAGGAAGTTGTTCACGTTCACCGTGCCGCCGCGCACCTCAAGGACGCCGCTCTTCTCCTGTACGCCCGGATCCGTGCGCGGATCGACGTTCACCTTTCCGATCCAGGCGTCCGCCGCGCTGCCGTGGATGTTGAACGTGCCGCCCGCTTCACCGAGGACGAGCGTACCTTCGATGATTTCGAACGCGCTGCCATGAATCGTGGAGTCGCCGTTCGCGTTCCAAGTCACGGCGTTCAGGTTGCCGTTGCCGCCGTTGAGGCTGATCGAGTTCGTCGTGCCCGCGCCGCCAGGAATGCGCAATGTGCCTGGCCCCGTCTTCACGAAGCCGCCAAGGAGGTTCGTGAACGCGCCCGTAAGCGTCAGGTCGCCCGTGATGTCGAAGATGGCAGACTTCGTATCGTTGGTGCCGCAGGCGATCGGATTTCGCACCATGACGATGGGACGGGTGAACGTGCCCGTGCCGCCGTTGTACTTGAACGTACCCGCGTCCATGTAGAGCGTTTTGGTGCTGCCGAGCGAGCCGAATGCGGCGGCGGTGAGGTTGTCGGCGACGAGCGTACCGCCGTTTAGCGTCGTCGTGCCGATATACCGGTTGTTCCCGTCCATGTTCACGATGCCGCCCGAGCCAAGGCCCTTGTTCACGACCACATCTACATCGCCGCCGATTGCCGAAACGTTTGTCGTCACATTGTAGCCCGGCGCCAGCAGCACGGTTTTCGCTTCTGTCGCCTCAAGATCGATTTCATCGCCGCCCGCAAGCAACGAGCCGTTGAACGGATAGAGAAGCGTTCCGCCCACGCGCTCCTTCAGGCAGTACTTGCCATCGTCGTCCTTGTACGGACGATAGTCCTTCACCAGCGCATCGCCCTCATAAATCTTGAACGACCAGAGACGAATGGAGCCGTAATTGCTATCGTAGCCGCTTGTGCTATCATAGGTGTCATTGGCTGACTTGTTGCCGAACAGGGCGAGCCTGTGCTTGGCCGTATTCTTGATTGCCCCAGGGAACGAACCGGTCTTAAGGCGAACGCTCCCATCATACCCCTCATACAGACGGACGACCTTGTCGGGGCCAGACAACGTGAACGTCCTACGCAAACCGTTCGTGACAACGAGACTCAAGGAAGTCCATCCATTGTTGACATTGTTCGAGCACGCAAAGGCGTAAGACCCCGTTCCGTAGTTGCTTCCATTTATGTACAGCTGGCAGGCAACGCTTCCAGAAGTTCCGATCACCCCGAACAGACGCTGCTGATTGGTGATATCGAGATACGCAAAGTCGGCCACGATTCGCGTCTTTGGATTCACGTAATAGCCGGAATCTATCGCCTGCTTCTGGGTTCTGTCGGAATCGACATATTCCACATACGATCCGGCAAACGCCGGCCCGATGGTGGCAACGGTGAACATCGCCGCGCCAAGCGCGCAGACTACCGTGAACGACCTATTCTTCATGCGTACATCCTCCTGTTTTACTGGTATCGGTTTGTTTGTGAAATTCTTCGACAAGCTCTTCGACGATGGTGCGCTTTCCGGACGAGAACGAAATGCCTACAAGCGTGACGCGCTTCCCCGAAAGCGCGTACTTTCCGGCGTAGTCCTTGCCTTTCATCTGCTCCATCGCTTCGGCGGCGGGACGGTCAAGCTTGAACTCGACGATGTAGATGTCATTGGGTAGATCGACCACCATGTCCATGCGCCCATCGTTCGTCCTCACCTCGGCATTAACCGTCGCACACATCGCCCTTAAAACCGCATAGACTATCGCCTGCCAAGTCTGCTCATTCTGCCGATCGGTGAGATCGTACGGAATGTTCGCGAAAAACGCCCTGAGCGCTTTGAGGAATCTCGGCACATCGTGCGCATACAGCGCCCTTGCCGCCTCAAACGTTGCAGATTCGGCAAAAAGCGCATCCATCCCAACATACGCCGGAACAAGACGTGCCGTGAAGGAATTGGCGACCTCGCGGTTCGGGAAACAAAGCTCATAGACGACAGTGTCGTTGAGGCGCTGGGCAGATTTTATCGTAAGATATCCCGTCTGGTAGAGAAGCGTCGTGATATCGGGGTTTTCCGGCTCGTAAGCCTCCAGCCGGTCATCGGTTACGTCAACGGACGCAAAGTTCAGGGGATGCCGCTTCAGTATGTCGATGAGGAACGTGGGGACTGCGGTCTTCGACCAGTAGTTGGAAAACTTGCGCTTCTGGAAACACTGCCCGAGCGAAACCGGGTTGATGACCGGCACGGCGTTCTCCTCGAACCTGTAACCATCGTACCATTTCAAGATTTCCGAAAACGCATCCTCATCCGTCATTCCATTCGCCCAGGCGACTTCATGAATTCCACGCGGAAAACACTTCTTCACCTCGTCGTGAGTATAGCCGAAGAGCGTCGCCGCCCGCGCATCCATAGTCCAGTCGTTGAGATTGTTGAGATCCGAGAAGATTGACACTTTCGAGAACTTGCTTACGCCCGTGATGAACGCGAAACGCTGCTTCGGTTCCTCGTATTTGACGACACCGTAGAACGGCTTGAAGAAATCGCGGAACTTGGTTACTTCCGGAGTGTTGAGCGCCTTGAGGAGAGGCTTGTCGTACTCGTCAATCAAGACGACGCACTTTCCGTCGGGCGAAGTAGCCGCAACATCGCGGATAAGATTGCGGAAGATGTTCGGCAGAGTGTCGCCCTCGTTTATCGACAGCCCCATATCCACCGCCATCGACCTGAAATAGCTTTTCAGCGCAATTTCAAGTTCCTCTACCTTGTCGTACTGCATCGTGCCCATGTCGAGGTGCAAAACCGGCCATTTCTTCGACCAGTCCCACTTCGGCTCGACGGCAAGCCCCCGGAACAGCTCGCGCCTCCCCTCAAAGAGCGCTCTCAACGTGGAAACGGCAAGCGATTTGCCGAAGCGACGCGGACGCGCGATGAAGAACTGCTTGCCAAACTCGCCCGACGCCATCGCATAGAGCGCGTCTGTCTTGTCAACGTACGTGAAGCCCCCGTTCCGAAGCTCCGCGAACGTATAGATGTCTGTCGCTATCTTTTCCACCGCCGCATATTATAGCATACAAATCCCCATCAGACAGAAAAAACTTGAAAAATTTACGCGATGCGGTCGCCCCAGAACGGCACGACGGCGCGCACGCCCTCTTCCTCTGCGGCTGTCTTGCGATCCAGCGCCGCGCTGAAGGTGCGGCGGCCGGGATTGGTGTGGGTAAGCTCCTGATGATGCGACACGACGGCGAGGCGCGGATGGAACGCCCTGATTCCCCTCACCGTCTCCGAATTCGCCCACTCCTCGCGCTTGTAGCAGCCGCCCCAGCACCAGGCATGGTGGATCCACATGTCAGGCGTACGCACCGGACGGAGGTTCTGCACGTCGTGCGTGTCGCCGCTGTGCAGAATCGTATAGTCGCCTATATGCACTTCGACAGGCATCACGAACTTGCGGAGGATCGGGTTGTGGTCGCTTACGTAGGTGCGGATCGTCACGTCCTTGACGTCGTACTTGCAATTGCCGTACGAATATCCGCCCTGCGCGCCCGCCAGCTTGCCGTTCACGATGTGGAGCGCCGCGCCGTAGTTGCACTCGAAGTTCTGGAACACCGTCTTGTGGCGACCGTCCATCGCCCGGTAGAACTCGCGGGTGTAGTGGTCGAGGTGGTTGTGCGAGATGATTGCGAAGTCCAGCTCGTCCGCAATCGTCGGGGCGAGGCGGTGGCAGAGGTCTATCGAAAAGAGCGACTTGCGCGTCTTTACGATGACGCCCATGTTGTAGACATACCAGACGGCGGGCGTGTCGCCGTCCACTTTCGTCCGGCGCATGTCGTCCACGACTTTGCGAAACGCCTCGTCGTAGCGGCGCAGAATGGGATATTTCGCATACCACGCCTCGCACTCGGCGGCAGGCAGATTGCTTCTGTTCGCCGCCATGTTCTCGCCATAGACGAAATCCTCAAACGCCTTGGGCGGCAGGGCCTCGATCTCCTTCTGGATTGCATCATAGTCAATCGGCGCATCTGCGGCGGCAGCCGACAGCCGCCCTCCCATGGCGCACAATGCCGCGCCTCCGCCGATGAAACCTCGTCTCGTCAAATCCATTTTCTATCCTCCTTTAGCTTATGGCTCCACATACGCCAAGCGGGCGATGCGGATTTCGTTAGATTCCTTGGAACCGGGGAAGAACATCGGCCCCGTAAACTTGACCAGTGCCTTCACCTCGAACTCATTGCCGTTCATGCCAGGCAGACAGGCGGGCACCTGAACCGTCCACTTGCGCGTGAAGTAGGCAAAGAAGCCCTGCTCCGGCAGCTTTACTCGCCCGGCGCTGTACCAGCAGTAGCCCTCGCCAAGCGGCTTCTCCCACCTCTTCTTGAGAATCGTCTTCTTGGCTATGGGGTCATACACGCCGATCTCGAACGGCAGACGGTAGTACCCCTCCTTATCCGTGTCAGTGACCTTGATGCGCGTGACCAGGTCGCCGCCGGAAAGCGGGTCGCCGATCTCGATGTCCTTTACAAAGTCGATGGCGGACTTTTCGTGGTTCTCGCTCGAAAGGTCATCGGTCGGTATGTCGAAGAACGGCTTGTCGGAGACGCCCTTCTCAGGCGGATGCTTGCCGCCGAACTTGGCGCGAAAATCCGCCAGCCGTCCGAAGCTCAGGTAGGCGCGCGCCACGCGGTCCTCGCGCTTCCTGTCGCCCTTCACAAGCGCAGCGGCCTCATCGAAGAGGCGCTTGACCTCCGCAAGGTCGTCGTTGGAGAAGAAACTGAACTCGCCCATGGACGGGAACCAGCGGATGAACGCCTTCTTCTCGCGGCGGCGGCGGTCCAGCAGCTTGCGCGCCTCAAGAATCATTTCGCCCGCCGCGCCGTAGTAGCGCGTCATGAAGTCCTCGATAAGGCCCTCAGACTCCTGGAACGGATCCTCCAGCATCTTGCGCTCAAGGTAGAACTTCAGCTCGTACATGTCGGACTGCTCGAAGTCCTCGTGTTCGATGAGAAAGCCCCTCACGCCGTTCTCGGCATAGAAGCGGTACTTCTCGGGGATGTAGAACTCGCTCGGGAACGGATACCCCTTCAGCTTGTGGTAGATGATCCCGTACTCCCAGACGTAGAGATGCTTCGTGTAGTCCTTCCACGCGATCACCTGGTCGTGCATGAACTTGTTGTCGGGGTCGAGGATTCCCGTCGCCATGTTCTGCGTCGTGTTGCAGAGCCGCACGATCACGTTCTCCGCCGCCACTACGCCGTTGGACGGCACTGGCTCGGTGAGGTGATAGGCGAGCGTCGAAAAGAGCAGGTCGGGGTGCGCCTTGGCCGCCTTGTCCACAGTCGCGTTCACGAACTTGAGCATCAGCCCGGTGTGGCCGCACTTCGCCCGCTCCGCCGTGCAGGACGGACACTTGCAGAACTTCATCGTGCCGTCGTTCTGCGAGATGTCGTAGATGCGCGGCGCGGCAAACCCCTTCGCCGCCGCGTCCGCCGAGCCCTTCGCGATGTAGTCCTCGAGACGGCGCGCGAACTCGTCCGTAAGACCCGGACACGTCAGGCACAGCTGCCCCTGATGGTCGCCGCCGATGCGCTTGCCGTCCCAGAGCGAATACCATTCGGGATGCTCCTTGCCGTACTTGGAGAACGGAACGTACCAGTCCCACGTATGGGCGAGATGCGGCGGCCCATAGGTGAACGCGCCGCCGAGCGACAGCGGTATCGGCGAGTTGCCGTTGTCGTTCAGGCGGTTGCGGACGGCTGTCCGCGGATCGGCTTTCCGCCAGCGGTAGATGTTTCGGCACTCGAAGAACGGCTTGCCGCGCCGGTCAAGGACGCCGAACGCGAGCGGCTTCGGCTCCGGCACGTCCTCGTCGCCGTCACCCCACCACCGAACGCCGCAGCCGTCTTCGAGGAAACGATAGACGGCGTAGAGCGTTCCGCGCGTGCCGCCGCCCGAAAGGACGACGTTCCGCCCGAACGACTTTATGCGCCATTCCTCTTCCTTGAACGATTCGAACGGCAATCCCTGATCGCGCGCAAACGCCGTGTCGCCGACATGGAACGTCACGCCGTGCCGCCCTTCGACCGTCAGGCTGTTGCCGCCAAGGCAAAGCCCAAGGTAATGCTCCAGCTCCTCCGCCGCCGTCTTCTCCCACGGCTTTGGCTCGTCAGGCAACACGATGCGGAACTGGGCCGTCTCCGCCTCTACTCCGGCTGGGCGATGAGTCCCCTCGCCTCCGCCACACCCCACCAGCGCCGCCAAGGCGCAAACTACAGCTATATGTTTCATTCTGATTCTCATTGTGCAAGCCCCTTGAATGAAATGCGCCCCGAACCGTTCGGCTTTTCGTAGGCGACAGGATAGTTCGGCAACGACGAAAGCGGCGATCCCGCCGTGGAGATGCGCGGCAAACCGTCTTCGCCCTTGGCGAACGCCTTTGCATAGTCGGCAAGGACGAGATAATCCGTGGCCAAGCCGTTCTCCACCACCTTGGCGCCGCGGAACATGGCAAAGCCGTCGCCACCTTCAACCAGGGTGAAAGCGTTGCCCACCACGCGATAAAAGGCATTAAGATCAAGCGGCACGAATGTTCCCGCCGCACGGCTGTACACCATCACGTCTTCCACGCGATAGACGCCATTGGACGGTCCCGCAACCCAGGAACCCGTCGCATCCGTGCGCGATGCGGGCTTGATCGCCACATTGATTGTGTACTTGAGGCCCGCCACCTGCAGGAAGCCGCCGAACTCCCCTTCTCCCGCCGCCTGTGCGCCAAACTCGAGCGCCTCCAGAACCTGCCGCCCGGTTGCCTCCACGACGCCCAGGCTGCCACCGAACGGCTGGACGGTGCGGAAATCCTTAAGCATCACCTTGCCGGCGGGAATGTCCGCCCGCACATTGCCGCCGTTCATTACGGCAAAGTCACAGGCAAGGGACGCCTTCTCGTTCGCGTACCACCAGGCGGCATCGGCCACGAAATCTCCGGCCGAGCACTCTTCGCGGCGCGCCAGACGCTCTGTCGTGCCGGGCGTATACGCGAAAAGCGCGCATGCGGACGTGGCGACCTGCACGCCGAGCTGGCGTTCCACGTCGTCGGAAAGGCGTTTTTCGAGTCGCATGACCTCGGCGCTCTTTTCGCCACGGGAGTAAACCGTCCCTGCCGAGACGCACCGGCCGTCCTCAAGCACGAGCGACCCCAGAACGCCGAGGTAGCTGCCGCTCTGCGTGAGCACCACTTCCTTCCCGACGGCGTTCTTGACGCGCGTGCCGGTAAACTCCGAGTGGGAATGGCCGTCGATGAAGGCGACGTAGTTCGTGGTGTGCGCGATGACGTCTACGGAACGGTAGCCGGCGCAGTCGGGCGAGACGCCCATGTGTCCGAGAACGATCGTGTAGTCCGCCTGCGTCGCCGCCTCGTCCACTGCCTTCTGAACGGCGGCGTAGAGCGCGTCGCCGCGTTCGCCAGCGATGAAGTCGTAGGCGCGCCACCTGCCGGACGGGTCAAGGAAGGTCGAAGGCTTTGTCGATACGAGCGTGGTGGGCGTCGTCACGCCGACGAACGCGACGCGTACCGTGCCGCTCGTGACGATCACATAAGCAGGGAAAACGCGCGTGCCCGGATCGTCGGGCGACGTCCGGTGCACGAAATTGCAGCACGTGGTGCGGAACGCCGCATTCCGCGAATTGCGGAACATCGTCTCGATGCCGTAGTCGAACTCATGGTTGCCTAGCGTAGCCACGTCATAGCCGGCGGCGTTCATGATGTCGATCACGCTCTTGCCGGAGTCGAACCCGCCGAGCGCCGTGCCTTGCACATAGTCGCCGGCATCGGCAAGAATCACGTTCTCGCCGGACGCCTTGAGCCGCGCCTTCTCGACGGCGATGGCCGAGAACGCCACGCGGCCATCGTCGATGTGCGCATGCGTGTCGTTGGTGTGAAGCACAGTAACCCGCGCCGCCAGCGCGGAACAGGGCAGAACGGCCAGCGCAACCAGCAAGGCCCTCATTATGCATCTCATCTTAACCACTAACATGTCGTTCATCCCTTACAATTCACGGGAGTCGCACAGGTTTGCCTGTGAATCCAGAAATCTTGGCGACCATCGTCCGGCCGTATTCCGGCGGCGGCTGAGGCGCCTCGTACACCTTTAGACCGAGGCGATGCGCCTTGTCGATTCCGTACGGAACGTACGGCAGCAACTGCCACGCTTCCGACAACAAAATGCCTTATCGTCGAATCCACCTTCAATTCCTCTTTCTCACGGTTCTACGTACGCCAGACGGGCGATACGGATCTCGTTGGGCTGCTTAGAACCGGGGAAGAACATCGGCCCTGTGAATTTGACCAACGCCTTGACTTCGAACTCATTGCCGTTCATGCCTGGAAGACACAGCGGCACCTGCACCGTCCACTTCCGCGTGAAGTAGGTATAGAAGCCCAGTTCCGGCAGCTTCACGCGTCCCACGCTGTGCCAACAGTAACCTTCGCCCAGCGGCTTTTCCCACCTCTTCCTCAGAAGGGTCTTCTTGGCCCGCAAATCGTATACGCCAATATCGAAAGGCAGACGGTAGTATCCCTCAATGTCACGCTCCGTTACCTTGACGCGCGTAACCATGTCGCCACCGCCAAGCGGATCGCCGACCTCTATGTCCTTCACAAAGTCGATGACAGACTTGTCGTGGTTCTGAACTGCCTTGTCATCGGCTGGAATGTCAAAGAACGGCTTGTCCGACACGCCCTGCTCCGGCGGATGCTTGCCGCCGAACCTGGCGCGGAAGTCCGCCATGCGCCCGAAGCTCAAATAGGCGCGTTTCACGCGGGCGAGACGCTTCTGGTCATCCGCGACGGCTGCCTCGGCCACGTCGAACATGCGGCGTACTTCCGCAAGGTCGTCGTTCGTGAAGAAGTTGAACTCGCCCATGAGCGGGAAAAAGCGGATGAATGCCTTCTTCTCGCGACGGCGCCTATCCAGGAGCTTGCGTGCCTCAAGCACCTTCCCGCCCGCAGCACCGTAGTAACGCGTCATGAAGCCCTCTATCAACCCTTCCGGTTTCTGGAAAGGATCCTCCAGCATCTTGCGCTCAAGGTAGAACTTAAGCTCATACATGTCGGAACACTCAAAGTCTTCATGCTCGATGAGAAATCCCGTCACGCCGTTCTCGGCGTAGAACCTGTAATTCTCCGGGATGTAGAACTCGCTCGGGAAAGGATATCCCTTCAGCTTGTCATAGGTGATGGCATATTCCCACACGTAAAGGTGTTTCGTGCAGTCCTTCCAGGCAATCACCTGGTCGTGCATGAACTTGTTGTCTGGGTCGTGGATTCCCGTCGCCATGTTCTGCTTTGTGTTGCAAAGCCGCACTATCACGTTGTCCGCCGCCACGACGCCGTTTGACGGCACTGGTTCGGTGAGCCAGTAGGCGAGCGTCGAGAACAAGAGGTCGGGATGCGCTTTGGCTGCCTTGTCTATGACCTCGTTTACAAACTTAAGCATCATCCCTGTGTGTCCGCATTTCGCCCGCTCCGCCGTGCAGGACGGACATTGGCAGAACTTCATCGTACAGTCGTTATGCGAGATGTCATAGATGCGCGGCGCGGCAAGCCCCTTCGCCGCCGCATCCGCTGCACCCTTCACTATGTAGTCCTCCAAGCGACGCGCAAACTCGTCCGTGAGGCCCGGGCATGTCAGGCAAAGCTGTCCATTGCCGTGGCCACCGATGCGTTCGCCCTCCCAAAGCGAATACCATTCGGGATGCGCCTTCCCGTACTCGGAGAACGGCAGGTAGCGATCCCACGTATGCGCAAGATGTGGCGGCCCGTAGGTGAACGCGCCACCGAGCGCAAGTGGAATGGGCGAGTTGCCGTTGTCGTTCAGGCGGTTGCGCACGGCCGTGCGCGGATCGGCGCTCCGCCAGCGGTAGATGTTTCGGCACTCGAAGAACGGCTTGCCGCGCCGGTCGAGGACGCCGAACGCGAGCATCTTCGGCACCGGCACGTCCTCGTCGTTGTCGCCCCACCAACGGACGCCGCAGTCGTCTTCAAGGAAGTGATAGACGGCATACAGCGTGCCGCGCGTCCCCCCGCCCGCAAGGACGACGTTCCTTCCGAACGACTTGATTAACCATTCCTCATCCTTGAACGATTCTGGTGCAAGGCCCTGCTCTCGCGCAAACGCCGTGTCGCCCACATGGAACACCACGCCTTTCTGCCCTTCAACCGTCAACCGGTTCCTGCCAAGGCACAAGCCAAGGTAATGCTCCAGTTCCTCCGCCGCCGTCTTCTCCCACGGTTTCGGCTCGTCTGGCAACTCGATGCAGAATGTCGCCCTGTCTCCGGCTACGTCTTTTCTGGCGGACTGATCCGTCGTACACCCGACAGACATCACCGCCAGCAGAGCAGCCAGACATCTTGTCTTCACTATGGCACTTCCTCGGTTACTTGATGATCAGTGTCGCCCCAAAATGGTAAATCGTCACGACCCTGAAGCAATCGACGCCGAGCCATGTGCTGCCGCCCGCCTGAGCCGCAGCGTTGGAGAGCGTCAGCACGTTGTCACCGGCGTGAAGCGCGGCGGCGGAAACGTCAGCCTTGAACTTCTGAATCTCATCCGACGCCGCAGCATTGAATGTCGCCACCGCCGCACCGTTCGCCGCAAGCGTAAGAGTCTGCGCCTCTGACGCCTTGAAGCGGACGACTACGCGGACGGAATAGTCGGCGTTGCCGGCGATGGCATCAGGAACGTCCACATGGATGCTAGTCGGCTGCCGCACCTCCGAGCCGTTCACCAGCTCATACCGCCCGAACGCACAATCCGACTGGTCGAGGTCGGTCGCGTAGTAGTCGCCAGACGATGCCCTGCGGACTAAAAACGCATCAAGTTTCACTGTCGCACCAGATGTCGTGCGCGTCAACTTGAACGTGTTTTGGTCTGTTCCAGTGGTTTCCCTTAAAAAGCCTCTTGGTATTGGCAGATAGGCCATGGCCCCATGCGTCACTGTGAACGTCCCCACCGAACTGCCGTTGATTGTAAGGGAAAAACTGCTGTCGTCGGAGTCTGCCGTCGTCATCATGCACAAGATATACGATGCATCGGCATTTGCGGCCGACAGGTTTCTTAAGTTTAATTGTTGCGCGGAATGCGCGTCCGTGAACACGGCACGTTCACTGAACCAAAAGTCATTACCGTTGGAATAATTGTTGACGGTCATGCCGGCAGTTTCGCGCTGGTCGGTATCGCCAAACTCCGCGTTGCTGTCGTTGACAACGCCAAAGTTGAGAAGCGTGGAGTCGCCCGGCCATGCGAAGACCTGGCGGATTTCGTCTTCACCCAACGCACGATCCCAGGCCGCAAACGAATGGATGCTGCCACGGAAACCGTAGGCACGCGCCTCGTTTTTCGTCCATGTGCCTCCAACCAAACCAGACCGGCCGTGTCCGATGACAAAGCTGTTTTTGCTGGCGTCACAGGAACTCGGCGAAGCACCGGCCGCTGTTGCGCTCATGACGGCAATGGACGACGAACCTTCCTGATACGAATAGATTGTCACCTTGCGGTTCGAGAGCGTAATTGCAAAGTCCGTCCACTTATTTGGCACAACAACGATATCTCCCGTGCCGTTCCATGTTTTGTTGAGGTTGGGACGGTAAGAATAGAAATAATAATGTCCCGCCTCTGTAATACCGATGTAGGCGCCGTAGGTCAACCCAAGCGTATCGCCAACACCCATGAAATACGCGGGCTGTCCGGGAATCGGCATGGTGCCGTCCCAGCGGAAGCGCAGAAAAAACGTGCAGGAATCATTCACCTGATCGAACTTCGGGATGAACGGTACGTTGTTCGTGTTGAGGTGAAGACCTGCCGTCCAGTACGTATAGTTCCCGTTCGACTGCGCCTCCGAATCCTGAGGGAAATATAGGGCCTTCGCGCTCTCTGTTCTTCTTGCGTAAGGATATACGACATTTTCGGTCCTGACAAGTATTCCCGAATGCGTTCCACTCACACCGGTGGAGCCAAAGGATCGGTCGGCACCTTCTAAAGGGGATTGGAATGCTGCGGCGTGCATGTTCGACGTCTTGTCCCCAACCAGCGATTCGGGGAAATCTGGCTGAGATGAATTCATTCCCACATCAGGCCGCAACGGATAGTTGTCACCATGCCACGGAATCGCGCCACGATGGAGCGACTTCACGTCTGAAAACACCTTTCCGCCGTAGGTCTCAGGCGCGAATTCATCCAACGAACCATCAGCATTGCCAATCTGCAGGCTGCCGCCGAGCGCAATCGCGTCTATCGTCACCGGGTCTGCCGGCGTGCGCATAAGCGTCAGCGTGTTCGCACCTGCGACGGTCAAGTTCTTCTTCACGAAGAGCGTAGCTGTCGTGCCGGGCGAAACCGAAAGCGAACCCACCGCTGCACCGTTGACAGAGACATTGAACAATCCTGCCGCCGAGGTAGAAGTCGTCGTCACGCGCAACACCTGCGGGAGTCCTGCATCCTTCGCTGCTACGTTGAAGTTCACCGTTGTCGGCGCTACGCCGCCCTCAAACTCCTGTGCGCTGTCATTCGCCGTGCCGAGCCGCACAAGATCCGTTCCCGGCCACGCGAAGACCTGACGCACCTCGTCCGCACTCAAGGCGCGGCTCCACGACGCGAACGACTGGATGCTGCCTCGAAAGGCGCGTATGCGTTGAGCTGTCGAATTATACCCATAGCCACATCCGCCGTCTGCATACGAACAGCCCAACACGACTCTACTGGTCGGCGAACCCGTTGGCGCTCCAGAACTGCCGTTCACTTCTAATATGGCGATGCCGTCTGAACTTTCCTGATAAGAATAGATCGTCATCTTACGGTTCTTAACCGTCACAGCGAAATCAGTCCATTCGTTAGGTTTGACTCTCACATCCGTCGCGCCATTCCAAGTCTTCCCATAGACACTTGCCGAATACGCATTGTAACAGCCATTGCTCATGACCGAAACGAGGAAGCCATAGTTCGCGCTGTCGCCTGCGCAAAGGAAATAGTTCTGCATATCGGCGCCCGCCGGCGATTCTCCGCTCCACTTGTAGCGGATGAAGAACGTGCATTCCTTCGTCAAATCAACGGCAAACGGCGAAGTGAAGTTGACTGCCCCCGCGTAGTATTTCGACGTGCTGAAATCGACATCCTGGGGGAAATAGGCAACCGTCTCGCTTTGGCGCGTCTTCGTGTAGGGATTGACCACGTTCTCAGTGCGAAGGACGACGCTGGTGTGGCCATTGTATATTTGAGTCGGCCATGTCGTTCCACCGCTGGCGGAACTGCAAATCACGTGCGCGGCGTTGGCAGTATCGGCGATCAGCAGAGATTCCGGAAACTCCATCTTGCCAGAGCCGATATCAAGGACACCGTCGCCGTTCGCATCGACGAAACCACGATGCCACGACTTTGCATCCGAGAATACGTCGCCCGCCTGAAGCGAAACTGGCAAAACCACCAGCCCAGCCATGGCATACGCTGCAACCGTTGCGATCTTCATTCCAATTGCCTTTACGTTCATCATTTGCAACCTTTCCCTATTGCTGCTTCTGGCAAGAATTATAGCACAAAACTTTACGGCAAGGGCCGATTTCCGACGAATGGAAATCGGCCCTTGCCGTGAGAATCTTCTCATCTGACGAAGATGGCAAAACCCTGCGGAGCGCGGATCTTGACGCCTGAGAAGCGCCAGTCGTAGGTCGGAGTCCGCGAATAGTCGTATCCGATGTAGGAGGTTGACGTCAGCCCCACGTACACCGTATCGCCATACACGTCAGGCGACACCTCAAACCTGTAGACATCCTTCCAGCTGCCGTTGTCTTTCCTGTAGCTGTAGTTGATTACATTTCCGGTGCGCCGGATACGAAGCAAGCATCCTGTGTCATTATCGCTTACCCGCTCCGACCAGCCGCTTGCGCCATCCAAGTACGAGCCGCCGTCTTTTGGGTTCTGCCCTCTTGCCTCGCATCTCTTGCCACCGATCTTGAGATGTCCCCCCTCCATCTTGATGACGCAGGCCTCGAACGGAGCTGCGGCGTCAAGCGCACTGCGAACCATAATTCCACCCTTGTAGGCTGTGGAAACTGCGGTAAGGGACGCCAAATAGTCAACCCGCGCCACGCAGCTGAAATCGCCCGTGAACGGCTGCCAAAGGAAGCAATAGCCGTTTTCGCCATTGTAGAGATCGTTGCCGCCGTAGGCAAGGTCGATGGAACCGTCGCCATTGAACCGCACATCGCCGGGATTGTTCTCGGATGCGGTGGCGTTGAACGTCCTCGCCCCCGCCCAGCCTTCCGGCAACGCATACGGCACAGGAACGAGCTGCGAGGCAGGAATGATCGCGCGCTCCACTGGTCCACTCCAGTAGAGGCGGCAGAGGTTCTCGCCATCTGCCTGGAACCATGTCAGCACGACATCATGCTCGCCAGCCGTGAGCGTCAACGCGCCGCCCGGCGCAGTCTGCGTCGTGCCGTCCAAAGACTGACGGTAGAGGACGGGCTTGCTGTCGATCCAGAGCGTGACCGTATCGTCCGCCTCCGCATCAAACAAGTAGTCGCCGGCAACAGGCACGATCAGCCTACCCGTCCAGCGCACGAAGAAGTTCTCCGTTGCGCCGCCGACCGCGATGTTTTTGAAATCGATCACCGCGTTGGTCGTAACGGACACGACCGACTCGCCTACATTCGTCGAGGTGTAGCCGGCACTCCACACGCCATGCAACCCGATGCCGTTACCTGCAATATACGGACGAACCGAGCAGTCAGCCGAATATGCTACGTTTGCGCCGTTGACCGTCGTGACACGATAGACGTAGCGGGTACCGACCGTAACGCTAGTATCCGTCCAAGACGCCGTCGCGGCGGAAAGTCCGCTCGCCATAGTCTGCCATTCGGCTCCGTCCACTTTGCGCTCGATGGTGTAGGTGCCGTATTGGACTGGCGTCCACGTCAACGTCACCGAAGGCGTCGTGCCGCACGTCGCCGTAATGTCGGTCACGTTCTGCGCCGCCGCCGCCACATCAGACTCGAACCATCCGTAGAACTGGAGTTCCGAAGCATTGTTGTTCCATTCGTTGTTATCCGGGTTGTGGCAGAAGAGATAGCGGTAGGTATTTTCCGCATCATGGCTCGCCTCTTCATACCAGATCGCTTGTGCCGTCCAGACGAGCGGCGTGGTCAGCACGGTGGAGTTGCTGGACTCCTTCCAGTCGGCACTGTTCGAGCCCGAAAGCACCACGCCGTTCAAACGAGCCTTGGTGCTCTCGCCAATGCCGGAAAAGAAGCGCAGATAGGCGAAGTGCGCCGGTTCGCCGAGATCGACTCCGATGCACGTGCGAGTTGGAGCGGCATTTTTCGTGTCGGCGAAGTCGACATAGTAGGCAAAGCCCGCCTCCGAGATTGCACTTGAATATTTGTAAAGGACATTGTTGAACGCGATCATAAGGCTGTTGGAGACGGCCGTCAACGTAGTTCCTGTTGATGGCGTCCAACACAGGTTTCCTCCGGTTCCGCACGTATAGATGAGCTTCACACCTGAACGAAACTGCGTCATACTGCTTTCGGGATTGCGCTCCAGAAGCCGCCAGCGGCGGAACACGGTCGGCGTTTCGTTCGTGGCGGAGACGCTCTGGCCGTCGTATGTAAAGTCCGTAACGACGCGGTAATAGCTCAGCACACCAACCGGCGCCGTCGTGTCCGTATAGGCATTGACGCCGTTCAGCTGCGCAATCTCCGTCCACGGTCCGTTCGCGCCGGGCGCGCGAAGAATCGTTGAAGCCGAAACGCCCGGCTGAACCGACCAGCGCAGCTCGGTGGGAACTTCGGGATAGGCGCCGTGCGTGGCAACAAGATCCGTCGCAGCCTGCGGATTCGCGATGACGTTGGCCGCAAGCGCATCGGCGCTCATGCCGTAGAACTCCAATTCCGAGACATCGCCGCACTGATGGTGCCCGTCATAGTCGATAAAGCGCAGATACTTGAATGCGTTGGTACCAGCCGCCGCATCGGGCACGACATCAAGCCAACCCGGATGAAGATGCCAATCGAGCGGAACGGCGTTTTTGCATAGATGAAGCGTCACAGCATCGGAGAAGTCCGCCTGGTTCGCGCCCTCAATCTTGCAGTAGAGCAGACGCTCCGTGTGGCTGGAATTTGCCGATCCGTCGCCGCGCCCGCAGTAGCGGATGCGCGTGATGGCCATCGGCGCAACAAGCGCATAGCCAACGTAGCTGTTGAAAGAATTGTCTTTGTCCTTGGGATCGTAGAACGTTCGGATGCTGCCATCGAACACCTTGTAGTATTCATAACCCGGCCCCCAGGGTTCCGTCTTGTCGGAGACGATGTCAAGCGACCCCGTGGAATCGTGGAGGGCATAAAGACGGAGGTTCGTCTCCTTCGAGATGGTCGGGGTGTAGTCCGCGTAGGACTCTGTGTCCATGCCGTAGAACTCAAGCTCGGCCACATTCCCGCAGAACGAATTAACACCGGAAACATGAGGCTGGAAAATTCGCAGATACTTGAATGTCTTCGGCGTCACGAAAGAACGGGCAGGCGCCTCGAACCAGCCAGATGGGTTGGTCGCACGCCACTCGACCGGCACGACATCCTTCAGGTCTAGCAAGGTAATTGCATCGGAGAAATCGGCCTCGTTCGCGCCTTCAATGCGACAGAGAGAAAGACGCGCTTCGCCATCTCCTCTCAACCGGCCGCAAACGCGGATGCGCGTGACGACACGCGGCTCAGTCAGTTCATAGCCAACCCATGTGTCGTAAGCAGCACTTCTAGGGTCGATGGCCGTGCTCGTGTCGCCGTCGAAAGGCGCCGTGTACGTGCCATTGGCCGACCAGTATTCCGTCGATTCACTCTCACGCATGATCTTTAGGTCACCGTTTTCAGTGACCGCAAGAGTGCGGAGGTTGACTTCCGCGGCCATAACGACGGACGCTCCGCACAGGCAGATGGCCAAAAATGCCAGACGACCCTTACCTTTAAGACCATGCATTGCAGAATGCATGACAGACTTGCGCTCCATGACAGTCTCCTTTTTACAGTTTAGCAGCATTATACAATATCCTGCGCAAATACACAAGACCAGCACAATCCGCAACAACGCCGTCTGGACGGCACGTGCGCCACACCAGGCGCGGAGAGACGGTGTCGCACGAGAGCACTTTCGCGGGTCCGATGGAATTTTGACCCCCGTGCGCACAGGCGAGCGCTCAGCGCGAGCGTCAAAATTCTGTCGGGGGCGCCCGCGAAATGCGGTTCGGGCGGGCACCGCCTCGCAGCGCCAGTTATCGAACTAAAATGCACAACCCGCGGATATGCCCAATCCTATCCACGCCTCAATTGCCGGGCTTACGCCAGCGGTAGATGTGGACTGCGAACGGCGCGAAGTCGTCGGTGATGCGGCCGTATGTCACGACGCACGTGCGGTCCTCGCAAAACACCCCTGCCTTCTCCGCACCCTCAGCGACAAGCGCCGCCGAGACGGGCTCCGGCGCCGCGTTAACCGCGAAAAGGTAGTTCCATCCGGCATGGCGCTTCAGGAGGCACGTGACGGACGGCCCGCCGAGCGGATCGGCCTTCGGACCGGATAGGACGACAGGCGTAGGCGGCTGCGCAGGCGTTCGCTCGACGAGAACAGGCGAAAGCGCGGAGAGGCGCTTTGCAAGGTCGCAGATGTTCTGCCAGCGCTCCGGAGTCGACGTCACGCCCTCGTTCTTGTCGAAGCCGCCATAGGTGTACCATGTGACACCATGGGCGCCATGTATGACGGCGGCAAACGTCGTCGCGAAAAGCTGCTCGCGCGTCGGGAAGTGCAACCAGCCCGACCAACCCTTGAAATACTGGAGAATCGCCCAGCAGGTGCGCGGCTTGCCGTCGCCATGCAGGCGCACGTCCTCGTGAAACTGCTTCATGTCGCGTATCGTCACGGCAACGCACGTCTTGTCGCTCGGATCACCCTCCAAGTTGCGGACGGGGTAGATTTCCGGCAGAAGCCCGTCTGTGGCAGTCACGTAGTCGGCATAGCGTGAGAGGCCGCCGCTTGAGCTGAGGATGGGATCGGCCTGCACCGTGATTCGCGTCGGATCGACGGCCTTCACCGCCTCGTCATAATCTGCCTCAAGCTCAGGCAGGATGTGGTCGGAGGTGTCGTCGCCCAGATACCACGCTATGATGTTCGGGTTGTGCCGCCCGATGTCGATGAGCCTCCCGTCCGGGAACCGTGCCTCCACCCAAAGCTTGATGCCGTATTTCGCGGCGGCGGCGAGGAAGTCGGTGTCATACGGATTCCCGTACGTGTGCGCCATGTTGAAGCCGCTTTCCTTAAGGCCCTTGAAGGCAGTGTCGTAGCTGTTGCCGTTGAACGGACGCTTGCAGACTGCATACAATCCGATCGGGAAGAACGGCTTGCCGCCGACAAGCGTCATGCCGTCGTCCCTAAGCGTCACTTTCGGTGTCGCCGGCGCATCGCCGACATAGAACATCTTTTTGCTCTGGGCCTTGTTGCCGTGGAAATCAACCGCGCAGACCTCGGCCGTGTGAAGTCCCTGCGCCCAACCGCCGGACGGAGCCGCCAGCGAAATCACATCGTCCTTCCGCGTGAACGCCGCCGTCCTGTCCGCGCCGTCCACGGACACCTTCAGCGAATCCCACATCACCGTCGATGTCGCATCCTTCATCTCTATGCGCAGCGTCTCGGCGGGATTGCGCGTGGGGCTTGGGCTCACGCGGCGGACGCGCGGCGGACGGACGTCGCCCTTCAAAGTCCAGCCACGGTCTGCCCGGACGCCGACCTTCACTTCGACGAGCGAAGGCGTGGCCTTGCCGTTGGAGCGAAGCAGCACACGATACTGGATTACCGGGGCATCAGCATTGAACGGCGCATTGAAGAACGTTCCGCCGGTGCCGTCCGGCCCGACGAACGGCTTCTTGGCAAGCTCCCCGAGCGACGATGCGCCACGCCACTGGAACAGAACCGCACAACCGTCTGGGACATCCGCGCGCCATGAGACTTTGCCGCCATCGCGCACCTCCGAGGTGAACGTCGCCTCATGCGCATACGACGGGGAATCGGCCAGTTCCTCAAAGGAGAGGCCACTGAACACAATGCGGTTGGCAGGCCCGATGTTCGGCCAGTCGAAGCCCAAGCGGAGCGAGAACGCCGCCGCTCCCTTCGGAATGTCACCGTACACGGCGACTTCAGTGCGCTGCCCCTTCTGGACTGAATACGCGATCGGCGTCTTTGCTATCTCCTTGCCGTCCGCATCATGCCAAAAGATCATGCTGCGCCAGCTCTCCCCGTCGCTGTTGGGGAGAGATATCCCAATGGTGGTGTCGATGGCGAAGCCAAGGCGATAGCGGCGGCCGGCGCCCTTCAGCGGAACTTTGCCGGACGTCGCGCTCCACGCCGTGTCGCACGTCTTCGCGGAGCCGTCGAGGCAAAGTCCGGTCACGCCATCACGCACGCCGCCAACTTCCATCCCAAGGCGGTTGTCGAAGTTTGCAAGCGTCCAGAAATCGCACTCGGCGAAAGCGTCGCCTTCAATCGCCGGCGTACCGGCGCGGCGGCATCTCACCGCATCCGTCGACACGTCAGCGTTCCTGGCCTCATAGACCGGCGCGGCGTCTGGCGCATACTCGACAACGCCCGGCGGAAGCGTCTTCTCCACCTTAAGCTGTCCGTTCTCAAGGCGCCACGAGACGGATATGCGGCCCTTCGGCGTGTCAAGATGGCCCTTCGCCCACGTGACGCCGGCGACGGCATGCGGCTCGATGATCACCTTGTCGCAGCCCACCGCGTCCTCTGCTACCTTTATGCCGAGAATGCCGCGCATAAGCCACGCCGCGCACGAGCCGAACATCGGGTGGTTCTGCGAATAGGTATTGTCAGAAGGAGCCCACGTCTCCCAGAGAGTCGTAGCGCCATTGTCGAGCATATTGAACCAGCCCGGGAAGCCCTTGTGCGCCAGCACCTTGCCAGCGATCTCCGCGTCGCCGCGCGCCAAAAGGACCTCAAGCAGGTACTGGGTAGAGAATATGCCGGTGGAAAGCGCATATTCATGGCCGACCACATTCTCGCGCAGAATGCCATATGCCGCGTCGAGATCGTCAGGCGGAAGCATCTTATGGTATATGGCGAAGCACTCCTCGCCCTGCCGTCCGTTCCCCACAAACCCCTTGGCCGGCACATAGCGCGCCGCTGCCGCAAATACGGCTTCCAGCTCCTTGGCCGTCGCCTCGAACCGCGCCACGTCCGCCGTCTCGCCCAGCAGCCTCGCGAACTTCGCCGTAAGCTTAAGGAACTGGTGGTAGTGGCACTGCGCGGTCGTCACGGGATCGGCCTTCTCAAGCGCCTCGTGGTCGCCGATACACGGAGGCACGTGATTGACGTCAAATGCCTCAGCGCAGTTGACCAAGAAGCGCCGCAGGAACGGATACGCCTCGCGCACCGTCTCCATGTCGCCATAGTAACGCAGGAGCAGATCCACGACGATAGGCGCGTCCACCGCCCAGCCGAAGCGGAGGTGGCCCTTGCCTTCCTTCACGCCCTGCATCCCGATTTCCGGGAACACCACCGGCGAGGTGCTGGTGAAAACGCCGTGCAAGGCCTCCATGTCGCAACGGTCGCGGACGACCTTGCGGTAGAACGCCGCCATGTCGTAGTTCAAGATGAACGACTCGGCGGATGCGGCCAGGTCGCCGCCGTAGCCGAACCGCTCGCGCGCCGGGCAGTCGGACTGTACGCCCTGAAGGTTCGAGCGGAACGTGCGCCGGCATACATCGCGCAATCGGTTGATCTTCGGGTCGGAGCACTCGAACGACGCGGAATCCTTCACGTCCGCGCTCCACGCCAGCGCCTCGAAGTCCGCAGGCGACGGCGCTTCGCGAAGTCCCGCGACCTCCACATACCGAAAACCGTGGAACGTGAAGCGGGGCTCATAGACAAAGCGTTCTGCCGTCGGACAGATCACCGTGTCCTTCTGCTCGGCAAGGCCAGGCGGATTGGCGGCAGAGCGCTTCTGCTGTCCGCACACGGCTGTCATCACGTTCACCGTGCCATCCGGATACTTAAGCTCTCCGTAACGGAACGTCACCACATCACCGTCATGCGTCCCCTTCAGCGTCGCACGGATCGTCCCCGCGAAATTGACGCCCATGTCAACCAGCCAACGTCCGCCCGGCAATGCGGACACGCTCTTCGCCTTCCAGCGGTCGTACACTGTGACAGGAGGAGTCTCGCCGCGCGGCAGCACCGCTCCCTTCGGAGGATCCTTCGATATCCGCGCCGCCTTCCATTCCGACGCCATGCGCCGCGCGTCGCGCTTCTCGCCGAGATAGAGGTTGTTGCGCAGCACGGGCCCTTCCGCCGCCAGCCATGCGCCGTCGGTCACGATGCGCTCCGACGTGCCGTCCGCATACTCCACTTCCAGCGTCGCCTTTGCCGCCGGCGTCCCGTGCGGAAGCGTCTCGCGCAGGTTGTACCGTCCCCACATCTTCATCGGAAGCGGATTCCACCAGCCGTTGCCCAGTTCGAGCGTAAGTGTATTAGCCCCGCCCTTCACGAGCGCCGTCACGTCGTACTCGTCTTCCAGGACGCGCCTGTCGAACGCCGTCCAGATCGGCAGCGCGACGGCGTTTACGCGCTTCCCGTTCACCGAGGCGTCGTACATGCCAGGTGCCGCGATGCGCCACGTTGCGCGCTTCACGGGCTTGGCGGCGAGCGTGAACTCGCGTTTCAGCACAGGCGCGGGCGCGTCCGCAAAATGAGCGGCATAGTCGTCCTCGCCCGGCACGACGTAAGAACCGGTGATCCATTCCGCCGAATCAACGGCCGCCGCGCCGCAAACCGTCATCGTGCAAAGCACCGCCAGCGCAAGTGCCGGTGAATTTCCCTTAGTCCATCCAGAAGTTTTTTCCATTGCGTCTTTCCTTATGGTCAAATGATACCATAAACTTTCCGGCAATGCCAGCGTCTACACGACAAACTATACGCAAAGGTCAACAACTCTTGATCTTACGTGTACGCATCACAAAAGACACCAGATATGGCAACAACAGCAGAATGCCCAAAAACGGAATACTCGAGAATACAACCGCAACAAGAAACAGCGTCAACTTTATGAATCGCATTGCGATATTGACCAAGATGCGATAAGCGGGTTTCTCATACATGGAGATCACACCGAACACCAGCAAATTCAGCGCAACTACAGTCGCGAGATATCCAAATACGGGAATTGCACTCAAGAATATGCCAAGAGCAAATATCGCAATTGCCCGAGTGCGCACCTCCTTCAACATGCCATCCTTCCCTACGGCATCCCAATGCGCCTTCCTTTTCTCTGCAATCCTCTTAAGCGGAATGGAAAACAACCAGCCAAAAACGGCAAAAAACACCATGAGCAACAATGCAACCACCGGGAATACCATCGCTACCGGAAGTATTGCCAGCCAAGATCCTTCTTCAAACAACGTCAACAACGTGTTCAAATGAAGAGTGTTATCCGGATCAAGCTCACGTACCGCGGCAACAATATAGGCGCGAACCTTGCAAAGTCCAAAAGTTCCCCCGCCGCAGAACAGGGAAGCGGCAATCGCCCTGAACGACAAGCCAGTTGACGAAGGTTCTGTTCCAGATGCGCCCTGTGCGGCGGCGACAACCACATTCGAGACGGTGTTAGCATCCACGCCGGCCGCTACCGACGCCACCGCCGACGTGACGACATTGGTAGTCGCAGGATCGCAAGCCATTGACATAGCGTCGGGGACGCCATTGACAACGGCCGACAGGACCTGCATTTGTTCAGGGGTAAAAAGTGAATAGCTCACAAGAACCGCAAAGAGCGGCTTCGCATACGTTTCAATGTTCGTCTCAGAGATGAATTCCCTGACCGAGTCTTCCCAATTCGCTACAACCTCCAACACACCCAACACGCCAAAAACACAGAGACCGAAATCCCCCGTCAAGAAAGGAGGGCAACTCTCCGCAAGCGCCAAAATTTCCGGTGGGCACCAACTATACGTCGGCAAGAATCGACAAATCGCTCCAAACAAGAATGTCGGAGCGAACATTCTCATCGATGATATTCCACAGAGTGACAACAATCCAGCTATCAAAGATATTGCTTCCATCGCAAGATCTCCTTACTGCGTTGCCGAAATTTCCTTCATTTCAGTTCGTAATGCCCATTGCTGCCCAACGGGTCTTTGTCGGTTATGGAACCATCTGGAAGCTGCCAGACTATCTTGCCGTTAATGCAATAGACATTGGATATGCCCTTGCGACGATTCTCTTCCTGCGCACGATGGACAGCAGTGTTGCCGAGACGTGTCAGCTTTTCGACTATTTCCGGCATAGGTTCTTGTCTGGGCTTATTTCGTCTTCATACATTTTTGGGCATTAGATACAACAGTGTTGATATGGCCTATACGGCGATGACGAAATCGCCGTAGGCGGGGAAACGGTTGTCGTGCGAAACGACCTTAAATCCTTCCGCCTTGGCCTGCGCAAGAAGCATACGATCAAATGGATCTCGATGAAGAAGAGGCAGGTCATCCATCGTTTCCGCATGTGAAGAATCCATCGGCAACTCTTCGTAGCCGTTCTCGACAAACAACTTGCGAGCCTCTCGCGCGTCAAACGGCATGTCCTCAGGATGCGCCTTTCGCTTGATGGAAATCTCAATCAGCGACACCGTGCTGAAATACACATCATTATTGTCGTCATTGATGATATCCCTCACGGGCTGGGAAAGTCTTGGCGACCCTTGAATCGCCCAGATCATGATATGAGTGTCAAGAATCACCCTCATAACGCGCCATCCTTGAATGCCTCACAATCCGCAGCAATCTCCATGTCCATCTCGCGATCACGTTCGTATGAATAATCCGGCCATCGCCCGGCCATCGCGCCAATGCGCCTCCTGTTTTTCCTGGGGGGCGCACCTTCCTGCCGCACAATGGCAACGGATATCGTCTTCAGCAAATACTCCATCAGACGCATCTTTTCATACGCATCTAATTGACTTATCTGTTCCATTACCACTGGCATGTTGTTCTCCATTTGATGCGCATATTATACCAAAAACGTGGACGCGGCGAAACCGCCGCGCCCATGCGTTTTAGTCTTATCCTCCTTCGCGCCTAACGTCGCTTCGGAGGATGAGCTTCGCTCACATCTCGGAGAGCTTCTTGAGGAGGGCGTAGTTCTCCTTGAAGCCCTGTTCGGACTTCTCGAGCATCGCCATCGCCTTCTCCTCGCCGACCTTCTTCACGAGCTGCTTGAAGCGGTTCTCGCCGAGTTCCTTCGAGACCGCGTTCTTGGCGAACGAGACCGTGTCGGACTTGTCCGCCGAGTCGAGCTGGATCTTGCCGACCGCCGGGTTGTAGCGCCACAGCGGGAAGTGGACGGACTCCACCGCCGCCTTCTGGTGCGCAGGACCCGTCTTCGTGAGAAGTCCCTGCTCGATGCAGTGCGCGTACGCGATGATGATCGCCGGGCCGTTGTAGTTCTCGGCCTCGTTGAAGGCCTTGACCGTCGCAGCCGGGTTCGTGCCCATCGACACGTACGCGACGTACACGTCCTTGTACTGCATCTGCATGAGGCCGAGGTTCTTCTTGGCCTGCACCTTGCCGGACGCCGCGAACTTCGCGATCGCGCCGGTAGGCGTCGCCTTGGAGGCCTGACCGCCCGTGTTGGAGTAAACCTCGGTGTCCATGACGAGGATCTTCACGTTCTTGCCCGAGGCGAGAACGTGGTCGAGCCCGCCGTAGCCGATGTCGTACGCCCAGCCGTCGCCGCCGAGGATCCAGACGGACTTCCTCACCAGGTTGTCGGCGACCGCGAGGAGCTGCCCGCTGATCGCGCAGCCGGCCTTTTTGCCTGCCTCGCACGCGGCCTTCAGCTCCTTGACGAGCGCGCGCATCTCCTCGACGCCCTGACCCTTCTCGTCGTACTGGTTGACCGCCTTGATCTTCTCGCAGAGCGCCTTGAACTCGGCCGGCGCGCCCTCGGACGCGATGACCTTTTCAACGAGCTCCATGGCGAAGCCGTAGAGCTTGTCCGCCGAGACGCGCATGCCCATGCCGAACTGCGCGTTGTCCTCGAAGAGCGAGTTCGACCACGCAGGACCGCGTCCGTCGGCGCGCTGGCAGTACGGGGTCGTCGGCAGGTTGCCGCCGTAGATCGACGAGCAGCCCGTCGCGTTCGCGATGAGCAGGCGGTCGCCGCAGATCTGGGTGAGGAGCTTGACGTAGGGCGTCTCGCCGCAGCCCGCGCACGCGCCTGAGAACTCGAAGAGCGGACGCTTGAGCTGGCTGTCGAGGAGCTTGCGCGTGTCGAGCTTCGCCGGATCGACCTCGGGGAGCCCGAGGAAGAACTTCCAGTTCTCGGCCTCGGTCTTGCGCAGCGGAATCTGCTCGACCATCTTGAGCGCGCCCTTCGCCTTCATCGGGCACTGGACGACGCAAAGCTCGCAGCCCATGCAGTCCTCGGGGGCGACCTGGATCGTCACCTTCGAGCCGAAGCCCTTGGTGAGCGCCTTCGCCTCGGCGGACTTGAACGTCGCGGGTGCGCCAGCGAGGTCGCCATCGTTGTAGACCTTCATGCGAATCGCCGCATGCGAGCAGATTGCAAGGCAGTTGCCGCACTGGATGCAGGCCGCGGGATCCCACTGCGGGATGAATGCCGCGACGTTGCGCTTCTCCCACTGCGTCGTCGCAGTCGGCCACGTGCCGTCGACGGGAAGCTCGGAAACCTTGAGCGTATCGCCCTTCTGCGCGATCATCTTCGCGGAGACCTTCTTGACGAACTCGGGCGCTTCGGCAGGAACAGCCGCGGGCATCTTCGCCTTGCCGGCCGGAGCGGAAGGATACTTGACCTCCTCGATCGCGGCGGAAGCGGCCTCGATGCACTTCCAGTTCATCTCGACGACATCCTGCCCCTTCTTGGAATACGCCTTCTCGGCGTAGTCCTTAAGTACCTGGATCGGGTCGAGCTCGGTGCCGTCGGCCTTGGCGAGCTTGATGCCGGAAAGCTTGAAGAACGCAGTCTGGAGGACCGTGTTCGTCCTGGTGCCCATGCCGTTCTCGCGGGCGATCTTCGCCGCGTCAATCACGTAGAACTTGAGCTTCTTGTCGATGATCGCCTGTTCGACCTCGTCGGGCATGTTGTCCCATATCTCGGACGCCTTGTAGGGCGATGCAAGCAGGAACACGGAACCCGGCTTCGCGGACTTGAGCATGTCGTACTTCTCGAGGTACGGGAAGCAGTGGCACGCCGTGAAGTCGGCCGAGTTGATGAAGTAAGGCGAGCGGATCATCTCCGAGCCGAAGCGGAGATGCGAGATCGTGACGCCGCCGGACTTCTTGGAGTCGTACTCGAAGTAGCCCTGCGCGAAGTTCTCGGTGTAGTTGCCGATGATCTTGATCGAGTTCTTGTTCGCGCCGACCGTGCCGTCCGCGCCAAGACCCCAGAACATGCACTCCTTGCGGTCGCCCTTCGG
>JAFRDO010000024.1 GCA_017403825.1 Kiritimatiellia bacterium
CTTCACCCCAACCCTCAAACACTCCCAAAGAACCCTCTGTGTTCTCTGTGCTCTTTGCGTTAAAAACAACCTCGGCTTCCTCTGCCTCTGGCTCTGCCGCGGAGCGGATCGCCACAACGCCGACCGCGCCAACCGCCGCCACCGCAACCAGCGCAAGCGCAATGAGCAGCGCCTTTGCACCTGGCTTGCTGACGGCCTTCTTTGCGCCTGCACTCAATTTGGCGGCCAAGATTTCCCTTGCGCAGTGGAGGCGCCAGGCGATGGTGCCGGTGGGCGTGCTCAAGATTCGTGCCACTTCCCGCACCGGCATTTCCTCAAAGTAGTGCAGGATTACCGCCTTGCGAATGTCCTCGGGCAACTGCTCGATTGCGTCACGCAAGGACTCGTGGTCCAGTCCGCTGAAGATTGCCTCCTGGGCGCTCCAGTCCGCCACATCAGGAACATCGCCGGGATAGACTGTATTGGCGTTGGACTTGCGCCGGCAGTCGTTGGCGTGAAGATTGGAAAGAATCTGACACATCCAGCCGAAGAAGGCCGACTGCTCGGCGTAGCGGTCGATGTTGGCCAGGACTTCGGCAAAAGTGCGGTTTACCCTAAAAATCGCAGTTGAAGTCAATGGGGCATTAGCCCGTCAGCCAAAGTTGGCGGGTTGAAATGGCCATGATGCCGTTGGATTGCCGGTTCAGGCGAGCGGCATGGTCATTTGCCCGCCGATGTCGGGCGGAAACAGCCTCCTGATCGTGCCGTATTCGCGGAAGGCATGGGCGATTATGCGCTGGCGACGCTCTTCAAGGCTCAACTGCGACGCAGATGCGACCTTGGCGAGGAACGCGCTGATGGCGCGGTATGTCCTGCGGGCCTTTTCGTTCGTGGCGGTGTAGATGGTGACGATTCCCTGCCGCGCGTGGCGCGACAGCCTCGCTATGCACGACTGGAGAAGCGGTCGCGACGTGACGGCCTCGTGGTGCATGCCGTCGTCGCCGAGGCGCGTGAACACGTTCCACAGGTTCGCCGCGATCACGGACATCCCCGCGAAGAGCGCGGTCTGTTTCAGCGAATGCGCGGTGAAACCGCTCCATCCCCACTGGTTCTTCATCTCGTCGAAGATGTTCTCGCAGTCGCCGCGTTCGCGGTAGAGCGGAAGGACGTCCCTAGCGTCCATGTCGAGGTCGGTGACGAGCGCGTACCACTCGTAGCCGTCCGCGTAGTCTTCGTCCGGCGCCTCCACGAGTTCGAGGCCGGGGATCTCCAGCTGCGTGAACTTCCTCTGCGGAGGGTCCTTCCTCCTCTTCGGCATTTTCTCGGCAGGCCGCCTCGCGAACACCATTCTCCGCGCCTTCTCCCATGAATCGAGCCGGACTTCCCGCTCCGCACACTGCCATCCTTCGGACGAGGCAAGCCACGCCCCCGGATCGGCAAGCAGCTCCCGGAACGCCCTGCGCACGGACTTCGACCTCTTCGTCTTGAAGAGGTACCGCACGTCCGCCGCTTCGCAGTCCCCGATCACCGACTCGTTCCCGAACGACACGTCTCCGCGCACAAGCCTGGGCTTCTTCACGGACGAGACGAATTCGAGGTACTCCGTCAGCATCGAGCGCGAATGCGTCCCCGAGGTCTCGTCCCCCGGGTGCACCACGACCGCAAGCGTCAGCCTGAGCTTCGCGATGCACAGCGTGTGGTAGCAGTGCGACGGGCGCCCAGGCTTCTGCGGGTTGTACCCGAACTCAGCCCCCTCCTGGTGCCCGTAGAGCGGCTTCACCGTCGGATCGAGGTCGAGGACGCAGTCCTCCGCGATCACGTCCTGCAGAAGGTGCAGGTTCTCGCGCCATGCCCACGGAAGCGCCTTGTCTTCAGGAATCGACGCGAAGTCCCGCCTCACAGAGTCGCACGACATGAACCGCTTTACTCCGAACAGCCCTGCGGTAGCCGTGTCGCCGTGCAGACGGTCGATGTGCCTGAACCGCGTCGCCCCGTTGATCATCGACACCATCACGGTCGCGACCAGGTCCCGCACGTCGGGCGCGTTGTTGCTCTTCAGCCTCATCGGGCACGTCTCGACAAGGCGGTCGAAGAAGCCGCCGGCCTTCGCGAACTGGCTCAGCAGCGCGGCGTGCGCGTTCACGCTCATCTGCGTCTCGTCGTCCCACTTCAGGGCGTAGTCGCCGCCGAGAGTCGAGATTGTCCGCCCACACGCGGCCTGTTTTGTGATATACTTCTTCATGTCGTTCGTTCTTCCTTTCTTCTTGGTCGTTGAAAGTATAGCACGAACGACTTCACTTTTCACCCGTATGGTGAAAGCCGCAGACACATCATCTCACTGAAAACAAAGGCCGCGATCACGATTGCGGCCTTTCAACTGCGACGCTTAGGATAAAGCTTTATGAATATAGGCGCAAGGGCAATTCAGAAGTCGAGAAAGACATGATTGCCGGAGGGCCAATTGAGCGCAGATTTGTGAATGGCAAATGGCGACCGCGTTACCATATGAACGAATTGACAGATGGCACATATTTTCTTCGCAACATTGGCTATTCATATACGCGGAAATGTGCGCAAGACTTTGAGAAGGATACTGTAGCTGTCTTTTGTGATGCAGATGGTGATATGGAAGACAAAGCCCAGAAGGATGCGGTGGCAAAATATCAAGAAGGTGTTGGCAGATTCAGGTCTTTGTGGTGGAAGTGGGATAAGGAGTTTGTTCGAAAAGGTGATTCCTCGACAGAGGCTTGGCGCAAAGAAAATCTCAAGTATCTTTCAGACATGCGTGACGCGCTGAAAAGCATAAAGCCAGTTCCGAAAGTTAAAGCTCATTGAAGAGAAAGAATCTTAGTTTATGCACTGCAAGAACTGTGGCAAAGAAGTTGATGTAACTGCGATTGCGTGTACGGGATGTGGATGCGTGCCGTCGAACGGAACGAAGTTTTGCTCCAACTGCGGGGCTGAAACTAAGCCGGGGCAGATAGTTTGCCTGAAGTGTGGAGTTGCTTTAGGAAACATCACCACGTCGCCACCCGCATCGACGGGAGACAAAAGTCGAGTGACAGCGGCGCTCCTCGGAATTTTCCTTGGAGGAATCGGCGCACACCAGTTCTATCTTGGACATAGCACGTCTGGGCTGATCCGACTTGGAATCGGCATTGTCGGACTTTGCATCATGCTTCCGGCAGCATCAATCATCGGACTCATCGAGGGCATTATATATCTCACGAAGTCTGATGAGGAATTCCAGCGAGTATATGTTGTTGGCGGCAAGGAGTGGTTCTAAGTCAGCAAGGGGGTAAGATATGGGAAGCGAAAACGCGGCCGAGGAGTTCTCCATCTTCGGGAAGAAACTTGTTGTTTCGCCGGGGCGTGTTGAATATAACCAGTTGCGTTCTCGCTTTCGCGCACTTGCAAAGGAGGA
>JAFRDO010000025.1 GCA_017403825.1 Kiritimatiellia bacterium
AGCCTCTTCGGCGAGCTGGACCGCATGCTTTCGCCTGAGACGGTGTTACTAGACGCGCCGGGAGGAAGGCACCCGAGGCTTTTGAAAACCGCGAAAGCCCCGCGCAAGAAGCGGGAAAGGGACACACTAGAATTTTCCGCATATGATTCTCATATTAAAAAGCGGCAAGTTAAAAAGCGATGAGGGTGGCATATGCGGAAGAAAAGGCGGAGCAGATATGTGGAAAAAGACGGTGGAGCTAGAAAGGAACGAGGAGTGCGGAGATGCGCCCAAGACTGCTTCGGTGGTCGGATACAACGGCCAGATTCGGCGGAAAGTTGCCGTTGACTAACACAAGGGCTAACTGCTACACTTTTGCTTATGTTCGAAGGCACGGTATTCGGGAAGCTTGACCAGAAGCTTCAACACGCCATCATGGACGCGGGTTATTCTGCGCCTACTCCAATACAGGCCCAGGCGATGCCGCGCCTCTTGGAAGGACGCGACCTCATCGGCATCGCGCAGACCGGTACCGGCAAGACTGCGGCGTTCATGCTGCCTATCCTGAACCGTCTCATCAAGGTCCGCCGTCCGCGTCACATCGGCCACCCCCGCGCGCTCGTGCTGTCGCCGACGCGGGAACTAGCCGCGCAGACGGCGGAGAACATTCGCCTCTACGCGAAGTACGCCGATCTCCCCTTCGCCTGCCTCATCGGCGGCGTCAGCCAGTTCGGCCAGGTGAAGGACATAAAGCGCGGGGCGGAGACGTTCGTCGCGTGCCCTGGCCGGCTCATAGACCTGATGACGCAGGGCATCGTCTACCTCGACCAGGTCGAATGCTTCGTGCTGGACGAGGCCGACCGCATGCTCGACATGGGTTTCCTGCCGGACATACGGCGCATCATGTCCAAGCTCCCGTCCGCCAGGCAGTCGCTCTTCTTCTCCGCGACAATGTCGCTTGAAATCGCAAAGCTCGCCGGAGAACTCGTCCGCGATCCCGTCAAGATCGAGATCTCGCCCGAAGCGCCCGCCGTAGAGAAGATAAACCAGCGCGTGATGCTCGTCGCGAAGGCCGACAAGGACGCGCTTCTCGTGCACCTGCTGAAGACGCATCCGGAGTGGACCAGGGTCATCGTGTTCTCCAAGATGCGCCACGGCGCCGACCGCGTGTGCCGAAAGCTTGCCAGGGCGGAGATACAGTGCGCGGCGATACACTCCGACAAGACGCAGAACCAGCGTACCCGCGCGCTGGACGGCTTCCGCCGCGGCCAGGTGCGCGTGCTGGTCGCGACCGACATTGCAAGCCGCGGCATCGACGTGCCGGACGTCTCGTGCGTCATCAACATGGAGCTGCCGCTTGAGACCGAGAGCTACATTCACCGCATCGGGCGCACAGCGCGCGCCGGCGAGTCCGGCGCGGCGATCAGCTTCGTGACGGCGGAGGAGCGCGGTCAGCTGAAGGCCGTTGAGCGGTTGATCAGGAAGTCGATTCCCGTCGACCGCGACCAGCCCTACCACTCCGAGGGCGCCGAACGCTCGACCGGCAAGCAGGGCGAGGGACTGCCTCAGGCGCCGTGGATACGTCACGGCGGGGGCGGACCGCACGCGAGGGACAGGCGGCGCCGCAAGTCGTTCAAGGGACGCCGTCAGCCGGACTTCGGTCAGAAGAGAAAGGACGCGTAGCATCGCCATGTCCGAAATCCTCCTTGTCGACGACGAACGCTCCATCCGCGCCTCCATGCGGGCCATGCTGGAGTCCGAGGGCTTCGCCGTCCGCGCGGCCCGCAGCGGCGACGAGGCCGTGCGGCTATTCTCCGAGCGCCGTCCCGACGTCGTGCTTCTGGACGTGATGATGCCCGGCAAGGGCGGAGTGCAGACTTGCGAGGAGATGCGCAAGATCGATCCGTTAGCGCCGATACTTTTCCTTACCGCCGTGCCGTCCGACACGACAAAGGTGCGGGCGTTCGGCGCCGGCGCCGACGACTACATCGAGAAGAGCTGCAACCCCGACGTGCTGCTGGCCCGCATACGCGCGGCGCTGCGCCGCGCCGAAGCAATGTCGTCCGCCACCGCCGGCTCGAGTCGCGTGCAGCTGGGGGCAGTCATCGTGGACACGGCGCTTCTGCGCGTCACAGACGGCAACCGCAGCGAAGGCCTTACGCGCACCGAGGCAGCGCTCTTCTCGGCCCTCAACAGCCGGCGCGGCGAATACGTAGGAAACGACGCACTCTTCTCCGCGATTCACGGAGAGGGCTTCGCCGGCGACCCGTCGAAGATCCGCAACCACATAAGCACGCTGCGCCGCAAGCTCGGCCGGGCCCGCGACATGATCGTCAACAACCCGAACGCGGGCTACAGGTTGCTGCCGTAAAGGCGGCGCACGAAGGCGATGCCGTCCTCCACGGTGAAGAAACGCCCGTCGAGTTGCGCCTCGTAGGCGGCTTTCAGCATTCTTCCGAAAGCTGGCCCCGGCTTGAAGCCGAGCGCCATGAGATGTCGTCCGAGCACGACAGGCTTCGGGGCGGAGTCGGCGACGCGCAGCCGCTCGGCCTGGGCGGCCAGCCATTCGATCGGCTCCGGCTCGGAAGGAAACGGCGGACGCCCCGCGTCATCGGCCGCCGCCACGCGCAGGAGGCGGTCGATGCGCACGACGCGTGCGGCAAGGCGGCGTATCGCCGCGTCACCGCTCTTGCTGCGCCACATGTCAAACGGCCTCATGTGCTGCTTCACGAGCGGTGGCACTTCCCTGAGGATCCGTTCCTCGTTCGTCAGCCGCCTCAGAAAAGAAATCGTCGGTTCCACGCCGGCATCGTCATGACCCAGCGATCGTATCCGCCCCTTCACCGGATCGTACGACGTGCAGACCGGCTTGCCGAAGTCGTGGCAGAGGACGCCAAGTCCGACGATGATCGCCTCGCTGGCGGAAAGCGGCGGCACAGCGTCGAACGGCTTTCCTCCGTCGCGCTGCTCGGCGAACGCGTCAAGGCAACAGAGCGTGTGGTTCCATACGTCGCCCTCGGGGTGCCACTCAGGATCCTGCGGACAGCCGATGAGCCGCTCCAGCTCCGGATAATACCGCACCCAACCGGTCTCGCGCAGGAAACCGAGACCGCGCGAAATGCGCTTGCCCTTCGTCAGCAGCTTCTCCCACTCGCCGAAAAGACGCTCCGGAGGGAGCCCCTCGGGCGTCATCGTCCGGCAAACGTCAATGGTCTCGGGCGCAGGCTCAAGATCGAAGCGTGCGGCGAACTGCATGCCGCGCAGGACGCGCAGCGGATCCTCGCGGAAGTGGTCGCTCACGTGCCGCAGCACGCCCTTCTCCAGGTCGGCGCGTCCGTCCCACGGATCGACAATCTCGCCCGTGAGCGGGTCCTCATAGATCGCGTTGACGGTAAAGTCGCGGCGGGCCGACGCATCGCGCACGGTAAGCGTCGGGTCGCAGGTCATCTCGAAGGCGCGGTGACCTAGGCCGAGCTTCGTCTCGCGGCGTGGCATCGCCACGTCCACGTCGATGCCATGCAGCTTGATGACGCCGAAGGAAACGCCGACGAGGTCAAGCTCGAAGCGCTCGCCCAGGGCACTCGTGAGTTCATCCGGGGCGATGCCGAAGCACTCGACGTCGAAGTCCGTAGGGTTGCGTCCGCACAACCTGTCGCGGACGCAGCCGCCTACGAGATACGCGCGTCCGCCGGCTCGGCGCACGAGGTCGGCGACGGTGCGCGCGCCTTCGAGCGCACCGCCGCCGGACATCTCACCCGTGCTCGCCACGGCGGACGGGGATCAGGAACGGGCCTTGATCGCGGCAGCCATCTGAGCGATGGCCTGCATCGCCTTCTCCTCGTGGATCGCGAACGTGCGCGTCCAGGGAGCCATCATGTAGCCCTTGATCAGGTCTGCATGGCAATGCGTGTCGCAGAACTTGATCGTATCGGCGAAGTTCGTGTCGCAGGACCAGTTGGAGCCCGTGGGAACCTGCTCGAAGCCGGCCTTGTCGAGGTCCTCGTACGTCTGCACGTGGGGACGGCGGCTCTCGCTCAGCTTGGACACGTCAAACTCCGCGCCGTAGTACCAGTTGGACTGCAGCACGCTCTTCGGCATGCGCTTCATGAACTCGTCCTTGTGGTTCCAGCAGTAGTCGCTCCAGATCCACGGACGGCACCCCGTCTTCTCCGTCACGCCAACGAACCAGAGGAAGTCGTGCCACCACAGGTCGCCCTGACGGCAGACCGCGAAGAGGTGCTTGGCCTGATGGGCCGCAGTCTCCTCGTCGTACCCGAGGTGGAAGAAGCGCGGATGGTCGAAGATTTCCGCAACGTCCTTGATGAGGTCCTCGCAAACCTGATAGTACTTCTTCGACGACACCATGCGGTGATAGTCCTTGAGCCAAGTGTCGTGGCAGGCCGAGAAATTCAGCTTGGGAATCACCTCGAAGCCCATGCCGCGCAGGCGCGCGATTTCCGCGCGAAGCCTCTCGACGCTCCAGCTGCCCTTGACGGCAAGCTCCGGGTGGCTGGGATAGACGACTATCTCGGCAAGGTCTATGATGATCTGGTTGCAGCCGGCCTTGACGAGCGCGTCGGAAATCTTCCGCCAAGACGGCTCGTCAAAGCGCACGTGGTCGGCGCAGCAGCGCGTGAGCCACTTCTCCTCCATGTTCGGATCCTGCGTCTCAAGCGGGACGTCCTTCCACGAGTTTACGCCAAAGTGGGCGAGGTACGACCATATGAACTTTGGCTCCGGCGAAGCCGCCGCCCTTGCGACCGACGGCACGGCGCCGAGCGCCGCCGCCCCTGCTGCAGTCCTGATGAAATCGCGTCTGCTGACTGACATTTCGTGTTCCTTTCTTTTCGTCGTTTCTGTTGCTTGCAGGCACCCTACGCAGGGTTTGCCACATTCCTTTCGAACCGCCTTACCTTCGGCTGCCAGCCTGCGGCCTCTTCCGGCGCCGCCTGCGCGAACGCCATGACGATAAGCCTGTCTCCGACCTTGCCGAGGCGCGCCGCCGCGCCGTTGAGGCAGCAGACGCGCGAACCGCGCCGCCCGGCTATCGCGTACGTCTCGAACCGGACGCCATTCTCGACGTCCGCGACGAGAATCTTCTCGTACGGAACGATGCCTACGGCCTCCATGTCGTCCGGGTCGAGCGTGAGCGAACCTTCGTAGTCGAGGTTCGCCTCGGTCACGCGGATCCGGTGGAGCTTGGCCTTTAGGAGCGTTATCAGCATGTCCCGAGCCTCTCGCGGATCATCTTCGGGGTGACTACGACCTTCTTCATCTTGTCGTTTCCCGGGGCCTCGTACATCACGTCCGTCATGAGCATCTCCATCTCGGCGCGCAGGCCGCGCGCTCCGGTCTTCCGCGCAAGCGCCGCCTTGGCGAGCGCCCGCAGCGCAGCCGGCTCGAACTCCAGGCTCACGCCGTCCATTGCCAGCAGCTTCTGGTACTGGCGCACGAGGGCGTTCTTCGGCTCGGTCAGCACGCACACCAGCTCGTCCTCGCTCAGCTCGCGCATCGTTGTCACGACCGGCAGCCGTCCAGTGAACTCTGGAATGAGGCCGAACTTCACGAGGTCCTCGGGGCGGACGTCCTGCGGGTTCATCGCGCCGCCGGCCGGCGATGAAGACGACGAATCGGCCTCGGAGTCTCCGAAGCCGATGACGCTCTTGCCGCGGCGCGACGCCACGATCTTGTCGAGGCCGACGAATGCGCCGCCGCAGATGAAGAGAATGTTCGACGTGTCGACCTCGATGTATTCCTGGTCGGGGTGCTTGCGCCCGCCCTTCGGAGGGACGCGGCACACCGTCCCCTCCAACATCTTAAGGAGCGCCTGCTGCACGCCCTCGCCGCTCACGTCGCGGGTGATGGACACGTTGTCCGTCTTCGAGGCGATCTTGTCGATCTCGTCCACATAAATTATGCCGCGCTTCGCCAGCTCGACGTTCCCGTCGGCGTTCTGCAGCAGGTAGCGAACGAGATTCTCCACGTCCTCGCCGACGTACCCGGCCTGCGTGAGCACCGTCGCGTCGCCGATCGCGAACGGCACGCCGATGATCCGCGCGAGCGTCTTCGCAAGCAGGGTCTTGCCGGTGCCGGTAGGGCCGATCAGCAGTATGTTGGACTTCTCGATCTCCACGTCGGCGAACTCGCCGTCGTCCTTGCCGCGCTGCGCAGCCTCAAGGCGGCGATAGTGGTTGTGCACGGCCACGGAGAGTATCTTCTTAACCTCGTCGTGGCCGATCACGAACTGGTCGAGGAACGCCTTGATCTCCCTTGGAGCCGGCGTAGGCGGCAGCGGCGGCAAGTCGGACGCCTGCCGCTCGTGGCGCCGCACCATCTCGTCGGCGTGGCGGACGCAGTCTACGCAGATGTTCCCGTCAGCGCCAGGAATGACCGCGACTTCGCGCGAGCTCCGTCCGCAGAACGAGCAGGTCAGCTCCTTCATGCGAGAACTTCGTCGACCAGACCCCATGCCTTCGCCTCCTCCGCGCTCATGAAATGGTCGCGGTCGGTGTCGCGCACGACGTCGCCGATCGCCTTGCCGGAGTGCTTCGCGAGAATCTCGTTCAGGACCTCCTTCAGCCGCAGTATCTCCTTCGCCGTGATCTCGATGTCGGACGCCTTGCCTTCCGCCCCGCCCCACGGCTGGTGGATCATGATGCGCGCGTTCGGAAGCGCGAAGCGGCGGCCCTTGGCGCCGGCCGCGAGCAGCACCGCACCCATCGACGCGGCCTGGCCTATGCAGTACGTCGCCACCGGACACTTCACGAACTGCATCGTGTCATAGATCGCCAGCCCAGCCGTAACGCTTCCGCCGGGCGAGTTCACGTATACCGAAATCTCCTTCTTCGAGTCCTGCGCCTGGAGGAACAGCAGCTGGGCGCAGACGGCGTTGGCCATCTCGTCGCTCACCTCGCCGGAGATGAACACGATGCGGTCGAGCAGCAGGCGCGAGTAGATGTCGTAAGTGCGCTCGCCCCTGCCGGTCTGCTCGACGACATATGGTATCATGTAAGACTTCATGGCTGTTTCTCCTCCTTACGCCACATGCAGGCCGCCCGTCACTTCTTCGCGTTGGCTAGGACGAACTCGATGACCTTCTTGCCGCGCTCCTCGTCCGAAGCCTCGATCTTCTCGGCCTTTGCGATCGCGTCGATCACGTACCAGAGGCGGACCTGCCGCGTGGCCGTCTCCTCCGCGTCCTTCAGTATCTTGTCGCGGTTCTGCTCGAAGTAGCCGGCGTCAAGGCCGGAGTACTGCGCCCGCTGCGCAAGCTGCTGCAGGTAGCCGTCCATCGCATGCCGCACCTGCGAGCCGGGCACGTCGAAGTCCACCTTCTTCATCAGCAGCTCGACAGCCTCGTTCTCGCGACGCATCGACTCCTGCTCGACGGCGTTCTTCTCCATCGTTTCGCGGATCGTCGCCGCCAGCTTCTCCACGGACTCCGCCTTCGCCTTCTCGGCGAACTCGGCGTCGTCGGGCAGTATGCGGCGGCGGAACGCCTTGAGCGTCACGTCGTACTCCGCCTTCGCGCCCTTCAGGCCGTCCGGCGCAGACTCCTTGTCGAACTTCGCCTTGATGCCCTTCTTGGTCTCGCCGGCCTTCATGCCCTTCAGCGCGTCAAGTATCTCCGGCAGGAACCGGCCCTCCTCGACCTGCGTCCAGAAACCCTCGCCGGATGCTACGAACTTTGCCTCCGGATTAATCTCCAAGATCGGCTTCCCGCCGACGGTGCCGGAATAGTCGATCTGCACGAAGTCCCCGTCCGCGACGGCCTCGCCCTCCTTGGCGTCCTCGTACCGCGCATACGCCGCGCGAAGCCTCTCGAGCTGGTCCTTGACCGCCTCGTCCTTCACAGCAACGTCGCGGGACTCGACCTTCAGGCCCTTGTAGGTCGGGAGCTTGAACTCCGGACGGACCTCTACGATGGCCGTAAAGCCGCCGCCCGTCGCCCCGCAGGTCATGTCCTGCACGTCGGCAAGAGTCACCTCGTCAAGGCCCTCGGCCTTGACCGCATCGGCGTAGTGCCGGCGGATCATCGTGCGTTCGGTCTCCTGCTTCAGCCCCGATGCGAACTCCTTGCGGATCAGTTCTATCGGCACCTTGCCCTTACGGAACCCAGGCAGCTGAGCCTCCCTCAGAAAGACCTTCTCGACCTCCCTGACCGCAGCCTTCGCCTCATCGGCGTCAAGTTCAACCGTAAGCTTGACCTGGCACTTTCCCAGATTCTTGCAACTGGTCTTCATTTACCCTCGCGTCTCCTCGTTGTACAAATGTTTGTATATTTTATCAAATTCCCACGCATCCGTCCACGCCGTCACGCCGCTCCCCGGCGCCCGCTTCGGCAGACTGCAGCGCTCCATAGAATACGGCGCGGGCGGCGAAGAAGCGAATGATAATGACTATGGCAACCCAGATAAACGCTGCGGCAAGGGCAAACGCTCCGACTGACACGATACGCGGCAGGCAAAACTTGTCTCCGCCGACTGCGACCGAGGCTGTCACCGCAATCGCCAGCCAGATCAACATAAGCTGCGCGCCATAGAACGCGTCAAGACAGAACGCTTGCCACTTGTACCCGCGCATCATCCGCCCGCTCTCCGCAAGGCACTTGCACGCACCCCAGTCAGCATGCTCGCTCTTAAGATACCACGCCTGCCTGTAGCGGTATACCGCCACAACGCCGGGAAATATCAGCAGCAGCGACCAGAGGAACACACGCAAGTTCATCAGCACCAAAAGCCACGTCACCTCCAGCGGACGCGCAAAGCCCCCGAACGACGCGGAGAACCAGCCCTGAGCGTCGTTCTTCGCCGCCTTCAGCAACAGCCGCGCCATGCCGAAGGCGAAGATCGCCCCAAAGACGTACATTATGAACTGATGGAACAGGCTCGCCCCTGTCATGTGCCAGAACATGGCGTCGGACGGCACTGCGTAGCCAAGCCCCTGCTTCGCATGCTGCAGCTTCGCGCCCAGGAAGTCCGCCCATGTCTGAAGGCCCATGTCCTTATACGCAGCCAGGAGCAAGCAGCCCACCAGCGATCCGATGCCGTAGAGCACGGCACCGGAAGCGAGTACGCGATTCGACCAGCCGCCGGAAAGGACCTTTGCCGTATCGCGGCGAATCTCTTCGTTCGTTTTCATGACAGTTCCTCCGTAAGGTCGTCCACAGGCAGCTTCAAAGCGCGGCGCATCTCCGTCGCGACGGCGCGCACGCCGAACGTCTCCGTCGCGTAATGACCGGCGCAGACCATGCGCATTCCGCAGTTCTCGGCGGCGATCATGTCACCCCAGCTTGCCTCTCCAGTCACGTAAAGCACGCAGCCGAGGCGCTTCGCCGCCTCCGCGAAATCGCCGGCTCCGCCAGAGCATACGCCGACAAGCCCGCACGGAACGTTGAACTTGCAGCCACCGATCTCCGCTGTCTTCGCGCGGGCGTTGACGCCGACGAACCCGATCACGTTGCCGTGGTAGACGAACGCCGGACGTAGCCTCCGCAGCCCCAGCGCCTTGGCAAGCTGCGCGTTGTTGCCCAGCCTCGGGTGCGCGTCCAGCGGCAGATGGCAGGCGTATATCGCAACGTCGGCAGAAATGGCAGCCCTGACGACGCGGTAGATGCCTCCGTCGATCCGCCGAATCCCGCCGCCCCACGATATGCCGTGATGGACGATCAGCAGCCCGGCGCCGGCGTTTGCCGCCGCCTCCACAGCGCGAACGCTAGCATCGACGGCCACCGCCGCCTTATGCACCTCGACGCCTTCGCGCGAAAGCTGCAGCCCGTTGTTGGACACGTCGTCAAAGGCAGAGAGGTTCAGCTCCCTGTCAAGCCATTCTGTAATGCGCGTCAGTTTCACGCGCCTATTATACCATATTATCCGCCGACCCTGCCCGCGCATGGCGAGAGTGACGCATTGCGAGGCGAAAATTTGGTATAATTCCGCCGAACATGTCGCGCAAGACCCGAAAGCTGAAAAACAAGCTGCTTGTGCCGGTCGAGTGGCTGGGCATAGGGCTGGGACTGTGCGTCCTGCCCTGGCTGCCGCGCGCATGCATGTTCCGCCTGTGTGACTGCATTTCCCGCGTGATGTATCTCTTCGACCGGCGCGGCAGGCGCCGTGCCCTCGCGAACCTGCGGATCGTCCGCGGAGCGCGTCCGCCGCTCGAAGGCCTGTTCGCGTTCGATCCCGACAAGGTCAGCTACAACCCGACGCGGACCGAAGAGCTGATCATCCGCCGTTCCTACCGCAACATGGCGCGCACTGTCGGCTATGCATTCTGGACTTGCCGCCGGGCGAAGGAGCGCGCAGCCGCTACGGGCATAATGTGCGACGAGGGGAAGCGGTTCCTCGCCGAGAACCGTCCGGCGGTGACGGTGTCGGGACACATCGGCTGCTGGGAGATTCTCTCTCAACTGGCGTTCCTCGAGGGACATCCGATGATGTCCGTCGCCAAGGACATCGGCACGGACGGCATGACGGCGCTGCTGATGCGGGCGCGGCGGTCCATCGGACAGGAGATAGTCCATGCAGACGGCGCGTTCAAGCCGCTCATGCAGGGGCTGAAGGACGGCAAGTCGCTGGGGCTGCTCGTCGACCAGAGCGTCTCGCCGAAGCACGGCGGGGTCTGGGTGCGCTTCTTCGGTTATCCGATGTCGGTGTCGGCGGCACCGGCGTTCTTCGCGGCGAAGGGAAAGGTGCCGATAGCCGTGGCATGGTCTCGTCCGCTGAAAGACGGACGCTTCCGCTGTGAAGTGACGGACATAATCGCGGCGTCCGAGGCGCACGACGTCTGGGCGACGACGCAGCGATGCGCCAACGACCTGGCCCAAATAGTGCGCCACCATCCTTCCTGCTGGGTGCTGAACTACAACTTCTTCAGCAACTGGCCGCGTCCGGAAGACCTGGAGACGTTGGCCGCACGGGAGGCTAAGGCGCAATGAAGGTTCTGCAAATTCTTCCGGCCCTGGAGCAAGGAGGCGTAGAATGGGACGCCGTAGAACTCGCGCTGGAGCTGCAGGCGCGCGGCGTGGCGAACGGCGTAGCATCGGCTGGCGGAAACCTCGTGGCGAAGCTCGAGGCGGCCGGCGTCCGCCATCACACGCTGCCGCTGGCGACAAAGAACCCGCTGAAGATCGTCGCCAATGCCCGCGCAATCGCCCGGCTCGTCGCGGCGGAGGGATACGACCTCGTCCACGTGCGCTCACGTGCGCCGGCATGGAGCGTCCGTCTTGCCGCACGGCGCGCGCGCTTCCCTTGGCTGGCCACGTACCACGGCGTCTACGGCACGAAGCCCGCGCTGTTCAAGCTGCCTTACAACCGCGTGATGCTCGCCGGAGCGAAAACTGTGTGCGTCTCCGACTTCGTGCGGCGCCACGTCGAGGCCACATATAGTCCGCCGGAAGGCCAGCTCGTCACCATTCACGACGGCGCGGACGTCTCGCGGTTCTTCCCCGGCGCAGTGACGACCGAAGCGGCGGCTGACTTTCGCAAGTCGCTCGGTTTTGACGCGGACGCGCCTCTCGTGGTGATGGCGGGACGGCTTACGCGCTGGAAAGGCCAGCACATTCTCCTCGCGGCTGCGGCACGCATGAAGCACGAACGCTTTGGAATACTCTTCGTCGGCTCCGACCAGGGGCGGACCGAATACTCCGCCGAATTGAAGGCTCTTGCCGCTGCGCTGCCTCAGTCAAAGCGCGTCGTCTTTCTCGACAAGAGCGACAACATGCCGCTCGTGTTCGCGTCCGGAGACGTCGCCGTCAACGCTTCAAGCGGCCAACCCGAGGCGTTCGGACGCGTCATACCCGAAGCGCAGGCGATGGGCAAGATCGTCGTAGGCACGGCGCACGGCGGCGCATGCGAGACCATCGAGGACGGAGTGACAGGATTTCTTGTGTCGCCCGGCGACGCCGATGCGCTCGCGGCGCGGCTGGACGCGGTCTTCGACATGGATAACGCCGCGCGCACCAAGATGCAGGAGGCGGCGATCCGTTCGGTAACAGAGCGCTTTTCCGTAGCCGCAACCTGCGACAAGACGCTCGCGCTATACCGCTCGCTTGTGAAGCAAAACTAGCCCAGCGCTCACGAAGACCGCGTTGCCTGCACGCCGGCAAGCGCATTCGCCGCGATGTCGCAGAGCCGGTCCACAGAGGGCGAGTCGGTAAGACGATGCAAGAAAAGGCGGCGGTATTCAAGATGGCCACGCTCGCGGCAAAGCCGCCGCGCCGTCGCGAAGTGCAGTCCGCAGACCATCCAGCCTACCTGGATCAGCACGAAATCCGAAAGCGAGCGAATGCTCTGGTAGGCCACCGGAAGACCGTGCTCTATGCAGTCCACCACTGCCGGGCTTGGCGGCGCCGAGACGGACAGGTTCCAGAACGCCCGCGAGTCGCTGCGCCAGTCGGTATGCTCCACCTGGTCCTCCAGCACGCGGAAGATGTCGAGCTTGTCGGCGTCGCGGACGGTATGCGCGGCGACTTCGGTAAGGCGATCCATTCCATCCGGCAAGTCGCGCCGGTTGTGGTAGAGGACGGCGTTCAGGACGGCTGTGGCGAATCCTGGCGCGGCGCCGTCCAGCCAGCCGCGGTCACGCACGATGTCATGGCTGAAGACGGCATGGTCCACCGAGTCTGCGTCGCGGAACGTGTTGTAGCGCCGCAGCTGCTCGTAGCGGCCGGTGTCGTGCAGAAGCGCAGCGGCAAGCGCGGCCTCGCGTTCATCTTCCGAAAACCCCTCGTCCGATGCGATCGCCTCGGCGTTCCTCACCACAAATGCGGTGTGGGTACGCTTCAGCTGCATCATCGTCGGCAGGCGTCCGTCCGGCTCCCGGAACGTGTCGACATAGGCGTCGTATGCCTTCTGAAGGGCGTCGAGCATCCTGGCAGACCGCCTAGCCCCTGATGCGCTCGTTCGCGGCTGCGACCTTCTCCCTGAGGGTGGCCTTGTGTTCGTGGAACTTGGCGCGGAGGGCGGGGTCGGCGGTGCCGAGTATCTGCACTGCGAGAAGCGCGGCGTTCGTCGGGCCGGCGTTGCCGCAGGCGACGGTGGCGACCGGCACCCCGCTCGGCATCTGCACAGTGGCGTAAAGCGCGTCCAGCCCGTTCAGCGCGCCGCCGGCGATAGGAATGCCGATGACCGGCAGCACGGTGCCGGCGGCCAGCACGCCGCCGAGGTGCGCGGCTCCTCCGGCCGCGGCGATGATCACCTTGAGCCCGCGCTCCTCCGCCGTCTTCGCGTATTCCAGCGCGACGTCGGGAGTGCGGTGCGCCGAGATGACGCGCGTCTCATAGCCGACGCCGAACGAGTCAAGCGTCTCGCACGCCTTCTTGACGAGCGGCCAGTCCGAATCTGAACCCATTACGATGCCAACCTGAACCTTCTCCATTGGAATGATCCTTCCTTTCCTGTCGCATATTATACCAAACCGGCGTCATCGGCGGACAGCACTGGCGCGCGGGTGGGCCTTGGCGTATTCGTCCTTCAGTCGCTCCACGGAGACGTGGGTGTATATCTGTGTCGTGGAGAGCGAAGAGTGGCCGAGCATCTCCTGCACCGAGCGGAGGTCGGCGCCGGCGTCGAGGAGGTGCGTCGCGAAACTGTGACGCAACTTGTGCGGCGTGATGTCCGCCGGCAGGCCCGCCTCCGCGAGATAGCGCTTCATGCGGCGTTCCGCGAACCTTGCGGAGAAGCGTCCCATGCGGTCGGTGAGGAAGACGGCGGCACCGTCAGCAGCATGCGACTGATCTATCGCGGCGGCCGTCCGGCGCAACCGCTGGAGCGCTTCGACGGCGGCGCTGCCGAGAATGACGAGGCGGTCCTTGGAACCCTTGCCGGTGACGATAAGCGTTCCGCGCCGAAAGTCTATCTCTCCCCAAGTGATTGCCGTGACCTCGCTGATGCGGCAGCCGGTGGAATACAGCGTCTCGAACAGCGCGGAGTCGCGGTGCGCCGGATACTCGGCGACCAGTCCGTCCTGCAGGTCGCGCAGAGGCTGGGCGAGGAAACGCGCCGCATCGCCGACGGACAGCACCTTCGGCAAGGTCTTCGCCCGTCGCGGCCCCCGCAAGAAGGCGAATGGATTGTCGCTCAGGACGCCCTCGCGCTGCAGGAAGCGGCAGAACGTCCGAGCCGCAGCCAGCTTCCGCCGGACAGTCGCGCCGGCGGCGGACGCTCCGCCGGTCACGAATGCGGACAGGTAGCGGCGCGCAGCGTCCTCAGTTAGTTCCGCCCACTTGTACGGCGGTTCGGCCGCCTCGCCCCAGACCGACGAGACAAGTTGCGCGAGGTCGGTAGCATAGCCTTCGACGGTGTGCCCCGAGACGTTGCGCTCGGCCGTCATGGAGCGCATAAAGCGTTCCAGCAGCGGGTCGGCCGCCGCAGCTTTATTCGGTCTCGGCGTCATCGTCCGCCCGCAGGCCCAGCTCCGCAGCCTTCTCCGCATAGTTCGGAATCTGCTCGCGGTACGCCACGACGACGCGCCTGAGCGCCGACGTCTGGCGCGGCGAAAGCGAATGGCGGCGGGCGAACTGCTCGGAAAGCGACTTGACGAACGTCTTGTCGTCGTAGACCTTCTTGCCGCGCTTCGCCGCGGGACGCCACTCGGTGACGCTCCTGAGCATCTGCAGCAGCACCGGTACGGCAGGATCGGACTCCACGCGACCGAAGCCACCGGGCACGAACTCGGCCAACTTGGCGCGCAACTCTTCACAATCCTCCAGCATGCCGGCATTGTCGCCGACTGTCTTCGCAAGTATCGAGAACTGTTTCATCGACAGGCCCTTGCCGTGATCGACCTGCTCGCGCAGCGAACGGAGGAACGGATTGGCGTCCAGACCAGGAATGCGGTCCATCGCGTCGAAGCAGCTGCGGACCAGCTCAGGGTCCGCGCGCTTGACGACCGACGCGCCTGCGCCGAGACCGGCCTCGCGGAGCTTCGCGGCGGCGTCCGGTATCTGGTCAGAATAGAGCGACACCATCCGCACGAGGAACTCGAGCTGCCTGGCGGAAAGCGGACGCTTGCCCTCCGCAGCCTGCGCCTTGACGCTGTCAACGAATGCCTTGTCGTCATAGATGCGGCGGCCCACCTTCTTCGACGGCTTCCATTCGCGGACGTTGGAGAGCAGGTCGAACAGCAGCTCGAATTTCGCGGGATCCGGCGGCGGCTCGGCGCAGCCGTCGAGCTCCTTCGTGAACGTCGCGTAGAACTCGGAGAGCATCTGGTTCATCGGCTCGCCCTGCTCCTCAACCTTATCGAGCTCGGCCTCCATCCGCGAGGTGTAGCCCACGCTGAAGAGGTCGCCCAGCTTCTTCACCAGCCAGTCGCAGACAAGTATGCCGCGCTCGAGCGGAATGAGCTTGCGCTTCTCGGTCTTCGCGTAGTCGCGCGCCTTCAGCGTCTCGATCGTCGCCGCGTAGGTAGACGGACGCCCGACGCCGTTCTCCTCGAGCGCCTTTATGAGAGAGGCCTCGGAATAGTGGGCGGGGCCCTTCGTCTGCTTCTCATCGGAGAGCCAGCGTTCCGCATGCAACGCGTCGCCGACCCGCACGTCCGGCAAGTACGCCACCTCGTCAGTATCCTCTTCCTCCTCGTCGTTCGCCTTCCGCTTCTTCAGCGAGAGCTTCATCACGCGCAGGAATCCGTCGAAGTCAACCGTCGTCGCCGACGCGGTGAACACGTAATCATGGGCGAGCGCCGGCTTGCGCGCGGCGATCGACACCGTCCTGACCGTCGTCTTCGCGTCCGCCATCTGGCTCGCCGCGAACCGGCGCCACACGAGGTCGTAGAGCTTCAGCTCCGCAGGCTCCAGCTCCGCGGCGGACGGCACGAGCGCTATGTCAGTCGGGCGGATCGCCTCGTGCGCGCCCTGCGCACTGGCCTTGGACTTGAAGCGGTTGGGCGTCGCAGGCACGTAGTCCGGTCCGTATTCGTTGAGTATGAACGCTTTCGCAGCCGCGCTCGCCTGGTCCGACACGTTCACGGAGTCCGTTCGCATGTATGTTATGAGGCCGCGCTCGTAAAGATCCTGCGCAAGCTTCATCGTCTTGCCGGGCGAGAACCCGAGCACGCTGGAGGCCGCCTGCTGCAGCGTCGACGTAGTGAACGGAGGCAGCGCGTGGCGCGTCTTCGGCTGGGCGACGAGATCCGAAACGACAAGCTCCGCGCCAGCAAGGTCCAGGAGAATGTTGTTCGCCGACTCGCGGTCGCGTATCTCGGGCTTCTTGCCGTCAAGGCGGGCCAGCCGTGCGATGAACGTCTTGTCGTCGGACGGCTTCCTCGCCTCGACGCCCATCAGGAAATAGGTCTCGGGCTTAAACGCGTCGATCTCGCGCTGGCGCTCAACGAGGAGCCGGAGCGCGACGGACTGCACGCGGCCGGCCGACAGCGAGCGGTTGTTCGGGCAGTTGATGTTCTTCCACAGCAGCGGCGAGACCCTGTAGCCGACAAGGCGGTCGAGAATGCGCCTCGCCTGCTGTGCGTCCACGAGAGGCATGTCGATGCCGCGCGGCTCTGCGATCGCCTTCGTCACGGCCTGCCTGGTGATCTCGTTATAGGTAACGCGTCGGAACTGCTTGTTGCCTGCGACGGAACTCAGCACCTCCTGCAGGTGCCAGGCGATTGCCTCTCCCTCGCGGTCGGGATCGCTCGCAAGATACACTTCCGACGCGGCCTTGACGGCGGACTTCAGTTCTGCCACCACCTTCTTCTTACCGTCGGAGATTACATACGTGGGCAGGAACTCCCACTTCCCAGGCCCCTTCTCGACGATGCGTATCGCGCCAGACTCCTTCGGCAGGTCTCGTATGTGACCGACGGACGACTTCACCGTAAACTCGCTTCCGAGGTACTTCCCTATCGTCTTCGCCTTCGCCGGAGACTCCACTATAAGCAGTTTCTTCGCCATGCCCTACTTTCCGATCTTTTCCTTCATCCCCTTCAGTTCGCCAAGTCCGCCCCGGTTCGGCGATGAAATCTCCGCCTCCAGGACCTCCACTTGCTCGGACTCGGTCCAAAACTTTATCTTCTTCCCGCGCACCACGCGCGGCCCGTCGGGGTGCTCCTCGCGAACTTCGGCGGGGACGCCGTCGCCGGCGTACAGCACCACCATGCCCGGCTCGCGATAGTACGACGCCTTCGCCCCATACGCCCGTCGCGCATCGTTAGTCATTGCGACGCTGCCGATGGCAACGATCCGCTTCAGCTCGTTGGTCCCGTCCATAAACACATAGGCGCGGTCGGCGTGAAGCTGGTACTTCCCGTCGTCAACGAACACGTTGCCGCTGAAGTAGGCGAAGCCTTCCTTGCGGTCGTAGTAGGTGCTCGCCGAAGTGATCTTCGCCGAACCCTGCGTGGCGGCGGTCGCCGCCAGTACGATGGCCATGAGCAGACTCATGCGCAGTATTATATCACAAACGACAAGCCTATTGCGAGTCCGCCTTGGCGTGATGCTTGCGGTAGATCGCCACCGACTGCGACACGATGTCGGCGCAACGTCCGCGCACGCCCCAGTATATCGCCGAAAGCTGCGGGTCCGTCCAGTCGTCAAAGCCGGTCACGGACTCGATCCTCCGCATCTCCGCCGGATCCATCCGCAGTTCCTCCCAGGCGTTGCGGGCACGGACGTCCTCGACCGTCTCCCGCCACTTGACGCGGTAGTGCGCCGCCGCCGAGTCGATGTCGGCTCCGATCTTTATCTCGAACATCCAGGCTAGCTCGCGACAAAGCTCGGGCGAGTCGGGGTTGAGTACTAGGCCCTCGTCGCGCAGCAGCCTAAGCCCGGCCTCCACCCAACGCCACCGGTCCTCCGGCGTGGCCATCATCACCGAAATGTTGTAGGCGAGGTTCCATGCGGCATAGCTCCACACCTCGGGAGTGTGGGGCTCCATGAACGTCAGCGCGCTCGCCAGCTGCGCCAGCTCGACGTAGCACCCTTCCTCCTGAAGGCGGTCGGCACGGAACCAGATCACCTCGGCGGCGATCGACCTCAGCCCGCCGAGCGCGGCGAAGGCGCCTTCGGCCAGCGCAGGCGACTGCGGGCGCCGCGACGCCAGCAGCAGCTGTCCGCCGACAGCCAGGGCCGCCAATGCCGCGAACGTCGCCGCAGGCAACAGCTTCGCCCGCATGCCGCATCCGCCTTGACGGGGCGGCGTGCTGCCCATCGATGCCATTTGCAAGTCCCCGACTGGTTACAAGCCGAGCTTGCCCTTCGCCGCAGCGGTGACTCCGCCAGCCGCCTCTGCGCCACTGTGCGAGACGGCGTTGAGTCCCGGCACCTCGGTCGGACCGATCCAGCCGGCCTTTACGCCGATGAAGCCGTACAGCCACATGCAGCCCAGGACAATCAGCGCCAGCCCAATGACCGACGGCAGAACACGCTTTAGAATCATATTCACCATTTTGTTTTACTCCTTTCTATTTAGTTTTCGAACACAATGTCAAGGCCGGGCGTCTCCGCCATCGCGTCAGCGCAGACGGCGCGAAGCCCCTTGGCCGCCGCGCCGGCATTGCGGAACACGATGCTCCAACGTCCGCCGAACTCGGTCAGCACATCGTAGAAAGCGTCAAGGTTGCGTCCGTAGTGCGCCGGCAACGGCAGCTGCACCGCAAGCGCGGTGTGAAGCCTGACTGCGCTCCGCACTCCGGCGAGATCGACGACGAAGCGCCGTCGGCTGGACGTGTTGCCCTTCTTCATTTGACCTCCTTGAAAGTCTTGTAATGGTCATCCGTGTAGTAGATCCGCTGCCCTTCCTGCGTGAAGACGAGGCGCTTGGCACCTCTCGGGCGTCCCTTGGTGTCTATGTCGCATTCCTTGTAGTATCCGCCCTTGAGACGCGGCAGGCGCTGCTCGTAGTTGCCGAAGCGGTCTCCGCCGATGGACTTCCCCGGCGCATACGGCTCAAGCGGACCGCCGTGCCAGCCGAGCGCGCGCGCGGCGCTCTTCGTGATGAAGTTGCGCGGCAGCGCGCCCTTGAACTGGCGAACATAGGCAGACACGTCTTCCTTGCTGGTGTATTCGCCCTCCCGGACAACCTTCGTTTGCTCGGCCACGATCGTCGGCCCGGCGGCAACCGACTGAACGCGCGCCTCCGACACTGCCGACGGATAGCCGCCGCGGAACGACCTGTGGATTGTCCCCCCGCCTCCGTCAAGCGAACAAAGCGCGACGGACAGGGAAAGCAAGATCGAAATCAGGCTGCGTTCATTGAGTTTCATGAAGCGCATTATACCATAATCTCCGCCGCTGCATGATCGGGCATGAATACGGGAATCAACTGCTTGATCTTCGACCAAATGCCTCCAGCGGCGACTCCGAGGTCATAATTTGACTGGAGGTTAAGCCAGAACTGCGGTTCCATCTTGAAATACTTTCCAAGGCGAAGCGCAGTATCGGCCGTGATGGCTCGCTTGCCACGAACAATGGCATTTATGCGTGGCGCGGGCACATGCAGATCCAACGCAAGCCGCGTCTGGCTGATGCCCAGCGGAACGAGAAATTCCTCCTGAAGGATCTCGCCCGGATGAATCAGATTTCTTGTACGCATAACTTCCTCCTCAATAGATAGTCCACGATTTCGACATCTTCCGCATTCATGCCGCTCCAGCGAAAGCAGATGCGCCATTGGTCGTTGACGCGAATGCTCCACTGGCCTTGCCTATCCCCATGGAGCTGTTCCAATCGATTCCTCGGCGGAACACGAAGAGTCTCCACCTTTGTCGCTGCGGCAATCATGTCAAGCTTGCGCAACGCAACTCGGGCGACAGCCGCAAACCGTCGATTGTCACCGATCTCGTACAGCTGCTGGGTGTCCTTACACTTGAACGACGAAATCATGCGCGTAGTATATTACGCCCTGCGTAATATGTCAAGTGGCATGCTGCTGGAATATCCCCACTTCTGGGAAATCGGCCGAGCAGACAGGATGCATCGCCCACTTTTGAAAGAACTCCAATGGTTGTCAAATGGGCTTCGCTACCGCTACGCCACATGCTCCGCGCATTTCAACCTGGGACATGTCGCATTCCTACGCTGTTGTAGCTGGAGGAAGCGTCCTCCAGACCTCCTCTGCCGAAGGCAGACCCTAAACATGAACATTGAAGAGTGCCGTAGGCGCGGCTGTATGGCGTGGAACGCGAGGCGGAACGTTAGCGGCGCCTTTTGCCAGCCGTCGGAGTTTCACTTTACGAGGTAATTGCAAACCACGAAATACACGAAACACACGAAAAGCACCCTTTGGATGCGCTCACGTTCGTTCGCTATTTGGCGACCCCTTGGACTGGACGAATGGGCTGCCCGTCGGCGCGGTAGCCGTAGTAGCTCGCGCTGAGGATGCTCGAATCGAAGCCGAGGCCCCACGCGTAGTAGTCGTAGCCCGAGCTCGGGACGGACGACCAGTAGTGGCCGTACGAACCGGCACTGTAGAGCGAAGTCCCGTGGCCGAGGCCGACGCAGGGAAAGAAGATGCTGTTGGAGGCGTACGCGCCCCTGCCGCGAACAACATAGCCGTTTACGCCGTTCTGCGTCGTCTCAGTCCAGTCGCACTTGATGGCTAGATCGTACATTTCCTGTTGCGTCGGCATGCGCCAGTCTCCGCCCCAGTGAACATGCGCCGCATCATGCTCGGGCGCAAGTACGCCATCACTCGTAATCCACCCGGCGCCTTGCAATTCCGACTCGCTCTTACCGCATGTGTAAATCGCGGGGTTGCCCTCGGAGAAATCGAAGTCGAAGGAGGAATCGAAGTCGAACGTCGCTCCGGACGGACGATGCCCCGTCGTGTCGCCCCACCAGAAGTAGAGGCCACAGTCCTCAGGGCTGTCAGCGCCGATGTTCCTGTCGGCCCAGCACGGGCCGCCTTTCCAAAGCTGACCCTCGAGCGGCGGCGGAGAAGCTTCGCCGAAGAAAGCCTCTGCCTCAGTTCCGTTGGAGCCGGCTGTCGCAATGACGGTGAGCGTGCGCTCGTACTTGAGCTTCGCGTTGATTATGTCCACGTAGAGCGTATAAGTCGTCGTTTCGGACGCCGACTCAACGCCGGAGACAAGAGTAACCCACGAAAGCGCCGTCAGCTCCTTGCCGCCCACGGTGCCCGACACCGTGACCGCGTCGCCGCTCGCAAGCTTAACCGTCAGCTTGTCCTTACCCTTCGTTAGGCCTGAGTCCGCGTCCTCCTTCGTGAACGTGAACGTCTTGCCAACGAGCGCGGCAAGCGGCTTGCCCTTCTTCACTAGGTTAGCCGTCTTCTGCGCGGCGAAAGTGCCCTTCGAACTGGCCGCCTCGACGAGCGAAAGGCCATCCAACTTCTGCGTCTTCACCGTCACAGTGCCCGGATTGAAAGTCTTGGAGCCGACATTGACCGTCGGCGCGAAAGTCGCCTTCTTCGCCGTGCAGCTCTTGTACTTCGACGTAAACGAGTACGCCTTGCCGCTGTAAGTGACCTTTCCGGACACCTTGCCTGTCTCCGCCACTGTGAACTTCAGGTACGACAGCGTCTTTCCGTCGGGCTTCGCCGTGCCGTAGAACGTGCCCTTCGCCCAGGACGGAACCGACACCGTCATCTTCACCTTCTGCGTTATCTTGTTCCCTGCCGAGTTCTTCACCGTGACCGTTGCGATGAACGAGCCGGGGACCGTGGCCTTGCCCGTTATCTCGCCCGTCGCCTTGTCTATCTCCAGCCCCTTCGGAAGATCCTTCGCCGTCACCGTCGGGAGCGAGGCGGACGACAGCCCGAGCGCGAGCGAGAACGACTTGCCCGCCGTCGCCTTGGCAGGGGTATTCGCAAGCTTCTTGGTGGCGGAAGAGAACTTGAGCGACTTCTTGTCCGCGGCCTTCGTGACGAACTTCGCGTAGACGGTCGTGTTCTTCGTCGGCATCTCGTACTTCACCGTCGGGTTGCGGTTGTCGTAGCCCTTCGGGTTCAGCGCCTTCTTGCACGACTTGTCCTTGAACCACCCGGCGAACACGTAGCCGCTATTGGCCTTCGCCTTCAGCGTCGCCTTAGCACCCGCGCCATAGTTTCCGCCTCCGCTTACCGTGCCGTACGTCGTGCTGTTGGACTTAAGGGCAAGCTTATACATAGCTCCCCCCTCCACAAACGTCAACTGACTCACGTCACAATATGACGCCTCAAGCAACGCCTCCATGCGCTTCGCATCACCCGGCTCCACATGCACCGTCGCAAGACCGTCGCAACCGTAGAACGCATACTCACCGATGTTCGTTACGCTGTCCGGTATCGTCACACTCGCAAGACCGTAGCAACCTTTGAACGCAGACTCCCCGATGCTCGTCACGCTGTTCGGTATCGTCACGCTCGCAAGACCGTCGCACCCGCAGAACGCCCGTTCTCCGATGCTCGTCACGCCGTCAGGTATCATCAAATCCGTTACCTTCTTGCCATTGAGATAGAGATCTTGCGCATAAAAAAGAGGAGTGGCACGATTGTCGGAGAATGAAATGCCGCACCACTTCGCAAGGTTTGTTATGTTCACGCTCGCAAGGCCATGGCAACCTTCGAACGCAAAACCCCCGATGCTCGTAATGCTGTCCGGTATCGTCACGCTCGCAAGACCGTCGCAATCGCAGAACGCATAATCCCCGATGTTCGTAACGCTGTTCGGTATCGTCACGCTCGCAAGATCATGGCAAAAGGAGAACGCCCAATCCCCGATGCTCGTCACGCCGTCAGGTATCGTCACGTTACCGTTCACGCCTGCGACAAGCGTCTTTCCATCTTTCGACAATAGCAATCCGTTGACAGACTTGTATTCGACATTGCCCTCACCAACAGTAAACGACACAAAACCGCTGCAACCGGAGAACGCCCGATTCCCGATGCTCACAACGCTGTCCGGTATCATCACGCTCGTAAGACCGTAGCAACCGGCAAACGCACCATATCCGATGCTCGTGACGCTGTTCGGTATCGTCACGCTCGCAAGACCGCTGCAACCTTCGAACGCAGACTCCTCGATGCTCGTCACGCTATCAGGTATCGTCACGCTCGCAAGACCGTCGCAACCGTAGAACGCATACTCACCGATGTTCGTCACGCTGTCCGGTATCGTCACACTCGCAAGACCGTAGCAACCTTTGAACGCAGACTCCCCGATGCTCGTCACGCTGTTCGGTATCGTCACGCTCGCAAGACCGTCGCAATATTCGAACGCAGAAGACCCGATGCTTGTCACGGGCTTGCCGCCGAGAGTAGAGGGGATTGCCACCGCGCCTGTAGGCTCCGGCGAGACACATGGTACAAATAAGCTCCATCCGGAGGAAGTTCCATAAATCTCCGCCGTGCCGCCGTTGGTTCGGTACGTCCATGTATAGCCACCGACCGTTTCCGTATCGGCCCATGCGCCAAACGCCGCGGCAACAGCCACCGCCAGCATCATCAGTTTCTTGCTCATTTCATTGGCCCTTTATTGGCCCTTTCGAATGCAATCGCAATCGTTTTACCGCACATTATACCATAATATCTCCACCTTGCCAACCCCGATCCGTTACGCATGGAGGACCCCCACCGTGAGATCGCCCGGCTGGCGCGCGCTACTATCGGCGCAATGTCTCCAGCAATGCGGAGCAACCTGCAACGATATCGGCGTATGTCGCCTCGAAGTCGCCAGTGTACCATGGGTCGGCGATGTCACGGTCCACGCCGGCGAAGTCGAGAAGCCTGCGGAGCTTTTGCGCGTCCGCCGGACCCGCCAGGCGCCGCAAGTCGCGCATGTTCGCGGCGTCCATGCCGACGACCAGGTCGTACTCCCGGAGCTTTCCGGACGAGAGAAGCCATGCGCGGCGCGGCGAGAACGGGATTCCGTGCTTCGTCAGCTCGCGCCTCGTGCCGGAGTGAATGTCGTTGCCGAGCTCATCGGTGTGCAGCGCGGCGGACTCGACCGTGACGCCGCTGAGACCGGCCTTCGCCAGCATGTCCTTCATGACGAATTCCGCCATCGGACTGCGGCAGATGTTCCCGTGACAGACAAAAAGGATCTTCATGCCTTCCATGCCGCGAATTATACCAAAACTGCCGTGGCAAACCGCCGCATAATTACCCACCTGCCTTGCCAATCATGGTTCACCCCAGCAACGTCTGGTCAAGCAGAAACGGTATGACTCCGACATATACGATCCCGCTTTCATCCTGTTGCGGTGGCTTGAATCCGGATACGACAACAATCTTCTTGAAGAAGTCCCCACTCCTGCGAAGCGACTCTGTCTCCTGTCGCCTTTTCGCCTCGTCAGGGATGGAAAACGCGCTTTGTATGTATATCTTCCGCGTTCCGACGTTTACAACGAAGTCGATTTCCGCCTGACGATGGACCTGGCGGCCAGCCTCCCGTGTCGTGAAATCTACAACACCAACGTCGACTGCGTAGCCGCGGGACACCAATTCGTTGTAGATGGCGTTTTCCATCAGATGCGATTCCTCGCCCTGGCGCATGTTCAGTCGCACATTTCGAAGTCCGAGATCCTCGGAATAGTATTTCGCCGGCGACGACAAATAGCGTCTGCCCTTTACGTCGAACCGCCGGGACTTCGAAAAAAGATACGATTCCTCAAGATAGCCGAGATACTTGCTGACCGTCGGCTGCGTTGCCTTCAACCCTTGAACGGTGGCAACTGTGTCAGCTATCTTCTTTGCGTTGGTGAGCGACCCGACAGCCGAAGAAAGAATGTCCGTCAAGTCGGATAGAAGCCCGTCTGCTTTGAGCTTATTGCGCTCGACAATATCCTTGAAATACACCTTGTCAAAAAGCTGGCGAAGATAGGCTGTGCGCGATTCGTCAGTCTTCTTACCCATGACGCCTGGCATTCCGCCCCATACAAGATAGCGCTCCCACGCCTCCGACTTCTCGACGCCCGACGCAGGGAGATACTCGCCGAACGAAAGAGGATGGAGGCGGACTTCGTCGCCCCTGTCGCGAAAATTGGTGGCAATGTCGCTGGAGAGCATGCGCGAGTTCGAGCCAGTTACATACACGTCAACCTTTGGCCGGCGCAGAAGATCGTTCAGAACGTCGTAAAAAGTGACATAAAGCCTGTCACGTTCCTCCGGCGGGAACCTGGACGAGTCGATTCCCGGGGGAAGCACCCGGCCACACTCCTGTATCTCGTCTATGAACACATAGTGCCACCCACGCCCCCTGATCTTGCCGTCGATGTAGTCACCAAGGACCAATGGGTCCTTCAAAGCCGCGAACTTCTTCATGTCTAGGGCGATCTCCACAATCTGCGACGGACGGACGCCATCCCTGATCAGGCGGTCGCGGAAGAGGCGAAACAGGAGAAAGCTCTTGCCGCAGCGCCGAATGCCCGTTATTATCTTGACAAAGCCATTGTGCCGGCGTTCGACAAGTCGGTTCAGGTATCGATCTCGCTTGATTGTCATGTCTCAACCTCCACTTTAAATTCTCGTAACATGCTACGATTTTTTAAAGCGGCAGTATTATATCATTTTCTCATTCGCACTTTCAAGGGGCCGCGCCAGTTCGCGCGCCCGCCGCGCCAATCGTCAACACCAGAAACGCCGCGGGCCTGTCCCCAAAAGATTTTGAGATGTGCTATAATACGTCCCCATGAAGAAGACAGCATGTCATGTCGTATTTCTCGCGTTGGCGCTCTCGGTTGGATATGTTTTCGCCGGAGACGCTGACACGCCGCCGCTTCTGCTCGCCCCCACGAGGATCCCCAAGTGCATAAGGGCGCACGTGTGCCATAACCTTCCGTATGGCGGGCGGCAGGTGGGCAATGCGGCCGCGCATGCGGACGTCGCGCAGACGTACGACCTCTACCTGCCCGGGAATATCGGCGAGATCGAGATGGCTGCGCCGTTCTACCTCTTTGTGCACGGCGGCTCGTGGAAGCGCGGCAGCAAGTCGGGGCACGCAAGGCTGTTCGCCGAAATGGCAGAACAGGGATTCGTGGTGGCGTCGATGAACTATGCGCTCTGCAACGCCAAGCTTGGAGGAGCGCACACTTTCGCGGAAATGCTTGCGGACATCGACGCGATGGTCTCGCATATCCCATATCTCGCAAGGGCAATGGGTATCTCCATCCCGCGCATCGCGCTCGGCGGCGGTTCGGCGGGCGGACACCTCTCGCTTCTCTATGCGTACGACGGAGCAAACCCATCCGTTCTCGGCTTAGGCCTCAAGCATCGCGTTCCCATCGCCTGCGTGTTCAGCGACTGCGGGCCGAGCGACATTGCAAGCCCCGAGTTCATGGTGACCGTGCTGGACAAGAAGATGCAAAATAGGACGTTCTTTGAATGCTACAGATGGCTTTGCGGCCTGGCTGGCGGACCGTACGGGCTGGAAGATCCCCGCGTGACCGCCGAACGGCTCGCGAAACACTCGCCGATCACGCTGGTGAACGGGAAGTGTCCGCCGACCATCTGCCTGTACGGGATGTCCGGCAACGTCAAGACTACCGGAACGTTCAAACGCGCGAAGGACGGCCAGGAGGAGCCCTACACGGCGATCTGGAAACTTGTCGGATCGAAAGAAACGCCTCCTGAGTCCGTCGGCACGGACGGAATCGTCACCACGCAAAACTACGTGACGCTCACGAACGGCCTTACGGCGGCGGGCGTGCCGTTCGCCGCCCGGCTAGAGCCCTACCCGCACTGCCAGATACTCTCCCGCAAGCCCGAGACGCGTACGTGGCTCTACGAGAACCTCAGGAAATACCTCAAGGGCAACGGGGCGAAATGAGTCGACGCATTCTCCTCCAGGGAGAAGCGTTCCGCTCCTACTCCTTGTCGCCGAGCAGGAAGTCCGGCAAATGAATATGTTCAATGCCATCACGGGAAAAATCAAACCCATCCATAGAAAGAACGACCTTGCGATACTGATCTGGTACTGAAGCCAGCGCAGAAAACTCACGTTCCCGAGTCTCTGCCGTAGGCATCAAATAGGCCACCTGCAGATAAACACGCCTTCCGTCCCGTGAACATACAAAGTCAACTTCCTTTTCCTTCACACGACCAACTGTAACCTGATAACCACGACGCCGCATCTCCGCAAAGACAACGTTCTCGAGCGCCTGATCGACATCCTCGCCTCTGCGGTCGCCAATCACGGCACGGCGTAACCCGAGATCGGTTACGTAGAACTTCTCGTCCACGGACAGGACTCTTTTCCCGATAAGGTCTTCTCGCTTGACCCTTGTCAGCAAGAAGGCCTCCTCACAGGCTTTCAGGTATCCTAAAATGGTCTCCGCAGTAGTCGCACGATTCTCGTGCTTGAGATACCGTGCAATGCTCGACGCCGAGAACACATGCCCGATTTCAGTCATTGCATAGCGAACGATCCTCTCCAACAGGTCAATGTCGCGTATCTCCTTGCGCCGTGCAATGTCCTTCGAGAGAATCGCCCAGAACAAGTCTTCGAGATACTGCCGTGCGCCTGTCGTGCCGAATCCGAGCTTCGGCAGAAACGGCATTCCTCCCGTCTCAAGGTATTTCATGAAAAGCGTGTCGCCGGTTTCCGGAACGGAACCTCGCACAGCCTCAATATACTCGCCATAGGAAAAAGGGGCCATTTGGAATTCGACATAGCGCCCCGTCAGACAGGTCGCAAGCTCTCCCGACAATATCTTTGAATTCGAGCCTGTGATGTACACGTCTGCGCCTTTCCGCTTACGTATAGAGTTGACCGTCGTCTCCCATCCTTCTGCGTCATGAACCTCATCGAGAAAAAAGGCGGTCGGAGATCCGCGACGCCCTTTCAATTGCGCTTCAAGAAAGTCAAACAGCTCGTTTCCCCTGAGGAAATGCGCATTGGCCTTGTCTTCCAGGTCAAGATAGACGATCTTCGTCTTCGGCGATTTGGACACTATCTCGTCGCGAATCTGCTCCAATAGGACAGACTTGCCGCAACGGCGTATGCCAGTTATGACCTTGATGACGTCCGTACCAATGAACGGGCATATGAGTTTCAGGTAATGTGTGCGACGAACCATGGCGACAATTCTCCCTTCATGGCAATATTATATCACGGTTATAGCCGCTGCGCAATGCGGATTTTGAAATATCAGCGGTTATAACCGTCAGCCTTAGGAAGATTTGGCCACCTCACACGAAGGGATAAGTGACGAAAAACGCCAAATCTGCCGCAAAAAACGAAACGCCGCTAGGGTCTGTCCCCAAAAACTACTGTTGTTCCCCGCTGACTGTGTTGACGACGAGCCGCAGGATCTTCCACGGTTCCACGTCCTTCTCCCACGGACGGCAATAGCGGAACTCCACGCGCACTGGCGTGCGGACGCGACTCGTCACGGTGACGTCGAGCAGGCCGGGCGCGCCGCATGTCGCTCCCTTGTCGCCGCCACGATGCTTGAGCACGACAGTGCACTCGTTCGTGTTGGACACCACGTTCCACTTGAAGCCCGTCGACGCATTCTCCTCCAGGGAGAAGCGCACGGACTCGCCCATGCGCCGCTCGGCCACGAGCTCTTTCGGCACGGTGCCAAGCCAGAACGTCGTCCCGTCTTTGACTTCAGCCATGGCGTCCATCCCTACAAACGCTATCAGCGCCACCACCGCCAACCACCGCAACAACCTCTTCATCTCGAATCCTTTCCCTTGGCCTTCCTCTCCGCCGCGTATTATAACACACTTTTTTCCCAACACGAGGGCCTGTCCCCAAAAGATTCACGCCAAAATTAATGCTTTTACATCCTAAATCCCCAACCTAGATAGGGTCTCTCCCCAATATCCCTGCCCAATACTCCTACAAACTGCAATAGTGGAAGGCTTTTGCGCAAACGAAACGCAATCATCGCGAATGCCGCCTCAACCAACAACATGCCGCGCCGCTACTCCCTCACTCAATCCCCCAAGAAATCCTCTATAGTGCTCCAAAGATCACATACGCCAACATTCCAACACATAACAACATCTTTATGGAAACACTGGCAAGGAATCCCAGCAACGCGCCAATGCCTCCAATGGCGGCGTCTACAACGGACTTCTTGACAATCAGTTCGACAATGAACGCGCCGAGAAACGGACCAAGGACCAATCCGAGAGGAAAGAAGAACAATCCTGCTATTGTACCGATTGCGACTCCACAGACTCCAATTTTCGAGCAGTTGAAACGCTTCGCACCGGCCATAGGAATCACGTAGTCCAATATTGAAACAACTATTGTGGCAACCCCGAATGCAACGAGCGTCGTCATGGACGGTGGAGCATCGGTCGACAAAAGGCAAAGCACTCCGCAATAAGACAACAAAGGCCCGGGCACCACAGGTATGAAACAGCTCACGATTCCGGCCGCAGTCAAACACGCGGCAAATATCAATATAAGCGTGCTCATCCTTTTGGCTCCAAGATCAATACCATCCTCTCCTACTGCTGCAGACCTATGGAGAGACGGAAGAACCGGGCGGAGGTTGTGTCGAGCTCGTTTGTCGGGACGGCGTACCACGATGCATCGGGCGAAAGACAATCGCAGCCGTAAAGCGTATAGGTGCGGCCGGAGAGAACCGGATTCCAGAAAACGCGCGGCACGCCAGAGGAAAGGTCGATCGACAGCATAATGTCGCGCACATCGGCATTTGCAGGATCGAGACCGAGAATCCAGTTCGCCCAGAGCGAGCGTCCGTTCGCGCCGACGAGCTTCGCAAGCGGCTCGAAGCCGTATGTCTCGTTGAAGCGCTTCGCGGCAAAGTTGGACTGGTTCATAGCTGCAAGTTCGGCGAGCATCTTCGCGCCGTCGTCGGTCGCAGACGGGAGGTCGGAAGCACGAACCTCGCCCGAAAGTCGGGTGTAGGCATTGATGCAAAGCCCCCAACCCTTGGAATCGGCTGCGTACAGTCCACAGTCGTATGCATCGTACCATCTGTTAGTGGCATCATTCTGCGACCAGCCGAGGTACCCATTGCCCGAACGGTAAGCGCATGGGCCGTAGATTGGATCTTCGGGAACCGGCGTATCCGTCGCGACGATGATCGAAACTGCGCTACCGGTCTGCTTAAATACGATTGCATAAGAAGTGCCGGGCGCAAGCGGGATCTCCATCTCGAGCGGAACTGTCGTATAACCGCCGTGCGCAAGCACCCCAGACTGGCTCAGCGCGCACGCACCACCTTCAAGGGGATCCTCGGAAGGATAGACAGTTCCGTACGTCCGTGTGGAATATTCGCAAGGTACGACTTCTTCCCAGCGCGAGGTAGAGTGGCGTGTCACATTTGTGTAGACGGAGATTTCATATTCGTATGGATAGACCGCGGTCCACACGCCAACAGCCGCCAGGCTCTCGCCGGATGCCGCGGTGAAGACAACGGCCTGGAGGTCGCAGTCCATCTGGGGGAAGCAATCTTCGTACGAGGTCGACGTATCGTACTGGGGCCCTGCAAAGGCGTAGCCATGCACGGCATCGTATGCCGCCTCGTCGCCCATAGCAGGCAAATACACCGAGCAATATTTCGTTGCGAAACCTGTGTCACAATAGGATATGTAGCAGAATCCCCCTTCGCCGATGTTGGTGCCCCAGCTGTTCTTTATGATCCATGCGCCATCGGATTCTGGCGGATTCTTGAAGCACATTTTGGAAACGTTGTCATCCCAGCCGACCACAGTGATCGCATGATTTGCATTTTCCGTGAACGTCTGACAGTGATATGTATTGTTGGAGCTAGTGTTGGTGTTGCTCCAATACATGGATGTCGCTATGGCACCGTAGTCAAGGATGGCGCGCTTGAACTTCGCGCGGCGCTCCTCGGTTCCGTCGAGCGCGGGGATCCACACGATGTCCTGCACATGCAGTTCGCTTGGCAACGCCGGGCTGTTGGTGGCGTCCCACTCGGCGTACGTGCCAACATAAGGGTCGTCTGTCTCGGCTATAGGACCGCTCCAGCGCAAAAGGTATCCGGCCGGACTGTGCGCATAGGCGCCGTTGCCGCCGTAACCCCGCATTGCGCATAACTTGGCCATATTCTTCTCGGAGAAGTCATATCCGCCCCGTCCGGACTTGAGGAGCTGCGTCTCGATCGTCGCAAGCGCGGCGAACGCCCAGCAGTTGCCGAGGTCGTGCTGGTTCTTGACGGACGTCACCCAGCCGTTGCTCACAGAGTTCCAGTACGCAGGCAGCTCATCCGGCGTCGAGCGCAGAAGCGGCGCGCGGCGCGCTGGCGCAAGCGTGCGCACGCGGATTTCCTTCCCTGGGGCATTGGGCAGAAGGCCAGGCACGAATGGTGTCGGCTCGTCCGCGAAAGCAGTCAGCGCGGCGAAGGCAACGAAGGATGGAAGTATCAGTCGCACGGCAGATATTATACCAAATCGCCGCGAGAACTGCCTCAAACCACCAGCCGTTACTACATCACTCGAACCATACCAATGGGGTCCAAACCTCCGTGGCAAACCTCAACCACCGGGCAACGCGAGGGCCTGTCCCCATATGATTTGAAATCCTTAAGCGGCGTACCGCATGTCACGGCGCAGGGGGTGACATAGCCGAGCGTCTGCGCCTCGTTCGTCCACACGACGTTCTGCGGGAAGTAGAGAGTTTGCATCTGCCGCCCCACGCCGCGTCCGGGCAGGCGCACGAACTCGTTGGAGATGACGGGCTTGTGCCCCGCCGCGCCGTAGGAGCCGGTACTGAGCGCGACGGTGTTGAGGGAGTTGGTGATCTCGCCGACGTCGAGTATGTGGTTGCTGTTCGTGTCGACCGCCATGCCGCGCATCCAGATGTGGGCGTCCGCGAACACGTCCTCGCTGCGCACCGCCGTGAGGTCGAGCGGGTCGCTCGCCGCGCTCGCCGGAAAGAGGAAGAACCGCGCCACGCGCCCCGACCGCGCGTCGTCGGGCAGACGGTTCGTGGCGGCGGTCGTGCCGGAGGCGATCGTGTCCAGCTGCTCGCTCTCCTTCCATTGCGAGATGTCCGCGCCCTTGTCGACGTCGTCCCACGCCACCCACAGCTCCTGCGCGGCATTGACGCCCGTGAACGCGAGCGTCGCCTCGCCGGGACCGTACACGGTCCCCTTGAAGCTGCTCACGAACACCGTTGCCGCCGGGAGCGTCGTGCTCACCGCAATCGCTGCCAATCCAATGACAAATGACATTCTCTTCATTCTCTATGTCCTTTTACAGATTGTCATGCGGCGGTATGATACCAAATCGGCAGTTTAAAAGTCTACTACGCCACTGATTAAAAGTCGATTACCAAATAGGTCAAAAGCCAACTACACTACCGATCAAAGGCAAACAACACACCCAACTTCGCGGCAAATCCGTCGCGGGGGATTCACCACGAAATACACGAAAAGCCGGCCTGACGCGGGGACTGTCCCCAATCAGTCCGAGGTCTGTCCCCAAATTTTCCGGGGTCTGTCCCAAAATTTTCCACGTCACTCCTCACTGCAGACCGTATCACATCGACCGTATCACAAGGGTCAGTCCCTCGCGATTCCTCGCGACTCTGGCTCCCTATCCAAGGAGCCATTCCCGGGCAGTCACTACTTTGATTGTAACTCCGTCTTCCGAAATCGTGTCGTGGTCGTGGTCGGTTATCAGCAGCAGGTCATTGCAACCTGTCTTCTTCGCGACGGAGATCAGTGGATTTACCTCGCGCTTCCGCGTCTTTACGCCGTCTATGGTGTATGCGACCTGTACAAACTGGACTATCTTTCCATGCCTCACGCGGCAGAAGTCGATGTCGCTCGTCTGGTCCTTGTAATAGTAAATCTCCGCGTCCTCGTCCGTCCTCCGTCTCAGGAGCTCGAGATAGACGATGTTCTCAAGCCGCCAGCCAAGCTCCTCGTCCGAGCCGAGCACGCCGGTGAAGTACGAGATGAACGCCGGGTCCGACACATACAGTTTCTCGTTGCGTATGCGCTCCGCCGGCTTCGTCGAATATCGGCGGACGAGCGAGACGAGGTACGATTCGACCAGGTATCCCATGTAAGTCTGCATCGTGTGCGCGCTCGCGATTCCGGCCTTCCGCGCCATTCCGTCATACGACACCTCCCGCGAAAACTGCTGCATCAGCACGTATGCCGCGTCAATGAACCGCTGCGCGTTCCTCACCTTGCGGCGGCCGAGGATGTCCTTGGAGAGAATGGAATTGTACAATGCGGACACATACCCTCTTTGGTCGGAAAGGGCGAACGTCTCGGGGAGCCCGCCGCTGAAAAAGTATTTCTTCCACGCCGCCTCCGAGTCGCCGCCGTTCCACGCGCAGTACTCCGCGTACGAAAAAGGGAACACCGATATGGGGACGTGTCGCCCCGTCAGATGCGTCGCAAGGTCACCTGTGAGGAGGCGGGCGTTCGAGCCGGTTATCACGACATGCTTGCCGATCCGCAGCAGCCTGTTCACAAACAGATGCCACCCCTCGACATTCTGTATCTCGTCAAAAAGGAAATGATCGACATTGCCATATACCTCGTAAACCGCCTGAAGAACGTCGTCCAACTCGGAAGCCTCGATCTTGGCGAGCACTTCGTCGTCAAAGTCAACGTATCCGTACGCGACAGACGAATCCCTCATTGCCTTTCGGCAGACAACGGATTTCCCAGATCGCCTCATGCCAACGACCGCCTGTGCCAACGGACTGTTGACTTCAACTTTTCCCATAGGCGCTCGCTCGAGCATCTTCTCTGCCTGAAGACGCTCAAGTTCAAGTTTCTGCTCCTGTATGGCCTTTTTCAGACTTCTGCCCATGTCAATCCTCCTTGGAACACCGATATTATAGCATTTCCAGTCACCCTATTGCAATAATCCATACCACTTAATGCAATAAGCACCCCTCTATTGCAACAAACGCTATCGTAAGCTGATGACCTTCGGTCAGAGGATATGCGGGGATTTAACCACGAAATACACGAAAAACGGGCTTGACGCGGGGACTGTCCCCAATCAATCCCAGGGGGGTGCCTTCGGCCGGGTGATATGCGGTGCCCGTCACATCACTTTCCCAGCCATCAAGCATATACAGTAAACCATATACGGAAGTGTCAGACCCTTTTGACCGAGGGCTCAGAGCTCAAACTCTTTCTTGTTCTTCAGAATGGCGCCGTTCCGCGCGTCGACATCGACCTCGTACTCGTGAAAACCGGTCTTGAGTTCGATTTCGTACACCGGAACGCCGCCCTCATAGTCCAGCTTGCACTTCCGGACGGTTGCGGAGCCCGGCTGGAGTCCCGCCGCCTGAAACGCGAGGCGCTGCGCATCCTCGCGAGAGATCATCCCGGACGCACCAACCGCCGGCGCGGCGACTGGCACGGCGACAGGTGCAGATGCCGCAGGCGCGGGTGCGGGGGCGGCTAGAGCGGGCGCAGGCGCGGAAGCAGCGGGCGCG
>JAFRDO010000026.1 GCA_017403825.1 Kiritimatiellia bacterium
CGGCCGCACCGCTGCCGCCGCCCTTGCCGCCATCGCCGCCCTTGCCGCCCTTGCCGCGATTGGCGCTGACTTCGATGACACCGGTGCTGCCGGACTTGCCGCCACAGCCGTTGCCGGCGGCGCCGCCCGTCGCGACGAGCGTGCCTTCGCCCATGAGGTAGAGCGTCGCGCCGGATGCGACGCTGATTGCCGCGCCCGCGCCCGTCTCGCCGGTTGCGTCGCCGCCTTTCAACGTCAGGGTCGCGCCTTTTTTGATGTTGATGGCGACGACATTGCTGCCAAGCACCCTGAACTTGCTGGACCCGGCGTTCGCCGAAAGCGTCAGATCGGAGTTCACGTCGTAGATGGTGTTGTTCTGGAGGTTGGTATCCGTCCCGCTGGACAGCGGGATGTGCGACTCCGAGAAGCGCGCCTGCGCCGTCGCTGCGGCAACGAGAAGTACTGTCAAGATTGTCTTTTTCATGGTCATGCTCGATTCCCTTTCATCAATTTGCCTTGCCGAACGCTGTCGCGTTCACGGTGCGAACCGCGGCCGAATCGCCATCGACCTTGCATCCTTTCGGCAGCAGCACCGAGAACGCGCCTTCGTCGTTTTCGTATGTGAGGACCATATCACATGATGCGTTTGGCGTCGTGTAGCGGCTCATCGAAGCCGGCGCGTATGGCCAGGCCGAGCGGGCGGGCGAAAGCCCCTTGATCGTCACCGTGCCCTTGCCGCCGCCGACCGACAGCTCCGCGACTGGCGCGAGGTAGCAGACGGGCGGGAGCTGCGCGGAGCCGTTCGTCACGGTTACAGAGTTGACGATCAGCTCGTCAACTGCCGCCCCTTGCGCCATGATCCGGTTCTCCGCGTAGAAGACGTCCACTGCCTTGGCGCGCGCGGCGCGCGCGGCGCGGACGCCCGTGGTGAGCGTCTGGCGCGGCGTAATTTCGCCAGCGCCGGGCGGCGTGAGGCCGACCTCGATCGCGCCTTTTGCGGCGGCGACCGCATCGACAAGCGCGGTGTAGGTTGCACCCTGCACAGCCGCGCCGTTGTCGTCCTTGAGCTCCGCGTAGAAGACGCCGTTCGTATCTACAGACACGACGACTGTCCGACCCCAAAGCACGACCGCCGGGGCCGCGCTGTCATAGATCTTGAACGTGAGCGATAGATTCTCGCCCCCCTCGGCGAACCCGCCCGTGCGGGTGAGCTGTCCCCGGTAGGTGAGAAGCTCCGGCACGGCGGCGTTCGCCGCCGCAACGAAGACCGTCGCAAGAATTGCCATTGCCAGTTTCTTCATGATGTCGATTCCTTCCTTATTCATCCTAAAATTCTCACATCATTGACCTCTGCCTCGTTATATCTCGCGCAGAGACATTCAATCTTCAACCTCTCCCACATCTGCGATGCGCTTTAGGTAGAAAATGCCCATCGAGCTGATCGGGCCATTCGAGATTAGTCCGCCGACGGTCCAGGTCGCGAAGCCCGCCGTGGTCTCGTTCGGGTTGTGTTCGAAATCGATGTCCTCGGTCGCGATGTTCCGCTTGTGCCACGAGAGGTAGAGCGTGTTGGTGACGCTCCAGAGCTCGGGCTTCACGGGGTTGACGTAGTTTGCAAGGTCGTCTCCGCTCACGACGTCGCCGGAATAGTCCGCCGTCTTGCCGTCGTGGTCCGGATGCCAGGCGTGGCGGAACGGATTGTCCCGCGCATTTGCGTCAACCGTCCAGGCGAACTGCAGTTGGTCACCGAACGTCGTATGGGCCGAGGCATCGACAATCGGATTGGCGACGCTCATCATCACCGACGAGAGGCGACGCGGATTCTCGCACACCGTCTTTGCGGACGACAGCTCCTTGAAAAGCCGCATATTGCCTGCCGAATCAACGCCGGCCGCGACGCGCTGGAGGAGCTGGGGCGTGCCGTTCGCGGGGACATGGACGAGGATGTTCATCTTGAGCGTCCCTGCCGCGGCGGTCGGTGTCGTGTTCGTGAGCGACGAGACATTCTCCATCTGGATGTATCCCGCCCAAAGTCCCGTCGGGAACGCCGCTTCGGCAGCCGGCTTCTCCCCGACCGTCACCGGGATCCTCACGCGCATCTGCGTTTCCCCTCGATCTTCGATCTGCATCACGGCGGCGTATGTCTTGCCCGCTTCCATGCCAATGCGGTCGATGGCGAACTTCTGAACGCTGGACGCGCCCGCAGCAAGCGCGACATCCCAGGACACGTTTTCGGTCACGTTCGACCACGATTCGTCGCCTTTCTCGTCCTTCACCTTGCGCTTCAGGAGAGATTTGGAATCCGTAGAATAAAGGAACTTCTCGTTCTCTGTATCCGCCGAGGCGACGATCTTCACGCTGAATGTGTGGTTCGTCGTGCCGAAGTTCTTGAGCGTAACGCTCGCGAAGTCGCCGGAACCGAAATCGACGGATGCCGACCCCAAGAATCCGATCACGCCCGGCCAGTCGCCGTCCTTCGTCGCCGTGAGGGCGTACGCCTTGCCGCCCTGCAGCTTCGAGGTGGCGCCAAGCACCATCGGAAGGAACGTCGGCGCAGCCGTGTTGCTTCCGCCGATCTGGTAGGCTACGCCCGACGCAGTGCCGAAGGGACCCTCGCCAAAATACTTCTTTGCGGCCACGGAGACGTCCGGCTCTGCGGAGACGCCCACGAGGTTCATGAAGCCGGTGTTGCCCGACGTGGCGCGATAAGTCTGCTGCGGCGCGGCTGGGACGCCGAGGAAAGTCTTCGACCAGGCGTTGGTCGCATAGATCAGATAGACGTTGCCGCCGACGAGCGCGGACATCGTCGAGGCCGTCTCGTCGCCGGGAAGCCACACGCAGTAGGAAATCGGTTTCTGGGCGATTTCCGTTCCGTCGTCCGCGAGCTGGCGCGTAGAGGAGTAGGCGTCCGAATGGTACGACGCGACACGCGCGACAGGGGCGCCGGCGAAGAACTCTTCGCACACCGCGTTCGTCGGTGTCGATTCAAGGTAGATCGCGTTCCACCCGTTCATGAGCGTCATCGTCTCGCTGATGTGCGCGGCAGAAACCGAAATCGGCAACAACGCCAAAACTGCCCAAAAGTTAGTCTTATTCATGTTTCAACCTCCAACTCCAACTCTTGACTCCAACTTTTACTTCGCCTCCAACTTGAAGAACTGGCTGGTCGCGCCTTCCGCAGGCACGACAAAGATGGTCGCCTCGCCCACGTCATCCCCGTCGGCAGACGGCATAACCTGCTCGTGCTCGACGTCCGTCTCGGATTTCTTGACCGGCTGGGTCGCCCATTCGGGATTTGTGAGCGACAGGGTGGTGGCGACGCCATAGACGTGGCCGCCGACATACTCGAAACTGATTGAATGGAGCGCGTTTTGGGGTGCTGAGTAGGCGGTGATCGCGAGCTTGTCCGTCTCGTCGAAGGGATTCGTCCCCGCGCAGTATTCGGCGTAGTTCGACACGCCGTCATTGTCGTAGTCGGCAAAGGGATCGTAGTCGCCCTCGATCCCAAGCGCCTCCATCCACGCGGCGATCGTGTCGACGTATTCTGCGGGTACGTTGACCGTCTGGCCGTCTTTCGTATAGTTCTTCACGTTGACGAACTCAAGGGAAACCGTCGACACGGCATTCGCGTCGCCCACGGCGAGCGGAGTGGCCGCAAGGGAGAGCCCCGACTCTTGGACAAGAACGCAGTTGAGCGTATTGCTGATGGCGGCCGTGGAGTCTGTCGCCGTCGTAGAGAGCGGGATCTGCAGCAGGAAGTTGTAGCCGTCCGCCGTCGGATCCGCCACCTTCGTGGAGGCGATGACCGTTCCGTTCGTCGCGACGGCCTGGATGGTCACTGCGGCGGACGAGGTAAGCACCTTGTTCTGCCAGTCCTTCAGCGTCCCATTTATGAGGTGGGTCCCGACCGGGAAATTCGCGGCAGCAACGGCATTCATTGCCGCAAGCGTCATCAGACCTGCCAACTTTAGTTTACACATGTTTAGTTCTCTCCTTATTTCTTTATCTCAGGATGCTGCACGGCGATTGGCGTTCCGTTCTGCGATATGTAGAACATGTCGAGGACCACGGTCTTGTCGCCACGGTTCTCGCCATGGTGGATTGTGCCGACCATCTCGACGACGGCTTCCCCGGCACGGACGGTCTTCTCCTTACCGTCCAGTCCGATGATCGTGAGCTCGCCCTGCTGCAGAATGCCATAGTTCATGACGGGATGGTGATGCCACCCGAGCTTGCTGCCGCGAGGGAACACATAGCGCCTTACGACAAGCTCCGGCTTGCCGACGGGATAATCCGGCAGCTCCACGCCGTCCCAGCTCTGCGACGTACGCTTCAGGTCAATTATCTCTATCTCCTTCGCGTCGTCGTACTTGGCGAACGGGGCGTCGGTACGCGGCGATGCGCAGCCTGCCACAATGCCAAGTGCTGCCGCGCCAATGATCGAACGGCACAGGCAGCAGAGGGGCGCCGCCGTGTTTGATGATTGCATAGTCATGATGATGCGTATCATATCACATTTTGGCAGATTCACACAATCGTTGCATCCTATTGCAACAAGGCCGTCAAGCGAGGGATTTTCCGATCCACGCCTTGTCATGCCAACGGCGAATGAGAATGCAGCCTCGGACATTTTCGTCGAGGACGAACACGGCCCAAGCCCCTATAAGCCCGAATCCCAGCGGTATGGCGACCACCCAGAACAACCCTACGGCAATCACCCACTGAAAGGTGATTCCGATGACCATGGGATAGAGCACATCGCCTGTCGCCCGAAGCGTCCCGCAGGCAAAGATGTTGCGCACGCGTCCGATCTCAAGGGCGCAGTCTATCCAGAAAAGAACAGTTCCAAGCCGGATTATCTCGCTGTTCTGGGTCAAAAGGCCGAGCACCCAGGGGCCGACAAGGGCCAGCGCCCCGCTGCAACACAGCGAGACTGCCAAGGCTCGGCGATAGAAGAAGTTGCCGAGAAGGTAGGCAGCTTTATAGCGACGCTGGCCGACGAGATGTCCGACGAGGATGTCTCCGGCCTGGATTGCGCTCATGCCGAACAGATAGGTGAACATGACGCTGTTGGATACATAGGTCCGCGTCGTCAGCGCCTCCGTGGAAATCTGGTTTATGAAGTATATCGTCACGGCCTGGGAAAGGCAGTAGGACATCTCTTCGCCGATGGCCGGAAGCCCGATCTTGAAGATTCCCGCGAACTCACGCCAGGGGAACGGCCTGAACCAGACCAGCGGGTAGCGGCGGATGTGGACCTTGGTGTGATGGACCAGAAGAATGGCCATCGACACGCCTTGGCTCGTCGCCGTCGCCCATGCCGCGCCAACGACGCCAAGCGCGGGGCATCCGCAGTGCCCGTATATCAAGAGGTAGTTGCCGACGACATTGACTACGTTCGCAACCGCAGTGGCGACCATCGGCGACCGGACGCGGTCCACGCTGCGCAATGACGCGCTGAACGTAAAGCCCATCGCTTGAAAGAACGAAAACGCACCGGTTATTCGCAGATAGGCCGCCCCTTCCGCCATAAGCTCGTCGCGAAGCCCCATCATCCGCAGGATCGCCTCGGCATTGAAGTAGAGCAGCGCGCTCACGCCCAAGCCGAGCAAGGCATTGAAGACCAATGCGACGCCGACGACCTGGACGAGTCGTTTGCGAAGCCCAGCCCCGTGATACTGCGCACAGACGACCGCAACGCCCGAAGCCGCGAAACGGTAGACGAGGAACACCAACATGACGATCTGGCTTGCGAGACCCACTGCGGCCACCGCGCCGTCGCCGCAACTCGAGAGCATGAGCATGTCGACGAACCCGACAAGCACGACGAGGGCAATCTCCATGAAAATGGGGATTGTCAGATGCATCAACTGCCGCCTCAAAGGTTCCATCCTCTCATAGTATAGCAAAAAGGGAACAGTTGCTGTCCCCAAAGGTTTTTCGTAACCCTCAGCGGACGATGCGCATGATAGGAGCGTGCTGCGTAAGCGTTTTCGAATCGGCGGCGACGGGGCCGCTCGCCTCAACGATGCCATTGAACTTCGCCCAGAACTCGACCGTGTAGGCGTCCAGCTCCAGGAACGGGCAAGCCGGCAGGACGACGCGGCTTCGGTCAAAGGATGCAGACCATTCGTTCACCACCCGCTCGGTACCGTTCGTGCCGTCGAGAATGAGATCCCCGCGCGACTCCTTGACGAACGTCGGCGCGTTGCCACCTGTACGAGCTTCGCCAGTACCGGTTACGTTGAACGTCTCGTTCGACGCGCAGGTGAAATCGTAATTCTGCTCGAAGAGAGCCAGCATCGAGGCGTCGCCCGTGCCAACGGGGTGCGTGGTGAGAAACTCATTTGGCTCAAGAGCACGGCGCGTCAGGCGGATGTCGTCTATCCACCCATCGAACCACTGTCCTTCGCCGCGTTCCTTCGCGCCGAAGAAGATCGAATTGCCAGTCGCGACATCGGGCTGGGCTCCGGTAGCGGCATATTCAAGCCTATAGTCGAGATAGAAACAGATGTTGTTCGTTTCAGCCGCGCCATCGACGGCAACCGCCACGTGGTGCCACCTGCCGTCGTCCACGTCTGTGGTTGTTGAAGTGGTGTAATGGGACGTCCCGCCTGTCCTATCCACGAAGAGCAATCTCGATGTGAGCGCGTCAAAGAACACGCCTGCGAATGGCGTCCCGCCGAATTTCACGAGAACCTGGCGGTTGCTGGTCGTTCCTCTCACCGTGCTGCGCGTCTTGTAGAACATTTCAATGGTATAGCTCGCCGCCGCCCCGTCGTTGCCACGGACGAACTTTGAGACGTATGGCATCTGGACGTAGTTGGCCTGCCCGACGTCGTTCGTTTCCTGATAGAATGACGCGACATCTTCAAACCAGATGTCCGTTTCTGTTTTGGCGGCCATGACAGCCCCGGCTTTCGTTTCGGTGTCGTAAACGGACGGGTCACAACCGTCACCTCCCCAACTTGAGATGCCATTTTGGCATTTCAAGTTCCCCTCCGCCGACAACCTAGGCATGAAATCCTCATGGAATCCCTCGAGGACAATTTTGCTGTCGAAATTTTCGACCGCAAAATTCTTTCATGTTCCAAGGACGAAATTTTAGACCTTAGAGCTCGCGTCTCCTCATCTGTCAGGAAAAACATGTAATCGAGAGGGAATTTGTCGGGATTACTGCGAACGGCCTCGATGACATTCTTAGCGCGGGCATTGGCACCGCGGTCAGGGGAGGCGGGCCGACGCATAGCGGTCGTGGCCGGCGAAGTCTTTCTCTATCGCAATACGTTCGAAGCCGTAGTCGGCCATGAGTCGGCGAAGCGCATCGCCCTGACCATCGCCTATCTCGAAGAACACTGCCCCCTCCGGCTTCAGCAGGTTGACGGCGTCGCCAAGATAGCGGTCGTAGAAGTCAAGGCCCTCCGGTCCGCCGTCCAGCGCAAGGCGCGGCTCGAAGTCGCGAATGCGGGGGTCGAGCGCATCGTATTCCGCAGTCGAGACGTACGGCGGATTCGAAACAATAACGTCCACGCACTGCGGCTCGTCGAAATCGTCCAGCCCGTCGGCGACAGCAAACTTCACGCGCCCGTCGAGGCCGCACCTCGCGGCGTTCTCCTTCGCAAGCGCGACCGCATCTTCGCTGACATCGGTGCCGAGCAGAACGGCATCGCCCTCGTACTCCCGCGCGATGGAAAGGATTATCGCACCGGTCCCCGTGCCCACGTCGACGACGAACGGCGGCACGGAGCATGCGGCGCGGCGTTCGGCGAGATGGGCGAGGACGCGCGTGACAAGCTCCTCCGTTTCGGGACGCGGAATCAGCGCACGGCGGTCGCACGCAAGCGTCAGCCGCCTGAAGTCCCACTCGCCAAGCACGTACTGCAACGGCTCGCCGTGGACTAGCCTCGCCATGCCGCGGCGCATGGCCTCAAGATGACGCGGAGACGGCTCGCCAGACAGCGATGCGGAAAGTTCGCCGCGCTTCGCGCGCAAAAGCCTCGCTACGAGCAACTCACCCGCCGTGCGCGGATCGGGGACGTTTCTCGCGGCAAGGTACGCCTCTGTCTTGGCGATGACTTCCCGCCAGTCCATCAGAACGGCATGTCGTCCAGGTCTCCCGCATCAGCCGGGAGGTCGGGCTCGGCAGGCGCCGGCACGGGCTCGGTACTGGATCCGTCCGCATTCAAGACCTCGATCTTGAGCCCGGTGAGGTCTACGAAATACTGCACGCCCTTCTGCCCCTCCCAGCGGCGCCCGTCAATGACGAAATGCACCTTCGCGCGCTGGCCCTTCTGTATGCCGTCCAACAGCGAGCAGTTGTCCTTCTTGAACGAAAACTTGACCGGGTTCGGGTACTTCGACGGCGAGTCGACGTCGTTTCCGATGATGATCTCACGCTTGGTGAAGCCGCTGGCAAACGTCTGGACCGGCAAGACTTCCTCTACGACTCCCGTGTAATCAAAGAACTGCGACATTTCCTATTCTCCTTTAGCGATGTATTATATCAAATTTTCACCATGGCGGCGGCAAAGGCCCCGTCGTGCCCCGTCTTAAACGGCAACGATTCCTCCATCCTGTCCAGGCGGAATTCGCGATGGCGTGCGAGGAATGCTTCGACCTGCCCGCCGTTCTCCTCCGGCTCTATGGAGCACGTCGAATACACAAGCAGTCCGCCGGACGCGAGCCGCGCCGCAGCCTTGTCGAGTATCTCCGCCTGCAGGCTGACTAGCGAGGCCAGCTTCTCCGGCGACCAGTTCCACCGCGCGTCTGGCCGCCGCCGGAAAACGCCAGTGTTCGAGCATGGCACGTCCGCAAGGGCCTTATCGAAGGGACAAGGCGCTTCGTCAAGCGACGCCACGACAGCGACGCTACCGTCAAACCCCGTGCGCCGCAGATTCTCGACAAGCCTGCGGCGGCGCACTGGATTCACCTCGCAGGCCGTGACGGAAGCTCCGCGCCATGCTATCTGCACCGTCTTGCCTCCAGGCGCGGCGCAGGCGTCCAGCACAGCGTCTCCTGGCTGCGGCGCAAGAAGCTCGACCGCAAGCGCCGTTCCGGGATCCTGCACGATGAAGTCTCCCTCTGCGTAGCCAGACACGTCCCGAACCCTTTCACCGCGCTCAAGGACAGTGAACGAACCGTCCTTCCTCGCAAGGTATGTCTCGGCAGGCTCGTTGAACAGCCGACAGAGGCGTTCCGCGTCCGCCGCTCCGAAACGCGCCGTCCAGCGGCGTACCAGTTCCGTCGGGAAACTCTCCCTTTCCTCAAGCGGAGCGGCGGCGAGCGACGCCTCTACGGCGGCGCGGTTGCGTATCAGCGAATGCAAGACACCGTTGACGACCTTCGCCACGCTGCGGTTGGGACACGCCTTCGCCGCCTCCACCGTCTCGTTGACGGCGGCGTAGTCGGGCACGTCCGGCATGTAGAGGACCTGGGCCGCGCCGACGTATAGCAGCGCCTCAAGCTCTCCCTTCGGCCACTTCGCCAGCAGTTCGCCTAGGACGCGGCGCAGCGGACGCAGACGCCGTATTGCGGTGTAGACCACGTCCTGCACGAAAGCGCGGTCTGGACCGTCCGGCAGAAGGTCCGCAGGGAACTCCTTCGACGCCAGCCACCTGGCAACGGCAAACGCCGCAATGCGCCGCGCGTTCCGTCCCGACGCCTTGCCTTCGCCCGCGCTCACTTGCCGAGGACGCGGCGGAAGTGGTCGAGGATCATCGCGACGCCGCCGTCGCCCGTCTCCTTCGACGCCTTGAGCGCGGACTGCGCGTACCAGGCCGTCTTGTCGAACTCGGCCATGTTCACCGTCTCGGGGCAGAGCGACATCATGAGCGACGTCTCGCCTTCGCCGGCGTGGTCGAACGGATACTTCTCAAGGACCTTCGCGTCCATGAGCGCGTGGTTCTGTATCCAGATGAACGGGTTGGCGTCAAGGTTCGTGTGGTCGGTGTAGTACGACGCGCTCGACGGGTCGCCCCACCAGCCATCGCCCTTCTTCTCCTCGAGGAACTCCATGATCACCTGACGCGATGCAAGTCGGAACGCGAGGTCGGTCGGCATGCCGGCGTTGAAGTCCTCGCTCTGGTGGTGCACGAACGTGTGGATGTTGCGGAAGCCCACGTCGAGAAGCCCGCGGAATATCTGACGCGCGATCGGCACGAGCGCCTGCGAGTCGACGGGAATCGAGCCACGCCCTTCGCACGGCGCGACGGCGCGCGACGACGCGCCCCAGTAGAAGCTGGGCAGTATCACAACCTCCGCCTCCTTCTCGTACTCCCGAAGGGCACGTTCGACGGCAAGCGTGTCCATGCCGACGGGAAGATGTTCGGAGTGGTATTCAAGAACGCCGAGCGGCAGCACCACCGGCGTCCGCTTCTTTATCGCCTCGCGGATCTGCGAGGGCCTCATGAGTTCGTATCGCATTTCAGTTCTCCTTGGTGCGGACCACATGCGGTCCGTGCCGTAATTGTATCACAATTCCGCAGCCACGTGTGCCGAAAAAACAAGCGCGAGCCCATAAGGGCCCGCGCCTGCCGTTTTCGTCCCGTCGGAGGCTTACGCGAGGACGGCGTCCTTCGCGGCCTTCGCGACGCGGAATTTCACCTTCGTGCGAGCCGGGATCTTGATGGCTGCGCCGGTCGCAGGGTTGCGGCCCATGCGAGCCTTGCTCTTCGCCTTGATGAGCTTGCCGAGGCCGGGAAGGAGGATTCCCTTCGGGCCCTTGGCGCCAGCATAGGCGATCTTGAGGAGCTCGTCGTACGCGGCGACGGCCTGCTTCTTGCTGATCTGGGCAGCGTCAGCGATCGCGGCCATGATCTCCGATTTGGTGGCAGGAACTTTCTTTGCCATTTTTTGGTCCTTCGTTTGTGTCAGTACTGAAACAGTCGGGAACCCTTCCCTCGTGTCTGATGCGTAATTTACACTATTTTCTGCGACTTGACAAGGGGGAAATTGTGTTTTTTTTAAGATCCCCTCCACAACAGATTGTATCAGGCTGCCGCGAAAACCGTCAGGACGGACACTTCATCTTGTTTCGTCGCGAAGGAAAAAACACAATCCGTTGAAGTCTGAGGCGGCGCATTCCGGCCTTGCCTTGGGGCAGCGCGGATGGAACGCGCAGCCGCTCGGCCAGTCCCACGGCGGCGGCACAGTGCCCGGTATGTCGGAGAGCGGAGCGTCCCTTGGCGCATCAAGGCGCGGCACTGCGGCAAGAAGCCCCTGCGTGTACGGATGGCGCGGACGGCTTAGCACCGACGCGACGTCGCCGTGTTCGACGACCTCGCCCGCATACATGACGTTGACGAACTTCGCATAGCGCGAGACAAGGCCGAGGTTGTGCGTGATGAGCAGGAGCGCCGTCTTCCGCTCGTCGGCCATTCGCACGACAAGGTCAAGCACGTCACGTTGCGTCGTCACGTCGAGCGCAGTCGTCGGCTCGTCGGCGACCAGCAGGTCCGGCGACTGCGCAAGCGCCATCGCAATCATCACGCGCTGCTGCTGTCCGCCGGACAGCTCGCACGGATACCTGCGCACCGTCGAGCCAGGCAGCCCAACGGCCTCAAGCAACTGCGCCACCGCCTCGGCGCGATCCTGACGGCTCCCGGACTCTTCGTTCCGCCTCATTCCCTCCTCGACCTGCTTGCCTATGCGCATGACGGGATTGAGGCTCTGCATCGGATTCTGAAACACGTAGGCGATGCGAGGCGAGCCAATGACGCTGCCGCTTATCTCCGCGCGCTCCACAAGGCCGCCTATCGCAAGCGCGGTCAGCGACTTTCCGCAGCCGGATTCGCCGACGAGCGCGACGCGCCCGTTCGCCGGAACGTCAAAAGACACGTTGCGCACCGGCACGGACATCCGACCCTCCATGCGGAAGGCGATCCGCAGATTCCTGACCTGAAGCAAGGGGTCTTTCATTCAGCAGGCGTGCCGCGCCCGGTCAGTTGATCTCGATGACCTTGCCGCCGGCAAGGCGGGAGCGCTCCGCAGCGAAGCAGATGAGGTGGCTCTGAAGCGCCTCTTCCGTCGTCTCGCGGATCTCGTCGGGATCGTTCCGCCGAAGTATCCGGATCATCTCGGAAACGAGGTTGAAGTCGCCTCCGCCGTGCCGCGACCTGTTTGGGATCCGGTAGACAGAAGGAACGCCCGTCTCCACCGTGTTGCCGTCGAAGCGGCACACGTCGAGGTTCTCGCCGTCGCCGATGATCTCGCCGCGCGTCATCGCAATGCGCGTGGTGCGGACGTTCTTCTCGGTGAAGCCCGTCATGACGTGGCTCACCGTAGCGCCGCCTTCGAACTCAAGCATGACCGTCTGGTGGTCTGGCACGTCGTTGTCGGCCTGGTACACGCACTTGCCGTATTCCGTCTCCTCGATCAGCTTGCGCATCGCATCGTCGGAATGGTCGGCGAACAGGTACTTCAGCTCGTCGTGGTCGACGTACATGTTCCTTGCGCTCCACACGCAACGCCGCTCGATGTACGGCGGACAGTCCACGCAGCGCGTCGCTGCGCCGCGCGGCATGTTCTCGCGCCGGAAAAGCTTGATCGACCCGAAGCTCGTGACGCGCCGGCACTTCCGTCCGATCCACCAGACGAACAGGTCGAAGTCGTGCGAGCACTTCGCAAGAATGATCGGCGAGGACTTCTTCGAGTTCGCCCAGTTGCCGCGCACGTAGGAGTGGGCGACCTTCCAGAACCCGGCGGACTCCTGGTGCGCGATGGACACCACCTCGCCGAGCTCTCCGGAATCGATGAGCGCCTTGACGTGGGCGAAGTATGCCGTGTACCTCAGTATGTGGCCGACGATGACGAGACGCTTCTCCGCAAGGGCGCACTCTATGACCTCGCGGCATTCATCCTCGGTCGGCGATATGGGCTTCTCCAGCAGCAGGTGGTAGCCGGACTTGAGCGCCATGATCGCAGGTTCGTGATGGAGAGAGTCGGGCATCGTGACCATCACGATGTCGGCCTCCGGATGGTCGTCAAGGCACTCGCGCCAGTCGTTCCAGTAGTACTTTGCGGGAATCACCCTGGCCTGCACCGGGTCGGCCACGCCGACAATCTCCAGCTGGTCAGGATGCTCCGCCGCGTATTCCGCGTAGGCGCGTCCGCGATACCCTGCTCCCAGGACTATGGCCTTCAGACGCTTCATTTGCAAAGCCGCAGCTGCTGGTCGCAGAAGGTGCGCACGTAGCCGTCGTCGGTTCCGGCGCGCGTCCGTTCGAGCGCGGCGACCCAGACCTTGCGGCGGGCCGGTGCCTTCGGACACTTGGGACACATCACGAACTGAGTGACGGCGGCGATCTGGGTCAGCGCCAGCGGGTCGCCGTCGTATGACGTTCCGATCTTCGCGAGAAGCGCGTCCGCCGCCTCGTCGGACGCTACGAACGACGCAAGGACCTCAGGCTTCGTCGCATCCGCAACGGCTTGCGGATTCTCGCGCTGCCACTCGTAGGCCATGCGGTAGCCGTCGTTATGCGCCATGGCCTTGCCGTAGTCCGAAAACGCCGTCGGCGCCGACGGCGCAAGCGCCGGCTTTGGCTCGAACGCGCCATACTTCTCGGTCGCGCACCCCGCCACAAGCAGGACAAGGGACGCGAACGGCAAGAGACGCGAGGCTGTTGAATTCTTCATGGCTCTTGTTCCTTCCTTGTTCCCTTATCCGAACATTTCCTTCCGCCACGGCTCGCGCATCATGTCTTCCTGATACAGGAAGCGCTCCGCCGCCTCGTCGCCCTTCGCGTGCAGCGTGTCAGGGTCGAACTCGAACCCGCGCCCGAGGCGCCATGCGACGATTGCGAGGTTGAACATCGTGGACGAGCGGAACCCGTTCGACTCGTTCAGGGCGAACGGAACGCGGCGCTTGCAGGAGTCGATGAAGTCGGTCTGCTGCGGCGCGGGCTTGGGAAGCTCCGCAAGCGTCTTCAGCACCTTCTCCTCGGACCACCAGCCGCTGGCGTCCTTGATGCGAAGCGTCTTGCCGTCCTTCGCCTTCTTGTACACGCACAGTCCGTTCGAGCCCCTCAGCAGAGGCTCGTCGCGCAACGACACGTCGCCGTCAAGGATGACCTCCGTGCCGTCGGCGTATGTGAGCGTGAAACGGTCGAAGCTGCCGACCGCCTCCGGGTGCTGCTTAAGCCCCTTGTAGTCGATTTTCACGGGGCTCGTCTCGTCCTTGCAGAGAAGGTACTGAAGCGGATCGAGATAGTGCTGCGCCATGTCGCCCAGCCCTCCGGAATCATAGTCCCAGTAGCCGCGGAAGGACGTGCCGAAGCGATGGTCGGTGTACGGCTTCCACGGCGCAGGGCCTAGCCACATGTCCCAATCAAGCCCGTCTGGAACGACCTGAGCCTTGTCCTGAACGCGCCCGGACCAGCCGAACTTCCACGTGAAGCCCTGGCCCTCGCCGAAGACGCACTTGAGCGGACCATTGCCCAGGAGCCCGTTTTCCACGATCTGGCGGATCGGCTCGACGGTCGTGCCGAAGCCGTAGAACGTGTTCTGGAACCGGAACCACGTGTTGAGGCGGAACATGCGCTTCTCGGCCTTAATGACCTCCATCACGCGCTTGCCCTCGCCGACGGTGCGCGTCATCGGCTTTTCGCACCAGACGTCCTTGCCGGCCTTCGCCGCCATCACGCTCATGCAGCCGTGCCAGTGCGGCGGAGTGCAGATGTGCACGATGTCCACGCACGGATCGGCCAGCAGCTCCATGAAGTTCCCGTACGCCTTGACCTTGCCCCAGCCGAGCTTCTCGGCCTCGGCGACGGCGGCCGCCGCCCTTGGCGCATAGCAGTCCGTAAGGCCAACGAGCCTAGACCCCTTGAACGGCAGGTGGTTGGCGCTGTGGGATATCGCTCCGCAGCCGATGATTGCGCGAGCAAGCTGGTTCGATGGCGCGTCCGCGCCCCACAGAGTCTTCGCCGGAATGATGTTGAAGGCCCCGATCGCGGCGGACACCTTCAGCATCTCTCGTCTCGTCATTTTCATGGCGCTCTCCCCAAGCCTCACTCGGTCAGGCTTTTCACCGCACGGCATATGTCGCCGGGACGGTCGTCGCCGCCCTCGCGCTCCACGACGTAGTTCCCGCGGAACCCGCCCCTCTCAAGCGCCTTGACGAACTCCTTGCCGCCGACCTCGCCGTCGCCCCACGGCACCTCTTCGCCCCACGTGCCGGGAACCTTGGTGAACCGGGCGTCCTTCACGTGAATCTGGCGTATCCACGGACGGAGGATGCGCAGTGCTTCAAGCGGCTTGCCCTTACCGTAAAGTATCATGTTCGCAGGGTCGAGGTTTATGCCGAGGCCGGGGACCTTGGCCATGAACTTGGCGAGGTCTTCGGCAGTCTCCTGGCCGGACTCGAGAATCAGCGCCACGTCGTACTTGCGGCACTCGTCGCGCATCCACGTAACCCGCTCCACGTACTTCTCCAGAGCCTTGGGGTCGCTCTCGTCAAGGAAGCCAGCGTGCATAAGCATGTACTTGCAGCCAAGCTCCTGCGTAAGCTTCGCGCCGGCGGAGACGATCTTCTTGTTCGCCTCCCAGTTCTGGTCCGGCACGATGCCGCCCGTCTTGCGGATGGTCTCAAGCGTGGAATAGTCCTCGCCGACAGCCGCAACCATCGTCGACATCAGCTTCCACTCGCCGGAGGCGATCTTGGCCTTCACGAACTCCAGCGTCTCCGCTCCCTCTGCCGCGCCGTGGCGCTCGTCGGGCGCGATGAACGGCCCCAGCGCGAGCTGTATGCCCTTCACGCCGGCCTTTTCCATCTCCTCCGCGACGCCCTTCATCGGGAGCCGCCAGCTCCAGCTGCAGATGCCGACGCGATCGCGGTCGATGCGTCCGTACCTGACGTTGTCATAATGGCACCCCGCCGCGACAACGAGCGCGGCGACCGACAGCAGTCTGATTAACTTGCGCATAATGTTGAATTATACCATAAAATCCCGGCCGTCACTTCGCCGCGATGAAGTTGCGCCCGGCCTCTACCGCCTTCAGGTTGAGGTCGAGAAGGTTGGCCTTGCGTGCGGAGATGGTGTGCTTCAGGGCGTCCAGCACCGTGTCCGACTTGACGACCTTCAGCTTTTCCACTATCGCGCCGAGGATTATCATGTTCGCGAGCGAGGCAGCCTCCATCGCGGTGGCCATCTGGGTGGCGGGAATGTAGACGACGTCGACGTCGGTGCGACGCACCTTGCGCGAGATCAGCGACGAGTCGACGAAGATCGTGCCGCCGGGGGCGACCGCGTCCTCGAACTTGTCGAGCGAAGGCTCGTTCATAACCATCAGCACGTTCGGGTGCGCGATGATCGGCGAACCCACCGGCTCGTCGGAGATTATCACCGAGCAGTTGCACGTGCCGCCGCGCATCTCCGGCCCGTAGGAAGGAAGCCACGAAAGCTCGCGGTCCTCCAGAAGCCCGGCATATGCCAGCACCTTGCCGGAGAACAGCAGGCCCTGCCCGCCGAAACCGGCCATGATAACTTCGCTCGTCATTTCGCCGCCTCCTTCGCCGCCTCGGCGTCCTTGTCCCTGTACACGCCAAGCGGATAGAACGGAATCATCTTCTCGTCGACCCACTGGCACGCCTTCTCCGGCGTGAGACCCCAGTTGGTCGGGCACGTCGAGACGACCTCCACCAGCGAAAAGCCCTTGCCTTCGACCTGGTTGGCGAAAGCCTTGCGGATCGCCTTCTTCGCCTGACGCACGTGCGCAACGCTGTTGACCGCGACGCGCTCGAGGTACGCCGGGGCGTCCAGCGCCGCAAGCAGCTCGCAGATGCGTATCGGCATGCCCTGCGTCGCAGGGTCGCGTCCGTACGGCGAAGTCTGCGTGACCTGGCCGATGAGCGACGTCGGCGCCATCTGGCCGCCGGTCATGCCGTAGATCGCGTTGTTGATGAAGATCACCGTCACGTTCTCGCCGCGGCAGGCGCACGAGACCGTCTCGCACAGGCCGATGGACGCGAGGTCGCCGTCGCCCTGGTAGGTGAAGACGATGCGGTCGGGCAGCGAACGCTTAACTCCCGTCGCCACCGCCGGGGCGCGGCCGTGGCTCGCCTCGATCATGTCGCACGCGAAGTAGTCGTACGCCATCACGGAGCAGCCGACGGGCGCGATGCCTATCGTGCGCCCCTCGATGCCAAGGTCGTCTATCGCCTCGGCCACCAGGCGGTGGACGATGCCGTGAGTGCAACCCGGACAGTAGTGGAGAACCGCGTCGGTCAGGGACTTCGGCTTCTGGAAAACGACAGCCATCACTTCGCCTCCTTCTCAATCGCGGCGACCACCTCGTCCGTCGACGGTATCATGCCGCCGACGCGGTTGCACATGGCCACGGGACGCGTGCAGCCCGTCGCAAGCAGCACGTCTTCGCGCATCTGGCCCATGTTGAGCTCGACGGTCAGGAAGCTCTTCACCTTCGCCGCCGCCTTCGCCAGCGCATCCTTCGGGAACGGATAGAGCGTTATCGGACGCACCATGCCCACCTTGATGCCGCGCTTGCGGCACTCGGCGATCGCGTTCTTCGAGACGCGGGCAGTTATGCCCGTCGAGACGACGCATATCTCCGCGTCGTCCATGAGGTAATCCTCCCAGCGGGCCTCCTCCTTCTCCAGCTGCGCGTAACGCTCGAAGCGGGAGAGGTTCGTCTTCTCCAGCTCGTCCGGCTTGAGGTAGAGGGAGTTTATGATGTTGTGGGGACGATTCATCTCCGTGCCGGTAGTCGCCCACGGCTTGCCCTTCATGACCTCCGCGGGATCGGTCTCGTCCTCCGGCAGCACGACCGGCTCCATCATCTGGCCCATCGTGCCGTCCGCAAGCAGCATCGCCGGCATGCGGTACTTCTCGCCCAGCTCGAACGCAAGCCGCGTAAGGTCGGCCATCTCCTGCACCGTCGCAGGCGCGAGGACTATGATGTGGAAGTCACCGTGGCCGGGGCCGCGCGTCATGAAGAAGTAGTCGGACTGCGACGGCTGAATGCCGCCGAGGCCGGGACCGCCGCGCTGCACGTTCACGATCAGAGCGGGCAGATCCGCGCCGGCGAGGTACGACATGCCCTCGGCCTTGAGCGAGATGCCCGGCGAGCTGGAGCTGGTCATAGCGCGGCGCCCGGTGGAGGCGCACCCGTAGACCATGTTGATCGCGGCGATCTCGCTCTCCGCCTGGAGGAACGTGCCGCCGATCTTCGGCATGCGCTTGGCCATGTACGCCGCGATCTCCGTCTGCGGCGTGATCGGATACCCGAAATAGTGACGGCAGCCGCAGCGTATCGCCGCCTCGGCGATCGCCTCGTTGCCCTTCATCAGTGCCTTTTCGCCCATTGCGTCACCTCTCAACCGTTATTACGCAGTCGGGGCACATCAGCGCACACGACGCGCAGCCGACGCACTCGTCGGGCTTCGTCAGTTCCACCGGCGCGTGGCCCTTGTGATTCAATTTCGTCTTCGAGATGGCGAGAATCTTCTTGGGGCATGCGGTCACGCACAGCCCGCATCCCTTGCACAGGTCTTCCCTGAACGTCAGTTTAGCCATTCCTTGTCTGTCTCCTTCACGTATTGGCTGCGTATTATACCATAAATCCGCCACGCCAATGCACGCAAACGACCGCAAGCAAAGGCGCGTTGACTGGCTGACGATGCGCGGCGTCAGTACTTGTCCGCGGCGTTTTTCATCGGCTGGATCTTGCCGAGGACAGGCACCGAGACGCGCTCCCACCGCACGATCTTGTCGCCGTTGAGGCGGTTAACGTCCGCCTCAAGCCCTATGTCGAAATGAAGCCGGTATATGTTCGAGCCGTTCAGGTTCCGTGCGTCATAGCTCAGAATGTCGGACATCACAGTGCAGTCCTCCGCAAGCGCCAACGCGCCGGGCCACAGCCAGCGCACGTGGCTGTCCTTGTCGGGAGTGCGCTCGTTGATCAGCATCTTGCGGTCGCCTACCTGCCAGACAAGAAGGCGGACTGACGAGTCCGCCGTATTGCCGAGCGTCGCACCGACCGTATGCCCGCTCATCTCTACCGAGGTACCTCCTTTAACATCGCTCTCATTCAGGCTCATTCCGCTCAACAGCCCGGAATAGTGGTTGCCGGAAATGTCGGGAGACGCCTTGAAAAGAAGCTTGTCTCGCAGCTCCCGCATGGCCAGCGACAGCTCAGACTCCGCCATCGCCGTATGTAGCATGCGCTGCGCGGAAATGAACGACGCCATGACCATGGCCAGCACGAGCACTCCAATCGACGCCGCGACCATCGTCTCGACAAGCGTGAAGCCTCTCCGGCCGCGCACCGTTCTCCCGACGGCCACCGTCATTCCAGCACCCCCCTGTCGATCGGACTCTTGTAGACGGACACCGGATGGCTGTAGTTTGCGCTCCCGCAGAGTCCGTTCAGGCACTTGCGGTCGCCCTCCGGCCCCCACTCAACGTCCACGTCAATCCTCTTCACCTTGACATTCGTCCCGTGCCGGGCGATGGCGCCGGTGCCTTCGCACATGACCACCCGCACGACGACGCGCGGATCGCCGCCTGTATGCTCGAAGTTAAGCACAGGACAGTCGTTAGTCGTCATCGCCATCGACGTGTCGGTCGCCGAGTCATAGGTGCGTCCCGGCGGCGCCACCGCAGGCAATTCGTCGTATGACTTGTTCAGCCACTTCCACGCCGTGTCCCACGCAAAGGCGTCAGCAGCCAGCAGCTCTGAGTTCTCGTGCGAAACCTTGGCGGAGACAATAAGCCCCTCCATGAGCGCAAGCGTCATAAGCACGGCGATGGCGCCTGCCAGCATCATCTCCACGAGCGTGAAGCCACCTCTCATGCCCTTCGTCACGGCGGCGCCCCTCCCGGAAACGCCGCACCCAGCCACGCCTCCGCCGCAGAAGGAAGCGTCACGTAGAACCGGCACTTCATAACCTCTGAAAGACGCTCGCGCAACTTCTCGTCCGCCGGGTTGATCAGCGCGACCAGCGCGACCTCGCCTATCCTGGCGAAGGGAACGATTCCGCGGATGCGTAGCGTTTCCGCTGGAAAACGGCCCAATATGTCGGCATTACGCTCGAACGGCGCGACCGGAACCGGTGGGGTCCCGAACCGATCGGCAAGGAATGCCAGACACTTCTCGCACAGTTCCAAATTCTCTTTTTCGAGAATCGCAAGTGCAGAAACGAGAAAAACAGCCCCTCCTGAAGGTGTCGATACTATCTGGTCTCGGAGGCGCATGGCGTCCTCTTCCGAAGCGATGACCCCGTTGGACCACAACAGCTCCACAAGCGCAACCTCGGAATCCACAGCAGCTTGCGTCTCCTCCGCCGCCAGTTCGGCCGGCGTAAGGGGCTTCGGTGTCTCGGGCACGAGCTCTGGACTGGGAGCCGTAAGGCGACGAATCTTCAGCACAAGAATCTTCGCCTCGTCCGTATCTATGTTCTCCAATCGCGGCAGAAGACCCGCCGCCGCCGCCAAATCGCCCTGTTTCAGCAGGAGATTCGCCAGCGAAACGACGGTCTTCTTGCCCTTCTCGACCTCGCCAAGCTGATCGTACGCCACCGCCAGAAACTCCAGCGTGACGCGATCATCCGGCATCAGCTGGAGCATCTGCTCGAAGTACCTTACGCCTTCTTCGAGGCGCGCGTCGAATTTAGGTGCAGGTTCTGCCATGACAGAACCGATTTAGCAGAAGGCGTGCCACAACGCCCCCGGAAGGACGTGTCACACGAACCTAATGTGGTAGGCGTTGCCATTGAACGTCGCGCCGCAGACGTATTGCGTGACATTCTCGCAGAACGGCGAACTGTACTCGAAATGCTTGTGTCCGCACAGGAGAGCCCTCAGGTTCTTCTGCTTCGGCAGCCATTCGACCAGCGTCTTGTTGATCTTGATGTCGCCCTTGCCGGGACACGCCGCGAGCCAGCCGCTGTTCAGGTCGGCGACGGACTTCACAGCGTGGCGCGCCCAGTGGTTGGGAGTGGACTGTATAACGTCCACCGAATGCTGCGCGAGTTCCTGCGTGTAGAACGGAATGTGGTACGCGAGCACCGTGGGCAGTCCCTTCGCGAACTCCGCCTTGATCGCGGCGAACTGCGCGTCGAACATGTCGTTGCTCATGCCCACGTTGTCGAACGTTACGATGTTGACGCCGTTGACCACCTTGGACGCGCAGGTGATGGCGTTCGGGAAGGTCTTCTCCATGCGCTCCCTCGCGCCCTTCAGCCATTCCCGCTTCGGCCCCGGCTTCCCGCTGCCGCTGTACTCATGGTTTCCGATGGCGTAGAGCCACCTGCGCCCCGCCATGTCGCGGCGGGTCTGGGCGAGGCCGCATCCGGTCACGAAGTCCAGCAGGTCCCCCGTGTGCAGTATCGGCAACTCCTTCGCCTTGGCGTATGCGAGCGCGGCGGCGAACATCTCCACGTTCTTCGGGTGCCCGAACACCTTGAGCCTCGTGCGGAAATAGTCGAGGTCCTTCTTGTCCGACCTGGCGAGATCGGCGGAGTCAAGCAACACGAGATGCGAATCGGAGATGTGCAGCAACTCGAACGGCTTCTTCGCCCCGACCTTTAGCTCAAGCATCGTCGGCTTGAAGCCCTCCATGACAGGAATGTCGAGAAGCGCATCGCCGACGACCTCCGGCTCGTACCACTGCTGCCTGTCGTCCAGGGCAAAAAGCGGCAAAGCCCCTGCCGACGCGAACGCCGACGCTCCAAGCTTGATGAATGACCTTCTGTCCATGATGCCTTCTCCCTCTCTTTCAGTAGACGCGGATTTCCTGAATGTATGCGGACGGCGCACCCCACGTGGCGTCCACCTTCACGTTTATAGCCGACACCTTCACCGCGTCGAACCGGTGCACCTGAAGCCGTTTCATGTTGTCCTTGACTTCCGCCAGCTTGCGCCATTTCCCGTCCGCAAGCCCCCAAAGCGAATAGTCTTTCACAAGCATCTTCGGCTTCGGCCACATGACTCCGCCGAACGTCAGCCCGGAGTCTAACACTATGCGAACCTCGCGCGCCGTCACCGGCTTCGGGAAGTCCAGCCGAATCGCCTGCGGAAGCGGCTTCGCCGGATCCGACCGCCAGGCGTGCGTGCAGTGACCGTCCGCCGGATAGATGTCCGGACGCGAAAAGCCGTCTATCACATACTCCGGCCTGGAGTCCACGCTACCCGAGCGCAAGGGTTTCGTGTAGAAGGCAAGCTGGTAATAGTCCCTGATGTCAAAAACGCCGCCGTCCCTCACGTATGCCATGCAACCGCCGTCGGAATAGACGTGGCTGCGCCGGAACCAGTCCACGCCCTTGCAGATCCGCACCTTCAGCCACACGTACTTCTTCGTCGGACTCAATGGAGCGGACGCTGCGAACCGCACGAACTGCGAACCGCCGCCCTTCGGCCCGATCTTTGCGGTCATCGTGCCGAGCGGAGAGCGCGCGTCTTTTGCAATCTCGTCGGACTCCATCACGTCCATCACAAGGTCCTGCTCCGCACCTGTGCGGTTGCGCATGTAGCAGAAGACCTCCTCGATCCGCTCCGTATCGCCGCGCGGGAAGCAGGCCGCAAGCTCCAGCCACAGCGACTCGACGAACGCCCAGCAGGAGTTCACGCCGAGGAAATCCATGTCGTTCTCGTCGTAGGTGACACGCCGCATCGTGGACGTCGCCTTTACCTTCGCCGAGCGAGCCATGTCTAGCGGGTCCTCGTTCTTCACGCCGGGAATGAACTGGTCGTCCTTCAGCAGCGTCTGCTGTAGCGCCTTTATGCGCTTCATGCCCACGTCCCTGACGGACAGCCTCTCGCGCACCGCGATTGCGGCGGCGGTTCCGGTCGCCTGTCCGATCGTGAAGATCGTGCCCATGATGCGCGTGGAACCGAGCGCGGCGTGTGTGACGGAGATGTTGCGTCCCGCCATATAGAGGTTCGAGATGTCCTTGGAGTATATGCAGCGGTACGGAATGGTATAGATGCGCGTCTGGTCCACCGACCACCAGCCGTTGCCCTTGGGGTTCATTACGCCCATCGGGTCGTGCAGGTCGAGCGCCCACCCGCCGCACGTTATCGCATCCGGGAACCGCCTCCCCTCGCGGCAGTCTGTGGAGGTGAGCACGTAGTCCCCGACAAACCGCCAGCCCTCGCGCCGCCCGTTGTGTATCTTTATCTCGTCGAGTCTGCTCGCCCGCGCCTTGGCGCCGAACGTCGGGTGCTTCCTGAGCCAGCCCCAGTAGTCAAGGTGAATGCGGATAAGCTCGTCCCTCGCCCTTTCCGGGTCATCCAGGTCGTCGAACGTTCCGGGGTGCTCCAGCCACCACCTCGCCTGGATGCCGTTCACGTCCGGGCGGTTGAACCCCTCTGGCAGTATCTTCGCCCACTCCGGCACCTCGAACGGCTCCTCCTTGCCCGTGTCGTGGTAGACGTAGTCGTCGATGCAGCCGCTCATGGTGAGCGTATCCGCCTTGTCGGGCGCGTCCTTCTCGCCGAACTCGCTCTTCGCCTCGCGTCCGTACATCTTCGCCGCGCCCGCGAAGTATCCAAGCCAGCCGTCGCCCGTGCCGTCGATGAACACCTTGCCTCGGTAGCGGACGCGTCCGCCCGTAAGCGTGCTGTTCGCCGTGACGGACACGATCCTGTCGCCCTTCCGCTCGGCGGCAAGGACGCGCTCGTTCGGACGCTCCGTTATCAGCGGCTCGGCGTCGACCATCATGCGGTAGGTCGCGCTTTCCGAGCAGCCCTTGCTCCGCCGCAAAAGCCGCGCCTCTTCCAGTATGCCGCCCTCGCGCGAATCGGCGACGCCGTCCTTGTAGTTGTTGCCGGAGCCGCCTATACTCGTATGTTGCTCGATGCTGTTGTTTCCGCCGAGAACCGGGCGGTCGTGCACGAGGAGCGTCTTCATGCCGTGCCTCGCGGCGGCGATGGACGCACCAAGCCCTCCGGGCCCAGCACCTACGACCACAACATCGTATTCGCCGCCGTCGGCGATTGTCGGGTCGGCTCCCGAAAGCCTCCGTCGCTCGGACTCCAGCCGCTCGCCGCCGTCCGGCGGAACATAGCCGAGGTCGGTAGTGAGCAACACCGCGTCGCATCTGGCGAAGCCTCCGGCGAGATCGACAAGCGCAACCTCCGTCTTGCCAGCCGCAAGCGCGAAATCGCCAGCCTTCTCCCAACGCCAGCCCGGCTTCTTCGAAACGCCGAGGTCGCCGCTGCGCTTGCCGCCGATCTCAAGAGCGAACTTTCCCGGGGAGAACTCCGGCAGCCAGTCCTTGGTGCGAACCCACGCCCGCCAAGTGCCGGACGACGGTATCGTGACCTCGGTCTTCGCCGGGGCAAGCGGCTTCAGCACGCCCTTGGTGATGAGGTACGCGCTCCCCATCTTGTGGACGAACTGCGTGTCGATCTCCCAGCCGCCATAGTCGGAGAACTCCTCCGCCTCAAGCCACAGGAAGCCCTTGACCGCCTCGCGGCACTCCTTCGCCGGGGCGCGGAATTTCTTCAGCGTCTCGGCTGGATCCTCCCCCGCCGAGGAAAGCGCCAGCAGAAGCGCGGCGCACAAGAGACGTCCACTCAACTTCACCGGAGGAGCATTATCGTACCAGGGAGTCCTTCGACGCGGCCAACGATCGCAAACCAGCCCATGTTCCAGTTCTCCGAAGACGGCTCAAACGTCCAAGATGAGACTATCGGCATCGTAGTGCTAGGCTCGGTCTGCTTTCCGCAGCGCGTCCACTTGCCGTTAGCCGTGCCGTCGTGGCGGTAGACATGCACGAAGTTCAGGCCGTCGAGGCCCTCTGGCGAATACTTGAACTTGAGCTTCGCGGACGTAAACGACGACGGGTGAGTCGGGTCATCGACCTCCGGCCCGTCGGAGAAGTAGCCGATGCGCCACACGGCGATCACCTTGTCCGCGCCAAGACCGTCAAGCCCCGCCGGAATGTCATCGCGGTCGATCGCGTACAACTCAGAGAACACGTAGTTATTCAGCGTCGCGCCCGTGAACTCGTAGTTGAAGATATTGGCGAGACGGCTCGCGTTCAAAGCGGTATCGACTGCGGTCGTCCAGTAGTCGCCGACGCACCTGTAGCCGCTCCTGTTCGGAACGCTGCGCGGCAATTTGAGCCGCCCCTTGTTCACGGCGAACCAGCCGTTCGTGCCGTTCGGGTTGGCGGAGGTCGTGTTGTAGGCCATCACACCAAAGCGTCCAAAATCCAGGTCGCGCATCACACCACCACCATCCGCGAATATCTGCCCGTAATGAACGAATCCGCGGGGCGAGGCGGCATCGCGAAGCGCCGTGACCGGATCCTCAAACGCAATCTTGCCCCAGCCACGGATCAAACCGGTATTGGTCGTTCTTGAGTCGATCGCTAGGGGATACGCGATTCCTCCACCTGAACCATAGGCAATCTCGTTGTTGAAAAGCACCGAACCGCCGCTCATCTTCAATAGCGCGCGCGATGTCGTCCTTTCGCCCGGACCAACCACCATACGAGTGACGTTGGAGACAACGCCAGCTCCTGCGACCTCCAGCGTTCCAATCGCATAAGACTCATAGGCAATGAAGATGTTCGTCGCATTGAGAACGGCATGGTCGGCAACTGAGACAACTCCTGTGGCGGAGCCGGCCTTGCCGACATACAAGATGTTGTTTGTGATGCTCATGTACGAATTGCCTCCGAGAGAAACCGTGCCTATGGCACCGGGCTGGCCCCCAACCCAGAAATAATGGCCGTGATCGGCCCTCGCGGAATCAGTCAGAGTATAGTATCCTTTCGCGCCGGTGTTATAGCCGACATAAAATGTTTGAGGCTCCACAAACTGGCAGTTCCCGCTCAACGCAAGCGTACCAGTGCTGTAAGCGCCACTTGCAACGATGATCGTGGGGTTGGTGACGCAGCTCGTGCCACAGACCTCGAATCGCCCTACCGATGAAGCACCTGTCCCGACATACACGTAACTCTTTGGGAAGACGAGCGAAGCGGAATCGCACACAGAAACCGACCCCGTCGAGCTGATGCCATTGGCAATGTGAAGCCTTCCACCGTTATCAATAGTCATCCGCGAGGAATCGTTGAGCGTGATCGACCCTTTCGCCGTATTGGCAAAACCGACATACACATAATTGGAGGCGGCGAACACCGAGTTGTCGTTAAGGACGATGCATCCCTCCTCACGATCATGAGCGGCTGTGGATGTTGTAGCACGGCCACCAAGCCTCCACGTGGCATTGCCGGAAAGATAGCCGTTGTCGTTTAGGGTGATAGTGGCAAGAGAATTGGCGTACACGCCAATGGCTACATTCTTTTCAGCAAAAAACCGTCCGTTACCGTTCACGATAATGTCGTTTTGTGAATAGTTTCGTGCGGTCAATCCCATCCATATCTCATAAGTGTTGTCAAAGAAATCGCCTTCGTTTATGAGCGTCGAACAGCTGCCGGTCTGGCCTTTGTAGCCGAAATAGAACGTCCATCCGTCGCCACCCGTCTTGCGTACCGTAGCGCCTGCATGGTTGTGGAAGATGCTTGGCGTGCCATCCATCTGAAAACGAAACTTTTGCTCAATGGTGAGCGAACCGAAGTTGTCAAAGCGGGCAAGCGTTCCCTTAGACGTAGCGTACTCACCAAGATCCAATGTGCGTGTTGTTATTGAGCCGTAGTTGGTTACAACGCCCGTGGAGTTGGCGGACATCGCAAGAAAAATGCCGCCGTCCGAATTTGCGCTGTTCTTTGCAGTCAGCGTTGCATTGGGCTCCACATAGAGCGTTCCGTTGTCGACATGGACAAAACCGCCGGCAGCAGACGTACCGCCCTGTATCGTGAGAGGCGAAGTCTTGAGCGTTGCGCTGTTGATTGTCGCATCGTCGGCGCTAGTCGGCAACTCTCCGCCCCAAGCGGCGGTGTTCGACCAGTAGTATGGTGCAGAGCCTTGCGGGGCATATGAGACGTTTGCGGCGAACAACGACAGGGAAGCCGTCAGCAGCGTCGCAAGAATTGTTCCGCATAGTGTTCTCATTTCAGCTGTTCCTTTCCTGTTTGCTTGAAGCAGAAGATTTCCATCGCCCCCGGATCCATCCAGTATTCGCTGGAATAAAGCGAGGCGTCCACGACCGTACCGTCGTCGCGGATGCGTTTCACTCCCGGTGCGAGGCCGATCTTCAGCGTAAGCTCCTTGTCGGGACTGCGGTTGACGACTGCAAGGCATTCATTGCCGCCGTTCGTCAGGCGAGAAACGACAGCGCCTCCGTCCGGCGTCTCAAGCGACTTCACCCACTTCGGCAGGTCGTCAGTCGCCAGCCGCACGGTGCCAGGCGGCAGGAATTTGCCCGTAAGCCTAGTCCCTTCGCCCGGCCACGGAACGCCGGTATGACGGACCTTCTCAACCTTCGCGCCAAGGAAGACGACGGCCCTGGCCTGAAGCTCCCTGTTCACGCGGCGCATCCGCTCGTAGACAGTGGAGCGTTTCCCGTCCGGCGCAAGCGGACGCCCTTGTGAGAACATCTTCCCGGGATTCTTCGGATCGACACAGTAGTTGTAGTACCACAGGCCCTGCGCACCATAGGCGAGGTTGGAATTCTGCTGGAGGCGCAAGTGCCCCTCCGTCGCGATCGGATAGTCGTTGCCGGGCTTGTGGCGGAGCGCACAGGAAATCGCGAACGCCCAGTATGGCCTGCCCGTCCTCTTCGACGTGTCGAGCACCGTCTCAAGCGAATGGTACCAGTTCGTCTGGAGATGGCAGTCGCCCGTCGCCGGACGGAACGTCGGCGTCGGGAAGAGTCCTGGATTCAGCACAGGATACTGGTCGAAGCTCAGGATCGGAGTTGGCACCTTCTCGATGAACTGGCCGATGTATTCCTCGAACGTCGGCACTTTGTACCAGTATTGCATCCTGTCCACACGCCCAAACCAGTTGACGATGCTGGGGTGGACCGAATCGACCGCCTGGATAAGGCGTACGGCACGCCCCAGGTTGTCAAAATCGTTCACGCTCGGCTCGTCGCGCACATAGTAGGCCATGAGCGCGGGATGGTCCTTCACGGCGGCGGCGAACTGCGAGCCGTCCGCCTCGAACAGCTTGCGGTTCGAAAACAGCAGTTTTATGCCAGCCCGCTGGGCCAAGTCAAGGCAATTGCGGGCCTGTTCGGCGGTTCCGAAGCCCTGCATGAGCGCCGTCAACCCGCACTCTTTCGCCTCCATGTAGCGTATCTCAAGGTCTGACGCCGTGGCGGAAAACCCGTCGTAGCCCATGATGGGCAACTTGTCGGCTGCAAACGCCGCCGACATTGCGCCAAACACAGTTGCTGCAACAAATCCTCTCATCTTCACGCCTCCCCTAACACCCGTCAACTGAACGATATCTCGTAGCACTCGCCGTTGAAGTTGCGCCCGGCCACGACAACCGGAACCTTGCCGTTGAACAATCCCTGCCACTCGAAGTGCAGATGACCGCAGAGCATCGCCTTGAAGTTGCCCTGCTTAGCCAGGAACGCGAAAAGATCCTTGAACGCCTTCGGAGCCTTGGTCTTCTCATAGTCCTCGCCCATCATGTAGTAGGAGTCAAGGTTGTTGGGCTTAGGAAAGTAGCTGGCCTTGCGTTCGCGGTGCATCTCGAGATCGGCCTCATGAATTTCCCGAGAGAACGGAGGCATATGGCACATCAGCACCGTTGGCAGGCCCTTCGCGAACTCGGTTTTGATCATCTGCACCATCCTGTCGCGGATGAACCGCGACATCTCGCAGTTGTCGAACGCCACGAAGTTCACGCCGTTGATGACTCGGGACGCCACGACGAGCGGGTTGCCGATCGCCTTCTCGTACCGTGCGCGGAGCTTGTCCTCATCAGCCGCGTTGCGAGGGTTCATGCCAGGCGTGTGAAGGCCGTGTCCCTCGTGGTTGCCGAGCGACGAGAAGACGTCCACCCCTGCGAACGACCGCGTGATGCAGGCGATGTTAGCCTCGCTGCGGAAATCGAACAGGTCGCCCGTGTTGAGCAGCGGGATTTTCTTCCGCTTGGCGTAGGCGATCGTGGCGGCGAGCGACTGCACTGCGAACGGGAATCCTCCGCGCCCGAAGACACCGTTGTTCCGAGCCTCATATAGGCGCAGGTCCTTCGCGCCGTAAGAAAGGATGTCGGCTGCGTCAGCCATGCTCACATGCGTATCCGAAAAGTGTAGCGCCGTAAACGGCTTCTTCGCCCCTACCGAGAGCTTGATTTGCTTCGGCTGGAGGTACTGCTCGATGAGGTTGTCTTCGAGCGAGGCCTTGAGGTCGAGACGCTTCTGGCGTTCAAGAGGCTGTGTTGCGTCTGATATCGCCGCCAGCGCGGGCGCGAACATTCCCGCCGCGCCAAGCGCAAGGAATCCCCTTCTGTTCAGGTCTGTCATTTCGTCTTCTGCCCTTTCTTGCCTACGCCTTCGGTGAGCATGGCGAGGAATTCGTCATGGTGGCCATAGCGGCAGGCGATGCCGCGCGCGGCGCATATCTCGGCGAACTTGTGCCGGAACGTGCCGGAGTGCGTGGGATCCTTCGCCAGCTCGCCCGGCTTCGGCGCGGGCGGCCCGTCGTGCACGAACGCCGGCGCGCGCGACGGCGTGCAGCGCCTGAGCAGACCCGCAGGAGAATACTTCTCGATCCACGGCAAAACCTCAGCACGGTGATCGAACCACGTCTGGAAGTCCGGGTAGCCGAAAAGGCGGGCGCCGTACTTGGAATTCGGAATCCACTCGCGCATCTCCTTCGGGTCGATGGAGGTCTGCGGGTACTGTGTGTACACGGCGCGTATGCCGAATTCGTTGTCGCCAGTGAGCGACGCATAGAGGACGGCATGCGCCCCTGCGCTGCTGCCGGTCAGGCCGATGCGCGACAAATCGATGTTCCATTCCTTCGCCTTCGACCGCACGAACCGGATCGCCGCCATCACATCGTCCATGCATACGCGTACCGGCGGCTTCACGTCACCGGCGTCCTTCAGCAGCCTGTACTCTACGGAGACGAGCGCCACGCCTTCCGCCTTGCATTTCGGTATGCGTCCTCCGAGACGCGAATCCCTCCTGTCGCCGTTCATGAATCCGCCGCCATGCACGAATATGATGGCGGGCGTTGGCGCACCCGAACCTTCCGGCAGCCACACGTCCATACGCTGCATCGGATGCTTGCCGTACGCCACGGAATCGAACGTCGGCGGCGGAAGCGACGCATCCGTTTTCGCCGTCTGCGGGGCCTGAAAGATTTCGGCCATACCCGGGTCGAGCCAGAACTCGTTCGTGTAGAGCGAGGCGTCCAGTATCGTGCCGTCATCCCTAATGTACTTCGCTCCCTTGGCAAGCGCAATCTTGAGCGTGAGTTCCTTTTCCGGGTTCCTGTTCACGACAACCAGATATTCTCTGCCGCCGTTCACAAGGCGAGAAACCACCGCTCCGCCGTCCGGCGTCTCGAGAGACTTGACCCACGAGGGCAAATCCTTCTCCGACAGCCTGGTGACCCCCAATGGCACGCTCTCGCCAGTATGGCGAACCGACTTTACGTCGGCTCCGAGAAAGACGAACGCCCTGCGCTGAAGTTCCTTGTTGACGCGCCTCACCCTGTCGTACACGGTCGTGCGCTTTCCGTCGAGTGCGAGCGCATGACCATGAATCATGATCTTGGACTTGTAAAAGTCGCGATAGTCGGTTCTGTAGTCATAGTAGATGAGACCCTGAGCCCCGTACGCAAGATTCGCGTATTGCTGAAGCCTTATATGCCCTTCCTCAGGCACGGGATTGTCGCCGTCAGGCTGATGGCGCATCGCACACAGGCAGGCATGCGCCCAGAACGGCTTGCCGCTGCTTTTGGACGCCGAAAGCACAGTCTCAAGCGCATGATACCAGTTCGTCATGACGAGACAATCGCCGCTCACGGGCCGGAACGGAGCCGAAGGGAATCTCCCTTCGATCAGCACCGGATACTGGTCAAAGCTCAATATGGGCGTAGGCACTTGCTCAAGAAAGCGCGATATGTATTCCTCGTAGGAATTCACGCCGTACCAACGCTTCATATTGTACACGCGCCCGAAGAGATTGACCACGCAAGGATGGGAGGGGTCAACTTTCTGGATGTCACGTACAACCTGCCCTATCTTCGGCAACAGCGAGACGTCCGGCTCGTCCCACGCATAATGGAACAGCAACGCTGGATGGCCTTTGATGGCGTTGACGAGCGCCATGTGGTTTGTCTTGTACAGGTCGGTGTAGAAAGAAGCCTTGATGCCTGCGGCTTGCGCGGCATCAAGCGCAGCAACCGCCTGGGACACGGTCTTTGGCACAAGCGCCACGGCGGTGAAGCCAGCGTCGCGGACTTCCTTCATTCGCGCACTGTCCATCTTTGCGATCGGCTCACTGCAAAACGCGATGAGCGGCAGTTCTTCGGCGGCAAATGTCGCAACCGCCGCCAAAAGCAGTCCGGCCACAACACAAGTTCTCGTTTTCATCCGTTGCTCCTGCATTGCGCGCCGTCGCATCTTAATGTATGATGACGGTCATGCCGAGCGGATCTATGCGGCCCGTGACGGCGAACCAGCCCATGTTCCAGTTGGCTTCGCTCGGCTCGTGGACCGTTGCCCAGATGACCGGGCTTTCCGTCGAGGGCTTCGCCCGCCCCACGCACCTCCAGCTCCCATTCGCAGTGCCGTCGTGACGATACACGCGCAGGACGGTCAAACCGTCCAGTAGGTTGCTGTCAGTGGAATAGCGGAACCTGAGCTGCGCCGAGGTGAATGCCGCCGGATGCGTCGGCTCGTCGACCTCCGGTCCGTCGGAGAAGTGGCCGATGCGCCACACCGCAAGCGTCCTGTCCGCACCGATCGAATCCAGTCCGGCAGGAATGTCGTCGCGATCGGCGGCGTACAGTTCAGCGAACATGTAGTTGTTCAGCTCCGCGCCGACCATCGTGTACATGAACGTATTCGCAAGGCGATTCGTAGCGCCAAACTGGACTGCCCAGTAGTCGCCTACGCAACGGTGCGAAGCAGACTTGCGCGGCAGGCTGCGCGGCAGCTTGAGGCGGCCCTTGTTCACCGCATACCAGCCGTTCGTGCTGCCGTCATGGTTGGGGAGGGTGTTGTCATAGGTCAGCACGCCAAGACGGCCACAGTCGAGGTCGCGCATCTGTCCGCCTCCATCGGCAATGATCGGACCGTACTGCGTAATGCCGCCAGGGCCCTCGAAAGCGCCAGGATTCTCCGAATTCATGTTCTTGACCATCGCAATCGGATCGGTGAACGCCAGCTTGCCCCAGCCGGTGATGGTGCCGTAGGTCGTGTCACGATTCGGATTGAGCCAGATGACGGTGTTGTTCTTGCCTTGTCCGATGTTAAACAGAATCGTGCCGCCGCGCATCTCCAGTCTGCCAGAGCCGTTTCCATAGGAACCAAGCTGAAGTTGGAAGACGTTTGAAACGACACCGTTTTCTCCCACAATGAACCGACCGGCCGAACTGCTTCCCGTCGCCACCGTGATGTTCGAGGCGACCACACAGCCGCCAGCCACGTCAAATGTACCCTTCGAACTGCTGCCGTCCGCCACCGTGATGACTGGAGCGACAACGTAGCCATTGTTTGTAACCGTCGCATACCCTGCCGACAACCATTTTCGCGCTACGTACAGCGCGTTTGTCGTAAGCAAAGTCAACTGGGCGTTGTCTGCGACCGTCAGAGAAGCAGTCGTATCACGATGCTCGCCTACCGAAACTCTACTCAGAACTGAAACCGAGGCGTTGTCCTTGATCGTAAGAGATCCATTGCCTTGTCTTCCACTGGCAACATGGATATAGCCACCGAACGCGGCTGTTGAGGCATCCTTGAACGTCAAATTCCCTGTAGAGCCATAGTCAGAGTCATTACCGTGGGCAACGTATCCATTCGCAACACACTCCAAATGCGACTGGCCGCTGAAGGTGGCCGTTCCCAAACCATTCGAGTAGCACCCGACGCAAATCACGTCATTCGTCACACACGACGAATCCGCCGCCACCAATTCGCCCGTTGTGGAAGAGGCACTTCCACCCACATAAAGATACGTACCGGCTCTTAGACTGGCATTGTCGTGCAGCTCCACTCGTCCTGCGCCTAAGCTCATTGCGCCTACATACAGAACATTCGGAAGATCGACACGGGAGTTGTCGTTCAGCGACAGGCATCCGAATGAATTCGTGTTCGCTCCAAGATGGATGTATCCTTTTGTCTTCACAATGGCCGCATCATTCGAAAGGATGATGTACGCCAATGAGTTTGGACCTCTGCTGTTCTGGTTCACACGGGCGGGGGCGACGATGTTTCCAGAACCTGTCAAGCGACTGTTGTCCTTCATCACAAGGGTGCCGAGAGTGTTGTTCGCTTCGCTCATATAAATGTGGCCATTGGCCGTAAAGGTTCCTGACTTTGCAAGCACGATATGGTTTGTGGTTCCGGAATTCGCGCCCGCACGAAGCTGGTCGCCAGAGGGGAAAGTAAAATTCCCTTCAGAAATGAGTGTGCTCACAGTTCCAGCAACACTCGCGCCCAGATAGAAGTGGTAACCGCCGCCGCCCGTCTTGTTCACGGTACCGCCCTCGTGGTTGTAGAAGATGCTCGGCGTACCCAAGACGCCCATGCGGAGACGGCTGCCAATTGTGAGCGTACCATAGTTGTCAACCTGCGCCAAAGCACCCTTGCTGGCGGAGTACTTGCCAAGGTCAAGCTCATCGACCTTCATTGTGCCGTAGTTCTCGACTTTACCTGTCGCACCGGCAGTCGTGGCAATTGACATGTTGCCTGTCACCTCAAAACTGTCGCTTGACCCAACGACAAGCACATCGTTCAAGTTCGTGCTTGCTATCGTTGTTGAATCTGCTATCGCCAACATCGGCATTACCGCAAAGGTTGCCACAACACCAATTATCTTCATTACTCTTTCTCCTTACTTAACGTTAGCTCTCTTGGTATCATGCATTATATCACAGTCACCGCCCTGTCCGCAAGCATGGCCCGGTCCTAAAATTGTGATATACTACTGTCATTATGAAGAACGGCAACATGATTTTCGCAAGCCTATGCCTCGTCGGCGCATGTGCGCTTATCGCTTCGACTGCGAGCGGCACGGGAGATGAGGTGTTCATGGCGAAGTTTCGTCCCGATTCGACAAGCCACCTGTATCCCGTCGGCGCAAAGGCCACCGTAGAGGCGTCAGTCACGGACAAGGCAGGAAAGGCCCGGACGGAGGGACTCGTCGAAATATGGGCTGACGACGAATGGACCAACGTCGTATGGCGACACACGGCAGACCTGGCGAAAGAGCCGACAATACGAATTGAGCTTTCGCGCCAGACGCCAGGCGCTCTCCGGCTTTGGATGTGCGGCAACGGCTTCAATGTGCAGAGAAAGCCGGAGCGTATCATCTTCGGCGTGGAGGACATCGCGCCGCTGACGCAGTGCCCGCCGGACTTCGAGGAATACTGGCGCGGCGAACAGAAGAGGCTCGACCGTGAAGTGCCTATCGACGTCGTCAAGACCCCTGCGCCGGATCTTTCCGCAGAGGACAGGGACGCGTTCCGCGTCAGCTTCGCGACGTTTGGCGGAAAGCGGATATACGGACTCCTCTCCGTGCCGAAGGCGCCGGGACGTCACCCTGCGATCGTGAACGTGCCGGGCGCAGGGTCGGGCGTATGGTTTCTGCACAAGGGGTTGATCAGGCCCGGATACATCACACTGGTCATGAACGTGCACGATTTTCCGCACTGCAAGTCGAAGGAGGAACAGAAGAAGCGGTTCGGCGAAATGGTGGCTCGGCTTTCTGCCGAAAGCGGAGAGCCAACTTACCAGCGGTACGGATTCGCGTCAGGCCGACGCGACGCGCCGATATACCACGACATGATGCTCGGCATGACGAGAGCCGTAGAGTGGCTTGCAAACGAGCCGTATGCCGACCCCTCGCGCTTCGTCTATCGAGGCGGCAGCCAGGGCGGAGGATTCGGCATATACCTTACAGCCCTGTGGGGCAAGTTCGCGAAGTCATGCATATTCTGCCCCAACATGTGCGACATGCTGGCCTACAAGCACGGCAGGGAACCCGGCAGCGAGCACATCAAGGACCAGACGCCGGCGCACCGTCCAGAGGCGGAGAAAGCCGCGCCTTACTACGACGCCTGCAACTTTGCGAGAATGATTACGACGCCCGTAAGGATGACGTACGGCACGATGGACGACAACTGCCAGACGGTCGGCGGCATAGCCGCGTTCAACTCCATCGCATCGAAAGACAAGAGGCTTTTCCTGCTGCCGGGCTTCGGACACGGGTCGCGCACCGAAGGAACCGACATCAACGAATGGCTGTTCAGCCCGTAATTGCGCACATCATGCCGCAAATCGAGCAAGCCATTTAGGCCTACGCGAAGAGCTTCGCCAGCTTCTCCAGCTGAGCGACTTTCTCCTTGTTCTCGGCTAGCTTACGCCGCGCCTCGGCGACGACAGCCTCAGGAGCGTGCGCCACGAAGTTCTCGTTGGCGAGCTTCGCCTCGCTTGACTTGATGAAGCCCGCCAGCTTCGCCAGTTCCCCGGCGATACGCTTTGACTCGGCGGCCTTGTCCACAAGACCTTCAAGCGACAGGTACACCGTGCCGAAGTCCGTGATCTTCGACGGCATGGCGAGGTCGGAGCCGGCCGGCACGAACGCGACGGACTCTGCCCTCATCGCCTTCTTCAGCGACTCGGCCTCGGTCTCGGCCTTCGGATCGTCGGTCGCAACCGTCACCTTCACAAAGGCCGACGGCGGCACCTTGTACTCGGCCCTGAGCGCGCGGATCGCGGTTACAGCCGCCCGCTTGGCGTTCACGAAGTCGTACGTTTCCTGCGAAAGGCCCCACGCCGCCTTCTCGTCGTCGGTATAGCCTCTCGGAAACTCGGAGCGCATGATCGTCTCGCCTTCCCCGAGATAGCCCAGCTGGTGCGCCACCTCCTCCGTGACGAACGGCATGTAGGGGTGGAGCAGCCTCAGCGCCTTCCAGAACACGTCGCGCAAAATCGCAAGCGAGACGGACTTGTTAGGCGAATCCTTTACGTACTCGACGTACCAGTCGCAAATCTCGGTCCAGAAGAAGTCGTAGACCGCGAGCGCCCCGTCCTGAACGCGGTAGCTCTCAAGTATCTCGTTCACTTTCCGGCAGGCCTTGTCGCACGCCCAGAGAATATGCTTCTCGTCGGAGGTCAGGTTCCCGTAAGGCTCTCCCGCCGGGAGCGCGGCCGCATTCTCCGACTGCATCTCCATGAAGCGCGCCGCGTTCCATATCTTGGTGCAGAAGTTGCGCCCGATCTCGAACTTCTCCTTGCTGACCTTCGAGTCGCAGTCAAGAGACGTGATGAGCGCGATGGAGAACCGGAGCGCGTCCGCCGAATATGCGTCGATCAGCTCCAGCGGATCGAGGGAGTTTCCGAGCGACTTCGACATCTTGCGTCCCTGCGCGTCGCGCACGATGCCGTGAATCACGATGTTCCTGAACGGCGGCTTCCCCATGAAGTGAATGCCGGCCATCATCATCCTCGCGACCCAGAAGAAGATGATGTCCTGCGCGGTCACGAGATCCGTCGTCGGATAATAGTAGTCGAGGTCGGCCGTCTTCTCTGGCCAGCCAAGCGTCGAGAACGGCCAAAGCCACGACGAGAACCACGTGTCTAGGACGTCGGGGTCCTGCTGCAGGTCGGCAGCCATCACGTTCGGGTCTATGGCCTTCGCCTTTTCAAGCGCAAGCTCCGGCGTCTCCGCAACGACGACCTCGCCGTCTCCGAAATAGTATGCGGGTATGCGGTGACCCCACCAGAGCTGACGCGAGATGCACCAGTCCTGAATGTTCTCCATCCAGTTGAAGTATATCTTCGACCAGCGCTCCGGGACGAACCTCACCTCGCCCGACCTGACCGCCGCGATAGCAGGTTCCGCGAGCGGCTTCATCTTCACGAACCACTGCTTCGAGAGCCTGCTCTCCACGACCTCGTGGCAGCGGTAGCAGTGCCCGACCTGGTTGTCGTAGTCCTCGATATGGTCGAGATACCCTTCCGCCTCAAGGTCGGCTACGAGCGCCTCGCGGCACTTGAAGCGGTCCATTCCGGCGTACTTCGCTCCGGCAAGTTCGTTCATGTGCCCGTCGTCGGTCATGATGTTGATCTCGGCGAGCCCGTGGCGCTTGCCGACGAGGAAGTCGTTGGGGTCGTGCGCGGGCGTGATCTTCACGATGCCCGTGCCGAACTCCTTCTCGACGTAGTCGTCGCTTATGACGGGTATCTCACGTCCGGTGAGCGGCAGGATCACGGTCTTGCCGACAAGATGCGCGTAGCGCTCGTCCTTCGGGTTCACGGCAACGGCAGTGTCGCCCGGCAGCGTCTCCGGACGCGTAGTCGCGACCATGATGTAGTCCTTGTACGGCTCGCCGGCCGCGCCCTTCTCGCTGCCGACGACCGGATAGCGCACGTACCACAGGTGACCGTGGTTCTCCTCGTGCTCCACCTCGTCGTTGGCGAGCGCCGTGCCGCACCTGGGACACCAGTTGACGATGTAGTTGCCCTTGTAGACGAGGCCCTCGTCGTAAAGCTGCGTAAACACCTTGGCCACGGCCTTCGAGCAGCCCTCGTCGAACGTGAAGCGCTCCCTCTGCCAGTCGGTAGAGTTGCCGAGCATTCTCTGCTGGTGGACGATCGTGCCGCCGTACTGCCGCTTCCACTCCCAGACGCGCTCAAGGAACTTCTCGCGGCCGAGGTCCTGCCGGCGCTTGCCCTCCTTCTTGAGCGCCTTCTCGACTACGTTCTGCGTGGCGATGCCGGCGTGGTCGGTGCCGGGCAGCCACAGCGTATTGCGTCCCTGCATGCGGCGCCACCTGACGAGTATGTCCTGGATCGTCTGGTTGAGGGCGTGCCCCATGTGGAGAATGCCGGTCACGTTCGGCGGCGGTATCACGACCGAGTACGGTTCTCGTCCGTCGGGATCGTCGTGAAAGAACCCGTTCTTCTCCCAGGTCTGATACCACTTGGCCTCTGCGGCCTTTGCGTCATAGCGTTTGTCCATCATAAGATGATTCCTGTATTCGTATATTTCCCAAACGTTCCGTCATTCCCTTTCGCACGTCGCCGCGGCGAACGCCTTCCTTGCCTCGCAAGCCGACAGTGACGTCCTAAGATATGCACGCCTCGCGGCGGGAACCGTCACCCCGCCGGCGCACCCCTTGACAGCGATCGGCTTGCCCGCGAACTCGTCGAAGAGAGCCACGTCTCCGGCGCCGACCGGCAACGTCAGGCGCGAGGAGCCCTCGCCGTCCCAGTAGACGACCCACCTGTATCCGTCGGTCTCGAAGAGAAACGCCCTCACGGACGAGCCTCCGCCGACCTCTATCTGCTCGTACGGCACGATGCGGTACGAGCCGTCCGCGAGCTTCAACAGGTGGTGCTCCTGGCGGTAGTTAGAAAGGATTGCTTGCCGTTCCTCGTCCGTCATCAGGTTCTTCTCGCGGAACTCCTCCCAGCGGCGCATCGTCTCGAAGATGTCCGCGGTGCGCGGATGCTTCTTGAGCGCATCAAGGTTCGCCGAAACTGTCATCGGGCAGCGCCATGCCACCGAAACCGACTGCCCGAACTCCCACATGTCGGCCTGGGTGCCGATGGTCGCCTTCGCCGGCAGGTAGAAATACCACCAGCCGAAGTTGCAGCGCGTCATCTCCTGCCAGACGACCGGCGCCTGTGCAAAAGGATACTCTATCAGCTTCTCCTTGAACTCTTCCGGCATGAAGCTGTCAAAGGCGTTCGCACCCGAGAGCATGTGCCAGTCGAAATGCGTCTTTGCCGCGCCTTCGCCGAAGAGCGGCTCCGGCTCGAGCAGCTTCCACTGGCGGTACTGCGCGTTGGAAACGTGAAAGTTGAACGGAACGTTCACGCCCTCGGAGCCGTCGAGGTAGACGTATTCGAAGCCGCAATTGTAGATCCGGGCGATTTTCGCGGCAACCTCGTCCTGCAGATCGGTGTCCTGGTCGATGTAGCAGCTGCTCGGACGGCCGAACTCGCTGATGTCGAGAATGCCGCCGATCTCGCCGGCTGGGTGCGCCGTCACCTTCGTGTTCCAGGCGCCGCGCCGCACGCCTAGGAACCTGTAGGGCGGCTCGGTCGTGTAGCTTTCGTAGGAGACCAGCTCTCCGCCGAACTGCAGCACGCGGCACGGCTCGAACATCGTGGCGTCGGTTGTCGTCTCGAAAACCGTCAGTTCCGTCACATTCGTGTCTGCCGGCAACGGCTTCGCCAACGTGAAGCGCCGCGTCTTGTTAAGGCGCGGGTCCGCGACCGGCGTCACATACCGGCTCTTCATCCCTATGTGGCTGTGCAGCACGTGCAGGCCGGGGGTGATTCCGGCCGCCTTCACCTTGGCGAGCATCTCGCGCAGCGTCTTCTCGCCCTCCGGATACTCGGGACGGAAGTCGTAGTTGCCACAGAGCGCCCAGGACCACTCCGACTTCACAACGTCGCCGTAGCCGAACGTCATGAGCCTGAACCCGCCCGCCTTCACGTACGGAAGCAGCTCGCTCACGTTCTTCGGCGTGACTCCGCCAGCCGTGTGGAAGATCGAGGCGTTCACGACCGGTGACCGGCGGCTCTTAACGCCGCGCGGCAAGCCGAAGTCGGCCTCCAGCGCGTCCATCGCGTCAAGGAACGCCTCTCGTCCGGGCGCGGCGATTAGCGCGGCGCCTGCGCCTCGCAGCTTCCGTCCGCGCACGAGATCAGCCGTCAGCAGGCGGTAGCCCCTGCGGTCCTCGTGATCGATGTCGGCATATGGCGAGGTGGCGACGACACCTACTGCCGCCTTGTCGTCCCAGCTCGCGTTCAGCCAGTCTCCGAAGTTGCGCCTGTTCGCGACCGGCAGCTGCATCACGCGGAACGACGCAACGGGCGGGATGTCCATCTTGAGGTACTTGTACGTCTTGGACCTGTCGCTGGGCAGGTCGACCAGCTCGAAGGCAACGTAGCGGTCCGCAACCTTAAGCGCGACGCGGGCCTCGTACATTCCGTGCGCGAAGCCTGCGACAAGCCCGTCGCCGTCGCGGCGGAGCGAAGTCGCCGGATATGTCGTGCGCTTGTTAGGGTGTATGAGCTTGATCTCGTTGTTGAACGGACGGTCCTGCGTGGCCGAAAAGAGCGGAATCTCCTCGTCGCCCCGCACGCACTCCTCGCCCGTGCGCTTGACGACGAGCGACCTGACTCGCGCGTCGGCGCCCACCGTCAGCCGGAAGTCCAGGTTCTCCACGACGACATCGCCCGGAACGCCGGCCCGCACTGCGGCGCCGGCGAACAGCGCGATGCAGATCGGAAGCACCTTCGTCATCGCGCCTCCGTCAGTCGGCGTCGCCCATCGTGACGCGCAGGACCTCCTGCAGGCTCGTCATGCCGCTGGCCACCTTGAGCATGCCGTCCTCGCGGAGCGTACGCATGCCCAGCTCGCGGGCGCGCTGCCTGAGGAGCGTCGCCGGAGCGTGGTCGAAGATCAGGCGCTGTATCGTGTCGTCAACCTTGAATATCTCGAAAATGCCCTTGCGGCCCTTGTAGCCGGTCTTGCCGCAGACGTCGCAGCCAGTGCCGTGGTACATGTGGTCCGGCAGGGTCGCGTTCGAACCCCTGGCAAGCCCGCCAAGCATCTTTAGCTCGCGCTCGGACGGCGCATACGCCTCCTTGCACTTCTCGCAGATCGCCCTGACGAGACGCTGCGCCATTGCGGCGCGGAGCGCCGACGCGACGAGGAACGGCTTCACGCCGATGTCGAGGAGACGCGTCACCGCCGACGGCGCGTCGTTCGTGTGAAGGGTCGAGAACACCAAGTGGCCGGTGAGGGCCGCCTCCATGGCGATGTCGGCAGTCTCGGCGTCACGAATCTCGCCGATCATCACGATGTTCGGCGCCTGACGCAGGATCGAACGGAGGGCCGCCGAGAAGTCCAGGCCGACATCCTTGTTCACCTGCACCTGGTTGATGCCGCTCATCTGGTATTCGACCGGGTCTTCGACCGTGATGAGCTTCTTGTCTGGCGTGTTGATCTGCCCCAGGCAGGCGTAAAGCGTAGTGGTCTTGCCGGAACCGGTCGGCCCCGTCACTAGCACGACGCCGTCAGGCAGCTTGATGAGGTGCTCGAACGTCGTCTGGTCGTCGGAGAGGAAGCCGAGCTGCGGCAAGCCGAGCGACAGGTTCGACTTGTCGAGGATTCGCATTACGATCGACTCGCCGTGGTTCGTAGGCACCGAAGAGACGCGAAGGTCCAGGTCCTTGCCGCCGACGGAGATCTGGATGCGCCCGTCCTGCGGTATGCGCTTTTCCGAGATCTTCATCTTCGACATGATCTTGAAGCGGGATATGATCGCGCCCTGGAGGCGCTTAGGCGGCGAGTCCATCTTGCGGAGCGCGCCGTCGATACGGTACCTGACGCGGAACTCCTTCTCCATCGGCTCGATGTGGATATCGGACGCCTTCATCTTGATCGCCGTCGTCAGGATCATGTTGGCGAGCTTGATGACGGCGCTGTCGTCGCCCTCCGCGGCGTCCCCGCCGTCAAGCCCCTCCTCGTCGCGCGTCGAGACCTCCGCGTCCTCCCCCGTCGGGTAAAGCTTCGCCATCGCGGCACGGACCTCCTCGAGCGGCGCAAGCACAGCCTCCACGTCACGCCCGTGCAGCACGTAGCGCAACGAGTCGATCGCATCGTAGCCCATCGGGTCCGAAAGCGCAACGGTGACGGAATCCTCGCTCGCCACCACCGGCACCACGCCGTACTTCTTCGCGATGTCGACAGGAATCGCCTGCGTCGCCTCAGGGCTGATCGCATCGGCATTTATGTGACAGTACTTGAGGCCGAACTGGTCGGCGATCGTGCCGAGAACCTCGTCCTCGCCGATCGTACCGCCGGACACGAGCACGTCGAGAGTCGTCTCGTTCTCGGCCTTCATGGACTGCGCCGCCGCCTCGACCTGTTCGGAGGTCAGGTATCCGCGCTCCACAAGGAGCTGAATGACATATTCGTCGTTACTGGTCATTGGGGTGTATTATACTCTAAATGGCCGAAACGGGCAAGGGCAAGACTAGTCCCCATCTACATTTCACCCTCCGGGGACTTGTCTAACGGAGGGTGAAGCGACTGCCTAACTGCTTCCGTGATTTCGGCCGCGTAAAATTTGATACAATACACGGCAGTGAAATTCGACCTGCACATACACTCGTGCCTCAGCCCGTGCGCCAGCCTTGAAATGGCGCCGTCGGAGATCGTCAGCCGCGCCGCAAGCGCCGGCATGGACGGAATCGCGCTCACCGACCACCAGTCCGCCCGCAATACGCCCGCGATGGCCGAATGCGCCCGCCGCGCCGGGCTCAAGTGCCTCTTCGGACTTGAGGTGCAGACCGCAGAGGAAGTGCACACGCTTGCCATTTTCGACACCCCGGAGCAGGCCCTTGCCATGACCGACTGGGTGTACGACGCCCTGCCGAAGCGCGTCAACGACCCGGACACATTCGGCGATCAGCCGGTCGTTACGGCGGACAACGACATCGTCGAGATGGAATGGCGGATACTGGCGATGGGGTGCAGGCGCAACATTCCGGAGACTTCCGAAAAGACGCGGGAGCTTGGCGGGCTCTACATCGCAGCCCACATCGACCGTCCCAACTACTCCGTCGTCTCCGGCCTCGGCGCGGTGCCGGAAGGATTCTTCGACGCAATCGAGCTGTCGCGCACCGCGGACGAGACGGCGTGGCTGCCAAGATCCGGCGGACTTGCCGCAGTACGCTCGTCCGACGCTCACAACCTTGAAGACGTCGCCCGCGTCTGGACCGAGGCAGACATCTCCGAATTCTCAGTCTCCGCCTTGAAGCAGGCCTTCGCCTCCCGCGCGACACGCCTCTCGCCGCGCCTCACTAGCTTCTAGACTTCATGAACCCACAAGACGCAAAAGCAATGAGCATAACCGAACTTGCCGAGAAAGTCGGCGGAACCATCGTCGTTGACAAGCCGGGCGCAGCCATTCGGTTCGCCTACGCCAGCGACCTGCTGTCGGACGTCATGGGACACTGCGGCGAGGAATCGGTGCTGGTGACGATACAGAACCACCTGAACACCATCGCCGTCTGCACGCTCGACGGCATAGAGGCGATCGTCATCTGCCACGACAGGCCGGTGCCGGACGACATGAAGGCGGCGGCGGAACGCGAGGAAGTCGCAATCGTGACGACGTCCCTCTCGCAGTTCGAGGCGTCCGTAGCCCTGGCCTCGCTGCCCCCTTCCCGCAAGTGACCGGACAGCGGCGCCCTAGTGGATATTGCCGCGCGACGGATGCGACTTTGCCTTGGGCTTTTCCAGCTTCAGGAACGTCGCGAACTTCAGCGCCTCGGCCGGAATCTCGTCGCCGGTCGTGTCGGGCATGTCCTTGAGGTCCGGAGCTTCCGCGTGAGTGTGGTGGAAGCGTGTCTTGGGGTTGACCATCTGCCGCAACGCATCGCGCAACGCGCCTATGCCGTCACGCGTCTCGCACGATATCGACATCGGTGCCGTGCCGGTCTCGGCCACGAAGCGCGGCAGGTTAGCCTTCCCCTCCTCGGTGTCCATCTTGTTGGCGACGACCAGCGAAGGCCGTTCCGCCAAGTCTGCTGAATAGTCGCCGATCTCCTTCTTGAGGACGGCGTAGTCGCTCCACGGCTCGCGGTTGTCTGTGCCGGCCATGTCAATAACATAGACCAAGGCGCGCGCCCGCTCCAGGTGACGCAGGAAGGCAAGCCCCAGTCCGACGCCCGACGCCGCCCCCTCGATGATGCCTGGAACGTCCGCCACGCGTATCTTCGCGTAGTCGTCGTAGACGACCGTTCCAACGACAGGGTTTATTGTCGTGAACGGGTAGCTGGCTATCTTCGGACGCGCCGACGACAGCACAGCGAGCAGTGAGCTCTTGCCTGCGTTCGGGAAGCCGAGCAGCCCGACGTCGGCAATGGTTTTCAGCTCAAGGCGCAGACGGCGCTCCTCGGCCTCGCCGCCAGGCGTATGCTCGGTCGGCGCCTGGTTGACCGAGCTCTTGAAGTGCACGTTGCCGTAGCCCCCGGCACCTCCCTTTGCGACAATCGCAGACTGTCCCGGCTCGGTGAGGTCGGCGACGAGCAGCCCCGTGTCAACCTCGTAGACTTCGGTGCCAAGCGGCACCGGCACGACGCAGTCCTTACCGCGCTTGCCGAACATGCGCTGAGACTGTCCGCCGCCGCCATCCTGCGCAAAGCACTTCGGATCGTAATAGAGCGACAGCAGGGAGTTGACGTGCTCCGACGCCTTGAAAACGACGTCTCCGCCGCGTCCGCCGTCGCCGCCGTCCGGCCCGCCGAACTCTACCAACGCCTCGCGCCTGAACGAAGTCGCCCCGTCGCCGCCCTTTCCCGAGCGGACGAGAACCTGGACCTGGTCGACGAACATCTTGGCTTTCATTGCACCCCCGATTTGGAACTTGCTCCGCTGCGACGCACGACGCCCTCGCGGGGCTCGGCCGACTCCGGTATCACAAGCGGCGCAAGCGGCGAATCGTCCGCCGGCAGCGACTTCCACGCCGCCGCGTGGATCGGCAGGCCCTGCTCGCGGAACATCGTCTCAAACTCGGTCCACACCTCCGGCGGACGCGGCATCGGCTCGACCTCCTCGAAGCGTGCGTCGGCGGCGAAGCACGCACGGACCGCCTCGAAGTATTCGCGGTGATCCGTGGCGAACTCGACCCTGCCGCCGACCTCCAGACGCTTCCAGAGCGCGTTGAGGAAAAGCGGACCGAACAGCCGGTGCGACTGGTGCTTCCGCTTGGGCCACGGGTCGGGAAAGAACACGTAGACGCGCCGCGCGTGGTGCGCCGGCAGGAGGTAGTGGAAAGTGTAGAGCGCCTCCAGGCGCAGCACCTTCGCGTTGGCGATTCCCTCGCGCCGGCACTTCCCGTCGAAAAGGCGCACGCGCTCCAGCATGCGCTCGATGCCGAGGAAGTCGCAGTCTGGATTGGCCTTCGCCCTCGCCGTCAGGAAGCGTCCCTTTCCGCAACCCACCTCGACCTCAAGCGGACGTGAGAGGTCGAACTCGATCGGACGCGTGACATCGGCCAGCCTGAGTATAGAGTCTCCAGCGTTCACTTGGTCCAGAGCTTCTCAAGGGCGTAGTATGCCCGGGCCTCGGCCGAGAAGACATGCACTACGACGTTGATGTAGTCGGCAACGATCCAGCCGGAATCCGGATCGCCGGAGACGCGGTACGCCTTGGGCAACGTGCGGACGAGCGCTTTCAGGTGCGGCGCGGCCGCGCCCGTCGCCACCACGAAGAAGTCTGTGAAGCCGGATATTCCGCGCACGTCGTAGACCTTCACGTCAATCGCCTTGGCGTCAGTCAGCTTCGCCGCCAGATCATTCGCCTGTTCCTCTGCCGTCATTCCATTTCCTCCGGTTTCAGCCGCCGACCGTTCACGCTCACCGCACGAGCGGACGGTCGAGCATACGCTCGTAGAGATTGATGTATTCCTTTGCACACTCGCCGTGGTTGAAGCGGCGGAGCGACTCTCCCATGATGCGCGAAATCTCACGCTCCCGGACGCCGGCGTCGAGGCGGTAGAAGGCCATCGCCTGGTCCATCGCCCAGAAGAGTCCCGGAGAGTCGTAGGTGTCGAAGACGAAGCCGTTGCCGCGCGAGGCGCCGCAGTCAAGCTGCTCCACCGTGTCGTGGAGCCCGCCCGTGTTGTGCGCGACCGCAAGCGAACCGTAGATCGGAGCCTGCATCTGCGGCAAGCCGCACGGCTCGAAGAGGGACGGCATGAGCGTAAAGTCGCTTGCCGCGAACCCGAGCTGCGAAAGACGTCCGTCGAAGTCATGCACCGCCAGTCTCCCCTGGAGGCCGTGAAACGCCTGTATGTCGCGGAACGGCTGCTGGAACGGCCCGTTGGCGACGATTGCGATCTGGGCGCCGTCGGCTGCGTACTTCGCGAGGAAGCGGTACGTTATGTCAGTCAGCAGCTGCGGTCCCTTCTGCACCGGGTCTAGCCTGCTCGGCCAGAAGAACAAGGGCGCGTCGGGGTTCTCCTCCAGCCCTAGCGCATGCTGAAGCGCAAGCTTGTTGCGGCGCTTCCCTTCGCGATGGTCCGCCGGACCGTACCGGAACGGGATCTTTTCGTCCGTCGCAGGGTTGTCGGCGGAATCCGGCGCATTCAGGATACCGGCCGCGCAGCCCGCGTTGAACTTGTTGCGTATCTCGCTTCTGATCGAGTCGGGTATGAAGGAGTGCCAGCCGTTGACGATCTCGCGCAGGAACGTGGGGCTGACGGTGTTGATGAAGTGCGCCCCGAACACGCCGGACGCCTGCAAGTCCACTGGGTTGCGGTTGCGGCTCTCCTCGTAGTTGTACGGCGGATAGCCGTAGTAGAGGTTCTGCCAGAACTCCGCCGCGTCAATCCCCGCGTCCTCGATGGCGGAGAGCGTGAGCTTCTGCGTGTGAATGTTGTGTACGGTAAAGAGGCACGGTATGCCCTCGCGGCGTGCCGCGGCGGGCACGAGCCCCGTCATCCAGTCGTTGCAGTGAATGAGGTCGGGCTGCACGCGCGGGATGATGTTGTTGATCACCTCGCGCTGGAACGCCAGCGCCAGCTTTATGTTGCCGTCCCCGCGCGAATACACAGTGTCGCGGTAGTAGAAGCAGCGGTCTTCGGCAAGGTGGATGCGCTCGTCAGGCAGGTGGCTCTTGTACTTGCGGAGTTCCGCCGCCACGAGCTGCGCGGTCTCAACGTGGAACATGCGGCGGTAGTGCGGCAGGGCCACGTGGATGTCAGCCCCCAGCTCGTGCAGGGCCTGCACGAGCGACGCCGAGACGTCAGCCATGCCGCCTGCCTTGGCGGACATCCTGCCGGCGAGGTTGCCCATGCCTTCCGGCAGATACGTGATCTCCGGAGTGACGATAAGTATTCGCGGATTCTTCGTTTTAGTCTTCGCCATTTGTCAGAGCCTTTCCGCTGACCCTCCGCCTAGAGGCTGGCCAGCAGCCCTCCGCAGAGCACGAGGCGACGCTCGCGGTCCGAAAGCGCCGTCTTGAGTGCGACATCGCCCTTCGCCGTCTTGACTGTCAGCCGCCCGTCGCCCTCGACCGCCGCGCGCACGCCCTTCAGCTCCAGGGCGTCTCCCTTGGCGATCTTGTCGTAGTCCTTCGGGTTCTCGAACGTGAACGGCACGATTCCAAAGTTTATGAGGTTCGCGCGGTGAATGCGCTCGATGGACTTTGCGATCACGGCCTTGACGCCGAGGTACATCGGGCACAACGCGGCGTGTTCGCGGCTAGACCCCTGCCCGTAGCTCTCGCCGGCCACGATCACGTTCGCGAGCCCCTTCTCCTTGTTCGCAAGGCAGTTGTCGTGGAACGCCGCGTCGCACGGCTCGAACACAAACTTCGCGTACTGCGGCACGTTGGAGCGAAACTTGAGCCGTGCGCCCGCAGGCATGATGTGGTCCGTCGTGATCTTGTCGCCGACCTTGATGGCGCACACGGCCTTCAGGTCCGCCGCAAGCGGCACGCCCTTCGGCACTGGCGCGATGTTCGGCCCGCGGACGATCTCCGCGCCCCTGACGCCCTTCCCCGCAGTGGCGCGGTACAGGAACATCGAGTCGTCCACCGGGAACCGCTTCGGAGCCGACACCGCGGCGACCGGACGCTTCGTGGGCAGCTCGACCTTGCCGGTCAGCGCGGACGCGGCAGCCGTCTCCGGCGAGACGAGATAGACCTGCGCGGACTTCGTGCCGCTGCGCCCCTCGAAGTTGCGGTTGTTGGTGCGAAGCGAAACCGCCCCCGTGCGCGGCGACATGTGCGCGCCAATGCAGAATCCGCAGGCGTTCTCCAGCATGCGGCACCCCGCCGCATGGAGTATCGCAAGCGAACCGTCCTTCGCCAGCATGTTGACGACCTGGCGAGAACCGCACGCGATGCCGACCTCCACGTCGTCCGCAACGTGCTTCCCCTTCAGGTACAGCGCCACCGTGCGTATGTCGCGGTACGACGAGTTCGTGCAGGAGCCGATCAGTATCTGGTTGACTTTCGCGCCCTTCATCGACCTGACCGTCACCACGTTCCCGGGACTGTGCGGCGCGGCCATCATCGGCTCGACCTTCGCGAGGTCGATCTCGAAGACGTCGTCGTACTTCGCGCCGCGGTCCGGCAGTATCTCCGTAAAGTCCTTCGCCCTGCCCTGCGCCACGAGGAACTGGCGCGTCACCGCGTCGGACGGGAACACGCTCGTCGTGACTCCCAGCTCCGCGCCCATGTTGGCGATGGTCGCACGCGAAGGCACGTCAAGCGTCTTCACGCCAGGCCCGGCGTACTCGAATATCCAGCCCACGTTCCCCTTCGTGCCGAACTTCTCCAGCACCTTCAGGATCACGTCCTTCGCGCTGACGCCCCTGCGCAGCCTGCCCTTGAGGACTATCGCGCGCACCTTCGGCGTCGGGATGTGAAAGGCGCCGCCTGCCATCGCAACGGCTATGTCGATGCCGCCCGCGCCGATCGCGATCTGGCCTATGCCGCCGCCGGTAGGCGTATGCGAGTCGGAGCCGAGCAGCGTCGTGCCCGGCCTCCCGAAGCGCTCAAGGTGCAGCTGGTGGCATATGCCGTTGCCGCACTTGGAATAGACGACGCCGTATTTCTTCGCTACGGACTGGAGGAAGTCGTGATCGTCGGCGTTCTCGAAGCCGATCTGCACGGTGTTGTGGTCCACGTACGAGACGGACACCTCCGTCTTCACCCTGACGACGCCCATGGACTCGAACTGCAAATACGCCATCGTGCCGGTGGCGTCCTGCGTCAGCGTCTGGTCGATCCTGATGCCGATTTCCGCGTCCTTCGCGGGGTCGCCCTCGACTAGATGAGCGGCCAATATCTTCTGTGCGACGTTCTTCGCTTCTCTACTCATGCCGCATAGTATACCATAATTTTCACTACTTCTTCGGAATTATGCGGATGCGGTCGATTCCAAGCGCGGCGCCGGTCATCAGGTTCACTTCCAGCTCAAGGCGTCCGTCAAGGAAATCCTCGCGAACCACCGGCAGCGAGACGCTGGTCTTGGCGTCCTGCGATTCGGTGAACGGAACCTCGAAGACGCGCCCTTCCAGAAGCCCGCGTCCCGACGTAAGCCCCTTCCCCGGCTGATGGAAGTCTATCCTGACGTCGCCTGTCGTCGGCGGAACTCCGCGAATCTCCATCTTGAACACGCGCCCCGTCCAGTTGGTCGAGACGTCATAGACCGCCCCAGAAAGGTCAGGCGCCTTCGCCGCGGCGAACTCATCGTCAAGCCAGCTCTCCGCCATGCGAACGGTGCCGGACGCGGGAGCGCCGGCAAGATACGCGCAGACGCTGGCCCTGAGCCGCTTCGATTCCGGCGTGTCTGCGTTCAAGTCGTAGCCGCAGACAAAAAGCCGCCCCTTGCCGACAAGTACCTCGAACATCGTCGCCGTGAAGTCTGAAAAGTGGAAATCGTTCACTGACAGCCCTATCGGACGGAACGCCTCCGGCATGCCCTTGAGCGCATGTATCGTCGCGCCCTGCGAAAGAGAATACCACTGCCAGTCGGTGAAGTCGTCAGTCACGAACCCGGCCAGCGCGGGGTGCTTCGTGTCAAACCACGTGCCGAGCGCGGCTGCCGTAGTGTTCGCCACAGGGAACCAGCGAGCGCTCCAGTAGACGGACTTGAACTGCCCCTTCGCAGACTTAAAGCTTGTCCCGGAATAGAGGACTGTGCGCCCTTCCGCAAGAGCAGCCTTCGCTTCCGCCAGGTCGGCGGTCTCCACCACGCCGCCTGGCATTGCGCAACGCTCCTCCTTCGGATACACCCAGAAGTTCCATTCGTTGGAGCCGAACCGCAGCGTCTGGCGTTTCGCCGTCATCGCGTCGGTCAGCACGCATTCGACCGTCCCTGCGGACTTCACCTCGCCCGGGGCTATCGCATCGGCAAGCCTGACCTCTCCCTTCTCGCCGCACAGCTCGTACGGAAACGCCGCGCCCGCCTCCAGCGGCTTCTCGGTGAGGTTGCGAATCTCAAGATTGGCGCGATACGTCTCGCCAGCCACATACGTGAAGCGCGGGAAACGCGCTAGGTAGCAAACCGGACCCCACACCGTCGAGAACGGGGAAAGGTCCTTGAACCCCTTCTTGAGCGCATAGAACGGATCGCGCCAGCCTACGAGCGCCTCGGCCTGCCCGGTGTAGTCCTGCACCTCCAGGAGCTGAAGCCCCGCGCACGACGGCGTGCGCAGGAAGCTTTCGACCTCCTCCTTGTAGATAAGCCGGTTCAGCTTCGCCGAAGCGGCATGATACTCGTTCTGGAACCTAAGCGCATTCTTCTTCGCCGCGGTGTCGCGGTGGCGCGTCAGGTTCCAGGGACGCATCGTGCCGGTGAACGGAGCAAACAGGTCGTCCCATATCGGATAGACCGGCCACTGCCCGATCTCGTGCGCAACAGTCGGAATCTTCGCAGTGGAGTAGATGTCCTCATAGTCCCAGTCCGTGTGCGGGAACAGCTTTTCGCGAGCAAGGCCCTTCCCAGGCACTACGTGCGAGAGCGAGAAGTCGTCGGACGGCGTCAGCTTTCGCGCCGACGAGGCGTAGCACAGCGCACGCGGATCATACTTCTTGTGCTCGGCGACCCACTTCCCCATCGTCTCGAAGTTGGAATTGCCCAGCTCGTTGCCGATCGTAAGCGAGAAGAACGACGGCGAATTGCCGTAGGCGTCGGCTATCGCCTTCAGCTCCTTCAGCACGAACCCGTCCACCGGCTTGCCGTTCCCTACCTCGTCGCCCGTACTCATCCACCTGTCCGTCCAGACGCCGGCCTCGGGATGAAGGATGATTCCAAGCTCGTCCGCCGCCGCGAACGCAGCCTCCGGCGGACACCACGTGTGAAAGCGCACCGCGTTCACGCCGTCCTCTTCCTTGAGCATGCGGAACACGCGCAGCCACTCGCCCTTCTCCATCCACGGAATGCCGTCCTTCGCGAAGTTGGCGTTCTCCACGTTGCCGCGTGTGAAGATCTTAACGCCGTTGAGCGTGAGCAGGTGGCCTGCGGTGCCGACAGTGCGGAAGCCAAACCGAATGCGATGGGTGAAACCGACCTTCGCGTCCTTCAGCACGAGCGTATAAAGTTTCGGATGGAACTCATTCCAGCGCGTCGGCGTCTCCTTCACCGTCAGCTCCAGCATCTTGAATCCGTCACGATACGGCGAGACCGTCTCCGCAACAGACTCCACGGACAGCCCTTCTACGGCTACGGTGTCCAAGGTGGCGAAGAAGCCCTCTGGCACTTCCGCGCGCAACCCGCCCTCCGCAGACGCAAATACGCGAGTCGAGCGCAGCGGATGCGCGCGACGCAACTCGATGCGCCCCAGGACGCCGTTCCACACCGCCTGCATGTTCGGGCCGTATGCGTGCGACTGCCGCGAGAAATTGTAGCGGCAGGAGTTGTCGACGACTATCTTGAGCTCATGCTTTCCGGGCGTAAGCCGACTCTGCGGAATCGCATAGACGTGCGGCGTGGCGAGCGAGTCGCAGGTGCCCAGACTCACGCCGTCCCAGAAAGCCTCGCTCGCCCACATCACGCGCTCAAGGAACAGCTCAAGCGGACGGCGGCGGTCAGCGGCCGACAGCTCGACAGTGCGCGTCCAGGTCGCCTTGCCGACATACTGCCATTCCTGTACAAGCGCCTCGGACTGCGGCAGGTCCATCGTAGTCTGGAAATCATGCTCCGTCCAACGCTTTCCGAGATGCGCCGCTGCCAGCGTGCCGGGCAGTTTCGCCTCGCCGGCGAATCCCTCCCCCTCGACATGCCAGGACCCGGCCAGCGAAAGACCGGTCTCCGCCTTCGCGGGCGAGGCTGCAGACGCCGTTAGGCATGAGGAAGCCAGCACGAAAGAAACAAGAAGACTTTTGGTTTTCATGTGTCTCTTCAGATCCTGGAGATGAAGTCGGCGATGAACTCCGCCATTCTCGGTTTTGCCGCCTCTCCTGCCGCAATGACCTCCTCGTGGCCGAGCGCACGACGCGAAATGCCGGCCGCAAGGTTGGAGACAAGCGAAAGCCCGGCGACTTTGATTCCGCAGGCATGGGCGAAGACGGCCTCGGGCACGGTGGACATGCCGACGACGTCCGCGCCCTGCGCCTTGTACGACTGTATCTCGGCCGGAGTCTCATAACACGGACCGGACGTGTAGGCGTAGACGCCGTCCATCACGCGCAGGCCAAGCCGGTTCGCGCTGGCGTGAAGAAGCTCCGCAAGGCGCTTCTCATAGACCTCGGTCATGTCAGGGAAGCGCTCTCCCCATTCCTCGACATGCGGTCCGACGAGCGGATTGTTGCCGACCATGTTGATGTGATCCCGAATTATGACGAAGTCTCCGGGACGAAGCGCAGGGTTGATTCCGCCGGACGCATTGGTGAGCAGCACCTTCTGGCAGCCCATGCGCCGCAATATCTCCACCGGCAGCACGACCGGCTCCCATCCCACGCCCTCGTAGTAGTGGCGGCGTCCGCACCATGCGGCTATCAACTTGCCTCCGCGGCGGTAGAGCATGAACTCGCCACTGTGTCCCTTTACGGTAGAAGAGCCTAGGCCTGGAATGTCGGCGTAGCGGATCCGCACGATCACCTCGTCCGCCTCCAGCGACGCGCCCCAGCCGCTGCCGAGCAGTATGCCGAGGTCGGGCGGAGCCTTGAAGCAGGCGTCCGGCAGATAGCCGGCTGCCTCGTCGAAACATTTCATCTGCATGGCCAGCACCTCCATTTCGTTCCTTGGTGCCTTGTATTATACCACATAATCGGAGCCTCCTGCAGATGGTCCTCCCCTATCTCCGTTCTATTTCATGACGACTTCAGCGTTTCGTCCATGCGCGAAGGCGACATGGTGGCGGCAACCGTTTTTCACCTGCTTTTCACCGTCACTCATGCCGGAGAACTAGTTTCATGTTCCGAATCCAATACCGACACTTCGTCCCCATTGGATTGAACCCCAGCATGAAACTCTTTGTCCCGACGGCGGACGTCCTGGGGTCAGCCCCATTCAGCGTCACCTGAATCGTGTGCCAATCGCGCGTCGGCGGGTCGAAAGCCAGCCTCGACAGGCGACCGCCGATATTCAGTTGCAGCAGACAGTACCGCACGTCGTTCTCAATCTTGTCCTGTTCGAGCCGCGCCTCAAAGATCAGCATAACCGCCTTGTCCATCGACTCGCGAGGCAAGTCGAGTTCATGTTCCGGATATATCCACCGATCCTTCTTCAAGTTATCCGACCAGTCGCAGTCAAAGCACACGGAGGACTCCTTTGCATCCCAGAACATCTTCGACCGACCAGCCGTATCGTTCGGACGCCAGAAGTCTAAACGCTCCGATGGAAGATTGACAACCTCGCACGACGCAAGAAAACGTGCCATGTCCCGAACAGTCGCAACAAGTCGCGACGTACGCTTCCCGTCAAAGACACCCGAGACCGTGACATCCGAAGCAATCGGCGCATCGGATGGAAATGACAACGCAGCATGCACGGCAACCTTCGCCCACGGCGGAACCGTCAAAGCATTGGGCAATCCGGATACGTTGGCTCCAGCAACCTTCAGGCAACCAGTCTTCTGACGACCCGACAGGTTCCATACCGTCAGATCGACACGGCCAGTCTTCGACTGCGCCATGAGATCGACGGCAGCCTTTTCCGCATCAAGCGAAAAATCGGCCGGATGGAAGTCTGCCGACACGACAACCGTCAGGTCTTCGTCTTCCGCAGGAACGGGATTTTCCACGGCGCCCTGCGCCCGGGCCGGCACGTCAACGGGGAAATCGGCCAGTCCATCGACATAAGTCACGTAGCGGCAGATCGGCAAATCCAACCGTCCCCCGACGGCCTCCATCTTCTGTGGCGTCCCACACCAGTTCGCCACCGCATACGTACCATCCGCCACAGGAAGCGAAACCTGCCGCGTGAGAGAATCCATCTGAGATGCCGAGATGTCGGCCGGCTTGCGCACTGTCGTGTCGCCGGGCGACACCGTCCACAAGGCCAACGAACGAGTCCCGTCCGGTTGCTCGTACACGTAGCACCGAATTGCCTTGTCCAGCGTCCGCATGCCCAGCAGTCGCGCCGCGCCCAAGTGTTCGGTGACGGCAGAGACGGCAGCATAGATTGGCTTGACGCTTCCATCCCGCCGCTGCATACCATAGTCCGTTCCGTCGCTTTCGTTGAATGCGCCAAACGTAAAAAGATAGAAGCGCGAGACGCCAAGCATCTGCATTCCCAGGTAATCTTTTACCGCCATCTCCGCCAGAACCAGCTCTTGAGAAAAGGAATGCGCCTTACGCCCCGGCATGATGCTTATACCTGATGGCGAGCCTTCGAGCGATGTCGTTGATTCGGTAATCCACACCTGCCGGCCCGAGATGCCCGCCTTCTCCAAAAGACCATGCACATCCGCCATGAAACCGGGGAATGTTGCAAGCGGATCGTAAACGTGAAAATTGAAGACATTTGAATATTTGGCCAAGTCATTCTGAAACATCTTCACATGGAACGGGCTTCCCGGACGCTTGCTCGTCGATCCGTTCAGGACCGGACGATCCGCATCCGCCGCCTTGAACCCAAGGTATGCCGCTTTCATAGCCGCCGCATAGGCCCAGACGGAACCATGCCAAAAACTAATGTCTGGCTCGTTCCAAAATTCCCAGGCATCCATAGCCACGCCGAAGGTCGTGCCGACATCGCGGCAGAACCGATAAACCTGAAGAAGATCCTTGGCAGACGCACCGTCGTCGCTCACGTATGAAGGTGAATCATGAAACATCCCAAGCAGGGAAATTCCGCGCGCACGCGCCTGTTTCGCATTGTCGAGATAGCGTCCCCAGGCATATTTCCCCGGGCTGTTGCTCACTTCTCGAGAACGCAGTCGCTCGCGTACACGGTCAAGGCCGCAAAGGCGAATCAAGTCAAGGCAGGCCGTGTAACTGTTCGTCCCATACCAGTTCTCGACGTAATGATCAAGCGAACAGACCCACGAGAGCGCCGCATCCGTCGCAAAATAGGGATTCTCCGACTTCCGCCGCGTCTGCGGATCGGGGACAACGCAGAAAGACCCCTCGCGAACGGCCTTCGTACCGCCATCAACCGACACGAAGTAATAGCCTTTCGGACGGGTTCCTAGTGACAGTTCGCCAGTCTTTGGCCAAAGCCCTTCGGCAATTGGACGCTTTGACCAGTCGCACAACGTCCAGCGCACGGATCCCACATCTTCCGACAGCCTCAACCTGACGGTTTCGCCCTCGACAAAGACGTTACCGCGTGCCGACGTCTGGATGCGAGGCGGCAATATCGCCGGAGAGCCATCAAGACGCCCACTGAACAACATCAGCAGGACGAGGACTATCACTCTCGCCGCTTTCCTATAGCGTCTCATCACAAACGCTATGCCCAAACTACCGAAAGATAAGCGTCATGCCGCGGTGCTCAAACCGAGCCAGCAAAGTCACACTGCCGTCAGAATTCGTGTGCGGTTCGACGATTCGAGTGAAACCTTGGTACTTGGGAAGGCTGAACTTGAGGTTCTCTGCCGCTTCAGGCAAGACCGTGCAGATCGGCAGAACGAGCTCATTCGCCAGTGTCGACTGTCCAGACGGAAGTTTAATCTCGACCGGAATGACACCATCTGACGCAGTCGTCGTCAATGGCGTCGCCCATCGCGTCGCAACAAATCCCGTCTCCGTCATGCCGGGCGCCGTTGGATACGCATCCAAGACAAGTTTCGTGCCTGAAGCGAAGGTAATCGCCATGCCATTGACGGCGTTTGTAGCCGTGATCTTGAGCGCTCCTTCGTTGATCATCACGACATTCTTCCCATCCTCTGGATCAGACGCAGGATTTCCATCTGTGAAACGCGCTTCTCCGCCAAGAACAAGCGTACCCGTACCGCTCTTGATGATTTCGCCGGACAACGTCAGAGGCACGTTGATTTCAAAGACAGCACCCGGCGTGACTTGAAACTGGGCACCAGATTCCACGAACATCCCGCGCGTCGGTTCAGAGAACGAAACAACAGAATCCGACACAAAGACTTTACCGTAGCAATTGATATGGAAAGACTTCCACGCCGTCGTCCCGACATACGTACCGCCCAGCGCATTTCCGTTTGTGATGGAAAGCGTCATGTACTTGCCGTCGCTGACTTTGGGGAACGATGCGTTGGCTGTCGACGTCAGGCTCAGGTTGCCTCCAAAGTCGGAGTTGTCGCCGTACAAGTCGAACTTTGAAACCGGGTTGCTGTGTGTCGGCGATGTGGTCAGTGCCAAATCAACCGAACCATGAATGTCACCGCAGACGGAAATCTTCGTGTTTTGGAAGGCAAAAAGTTCAAATGCCTCTCCGCCGTTGTCATACAGGTAAATCGGCCCGCACAGCTTGCCGGTACCGCCCGCATAACTATCGACCTCAGACCCGCCAAAGAGAATCCAACGCGCCATCGTAACCGAGTCCGCCTGATTGTAGATGTTTTTGCCGGGTTCAAGGACAAATGTCATGTTCGTGAAAGAATACTCGCGCTGATTGTTCCGATGCCAAAGAATCAGCTCCTTGGAGTAGAGGACACCCTCTGCATCGGCTCCAGGACAACCAGGCGGCGTTACCCAATAGTCCGATTCGGTAACACCCGACGAAAACGCCGACTGAGCCGCATTGGCCGTTCCGTTTGCCTTCTTCATCGTATAGACCGTCTTGCCCCCGCTGATGTCATAAAGGGCCGACACGATTTTCCCGCCCGTCACGTCCGGGTCGTCTTCAACGACAACGGCTCCCATCGGATACGGTCCGATCATCGGTCCCGCCGAATACTCCGGCAACTTCAGACCGGAGAAATCTGGGTTTCTGGCGGCCGCCGTAGCCGACAACTTAAAGAGCCCTATCTTGGTGGATTTCGACAGGTCAGTCACACCAGACGGCGACGTGTTGTCCCATGCCAACGTCACATTGTTGCCAACGACAATCTCATCCAAGATCGTCACGGGCGCACTCAAGTTTGTGCCGAACATACGGATGGTTATCTTCGCCCCGTCCTGCAATTCCAACGCGCCCAGCGTTGTCCACCCCCAGGTGTTCTCGTTGTTGTAGAACCAACCACCGTTCTTGACGACAATTCGGCCGGGGATTGTCATTGGATTCGTCTTGATGATGAACTCCAGGTTCGTTTCGACAATCGCACTTCCATAAAAGTTCGACCAGTCTCCGTAAACGCAGAAAATCTGGAACGAAGAAGCAGACGTTCCAAACGAAGCCCCAGTGCCCGATGCGCTCTCGAAGGTCGCATACAGGTCATATCGGTTGCTCGAACTCGGACGAATGAAGGTTGTTGGCGTCTCCTCGTCTGCCTCAATGACAACCTTTCCATCAATCTTCGAGGTCGCCTCCCATTCATACAGCGATCCAGATAGCATACGCAACTCCGGCCAGGTCACTGTCTTGTTTGATCCGACACGCTGGAGAACCTTTCCAGCACAGGCAATCATCTTTCCGCCAAAAGTCATGTCGGTAGATGGATAGGCTATCAGCTGCTTGCCAGAGGGAATGAAATACGTCTTGTTGCTGCCTGTCTCATCTGGCCTTGCACCATCGCTCCAGTGTTCACCGCGCGTGAAGGAGCAGAACTGGCCATCGTCTTGAGTTATCATATAGACGTCACAGTCCGACTGCTGCGTCTCCGCCTTCAGCGAACACATGGCGGCGACACCTGTCATCAGACAGAATACCGTGCGCATGTGCATAACAACCTCTTTCGCTTTCATTTCGTTTTCCTTTGCTTTTTAAAGGCGGAATATATTATACAACATGGACCAGCGATTTCTCATTTGAAATATTTGCAAATTCATTTAAAATATTTGCCGATACCATCTATACAGCCCGACTGTAATTTAGTATAGTATGTCGTCATGCGGAAGATAGGCATTCTCATAGAACGGCAGAGGGCGTTTGGACGCCAACTCTGTTCGGGCATCGTCCAGCATGCGCAGACGTGCGACGCTTGGTCGCTCACCATGCTCGACTGGGATGACCTCACATACACGTCGCGCCTCAAGGGATTCGATGGATTCATCGTACGCGTAATCAACGATGAAATCGCCAAGACTTTCGCTCAGACAGGGAAGCCCTTGGTGGATGTATTCGAGGGTTGCGCCTCTCAACCGTTCGTGAAGGTGATCCAGGACGCCACAGGCATTTCCCAGTTTGCTGCCAGGCACTTCATCCAGCACCACTTCACGACGTTCGGCTTTTTCGGACACGAGGGGATGGCGTATTCGGACATGAGACGCCTTGCGTTCGTCGAGTGCTTGCGACTGCATCACATGGGATGTTTCATCTACAATACGCCAGCTTCCGCCATACGGAATTTCGAGTACAATGTCATGACGAAGGAGAAGTACTCTGCTGATTCAGAAGAACGCTCCATCGCAAAATGGGTCAGGAAACTTCCCAAGCCGGTTGCCGTATTCTGCTCGCACGACCTGCGCGCCTATCAGCTGATAAAGGTTTGCCGCGAAATCGGAGTCGCCGTGCCGACAGAGGTCGCCGTCCTCGGAGTCGATGACGACGAGCTCCTGTGCAACTTCACGGACCCCACGATTTCCAGCATCGATCCGAACGCATGCGGGATAGGGTGCAAGGCTGCCGAGACGCTTGCCGCGCTCATGGACGGCGCGGACTGTCCGCCCTTGATCCGCGTAAAGCCAACGCGGCTGGTCGAACGCAAGTCGACGGCAATCTTCCCGCTAGACCCGCCATGGCTCTCGGATGCGCTTGTGTTCATTCGCGCCAACGTGCGCAAGCGGCTGTCAGCATTGGATGTCTATCGGCATGTAGGCCGTTCCCACACTGTGGTGAACGACGCTTTCAGGCAGGTTCTCGGCACAACCGTGTCGAAAGAAATCGCAAACGTACGGCTCAGGGAAGCCCATCGGCTGGTCACGACCACCGACCTTTCGATGTCCGAGATCAGTGAACGCTCCGGCTTCGCGTCAGTGCAGTACTTCACGCGTTCCTTCACCGCTGCGCACGGGATATGCCCGTCCATGCTCAGGGATGCGACTTGACGCTGCCGGCTACCGGCCAGCAGGAGAACTTCATCCCGCCATAAGGACAGTTCCTGGAAAGCGTCGCGAAAGACCCGAGGTCAACGACGTGCGGTTCGCCTGTCTCTACGGCCGTCTCGCACAAGCCTTCGCACGCGCCGGGCGGCAGTATGCTAAGCGGCATGTCGTGCCATGCGGCGGCCCAGCGCTCAACCGGCATGCCTTCCTCCTCGACCATCACTCCATATGTGATCGGAATCGCCGTCTCAAGCCCTACGATGCCGTTTGCAGCCGCCGCAAATCCGCCCGACTTCGCGGCGGCCGGGTGCGGAGCGTGGTCTGTCGCGAACATGAGCAGACCCTCCTTCACGGCCTTCCGCAGCTCAGCACGGTCTTCGCGGGTTCCAAGCGGAGGAGCCATCTTGAAGTTCGCATCGTCCGCCGCAAGGTCATCGCACGTCAGGAGCAGGTGGTGCGGCGTTGCCTCCGCAGTGACCGGCAGGCCCTCGCGCCTCGCGTTCCTGACGAGCTCCACGCCCTCTGCCGTGGAAATGTGCTGAACGTGCAAGCGGCACCCGGTCGCGCGGCAAAGCGAAAGGTCGCGGCGAATGGCGTCCGCCTCGGCGGACGCCGGAACGGTGCGCAGTCCCAGCCGCCTGGCGAGGGCGCAGTCGCGGATCACGCCGTCCGTCTTCGGCAGGGCATGCTGACATACGACCATGCCAAGCGCGGCAGCCCGCTTCATCGCCTCTTCCATGACGCGGTCGGCGGCGACGTAAGAGCCGTCATCAGTGAAGAACGCCGCTCCGGCCGCCGCCAGAGATTCAAGGTCCGCAACTTCTTCGCCGCGCCTTCCTTTCGTGATGCAGGCGGAAGGCAGAAGGACAACCTCCGGTCTCCCGCATTCCGCCGCCTTGCGCTGGTATGCGATGAGTTCGGGCGAGTCGCAGGCGGGAGCGGTGTTCGGCATGGTTACGACCGCCGCAAAGCCGCCGCGACGCGCCGCGGCAAGTCCGCTCGCCGTAGTCTCCGCCTCGGGCACTCCCGGATCGCGGAAATGCACGTGAACGTCGATGAATCCCGGAAATCTGAATTGCGTCGTCATCACTGGCCGGCATTGCCCCCGTTTGGTACGACGAAACTGACGGAACGCGACTCCGGGCGAACAATGGCCTGCGCCACCGCAAGGACGTCGGCGGCCGTGACCGCACGGATTCCCTCGACCTGCTCCTCCGGCTTCACAAGCCGCCCGAACGAAAGAAGCGTCTGCCCGCAGAAGAAAAGCTTGGAAGTTACCTTCTCGTGCGCAAGGCGGAAGTTCCCGATCAGGAACTCCTTGGTGCGGCGAAGCTCGACGGACGACACCTGCCGCGTGCAGATGCGCGCAAGCTCGCGGTCTATCGTGCGCAGCGCGGCATCTTTCTTCCCTGGGTCGACGCCGGCCGCCACGGTCCACATGCCTGCATCGCTGAAGAACTGCATGCGGGAGGAGATGTCGTAGCTAAGTCCGCGCTTCTCCCGCACCTCCTGGAAGAGCCGTGACGACATACCGCGCCCCATCAAGGCGTCGAATACCGTCGCAGCATACTTGCGCTGATCGCGGATTCCGAAAGTCCTATAGCCCAGGGCTAGCTGCGCCTGCTGAACGTCGCGGGAAACGGTCTGCTCCGGAACGACACGGCCGCGCGGCGCAGGCCGAGCAAAGGAGGCCGCGGAAGCCCGGCGAAACGAACCGAGGCGTTTGGAAACCTCGCGCATGGCCACATCGGGATCGAAATTGCCGACGACGGCGGCGACCGTGTTCCCTGGCAGGTAGTGCGAACGGATATAGCGCTTGAGGTCGGCGGGACGCATCGGCACAAGCGACGCGGCGCTGCCTGCGACCGGCGCCCCGAGGCGGTTGCCGGGAAAGAGGTTGCGCTGCAGGTTCTCGAACGCCACGGAGTCCGGCTCGTCGGCGTACATCTTGATCTCTTCAAGCACCACGCCCTTTTCCCGCACGAACTCGTCTGCCGGAATCGACGCATGGAGGTACATGTCTGTGAGAATGTCCACGGCTTCGGCAAGGCAGTCGTCGGGCATGTGCGCGAAGTAGCAGGTGGCTTCCTCGCCGGTACATGCGTTGACATTGCCGCCGCGCCCCTCTATGGCCTGGGTTATCTGCAGCGGGGTACGCGTCGGCGTTCCCTTGAAAAGCATGTGCTCGATGAAGTGAGAGATTCCGGCCGTCTCAGCCGTCTCGTGGCGCGAGCCGGATGCTATGAACAGCCCGAACGCGATAGACTCCGCCTCGCACGGCAACAACGCTACGCGCAACCCGTTCGCCAGTTTCCTCAGTTCAATCTCAGACGTCATTGTCGGAATTGACCTCCTGTAGATTGTATTATACCATTTAGCACCGCGGTTTGGTATAATACGCACCACACAAAGAAAGGAACAAAATGAAGAGACTTGTCATGGCGATGGCCGCCGCAACTGCGGCGATGTGCGCGGAAGCGAAGCTGACGATGGGAACCCCGTTCACGGACGGCATGGTCCTGCAGCGCGGACGAAACGTCCCGGTGTGGGGGTGGGCCGATCCCGGAGAAGAGGTGACGGTGAAGTTCGCAGACCAGAAGCTCAAGGCTACCGCCGACAAGGATGGCAAGTGGCGCGTGAACCTTGCGCCGATGGACGCGTCGAAGGAAGGCCGGACGATGACCGTCAGCGCCTGGAACGACGAGAACGCCAGCTGGCTGAACCTGTGGGGCTTGTTCGCCACGATTCCAGAAGACGACATCGCTACGATCAAGGACGTGCTTGTGGGCGAGGTTTGGTACTGCTGCGGACAGTCGAACACTGAGCTTCCGCTCGTAGGCAGCAGTCCGCGCTTCCGCGACCGGCAGGGATCCATGGTCGCGCAGATGACGCATCGACCCTACGTGCGCTACGCCTATTGCTCGAACTACAAGATGTCGGTAAAGCCGAAGGCCCGCGCCAGCTACGACGTCGTATGGAAGGCGTTCTCGCCGGAAACGCTTTCGACGGAAAAGAACTTCTCTGCAATGGGGGTCTACTACGCGCTGGAGCTTTACGCGGCGCTCGACATCCCGATCGGCATCGTCGGCAGCTACTGGGGCGGAACGCGAATCGAGCCCTGGACTCCGCGCGAAGGCTTCGCCGAAACCAGGGGCTGCGAGCCGGAGGCCACTTACCAGCCGAACGTAACAAGTTTCAAGCCTGAGATGACAAAGTCGCTGCCGAAGCAGCTCGGCAGGGTCCACGACCAGCCGATGGTGCTCTGGAACGAAATGGTCGAGCCGTGGACGCCCTACGCCATGCGCGGCTTCATCTGGTACCAGGGCTGCAGCAACGCCGGCCAGCACGACCGCTACGCGACCATGATGCACGCCCTCTACAACGGCTGGTCGAAGCGTTTCGAGAACCCGGACCTCAAGCTCTACTTCGTGCAACTCGCGCCATGGGGCAATCCGATAATCCCATACATTCAGGAGGCACAGGCCAAGTTCGCCGCAGAGGAGAAGAACTCCGGCATGGCCGTCATCAACGACCTCGGCAACCTGCACGACATACACCCGAACGAAAAGGAGCTGGTGTCCAAGCGCCTCGCGCTCCACGCGCTCAAGCGTGACTACGGCTTCGACAACATCGAGGACTGCTCGCCGACGCTGAAGAGCTGGAAGGTCGAGGGTGACAAGTTCGTGCTGACCTTCGACCACGCCAAGGAGTTCTACGTCTACAACGCGGACCGGTCGCTGTCCAACGGATTCGAGCTGGCAGGAGCGGACGGGGTGTTCAAGCCCGCCAAGATAGTGAACGCCCACCCCAGCACGCGCAACAACCAGACCGTCTTCAACGGACAGCTCGACGGTGCGCAGATAGTGCTTGCGGCGGACGGCATAGCGGAGCCCAAGAAGCTGCGCTACCTCTACTCCTCGCCGTGGTTCGGCTCGGTCTACAACGAGGTCAATCTGCCGATAGGGGCCTTCCACATCGGCGACTGACCTCGCCGCGACGGACTACGCCCTGCCGACGGAGCCGAACAACCGCAACTTCTCTGCGACGACGGCCCTGATGGCCTCGACCTTCGCCTTGCGGGTGTCGAGATAGTCCCATGTGACGATCTTCTCGCGGTTGTGCGCGTCGCACTGCTCGTACATGGCGCGCATTCCGGCGCAGACCATGTCGGTGTGGATGTTCATCTTTGCAACGCCGCGCGCGATCGCGTTCTTGAAGTCGTCCGCGGAAAGCCCGGATCCGCCGTGCATCACGAGGGGGCACTTAACCGCCGCGTTCAGCTCGGCGATGCGGTCGAGCTGTATGCACGGCTTCGACTTGTACACGCCGTGGGCGTTGCCGACCGCGACGGCAAGCGCGTCTACGCCAGTCTTCGTCTGGAAGTCGACCGCCTCCTCGACCGTCGTGTACATTCCGTTCTTGTCATCGCCGGCCTGCGCGCTGCCGACGTGGCCGATCTCGCCTTCGATCGTCGCGCCGAACGCATGGGCGATCTTAGTGACTTCCGCTGTCTCGGCGATGTTCGTCTCGTAGTCCTTGGCCGACGCATCGTACATGACCGACGAGAAGCCCTCCTTCAGCGCCTCCATCGTCTTCTCGAACGTAAGGCCGTGGTCGTAGTGCACGACTACCGGCACGCTCGCCCGCTTGGCCGCCGCGACGAGCGCAGGAGCGATGAGCGGCAGGTCTCCGTACGGCAGCAGCACCTCGGCAGTGCCGATGATTATAGGGCTCTTCAGTTCCTCGGCGGCCGAGATCGCCGCCTCCAGCATGTCGGTGTCGTGAGTGTTGAACAGACCAACGGCATAGTGCTCGGCCTTGGCCTTCTTCAGGACGTCGTCAAGATTGACTAGCATTTTTCTTTCCTTTCTGTGTCGCTATTATACCACAAAACCATTAGCCAGGCGAACCGCCGCAGCTACGCTGGCCGCAAAAATCGCCGCCGTCTCCGCACGAAGGACGGTCGGACCGAAGCTGGCCGGGGTCGCGATCTCAAGCAGGGCCTTTAGCTCGCCGGGAGTGAAGTCTCCCTCCGGCCCGACGTAGACGGCGATTGGACGCGACCGCGGGATTTCCGCCGCGAGGAGTGCCGAGAGAAGCGGCTGCGGTGGAGGATCGGTCAGCGCGCCTACGAAGCACGTCGTCTCTCGCACGAGAGGAAGCGAGTCGCGGAAGTCTACGGCCTCGTCGATCTGCGGCAGCCACCTCGCGTCCGACTGACGCGCGGCGTCCTCGGCAATCCGCAGCCACCGCTCGCGCTTCGCGGCACGCTCACCGCGCGGTATCCGGACTATCGTGCGGTCAGAGAGGACAGGCACTATCCGCGTCACGCCAAGCTCCGTCGCCTTGGCAATGGTCCAGTCCCAGCGCGAACCCTTCGTGACGCACGCGAACAGCACGAGCGGAGCCGGCGGATTCGTGTCGGACTGAACGCCGCCTGCTGCATGCAGCCCGTTGCGCCAGACATAGACACGCCAAGCCCCCTTCCCGTTGAAAAGCTCCAGTTCCTCGCCTGTCTCGGGACGCAGGACCTTGAGATGGCGCGCGGCGGCAGGCGGCAGGACCGGCGCGTCAGCGGAAAGCAACGACGTCTCTACAAGAAGCCTGTGCATGGTCGCTACGGCCTAGCGTCGAACGCGCCTTCGGCTTCCATGGCCTCCAGCGCGGCGGCAACGCCGTCCTCGTCGTTGGAGAGCGTGACGCGGTTCGCCGCCGCCAGGACCTCCGGCATGGAGTTCGCCATCGCGACGCCGACCCCGGCCGCCTCGATCATCGAAAGGTCGTTAAGCCCGTCGCCGAAGGAAACGCAGTTCGCAAGCGTAAGCCCGAGATGCTCGGCAAACCTCTTGAGCGAATTGCCCTTCGTAGCTGCGTTCGAGTTCAGCTCCAGGTCGTTCCAGGTTGACGCCGTAACCCTGATCGACGGGAACCGCTCCGCCACCTCACGCCTGATTGCGACGAGCGCAGCCGCCGACGGATCGTCGTTGCGGGAAAACATCATTACTTTCTGGACGCCCCCTTCCGCCTCTGTTTCGCGCAAGTGCTCCTTCAGCTCCGGCACGGGACGGCGGAACTCGCGTACAACCTTAAGGTAGTGCTCGTCGGGGGTATAGTCCGCCGCCTTGGCCTGCAGGGCAGCGGTCATCCACCCCCAGTTGTTGCGGTAGCAGTCGTATATGACATCGAAGCCGTCGAGTATCTCCATTATGCGAACGGCCTCGTCGACCGGCATCTCCTCGCGCACGATCGCCGCGTCGGACTCGCGGTCGTAGACCTGCGCACCGTTTATGGTGATCGCATAGTGCACGAACGGCAGATCGCGCACCACCTCCGGCATCATGCCGAAGAAGCGTCCGGTGGTCGGAACGACGTGGACGCCGCGCGCGGCGATGCGCTCGAGCGCGGCGCGGTTGCGCGGCGACAGGTTCTTGCGAGAGTCGAGAAGCGTCCCGTCCAGGTCCAGCGCGACAATGCGGATTCCGCAAGCCATGTCAGCGCACATCCTCTCCGTCAAGCGCGGTCGCCTGCGGAACCACAACCGTCTTCTCGTAGCAGGCGAACGAGCCGTCAACGAGATCCTTCGGAGGCTTCCGCGTGAAGAGGTTCACGACAGGAACGAGGACGAGTCCGCCGAGCATGGCAAGCGCACCCGTGTTGATCGGCGACTTCAGCAGGTCCGGCATCGCGTCGCGGCAGAAGACGCCCACCAGCGTGAAAGCCGGTGCGGCGATGAAGCAGGCCCAGCATGAGGCGGCTGTCACCTTCTTCGAGTAGAGCGCATAGAGGAACGGCGCCAGGAACGCGCCGGCCATCGCACCCCACGACACGCCCATCATCTGCGCGATGAAGGCAATCGGACTTTCGCTCTTGTACTGCACGAGCGCTAGCGCGGCGGAAACCGCGATGAACACAACGATCAGCACGCGGATGCAGAGGACCTGGCTCCTGTCCTTCATCTTCTTCACGACGGTGCCGTTGATGAAGTCGATCGTCAGCGTCGATGACGAGGTGATGACAAGCGACGACAGCGTGCTCATCGAGGCCGAGAGCACAAGCACGACGACGAGCGCGATGAGCATCGGCGAAAGGCTTTCGAGCATCTTCGGTATGATGGCGTCGAAGCCGCCCGCAGGCAGGCCGTTCGGACCCACGTTCAGGACGTCGGTGAAGAGGCGCCCGAACCCGCCGAGGAAGTAGCATCCGCCCGCGACCACGACCGCGAAGAGCGTGGAGATGATGGTGCCCTTCTTTATGGAGCCCTCGTTCTTGATGGCATAGAACTTCTGCACCATCTGCGGAAGCCCCCACGTGCCGAGCGAGGTGAGAATGACGACAAAGAGGAGGTTCAGCGGATCCGGACCGAGGAACGACGTGAAGATGCCAGGCGTCGGCTCTCCGCCGGGGAGCATCGCCGGACCTGGTATGCGCGCAAGCCCGTCAAGCGCCGCGATAAGGCCGCCCTTCGATGCAAGGATCGCCCAGATGACGGCCGATATGCCGACGAGCATGACGACGCCCTGGATGAAGTCGTTGATCGCCGTGGCCATATAGCCGCCGGCTATCACGTAGACGGCGGTAAGAACTGACATCAGCACGATGCACCAGGCGTAGTCTATCGAGAACGCCATTCCGAACAAACGCGACAAGCCGTTGTAGAGCGACGCTGTGTACGGAATGAGAAACACGAAGATGATGACGGACGCCATCAGCTTAAGTCCCGGACTGCCGAAGCGCTTGGCGAAGAAGTCGGGCATCGTGGCGGAGTCAAGGTGCTGCGTCATGATGCGGGTGCGGCGTCCCAGCACCGCCCACGCGAGCAGCGAGCCGATGAGCGCATTGCCGATGCCGGCCCATGTCGCCGAAATCCCGTAGCGCCAGCCGAACTGGCCGGCATATCCGACGAACACGACCGCCGAGAAATAAGAAGTGCCGAACGCAAAGGCCGTAAGCCACGGCCCGACGGCACGTCCACCAAGCACAAAGCCGTTGACGTCGGTCGCACGCTTCCTGCACATAAGCCCGATCACTACGAGAACGGAGAAGTAGACGCCGAGCAAGAGCGAATTAACAAGTATCTGGTTCATTCTTATTCTTTCTGTATTTTATTTCGCAAAGAGCTTGCGTATGGCCTTGACAGCCTCCTGGCGCGTGCCGCACGCAATGCCACCGGGCGGCAACAGCAAGCGGCCTTCCTTGAAGCCGAGCACCTTGCCGCCGCGCGAGACGAAGTCGGACAGCTCGCTGGCGAACACCTTGTCCTTGGCAAGCTTGTTGCTCGGGATCACAAGCACATCAACGTGGTCGAGCCGCCGCTGACGTACGCCATCCGCATCGATAAGAACGAGGTCGAAGTCCTTCTCAGCCGCAAGATCAATCACCGTTTCAGCGGTGTCCACACCGTTGATTCCGGCCGCAACGAAGCCGACCGACAGCGAATGCGGCGTGCGCGGACGAGTCGGGAACGTTACGTCGCGCCCAGTCACGTACTTGAACGCGCCCTTCACTATGTAGAGCGTGCTGCTGAAATACTCCGGATGCGCGGAAGTGACGAACACGCGACCCTTGCCGTAGGTGCCGCCGAGGATTGCGGCCGAGCCGTGCATACGCGTCTTCAGCTTTCCTTTCATCGCGGCCTCTGCATCATACGTGCCCCACAGCTCGAACTTGGCGTCTGCGATCACGTTGGTAGTCGGCCACATGCACGGTCCGCCATGGTAGCGCATCACGTGCGGCCCTTCCTTCACGCCGAGGGCGGCCGCGCCCTTCTCATTGATCTGGAACGTCGGGAATAGCGTGACGTCCACGTTTCCGCAGGTATTCCATGGCATCATGCGGGCCCGGCGGTCTTCGCCGTCCATGAGCAGGCAGCAGCCTGCGCACGTTCCGATGTAGCCGCCGCCGTTGCGGACGAACGACTTCAGCTTCTCCACGCCGTTGGTGCCGAGAGTCTCGAACTCGGTCCTGCTGTTGCCGCCAGGCATCACGAGGAGGTCCAGGCCTTCCAGCGCCCCGGCGCGGACCGCCGCGCCGTCCACGAGATGAAGCTCCATCTCCGGAGACTCGTTCACGAGCAGGAACCACTCGGCGGCCCCGATGCCGCTAGGACCCGCGTCCGCGTAGACCGCGACCTTGAGCGGCACCTTGCAGCAGGCCTGAGCCTTCGAACAACATGCCGGAGCCGTCCGTGAGTCCGGGGCCGTAGCGCAACCGCACGCGGCCGCCGCGAACACAAAAGCAAACGTCGCCCGCACAAGCGCTTTCGCAGACATTCCCGTAACCCTCCCTTATGCGTTGTAGGTGGCGGCTGAGGTGGTGCCGCCGTGTCCGGTCCAGTTCGTGTGGAAGAACTGTCCGCGCGGAGCGTCCAGCCTCTCGTATGTGTGAGCGCCGAAGTAGTCGCGCTGCGCCTGCAGCAGGTTCGCCGGCAGGCGCTCCGTCGTATAGCCGTCGAAATAAGAGAGCGCCGAGGTCATCGTAGGCGCGGGCACGCCGTACTGGAGCGCCGTCGACGCAACCTTGCGCCACGCGGGAACGAGCTTCTCGACCGTCTCCTTGAAATACGGGTCCAGCAGCAGGTTCGAGAGTTGCGGGTTCTTGTCGTAAGCCTCCTTGATCTTGCCAAGGAACACGGAGCGTATGATGCAGCCGCCGCGCCACATGAGCGCGATGCCGCCGTAGTTGAGGTTCCACCCGTATGTCTTCGCGGCGGTGCGCATGAGCGTGTAGCCCTGCGCATACGAGACGATCTTGGACGCATAGAGCGCCTGACGTATCGCTTCCACGAACTCCGCCTTGTCGCCGGAGAACGCCGGCATGCTGCGCCCGTACGCCTTCGCCGCCTCGACACGGTCGGCCTTCATCGCCGACAGGCAGCGCGCGAACACCGCCTCGCCGATCAGCGTGAGCGGCACGCCCTCGTCCAGCGCAGCGATGCCAGTCCACTTGCCGGTGCCCTTCTGCCCGGCAGTATCAAGGATCTTCTCCACGATCGGCGAGCCGTCAGTGTCCTTGAACGCCAGTATGTCGCGCGTGATCTCGATGAGGTAGCTGTCCAGCTCGGTCGTGTTCCACCGCTTGAACACCTCGTGCATCTCGTCGTCGGACATTCCAAGGAGGTCGCGCATGAGCTGGTAGCTCTCGCAGATGAGCTGCATGTCGCCGTACTC
>JAFRDO010000027.1 GCA_017403825.1 Kiritimatiellia bacterium
CGGTTTTCCCCGTCCCGAGGGCAGGTTGCTCACGTGCTCCTCCCAATCCGCCACTCTCACCGGGGAATATTGCTATCCCCCGGATCCCGTCCGACTTGCATGCCTAATCCACGCTACCAGCGTTCGTTCTGAGCCAGAATCAAACTCTCAGAAAAAAAACTTCGAGCTAGTTGTAGAAGCCCCTCGCGGAGCTCCTTCACCTCTCACAAGCATCTACTGCTTTCTCAAGCACCGATTGTCAAAGATCAACGCCCGCCTTTTCGCGGCGAACAGGGAATAGTATATCATAAAAATCACACTGCGCGCAAGGGGGTTTTTGAAAAAAATTGAAAAAATTTTATAATTGCATATTATTTCACTCTTATTGCAGAATTTAGCAATATATGGATAAATCGCGGAGGCCCACAATAGGTCAGATAACCTCACAAATTTCCGCACACTTCACAAGCATGCGCGGAATATGGTACGGGCCCTTGAAAATATTGCCCTTCGCGGGTTGCGCTACGGTGCCGTCGCGGTGGAGATAGCCGAACCACTCCGGATAGTCCGGATCCTTCAGATGCGCCCATGCCCAGTCGATGGCAAGTCGCAACCGGTCAAAGTAGCGCCTCTCGCCCGTAAGGCGACACGCCATGAGGCTTGCGATGATCGCCTCGCACTGCGGCCACCAGAACTTCATGTCCTGCTCGTAGCACTGCGGAGGGAAGTTGCGGCAGTCGCGAAACGAAATGACGCCTCCACCGCCAACATCTTCATCCCATCCCCAGTCCCACGACCAGTCAAGGATCTGGAGAGCCTGCGCAAGAAGCGCCTTGTCGCCCCTTGACTCCGCGACATCCATCAGGAACCAGCTCGTCTCGATGGCATGACCGGGGTTGATCGTGCGCCCTGCGCACGTGTCGATGAATTCGCCGTTCGGCCCCACCGTCTCAAGGACGCACTTGAACTCCGGATGGACGAAGAACTTAATGAGGCGTCTGATGGATTCGTCGATCTGCTCGTCGAGAACCGGGTCGTCCGCGACCTGCTTCAGCACCATCGCCACGTTGATGAGTATCATCGTTAGGGAATGTCCCTGCGAAGCCATCGCCGGCTCGTACTTCGGGGGCATCGCCGACGGATCGCCCATGAACGACAGAATGCGCCGGAACAGCGCAAGCGCACGTTCCGCGCACCCGCCGTCGCCGGACGCCTTCGCGTACTCCGCGAGCGCCATCGCGGCGAAGCACTCTGAAAACACGTATCGGCGCATCCTGAGCGGCGTGCCGTCCGCCGCGACCTCAAAGTACATCTTCCCCCGCCCGTCGAAGCACGTGCGCTCGAAGAAGCCTATCGTAGACTTCGCCGCATCCAACCATTCGCTGTTCTTCTCTATATGATTATAGGCATATGAGAGAGCGTAAGCGAACCGCCCCTGGAACCATACGCTCTTGGTCGGATCCATCAAGGTGCCGTCGCGGTCAAGGCATGTATATACGCCGCCATGCTCGCGGTCCCACCCGTACTTCATCCAGAACGGAATGATGTTCCCAAGAAGCTCCTTCCGGCACTTCTCTCCGAACCTAGCAATATATTCTCTCTCCATCATCCTACCTCTCCTCTACAAGCAACCCCCAACCCCTAATCACCAACCCCTATCATCTTCCCCTTCGTCTCCGGCATCAGGAAGATCGCCCATACCATCTCAAGAAGCATCATCGCAGCGAAGAACGCAAAGGCGTAGGTGCCGGTGTGCGCAACGGCCACCGGGAAAAGCCACGATACAAGCATGCACATAACCCAATGCACGGTGCCGCCGAAGCTCTGGCCCTTCGCCCGAACATCCGGCGGGAATATCTCTGATATGAACACCCAGATGACCGCGCTCGCCGAGAACGCGACGGAGGCTATGAACCCGTACACGCCGGCCAACGCAAGCAACGGCGTACAAGCGGCTCCAAGCGAAATTTGCCAGGCTACGAGCCCATGCATCGCCGCCATCGCCGCGCACCCTGCAATGAGCATCGGACGCCGCCCCACGCGGTCGATGAAGAAAAACGCCGCCACCGTGAAGACGAGGTTGACGACGCCTACGCCGACCGTGCCGGCGAGCGAGACGAGCTCGCTGCCCTCGCCGAAGATCATCCTAAAGATACGCGGCGCATAGTAGTTCACGGCATTGACGCCGGAAAGCTGGCTGAAGAACGCCACTGTGAAGCACAAGAGGATCGGACGCAAGTTTCGCCGCACGAACAGCGGAGCCGTCGCCGTTACCCTCGCCTGATGCGGACTCTCCGGCACGCGCACGAGCGCCGCCAAATACAATAGCACAGGCAAGCACTCCACGCCAAGCATCGTCCTCCACACCACCGCCGATGACGCATGCAACCACCGCGCCACGCAGTAGTTGGAGACATACGAAACGACTATGCCCAAGACGATGCAGAACTGGTTCACCAAGACCAGCCGTCCGCGCTTCTCAGGCGGCGCGATCTCGGCAATGTACATGGGAACTGCGACCGACACGCCGCCGATGGCTATTCCGCCTACGAACCGCATCCAACCCAGCACCTGCGGACCGAGCGTCTCTCCGCCGGGCGTAAGTGCGCACCCCAATGCCGACACGAGAAACAGCACGCCCATCCACACGAGCGTCGGCTTGCGTCCGAGACAGTCGCACATCCGCCCGGCCGCCAGCGCACCGAACACCGTGCCGACAAGCGCTCCTGCCACCACCAGCCCGTGCCAGAACGGCGCAAGCGCAAACTCCCTCTGTATCGCCTCCTCGCATCCGGAGATCACCCCGGAGTCGAAGCCGAAAAGCAACCCTCCGAGCGAAACGGCGCACGTGATCCAGTAGAGCGACGGCATCTATCGGTCTCCTACCCTTGCCTTTACGACAAGGGCGCAGTGGTCGGTCGCCTCGGGCGCAGCGATCACGTTGCGGGAAATGACCTCCACCCTGTCAGCGTGCTTCGTATCGACCATGATGTAGTCTATGCAGCAGTTCGGCGCGTTCGCCGGGAACGTGTTCTGCGCAACGTCGGAAAGGATCGTGAACCCCTTCTTGAGTATGGTTATGGCCTTCGTGTCCGGCTTCGAGTTGAGATCGCCCGCGAGGAACACCGGCTTGTCGCGGTCGGCAAGGTTCAGCCTTACGATGTCCGCGGCGATGTCGCAGAGATGGTCCACGAGCGGAAAATGCGAGCAGGCCACGAAATAGTCCCGGAACTCCAGGATCTCCACACACCGCGTATGCGCTGAGCCCGGCATTAGGATCTTCGAGACGGCAAGCGGCTTCTCCTTAGAGAGAATCGCGAGCCCGTAGTCGCCGTCCTTCTCCGGCGTCTTCTTGACGAATGTGCCGTGCATGCCGCAGAGCCGCGCCAGCTCCGCCGTCTGGTCGACGTGCCCGGCGCGGAGGCTGCAGCGGTCGATCTCCTGGATCGCCACCCAGTCCGGATCGACGGAGCGTATGACCGCCGCGCACTGCGGCAGATGTCCAAGACCGCCCTCCGGCAGACTGAACGGATCGTTGAGCCCGCAGCCCATCCGGACGTTGAAGCTCATCATCGTGACTTCGCCGCCGACGATCTCCGCCGCCGCAAAAGCCAGGACCGCAACCAACAGACTTCTCATTGTAGTTTCTCCTTGTTTTTCTTTTAACGCAAAATCATCATGCCAGGATAGACAACGCGCACAGAGACCAACGCCCCCTTCTGGTTCAGGTAGCACGCCTTCACCCAGTCCGCCGAGCGCCTTACCGACTCGAAGCGCAATTCGTCGACCTGGCCCTTGTACTGAGCCCCCGGCCCCCAGTTCTGGCCAAGCTCAAGATTGTATTTCTGCAGCGCGGGATATCCGCTGCCGAGGCTGTAGTTGCGCTTTACGCTGCGCACAAGCTCGCCGTCGAGGTACACCGAAAACGCCTCCTGGTCGTACGTGTAGGCGAAATGGTGCCAGCCGCCATCGTCCGGAATCGTCATCGGCGTGGCGAAGTTGCGCAGATCGGCGTTCTGCTGGTCGTTGCCGTTGGACGTATAGCAGTTGATGTTCGGATATGAGAACAGGTTCAGCATTCGCGGCGCGTCGAAGTTGTAGAGGACCGCGAACTGGTAGGTCCCGTTATGGAACTGCAGAAGATAGGACTGGCCGCAGGAGTCGTCCGGCTTGACCCATCCCGAAATCGAGAATGCGCCGGAGATGTCCGGCAGAAGGTTGTTGTCGGGACGGCACATGTGCTTGCCCGTCACCCCAGTGAAGCTGCGCGCGCCGCCTACGATGCCGTCTGCCGCCATGCTCAGCGTATCCGTAGTGAAATGACGACCGCTCGGCGACGAATCCTGTACAGACGCCAGATGATAGACCGCCTTGAAGTCGTCGCTCCAAACGGTCTGCGCATGCACGGAACCATGCGCGGCAAACACATTGTCCCATACGGCGCGAATCTTGGTGCCGTTCACAAGGCTTGGCACCCGCACCCAGAAGACGCTTTCGCCAGAAGGATCCCACTTCTCAATCTCGAACGCGAGCGACTTCCCCTCGGCGTCGAGGAAGCGAAGCCCGGTCGACTCAGCGGGCAGTTCGACCGACGCCGGCAGCTTCACGCAAAGTGGGAAGTCCTCAAGGGCCGCGCCGGTGTAGTTCGTCACCACGATTCGCGCATACCTCTCGCATGGCTTTGCCCCCGCACGGCCGGAAAGCACTTCGGACCACGCCTCGCCGTAGGCGTTCATGGCGTAGAAGCGTCCAACGACGCACTGGTCGGGAGACAGCGAGCCGACAGAAGCCTCAAGCAGCCCACCCTCGACTGTGCCGAGCGGCACGCTGTTCGAGCTCCACGCGTCCGCCGCGTCGGCATAGTACGTCACCCCATAATAGAAGGTCACCTCGGTCGGGACGCGGCAGACGAGGTTCGCCTTGAAACCAAGAGAATCTACACCAGCGGCTGCTACAGAGCGCTCCGTTCCGAACGCCGGCTTCGCAGAGCACACAACGCCGTCCACCAGTCCGCGCTGGGTACGGTAGTTTGCATAAATCCAGTCAGCTGACCGCGGCTCAAGCTCGATCCTGAATTCGTCAAGGTCGCCGTAAAAGGAATTCGCGCTCGGCGCCCAACGCTCGCCTCCCATTGTAAATCTCCACTTGTCGGTGATTGCCGGCAAGTTGAAGTTGAACGCCGAGCCGGAAACGACTTCCACGCCGTCAAGATAGCCGCGCGTTGCCGAGCCATCGCAAGTGAACGCATAGTGATGCCAGCCAGAGTCTGGGATCGGCACGAGCGGGCTATTGACCGACCCGCCGGCTGACGTCCATCCCCATAGCTTGAACGTATTGCCGTTGCCGTGAAAACCTGTCAGAACGGCAAGCTGGCTGCTGGTTGACGCCTGCCTCATCTGCATCACATACGATTCTCTCGGATTAGCGAAGTCTTCCGCCCTCTTCCTGGCCCAGAACGAAACGGTGTAGCGGTTGGTCAGTCCGCGAGGATCGTTGCTTGTCTCTGCATATGTAGCCATCTGGGAGCCACACTGCAATGCGCCATAATGTCCTGAGGGGCCGCTCACGGCGGCAGCGTAGTTCGTAAAATAATTGTCTGTCGCAAGATGACACGGATAAGACGATGCAGAATCGTAGCGATAAAGCGTCGAAGCAAGGTGCCACACGTGGTAATAGCTTGAATCCCAGGTCATGTCAGACCTGAGAAACGGCCACATCGTACCGCAGATGCGGATGCCCCCGCCTTTCGCAAGCAACGGCACCTTCACCCAGTAGGTCGCCGCCCCAACGTCTGTAGGATGGTTTTCACGCTCGTATTCGAGTTCCGTCTGCCCGTCGGAAGTGAAGAACTTGAAATTGCCCGGCTTGCGGATGACGGCCTTCATGTTGTCCGAAAGCCCCGGCATGTCTTCGTGCAGCGTCACCATGAGCGGATAATCCTCGAGCGCCGTGTTGCGGTCGTACTCCGGAACCGCAAGATCGTATTCATAAGCCGCGTCCAGGACATACGACGCCGACGCAACGGCGAAACACGCCTTTATCCAGTTCTGCGAACGGGCGTCTGGCTCAAATCGAAACTCGTCGATAGAGCCGTTGACAACGGCGCCGCTGCCCCATCCGCTGCCAATGTCGAATATGCCGCCGTTGGCACTTCGAGTCCATTTGGGAAACACCGCCGTTATGGAACTTTCAGATTTCACAAGAGCGCCGTCAAGGTACGAACGGAAGATGAGATTTGCTGCGTCATACGTATAGGCATAATGATGCCAGCGCAGATCAGGCACATTGATGGCGGAAAGGGAGCGAATAGTTCCACCGAGGTTGAACAACTCGACCAACTTCGTGTTGTAGTTATATATGACTGCGACCTGCTCGCCGCCATTGATATACCAAAGATAGCTGTTTGCGGTTGTGAAATCATCAGCCTTAAACCAGAATGAAATCGTAAAGGACGCGGCGGTCGCTCCATCGGTAGACGGGACCGCTGTGTTCGGATATGACGACGTCTGCAGGTTCTTCTTCCCTATGCCGCGGTCGCCGCTAAAGCTCGCGCCGACGCCTTCAGGGGCAACAACGGCATCAGGCGTCTGCGTTGCCGGTATCTGAAGGTTGTTGATGGACGAGTCCTTCCTTGGCGCATCGCCAAGATGGAACACATGGTAGGCATTGTCCCAGATGTTCGCGACGGTCGAATTCGGCGCGCTTGCATCGCCCCACGAGAGCGTCAGCGCGGTCGAAGCCGAAAGCGACGGCACCTTCACCCACACGAGCGAATAGGAAGACGTGTTCCAGCGTTCGATTTCATACGGCAGAAGGTTACCTCCCGAATCCTTGATGCGCAGATCGCTGCCGTCGGCGGAAGCGAAACCCGAATACGAAAATCCGTTCACGCCCTCACGCAGGGTGATGGGCGCCTGGAAGTTCGCGACGGTCGGCCCTGCGTACCACGAGAAGGAGTACGTCATTTCGGCGGCGGACAGCATCGACGCCGCCAGACCCGCAAACGCAAGGAGGCTCAGTCTCAGGAGTCTGTCCCCACTGAGAGAACGATTATTCTTCTTCATTGGCTTTTCCTTTCTGTTGTAGGTGCTTGCGAAGCTTTGACAGGCGAAATTTCAACCGCCCATTCCGTCCGCTCCGGCTTGAACCGGTACTGCGGGAGCGGTTCGGGACCGCAGTTGTTGCAGCCCAGCCCCATCTGGCGGCAGTCGATGGCGAGGCAGATTTCCTTTCGCGGCACAAGCGGCGAATATTGCCGGACCTCGCCCGGACGGTGCCGGGCCTTGTCCAGGTCGTTCCGCGTGAAATGCAATGCCTGCATAAAGAACGACGACCCTGCGTCCGAGATGCGAACGCCGCGGCCATCCTCTGGATCGGTGAACTCCACCCAGCGCACGTCCGTCTTGCCTCCGCAGTCCTGGGGGCGGATGTAATCGACGTACTGTTCCGTCGCCGTCGAAGCGTAGACGCCGATGTCGCACCCCGTGTTGCGGTCGACATAGTTCTCCCACGGGCCGCGTCCGTAATAGCGCATGTTCTCAAGTGCGCCGTCAAGCCGCGTGAACGTGCCGACCCGCGGAATGTCCGGCACATGGCCGAAAGGCGTCATGTCATGGTCGACGCGTATGGTTCCATCTCCGCGGAACGTCCATTTGGCGACGAACTCGAATCCCCCCGACTTTGCGCCGGTCACCCGCACCGGCGCCACGACGGCGACAGTCCCGTCGCCGTTCCGCGTGACTGCCATCGGCATCGGATGGTAGGAAAGTTGCGTCAGCCCTGCTGCCATGAAAGGTCCTCGCATCCAGTTGTCGGAATCCGTGAACGCGCGCTCTACTTCAAGCCTGGGGCCGTGCACCACGCCGCCATTGTCGGAGACGATCACCTTACCCTGCATTGAAAGGCGACGGACTGTGCCTGTCTTCCGATCAAATACAGCCTCCGTGCCGCCGGCCGTAACGCGTATGGCATCCTCGGTTTCCTCCACGCCGCACGCGCCGGGCCCGGGCCTTACGGCGCCCTGCTCCGGACGCTTCCCGTAGGGGAACTGGTTCCATGCCACCTCGTAGCCCTTATCCGCCCAGAGTGTAGCACGCTTTAACCGGAACGACACGCGATAGAAGTGCTCCTTGCCGGGGCAGACCGCTGCCGACGGCAAAGGCAGCGCGACGCGCTCCCTTTGGCGCGGAGCGATGTGCGGCACGGGGAAGACCCCGGCTTCGACCACCTCGCCGTCTGCCATAAGCTCCCATCGGCCGTCAAGCAGATCGTCGGCATGCGAAAATTCATAACGGTTCCAGAACTCCGCCGCCCCCTTCGGCGCGTCGTCGCAGGAGACGACAACGGGCTGCTGCACGTGCTTCACCTCGTTCAGCTTGGCCGATGGACGGCAAAGGGCGTCCACAAGCCCGTTCGCGCAGAACGGACCGTCGTTCGGCGTCTCATCGTGGTCACCGCCGTATCCAAGATAGAGGATGAACCGTCCGTCAGGTCCAACACGATCGGTCTCAATCCACATAGCCTGGTCCAGCCAGTCCCAGATGCAGCCGCCGGAGAGCTTGTCGCTCGAATAGAACACGTCCCAGTATTCCTTTAGGTTCCCCATGCCGTTGCCCATAGCGCATTCGTATTCCATCTGGAAATGCGGCTTCGGGTCGTTCGCCTGCGCTCGCAGCCTGTCCAACGACATGTACTGGCCGCCGGTCATGTCCGAGGCGTCGTTCCATGGCCGAGTGTGCTCCTGGCTAAGCTTGATCCAGCCGACGCCGTGGAAAGGCCGCGTCGGATCGAGCCTCTTCACCGCGTCGAAGCACTTGGCTATGCCGCGCCCCCATCCCATCTCGTTGCCTACAGACCACATCACGACGCTTGCATGGTTGCGGTAGAACCGCACCTGCCGGAGGTTGCGCTCCAGCATCGTCTGGTGCCACTCCTCGCGCTCCGGCATGCAGTCGGCGCCATAGCGCATGCCGTGTGACTCCACATTGGCTTCGCTCATCACATAGATTCCATAGCGGTCACAGAGGTCGTACATCCTCGGGTCGTTCGGGTAGTGCGCCATACGGACGCAGTTGATGTTGTTCCTCTTGAACAGCCGCACGTCCCTCTCCATCTCCTCCAGCGTCAGCGCGTAGCCGTTCGCCGGATTCATCTCGTGGCGGTTCACTCCCTTGAACTTTACCGGACGCCCGTTCACGAGAATGCAGCCGCCCGCCACCTTGCATTCGCGGATGCCGACCGGCACGCGCCGACCGTCGCCGACGTCAAGCGAATAAAGATACGGATCCTCGTCGTTCCACAGCCGGGGGGACGCGACCGACAGGGAAAACCGAGACGACGCCCCTTCTTCTGGCAAAAGCTCGCCTACCGTCGCCCCCTCCGCGTCGTAGAGGCACGGCCTCGCGGACCGAATCGCCTTTGCGCCGCCGGTCAACTCCAGCCGACAAAGCCATTCCACGTAGGTTGCGCCCGGCGTTGACGTAAACGAGAAGTCCTCTATCCCGTCCCTTACCTCTGCGTACAGCACGACGGAGCGGAAGATGCCGGCATAGCGAATCATGTCCTGGTCTTCCGCATAGCTCCCGTCGCACCACTTGCGAACACGCGCCGTCACTTCGTTCGTGGCGCCTGCTCCGAACTCGACGAGCGACGACACGTCAAACTCGGACGGAAGGCGCGAATCCTCGAAATAACCGACCTTCCGTCCGTTCAGCCAGACTTCGCAGCACGACGCCACGCCTTCGAAGCGAAGAACCACCCTTCTTCCTCGCCATGAATCCGGCAACGTGAACGTCCTGCGGTATAGCATCGTCGGATTGTATGCGGGAGCGATTGTCGGCGGCGTCATAGGGTGGGGATACGGCATGTTTGTGTAATGCGGCACTCCCCATCCGCGCATTTCCACGCAGGACGGCACGTCGATGACAAACGGCGTAGTAACCGCCCTGAAATCGGAGGTCGCGATCTTGCCATCGGAATTCCCCTCCCAGGCAAAGCTCCAGATTCCGTCGAGCGACAGCACCTCGCCTTCCGTCGGAAGGTAGGCCCGCGCCTCAAGACGGTTCGCCGCATTGACGGACGGGTCGTTCCATGCGGGAATGGTCCCTGCAGCAAGACTTGAAGCCGCAATACCCGCGAAAAACGTTGTCCGCATCATGCGCCATCCCTCCTCTTGAAGAATCCTCATTCCCGATTCAGCCAAGCACGGCTTAACACGCGCTTCAAGATCGTCTCGTAGGGCTCGTCGGCGCTCCAGAACAGCTCCGCGCAGAGTGCCGTCGAGATGTGGATCGGCTCGTTTAGGTTCCCGACGACATTAAGAGAGCCTTTGTTGTCGGCACAGGACTGGACGAGCCGCGTCATGGCGTGCGCTCGCTCGCCATGCATCAGCCATTCGCGCTCGAAGCGCTGCCACAGCGGCTCCGCCACACGCCTGTCCTCTTCAATGACTTCACGCGAATTCCGCCCGAGCACGTAGGGACCGGCCTGATGCGCGAAGCGAGTCCAGTCCTGAAGGACCTGGCTCTTGTAGGCGAATCCCGTTGCCGGACGCTCCATCCGCAGCAACGACGTCACGAACTTCTCCGTCCCGTCCTGCGTGTCGCCGGTCAGGTTGAACGGGAAGCCCCCACAGTTCTCCCATAGGATTTCGAGACGCGGATCGGTCGCCGCAATCTCATTGAGACGCGTGCGGACGCTCCCGGAATGGAGACCGAAGACGATTCGGAGGCCCGGCTCGTCTGCGAGGATGCGCCCTGCCGCGCCGTTCACGAGCCTCACCACCGCCTCGGCGACGGAATGGCCCTTCAAGTCCGCTTCGTAAATCTCCGTGAAGCTCTGAAAATAGATGCCGTCGCCGCCGCACGGACGCCACACCTCGCGCCACTGGCGCACGATGGAGTCCTCCAGCTCCTTCAAGTGGTCAAAATCGACATTATGGCAGTCTGTGGACCATCCCCAGCTCCAACCCCACAGGATTTCGACGCCCCAGCTGCGGGCGTATTCCGCCACCTCCCGTGCGTTCAGCGGCGGGAACTCGTTCCAGAGAATCGCCTCGTTGAACTTCATCCGCGCCAGATTGCGGAAATAGGCGCGATAATCATTCATCACGTGCGCCCATGAAAAGATGCTGCGACGTTTCGTCTTCGGCGCACGGCGGCTCTCGTAGGCGGGGAGATTCGGCTTCTCGAAAATGCCGGAGAGGTACAACGCATAGTCGCCGCCCTGCGTCCGCATCGTCGCCAAGCCGTCATCCACAAAATCGACGGCGCCCCAGATTGCCGCCGATGGCGTATCACCGGCAATCAGCACGAGTTGCCGTCCGCCCTTCTCGACGACGCGTACGAGATAGCCGCCTTTCGGCACATCCGCATCGGACAGCATCTCCCGCAGAAGTGCGTTGCTTGTCCGCGTGCCGACCACAAAAGCGTTGCGGCCCATCTCGCTTTCCGCACCCGCCTTTTCGCACGGCACCACATGTAGCGTGTACACGCCTGGATCTCGCTGGATCAATGCACCGATCTCAGTGGAGAGGAACTCGACAGCCCTACGTTCCGGACCGGAATACTCGCCATAGACGATCTTCCAGTTCCGATTTCTCGGAACCATGTTCTCTGCCCGTGACGCCCCAACCATACAGCAGAGCACCACAGCCGCAGCAAGCGTACCCTTCAGAAAGTCATGTCTCAAGGCTATTCGCATGATAACGGTCATGATATTACCTTTCTGGCCTTGCCCGCATGCGGGCGCGCTTGGCGATCTCGTCCCAGGAATCTTCGCTGCTCCAGAACAGCTCCGCCTGGCAGAGCGTCGCAAAACCGTACGGCGGATTGTACTCCGCCACGGCATTGAACTCCTTGGGCGCGTGTCCTCCGGCGCGGACATGCCGGACAAAGTCATAGGCCATCTTCCCGTTCAGGATCCAGTCTTCGTCGAACGACGCATAGCGCGGCACAGTAACGGAGCGGTCGCGCTCCAGAAGCCGTTCCCCCGCACAGCCGAGCATGAACGGTCCGGCAGGGCGCACATAGTTCCGCCAGTCCATTCGTAGTTGTGCCTTCCACGCAAGCCCGACGGACGGATTGAGCGCAAGAATCTGGTCGCAGAACGCAACGTCCGGCGGCTCGACCTTGCCGTCCGTCTCCCAGAACGGAAAACCGCCGCAGTTCTCCCAGAGAATCTCAAGCGAGGGATCGACCTTGGCGATCGCCTCCGCCGCGCCTTCGCGCTTCATCGAGTTGGAGTGCAGCCCGAAGACGATCTCCGTGCCGGGAGACTCGGCGCGTATCCGCTTGGCGACAGCGTTGACAAGTTCCGTCACGGCCTCGGGGATCGACCGCCCGCCGATATTCTTCTTGTTCGTCTCGGTGAAGCTCTGGAAATAGATGCCGTCGCCGCCCATCGGCTTCCAGCGGCTGCGCCAGTCGGACACGATCTCGTCGGCAAGTTTTTCGAAATCAAGCCCTTCCGCGTCCTTGCCGCTCAGCGTCCAGCCCCACGAGAACCCCCAAAACACCTTCACGCCCCAGCTGTGCGCGCACTCGATGACATCGCGGGCGTTCACCACCAACTGATCGTTCCAGAGAATCGCCCGGTTGAACCGCGCCCGCGACAACGCGCGGAACGTCTCGCGGTAGTCGTCGATAACATGCCCCCATGAGAATATGCTGCGGACCGGAGTCTGCGGCTGGCGGCGGCATTCGCATTCCGGTATCTTCTCCGCGCGGAAGAACATCCCGGCATATCGTCCGTGCTGTGACGAAACCTTGCTCTCCAGCGCGGGCGCAACCACATCGAGGAAATCGAACGTCGCCCACAGCACGGCTTCAGGGCTGTCGCCCGCGACAAGCACGATGTTACGTCCCTTCTCATTGAAAGTCCTGATCAGGTATCCGCCGTCCGGCACGGACGCATCCTTCAGGAATCCGCGCAACGTCGCATTCTCGGACGGGACGCCGACGACGATGATGTCGCGTTTCCCCTTCACAGGCTCGCCGCCGTCCTTTTCGAGCGGCAGAACCATCGCCGTTGCGATATGCCCTTCGCGCAGGAAGTACGGACCCAGCCGTTCCGTCAACGTCTCAAGCGCGCGCCCCTGCGGCCCCTCCGCCGAAGAATACACCACCTTCCACGTGCCGCCGCGCATCTCGCTCGGCTTCACGCCGTCAAACACCGCCGATGCCTCGTTGACCTGGGCGTCGTCGACATTCGCCGCAAAGACGGCAGCGGCGCAAACCATCGCCGCCACCATAGCAGATGTGCGCATTTTCTTTCCCATGACTTACATTCTCCTTCTCCGAATGCTCCAAACAGGCTTCTCTGCATCCTCACCGTAACAGGAAAAGGTACGAAGAATGCAGTGACGCTTCAAATGAAAAGCTGTCGGCGTTCCGCGCAACGATCCGCTTGCCGAACACGTCTACGACCGTCGCCGGACGCGGCAGCCGGATCGTCTTGGTCCCCGCCGAGCGGGCGTGCAGAGTTACAAGCGAATCGTTCGCCTCGATGGGATCGTCCGAATCGCAATAGACATGCACGCCCGACTGCCGCACGACTTCCCTTATGAACTTCTGATCCATCTGCCATCCGCCGAAGAACCAGTTCTGCGACCGCCCTAGATTGATTTTGACAAGTCCCGGCTTTCCGTTTTGGTAAACGCCAATCGGCTCGCCAGGCACAACCGGACTGAACATCGGCCGCACTCTGCAGCCCGGCGTTCCCATGAACCGGCCGTCCTCCTTCATCATGACGCCCGCCATGACCGGCTCGTCAATCTCGGCGAACCTGATCCCCGTCAGCTCGCGCATGGCCTGCACGTTGTTGCCGTCAAGATAGCCTGGCGCATAGAGCCACAGCATTGACGCGCCGCGTTCGCGCAGGCGTTTCACGGCCTTGACCGTGGCTTCGTCGCAGCGGAACAGGTTGAGAAACACATAGAGGCGATAGTTCCCAGGACGGTTCTTCAGGTCCTCCGCCAAGATATAATCAACCGGCGCGCCGCAGCGCGAAAAGCGCGAATGCATGAGGCCGAACACCTCCCCGTGGAACACCGCCGCCTCGCTCTCCTTCACTTCCGCCACGCCATCCTTGTCGTAGAGCTGAAACTTCTCGCCAGTCGGCACGTTGCACTCTATCGCAGGCAATGCGGTCACCGAACGCTCACTCGCGACAATCGCCACCTCGGCGTTGCGCGACACCTTGCGGCTACAGCAGAACTCCATGACCTTTCGCAACCCTCTGCCGACTTCGGCACATTCCGCCCCCTCGAAGTCGAACCCGTCGGAAATGGCGTAGAAATACGGAACCGTGTTGCGGCAGAGCTGTATCGCCCCGTTGCGGATCAGGATCGACTTCGTCATCTCCGGCGTGAGCGCCTGGCAGCAGGACGGCACGTAACGCGACGGCTTTCGGTTGTGCGTGCGAGTGTCGTCCTCTATCACCGGCAGTATCCCTGCGGCCGCCATCGACGCGAACGCCTTCATGTCCGTGCACGTGTCGCCAAAGTTGCGAAAGCGGAAATAACCCTGCGGCGACGTCAGGAAATCCACACGCCCGCCGTTGTTGTCGAGAATCTCCTGCAGTGCGAAATGCGCCTGGAACTGATGGTATCCGCACCAGTTCATGTTGTGCGTATATCCATAGTACGTGCCGACGATCTTGGTGCGCCCAAGCTCGCGCAACACGCTCTTGGCGTGTCCGCACAGCTCCAGGATGTCCCGTGCGATGATCCACGAATCGAAATCCTTGTAGGCTATCGCGTTCGCATGGAGTTTCTGGTCCCAGAGAATCGAGTTCGCCGCGTCCAGCGCATTGCGCTCGGCGACGGACGGCACGTGCGGGTTGGCGATTTCGGGATGGCGCTCTGCGACATACTGCGCGTAGGCGCGTTTGCCGGGCTCGGAGAAGTCCTTGGCGCGGTCAAGGGCCTTCGGACTCCATCCTATCCATTCAGTGAACTGTCCGGAATTGACGCGGTAGCCGATCACGCGGTTGGCGTATGGCGACGCCTCGACATGCCGGATCGCCTTTTCGACCATCTCCTTCAGCTCGGCCATGGCCACCTTGGACGAATAGCTCCAGCTGAACCGGCCGTTGGAATACACTTCTCCCTTATCGTCCTTGGACATCTCGCCGGGGAACTTCGTCGCGAAGTCGGACGGCGGATAGACGGTCAGGTCCCAGATGAAGTAGGCCCCCGGGCAGTCGCGCCGATAGCGCTCCGCCATCTCGTCGAGATGCACGAAGTCGTATTTGCCAAGCTGCGGATGCCAGGCAAGGTGAAAATTCTGGACCGTCACAACGGTCAACGGCATTTCGCCGTGCTTCACCGTAAGGTCGGGGCGAATGCGGGGCGGAACCGCGCCCCAGAGAACAGGAATCGGCTTGCCGTCCAACGTCAGGCAGAGCCGCCCGTTAGTCTTCTTCATCTCAGCCTTAAGCGGATGCTCGTACCCCGGAATCGAATCGAGCGCCTTCAGTTCGACCGTGCCGTCCATGCGCCCTTCCTTGCACCAGATGGCATTCGAGCCGAGCGCCAGCCGATAGGTGCCGGACGGGAAATACATCGGCACCTCGAACGGGACGGAGAGCCGCCACTTGCCGCCGTCAAGAGCCGTCACGTTCTGCGGGCCAAGGCCAATCTCGTCCGACCAGATGTCGCGCTTGCCGCCGTTGTTCATGCTGACACGTACGGAAAACTCGCCCTGCGGCGGCGTTCCGGCAAAGTCGTAGACAAAATAAATCTTCGCTCCGGCGTCTACGCCGATTCCGCGCGGCCCCTCGCTCAGCACTTTCTGGGGATTGGCGTAGTCGATGTATGCGAGCCTCGAGTATCTCGAGTCGTTCGGCGGCGGACGGGAAAGCCGCACGCCGCTCCAGCTCTCTCCATCGGACGAAGACTCGAACTGCACGTCGGAAGAGATCCGGTCGAACGAGCCGTCCTCATAGCGCACGAAGATTTCACATACAATGCCTCCAGGCGCCGAGCCGGCAGTGGTGTAGTCCGCCTCAAAAACGTTCTCGCCGTCCTTGACCGCCGGCAGGGCATTGGCTGAATAGGCAGTGTCGCGCGATGCGGGGTCGTCGGTGCAGCGCGACGCTATTAGGCGTTTGCCGTTCAGGTTGAACGTGTAGAAGAAAACGCCCATGCCCTGAACATACGCCTCGACCGGCTTTGCCCGCACCGTGAACTTCCGCCGAAGCAGATACTTCGTGTTCGGCTTGCCACCCTGATCGGCACTGGCCGTCACGAACTGCCCCTTGAAATACGGGCCTTTCATGACACTGGCAGGATCGGCGTCGTAATCGTATGCCTGCGGTTTTACCGCCGGCCAAGGCGGCGAATCAAGCACCGAAGCTGCCGTCGCCACATGCGCCAGCAGACAGGACAATGCTATAACTGACAACCGCATATGCTTGCCTCAACGGATAATGATGTTTATCCCATGCAAATATTTCAGCTGAAGCGCAACGCCGCCTGTCACGTTCTCCGTGCGCATCTCAAAACCGGCAGGCAACGTGCAATCGGACACATTCACTCCGTCAGCCGCGACAAGAACCGTCTTCCAGCCGCGCTGACTACACATGCTGGAAGGCGTGTAAATCGTCGCGCCGGAGATGTCCGCAGAACCCGAAAGGTTCACCGTCTTGCCATTTGCGAAGGAAACTGCCGAACCTGACTCCATCTCAAGCGACCCGAAATTCAAGTCGTCCGACATCGCCAGCGTTCCGTTTGCGGCAACCTTCAGCGTCACGTCGCTCGCCGCCGTGGAATTGACCGCAAGAGTGCCGTTCGTGATGACGAGCGTGCCTTCGCCCGACACGTCTTCGTCGATCGTCGCCGCATGGCCGCCCGCGTCAAGCGTCAGCACCGCGCCCTTCTGGACCTCCAGCGCGCGTGACGCCGCCAAGCTGGCCGTCGTCACACCGGACGCTACGCCATACCGCCAATTGGACGAGAGGTGAATCGTCGGCGTTCCGCCGATGGCCGTGATCGCAACCGGATTGTCGGCGTCGGAAGTGACGGTCGTCCAGTCGCCCGGATAGACGTTCAGCCCATCGGCGAACTGGACGCGCGATGCCGCCGTGCCGGACTTGACAGTCGCGATGTTCAGCCGTCCCGTTCCGCCGTACGTCTGCTTCACGCCGCCGTAGAACGGCGCCTGAATGTCCAGCGTACCATTGATGACCTGCTTGGCGGGCTCAACCGTCCAGCGATAGAATGCACCATCCCCGTTGCCAAATGTCAATGTGGCACCCGTCTCAACACGCACACCCGTCGAGGCAACGGAAAAGTCATCCACTTGCGCCGACAACGTTGCCGTCGTATTCGGCAACACGGTCAAACGCGTATAAGGCGTCTTGGCAGTAGGGGCTGGACTGTAGAAATAGAATCCAGTCCCCGCATATCCATTCTTGTTCAAGCGCACGTCGCCGCAGATGCGGATATATCTCTTGGAATTATTGTTCCAGTTGAAGGTTCCATCGCCATCAAGAATCAGCGGCGCTGCACAACGGGCACCAAATGAAATGTACCAACCATCTCTCCGCAACGAACCGGTCACAATCTGAGGAACACCAGCCCACGTACCAACCATGAAGATAGACCCGTCAACCATATAGTCTTTCAGCGTCTCACCGTTGGACGAATAGTTGAACGTCTCAGTCGCCGTATCGCGGAAAAGATATCCGCCAACTGTCGACCCGCCGCCAGAAATGACGCCCCATCTTGGATTAGTCACCGTCGTGGCCCCAAAGTAGATGATCTGGTTTGAGGTCGGAAGCGTTCCGCCATACCAGTTTGCCGCCGTGCTGAAGCTGTTGTCTCCGCCACCGCCAATCCACTCGGAGGTGTAGGTGCCATCGACCGCACCGGGCTTGTAGATAGTGACCTGCCCGTTTTCGTTCTTGAGCAAGACGCCACTCGTGCTGCCGGTAAGCGTGATTTGCGAAAGCGAAACAGAGGGTGTCGTCTGGTCGGTCGTCTGCAAAATCGGTGCCGCGCCGGCAAACGTGCTGGGAACCGCCACCGTGATTGTTACAGAGGGATCAATTGCAAACGTTTTGGCCTGGATATGATTTGCGCCTGCATTAAGCGTGAGTTTCGAGTTTGCACCCATCGTAAACGTCTCCGCCACAAGCGGGCCGTAAGCCACGGATGACGGGCGATCCAGTAGCGTCAATGTCGTGCCGCTCTCGACCGTCACGAACCTGAAGGAGTTGTGCGATTGCGACTGAAGCAGCTGATAGGTACCGCCGCCTGTCACGGTAAGCGTCGCTTCACCGTCCGTGGGATGAAGTCCACGTGTGCAGATGGTTCGCTTTGTCGTACGGTTCTTGTAGTCAAGCGTATCGACCGTGATATCTCCCTTGAAATACGTATGGGTCATTGTATGATTGAGGTTGACGATCATGTCGCACGTCGCGCCAATTGTCGTCGGCCCGTTGAAATAAAACTTGTTGTATGCCGCAGTCGCAACCCAGAAATAACCGTCAGGATAGGTAAAGACGATTCGTGGGAATGTCCCATCAATCACACAGTTAGCAACATCGCCATTTCGAAATCCGCGCGCGATCAGCGCACCTTTGCTCGTCGCCGTAACCGGGCCATTGGTCACCATCACAAACTTCTGTCCAATATCCACATCCGCGCCATCCGTCGCATAGAACCGAGAATCAGAAAGGTCATGTTGCCAAGAAAATGTACCGCCCGTCAATGAAACGTCAACACCTTCATCCACGGCGAGAGAGCCGTCCTCCGTGTTCGTCACTTTAAGCGTACCGCCCGAAAGGTTGATTTTGCTGCCTGGGATGGACATTATGATCGAATTAAGCTCCACCGTACCACCGCTCACGTCAAGCACGGCAGGGCGCCCAGCTTTAGTGCTAGTCAACTCTTTGGCGGAAGACACAGAACCGCTCTTCACGAAAATGCCGCCGTTTAAAGACGTTTCATTGTACTGAATCTTCTTGAAAGAACAGGTGCCGCCATCTACGACGAGTGTCGCGTACGGTTCCCAGAGATAAAATGTGTCCCCGTTGGAAAATGTCGAACCCGCCCGAACTTCCAACGTTCCATAGAGGAGCATTTGATAACCGGAATGGAAGGAAGCTCCATCAAGGATGATACGTGTGTTGTTACCAATAGTATTATATATGCTACCTGCGTACGCGGTAGATATCTTGCCTGTTCCGCTAATCGTCACCTTGCGTGCGGCTGCAACAAAACTGATTTTGTGTACCGTGTACTCGGCATTCACCGTCACCGTGAACTCACGCGGGGTTGTCGCCGGGAAAACCGCCTCGTCGCCCGACCCCGGAACAGACCCTCCTTCCCAGTGGTTGCGGTCTCCGAAGTCTCCGCTCCAGCTGCCGCTGTCGTCGGCCTTCCAGTTGATGGTCGCCGCAAAAGCGGTAAAGGTCATGCATGCCGTTGCAAGAGCGGCAATCGTCCGATACATGTTGTTTTTCATGATTGGGCCTTTCGAGAATTCTCTCTTTGCCGCAAATGATAACAAAATCAACATCCAAAAATCAATCTCAGGCCAGGCAAAATCTCACAACAAAAACATCACTATTCTCGCAAGGCAGCTTCCGTCGGCGCCAACGGCTCATATCAGTTGCGAAAGAAACGTCCTAGCCGGAACCACGACTGGATCACGGCGCACGAAGCAGTCCGCATCTACGAAAGGCTCATCAAACACAATCTGAAACGCATGACGAGCTCCAGTCACCCGCTGGTAATGACCGAGACCGGGAGACAGGTGCGTGTCCGACGCCTTGACCTCTGCAATGAACCACGGCTGCCCGTCCCGAGACACGAGAAAATCGACTTCGCGTTTCTGCTTGTCCCGCAGATAAAACAGCTCAAAGCGCCCGTAGCCCATGTCCGTCCACGCATCGACCGCCTTAAGCAGATGACATGCGGTTATCGTTTCACAGCGCCTCCCTGGATCGTCAATGCGCGACCAGTCACGCAAATACCACTTAGGCGTCTTCCTTATCGAGTTCTCGACATTGCGAAACCACGGACGGACCTCAAAGCCGTAATACAGATACTTCAGCACTCCCGTCCAATTCTTTGCCGTCTTCGGGTCAACGGCGACATCGCGGGCGAGCGAATCATAAACCAGCTGCTCGCCAGAACGATTTGCAAGAAGTTCAGCCATGATCCGCACCTGTTCAAGTCCCTGCACCTTCGTAAGGGTACGCAAGTCGTCCACCATCATCTGCTCCATCCGCAGTTCGGCCCATCTGGCGGAGAACCTGCGGTTTCTGCGTGTGAAAGGTTCGGGAAAACCGCCAAACTCAAGCAAAGAAGCCCAGTCGGCATCGTCTATAGAACGAGGCGAGCGGACAAGGGAATTCCCCGGAAGCGACACATCGATCAGTTCCGCCACCGAAAACGGATGCATCCTATACGGGAAATAGCGCCCCATCATACTGTCGCCACCGCGCTTGTAAACGTCCATCTTCGCAGACCCCGTGGCGATGATCTTCATCCTGTCGCCGTAGAGATCAAAAAAACCCTTTAGAAAACTCTTCCATCTCGGATACTTGTGCAGTTCGTCAAACACCACAACGGGCGCAACAGGCGAAAGCCTGTCCAGACCATATCGCCGCACCGTTTCATTCTGTCCGGCGATCACAGCCGCTCGCACGTCCGAATCGTCCCAGTTGAGATAGTCTGAACCAAGTGACTTGGCCAGCGTCGTCTTGCCGGACTGACGCGGTCCCGAAAGAAACACCATCTGACGATTATCGCCAAAGTGTTCCTGAATGATCGCTTCGTAGATGCGCTTTCTGCTTTTTGACGTCATATTGGAATTGTACCAGATTTACCTTACGCGGTCAATTACCAAAATGGAGATGTGTCCATTTTAGTAATTACCAAAATGGAGAGGTGTCCAGATTTCCCATCATCTTAAACACATGTATGACTATGTGGGCCCCGCGGCTTAAGACAGGCACAGAGGGCCGGTATGAAGTAGAGCGAGACGAGCGTCGACACGAAGATGCCGCCGACGGAACCGATGCCCATTGACTGCCGGAGTTCGCAGCCGAGCCCGCCGCCGAGCGCCATCGGCAACATGCCGACGAGCGCCGCCGCGCAGCTCATCAGGACGGGACGGAACTTCGCCGTCGCCGCCGTCATGACGTTCCCGGTCTGACGCCAGGCGTCGATAATCAGGATTGCCGCGTTGACGACGACACCAACAAGCATGATGCCCGCCAGGAGCCCGAAGATCGAAAGCGTCTGATGTGCGGCGACGACGGCCGCGAATATGCCGAGATAGCTGAACGGAACCGTGAAGAGGATAATGAACGGCATCGTCCACGACTCAAGGATCGCCGCCAGCAGCAGGTAGGTCAGCGCTATCGCGATGACGGTGACGAGCCCGAACTCCGCAAACGCCTCGTCCATGTACTCGGACTGGCCGCCGAGCGCCGCCGTGTAACCGTGGGGAAGCTCGGCCTTCGCCCGCGCAAGGGCACGTTCCGTCACCTCGCCCATGCCATGCCCCGGCGCATTGTTCGCGTACACGATCGTCGAGCGGCGCTTCTCGCTGCGTACGATCTGCACCTGCTGAACGGATCGAGTCACCTCGGCGACGGCGCCCAGCGTGAACGGACGACCTTCGGGGCCAGGGAAGTTCTGCTCGGCGAGCTGGCGGACGCCGTCGGCCTCGTTATAACGCACGCGGATGTCGTAGCTCCGCTCGCCCGCCGAAAACGTAGCCGGCGTAAGGCCAGCAAGCGAGGCACGCAGGTTGAGGCCCAGCAGATATGGCGTCATGCCGAGATCGTTGAGCACCGCTCTGTTCGGCCGGATGCGCAGCTCGGGACGTCCCGCCCGCACGTTGTCCTCCACGTCCGTCGCGATGTCGGTCGCCTTTAGGTCCTGCGAAACGGCAAGACACGCCTTGTCCAGTACGGACAAGTCCTCACCCATGAGCTTGACTTGAATCGACTGGGCTGAACCGCCGACCAGCGACGGCACAAGCACGGAAGTAAGCACGTCAGGCTCCTCGTTCAGCTGCGTGCGCATCAGTGAGGAGACATCGGAGATCGTCTCGCGGCGTTCGGTCATCGGCCGGAGCACGAAATCGACTTGCGCAAGATGATTGCCTCGGCCGACCTGCCCGAGTATGCCCTGCGTCTTGCCTACGGAAACCGTGTGGCGCAGGACAAGCCGCTCGCCCGCACCGTCCCGCACGTCCGCCAGCTTCGCGGCAATCGCCTGCGTGCGCTCCACGGCGCGTTCGAGCGTGATGTCGGCCGGATACTCGAGCTTGACGGACAACTCGCCCTTGTCGAAGAGGGGCACGAAGTCCGACTTGACCCTCGGCCCGAGCAGCATGAAACCAGCGACCGTCAGCGCAGAGAACACGACGATCGAAGTCTTCGGGAAACGCAGAACCGTCCCCAGCGACGCGGCGTATCCCCGCTCCAACAGGCCATACAGCCAAGTCCACGGCGTCAAGACCTTCGCCAGCAGACGATTCGCTCTCTCACCGCATGTGCCGAGTTTCGCCGCCATCATCGGCGTCAGCGTGAACGAAACGAGCAGCGAGGCGAAGGTCGAGGCAGTGACCACGATGGCGAACGGCACGAAGAACCGTCCCGCCATCGTCTGCATCGTCGCAATCGGAAGGAATACGACGATGTTCGTGAGCGCCGAGGCGGCGACCGCAAGCGCGACCTCGCCAGCCCCGCGTGCGGCATCCCCGTTTCGGCGCGCAATGTTCTCAAGGACAACGATCGAGTTCGCAACGAGAATGCCGACCGAGATGCCGACGGCGTTCATAGTGATGATGTTCGCCGTATAGCCAAAGAGCGAAAAGGCGACAAGCGAAATGACGATCGTGACGGGAATCGAGACAAACGCCGTAACCGCCATCCGCCAATCCGCCAGGAACAAGAGCAGCACGAAACCCGTAAGGAGCACGCCCTGCCAGATGGCGTCCACGCCGCCCTTCACCGTCGCGGCGACATACGCGCCGTCGTCGCGCACCCAGTCAAGCCGCATCCCGCCCGGCAGTTCCCCTACAAGTGTCTTGTAGATCGCACGCAGACCGTCCACCGTCTTCGCCGCGTTCGCCTCGCCGCGCTTCGTCACCCTCATCAGGACGGCGGGACGTCCGTCAAACGAGGCGATTGACTCCTTTCGCTTCGTGCCGAACGCAAACGTCGCGACATCGCGCAGATAGAGCCGCGTGCCGCGCACGGTTCCGACCTCGATCCGCCCGAGATCCTCGATGCCGCGCGCCTCCGCGTCGAACATCACGGAGAACTCACGCGCATGGTCCGAGACCTGTCCCGAAGGAATCTTGAGGTTGCCCTTGCCGACCGCCTCGACGACCTGCGCGAGCGTGAGCCCGGAGGCCGAGAGCTTCGCGCGGTCGACTGTCACCACGACTTCGCGCTCCTCGCCGCCGATCAGCTCGACCGAGGCGACACCCGCGACGGTCGAGAGCCGTCCCGACAGCCGGTCGTCCGCATAATCATAGAGTTCGTCGACGGACTGCTCGCCCGTCAGCGCGAGCGTGACAACGGGAATCGCGTTCACGTCGTACTTCTGGACCTGCGGCTTCTCGGCGCCGCTCGGCAAGTCTCCCTCGATCACCGCGATCTTCGCGCGTATGTCATCCGCCGCAACGTTCTGGTCCACGTTGAGGTTGAACTCGAGCATGACCTGGCAGAAGTTGTTCGCGCACGTCGTCGTCATGTGCTTGAGGCCGTCCACCTGCACCGCGGCGTCTTCGATGGGACGCGCGACGGACGTCTCGATTTCCTCCGGCGACGCTCCAGGATAGACGACGATGACCGACACGTAGGGCACGACGACGTTCGGCACGATGTCAATGCCCATGTTGCGCGTTGCGAGCGTTCCGAAGAGCATCAGCACGATCAGGACGACAAGCGTCAGGACCGGACGACGTATGGCGGTGTCAGAGAGAAACATCTTGCGTCCTCACCTCGTCGCCATCGTTCACGAGCAGCATGCCTTCGAGAATGATCTTCTTGTCGGGACCAAGGGCCGGACGCACAATCTCGCGCAAGCCGTCAGTTTCGAGCCCGGTCTCTACGGCAATGCGAACGGCCTTCCCATCCACGACGACAAAGACGGCATCCGAGCCGCCGCGGTCCGCGACGGCCGACGCCGGGACGCCCTGCCCCGTATGTGAGGCGAAGACGATTTCGCCGTCCAGCAGCATGCCGGCGGCGACATCTTCCGTCCGCGGCAACTGCGCACGCACCTCGAACGTGCGCGTGACGGCATTCACCGTCGGCGCCCGGTAGGTGATTGCGAGGTCGCGCTTTCCCGCCAAAGGCTGGGCCAGGCGCACGGCCGTCTCGCCCGTCTTCACTCGCGCAAAATACGCGGCGTTGAGCGAGAAGGATATCTCATAGACAGACGGATTCTCCACGTCGAAGACACACATGCCCGGGCCGACGTAATCGCCGACATTACGGTGCTTGCGCGTCACGATGGCATCATATGGCGCACGCACGCACGAGTCGGAGAGGTTCTTCTCGGACACCGCGAGACTGGTCTCGGCCTTCGTGACCGTTGCCTGCGCAGCCTCAAACGCAGCCGAGGCCGACTTTGCCGCGACCTGTGCCTTCTCCAGCGCATCCTTAGTCACGGCTGCGCCCGCGAAGAGCCGTGCCATGCGGTCGGCGTCCAGCTTGGCCTTGCCGACCGTCACTTCCGCCTGCGCGAGCTTCGCCTTCGCCATCGCAAGATCGTCTTTCGCTGCGCGCACGGCGTTCTCGAGATTCTGGCGGTCCACCTGAAAGAGTGCATCCCCCTTCTTCACGCACGCGCCTTCGTCCACGAAGACGGCGTCCAGCGTACCTGGAATGCGCGCCGAGACACCCGCCGCGTCCTTCGCCCGCACCGAGCCCTGCACGCGCAGCGAATCAACGAACGTGACGCCCTGCCGCGCCGCGCCCACGCGCACCAGGGGACGCGTCTCCGCGCGTTCCACAACCTGCTCGGAGCACCCCGCCGCCACCAGCGCGAGTGCGCACAGCCATTTCACCCGCTGCCTCGCGGCAATGACGGTCTCTTTTGCCTTTTTCATCTTAAATCCTTGTTTCAAACATATGTTTAATATATCAAATCTCCGTCGTTTTTGCAATGACGACTCGCGGGCAATTCGTGATTCAAAATGGTTCGCATTACATCATAATCCCCTATGCTCAGCAACACGCACCATTAACAATCTTGATGGATTGCTTATCCAGCACATTGATGTAGGAGCAAGTCATGTCCAGCTTTAGTCAGGCGATACTTTTGGAATCGCGAATTGGGCTTGTCGGGAAACGTGTATTCGATCAAATGTGCCCCGATAAGTTTTGTTATTGCCGCCCTTAAGGAATTAGCTTTGAGAACAATTTTCAACTTGTCTGACAATTGTTTTCTTGACATGTCTTCAAAGAACAGAAGAGACAATATCTTGTTTTCAACCGACTGGGGCCACGACTGCTTGAACTCTATCGTCTGCGTTTCCTTCTTCTTCATGTCTTTTATCCGCTCAAGATTATATCAAATGGTTATGCCGCCACTTCACGTTTGTTCTCGTTCCTTGCGAATCTCATCAAGCACTTTGCCCTTATATTTAAAATACAATGTACCCTGAACCGGATGCTTGGCCCCCAAAAGACACTCTGCACACTTAGAAAGTGAAGTAATTTCATTGCCAAATCTGATATGGCGATCATCGATGACGACCGCTTTCTTACTTTCATCATCAACAAACACTACTTCTGCTCCGGCGTCTATCCCACACATGCTGAATCGAAATGGTCCACGCCGTGCCGCTTCCTGCACCTCACGCGCCGTATTCTCGTCTTCAATCTCGTGTCCTTCCGGCTTCATGCGTTTTAGGCGGTCGGTCGTGCCACTGATCTTTGCGATGCACTCCAACAGATGATATGCATCTTCAGCCGACATCGCGTAAAACTCCTTCACGCGCTTCTTGCCGTCAAAGTTCTCAATCGTCCGCAAATCAGGATTAATGCTGTCTATGATTGCGTGAAGGTCCTTGTCGGTAAGTTCGCTTTCGACATCATAGACCGCATACGCACGAAATGCATACGGGATTGTTTCGCTGCGATTCAGCTGCTTTAGCCGTTTTTCCAAATCCTGCGCATACCCAATCTTCACATATTGGGGAAACGCCGGATTCGTAAGAATGTAGATTACGCCTTTTCGTTTCATATTGCTAATTCTCGTTTGTAGCGTCAATACCGTCCGTCTCGCCTTATTACTCCGCTCCTCTACATTATTGTTGCATAAGAGCAATCCGGTTCCGTTCAATATCGACAACCTCACGAATGCGGTCAACAGGTTGCACAACTGTTAGACCACTATTCTCCTCCATGACACTTCTCTCTCGCTCGGTTTGCCGACTATACAAAGATTCCCTGTAGGGTATATATGCACATACGATTCCAAGTAATTTTGCAATGTCGGATGAACCATCCGACAACTCGTTTGTAACAACAGGTCCTCCAGAATTTCCAGGGAATGTCTGCGCGTCTATGAGAAACTCTTTAGGCCCTTTTTGTATATAACAGTTTGCGATTCTCGAAATACAACCCATACGGCATATTGGCGATTGTCGATCTTGTTCGACTAGATTCATTGGGAATCCCAAGGCAAACACAATGCTACCTTCCATAATTCCATTCTGCTTAGCAATAGGCAATGTACATGCTTCAGAGGTAAGATCGAAAAAATTATAGACCGATTGAGTTTGTGACAGAAACTGTGTGTTTAATGAAACCGCGATAATATCAACCTTGTCATTTGGATGTTGTGAGTATTGGATAGCATTTGTCTGATCTCGAATTACCAATGTGAGGTCATTAGCTTTTTTATCCCCCTGAGCATTAAAGCGAACAACCAACGATTGCGTTTTTGCACCCTGAACAACATGCTTATTTGTTATTAGATAAACTTCAGCTTGGCTTTCCTCCTTGAAACCAACTAAGAAACCCGTTCCTATCCAAAACACATTATTAGGCTTGTTTGGCAATGGCGTCTTAATCCCCAATGCCAAAACGGTATTCAAACAATCCTGAGTAATTGCAGACATATTGTTTCCTTTCTCAATAAGGTGAAGATGAAGGTGCTACTGTTTCTGAAGTTTCATTCACGCGTTGTGAAATGGTTGCCATAGACTATGGATGTAAAGGACTTTAGCTGTTCGCGTCCGTCCTTGGCGTTGGGCTTCTTCGTCTCGACGATGATGTATGGAACATTCAAATCGTCCTTATCACGCACAACGATGTCGGCGCGCTTCGTTTCACGCCCGAAGAAGACAGGGAACTCAAAAGCAAGACGAGAGATAGGATAACCATATTCTTCAATTAGCCGATGCGTATATAGCTGACGCACGACCTCTTCAGGCGTAAGCTTGATGTCCTTTTCGCGGACAATGCACTTTACGGCATATTCCTTGCCCTTCTTCGTCTGCCGCTGAAATACGCGCTTCTCAAGCCAATCAACCTCGTCTTTTGAAAAGAGTTTGAGACTGTGTGTATTCGACTTTCCAAGAATTTGCTCTATCATTTTATATCCTCTCCATGATTGACGGGATGAACATCGCATCCATCTTCGAGACGGCGCAATACTGGCGGCCAAGATTTTTCAGTGACGCGCCAATGTGATAAAGCTCCTTGCCGTCGAGAATCAGGAAGCGGTCGTGAAACACGCCAGTCGTCTTGACCGTCAGCGTCGGGTTCTGCTTGTTGAACTTTTCTATCGCGGTCTGCGTTATCGGCGTCTTGGCGACGGTCGCTATCGTAACATTCGCACCGCCGCGCTTGGCAGCGAGAATGTCAAGCGTCACGTCGTCGCAATAGCCATCTACAAGGACAATGCTCTTCGCCGCCTTGCGAATGAGTTTCCTTGCAAACGAATATGCCTCGTAGTGCTTCCCCTCGAAAAACACCTTCTGCGGCGGGAAGTCGCCACCGTCCATCGCCTTGAAAATCGTATCAAACCGTTCTTCGTTGCGCTGCTGGTCAACAATCTGTCGCCGTTCCGCTACTTCAAGGCGGGCCATGATGGGAGCAATTGAAGCCAATGCCTTTCGCATAGCGACAAAAGCCTTTGCAATTCTAATGCTGACTTGCGCTGCAATATCACTTTTCAGCACACTGGCAACCATTATCACGCCATGTTCGCTAAAAGCCCGCATGGGCACTGATGAATGCCTCACACTCCTGAACCGGTCACAATTTGTGACCAGTTCCTCCGTCTCATCCTTTGCAAGGGCAAACATGAATTCTGGAGGAAACCGATTTGTATTGCGCTTTACAGCCTGATTGAGAACCTTTGTCTGGACACCATAAAGCTCGGCAAGATCCCGATCAAGCACAACCTGTACGCCGCGAACAGTAAATATCCGCGACTTGATAAAGTCGTCGTTACGGTCGAAATTCTCGACCGCAAACTTACTAGACGCCACGTTCTGTTTCTTATCGCTCATTTTCATACGCACATTATACCATTTCCTCTTCGCACTCGCTTTTTCATCCCCTCGATTTAGGCGGCTTGCCTTTGCCGTATTCGCGGCGAGCCGATGTCGCCTTGCGGATTGAGGCGAGAAGACCGAGGATGATTTCGCCACCCATTTTCGCCGCGGCGAAAGTAAGGCGACCGGCGTCCTTGAGCGAGGCACCGCGGACGCTTGTGCGCCCTTCGGGTTCGGCTTTCGCCGAATCTTCCCTCCGAAACGCATAGTGCGTTTCTTCGGCGCATTTTCCAGAACACCTCCTTGCCGTCAACGATAATGAAGCGGTCGTGGCAGATGCCGCAGATTGTCTTGGTAAACGTACCGCACTGTTTGCCGAACGCCTCGAAATCGGACTCCGCAAGCTCGCCGTTGGAGTGTGTCACAAGCTCAACCTTCACGCCGCGCCCGCGCTTCGCGAGCATGTCAAGCGCCACCACGCCAGGATAGGCATCAATAACGACCAACTCCTTCTTCGCCCGCCTGATGAACTTGATCAAGAGCGACTTCGCATCCCAATACCGCCCCTGGTAGAAAATGCTCTGCAATGGTGGCTCTTTCGTCTGCACGAAGAAGTCAACCTTGTCTTTCAGCTCGGCGATGTCGTCATCATGTTTCGCGAGCCGCCGATCCACTTTGTCTTCAAGTTGATTCAGTCTTTGATTGACCGCATAACCACGAAGCAAATAGTCTTTGAGAACATTAGTCGCCCAGATACGGAATTGCGTAGCCCTTTGCGAATTCACTCTGTATCCGACGGCAATAATAACATCCAAATTGAAAAACTCCTGTAAGCGCACGACCATGCGCCCGCCCTCGTCTTGAACTGTTTCCATTTTGGAAACTGTTGCGTCTCTGACGAGTTCGCCCGACGCGAATATGTTCTTTATATGTTTGCTGATTGCCGCTTTTTGGACACCAAACAATTCGGCAATTTTCAACTGTGTCAGCCATACCGTCTCATTTTCAAGACGCACATCCAATCGGACGGTCTCGCTTGGCTGGTACACTACAATCTGGTTCTCATTCGCAGTCATTAAGTCTTACCTTTCACCTGCATATTTGCCTCCACGCATTCGTTAAAGTAATAGTCTCTCGCGTCATCGCTTTCGACGCGCATGAGAATTCGATAATGAGTCCAGTTCAATTCGCTACGCAGTGCGTAGCGTTTTGAGAATGTAAGGTAGAACTGCCTCATGTTACGCAGGTTCGGCACAGTGAATCCCTCACCGAACTCCGCAGTAAGACGCACGGCAAGCGATTTCATAAGCCCGTCGCCATACTTCGCGCGACTCGCGCCGCCTTGCTTTTCGACTATTTCGCGCCCGACGTTCCAATAGGCCTCCACCATCGCCGTGTTGGCGGCGGTGTAAACAGTCGCGCGCGCCTTGGCGAGAATGGCGCGAACATTCTTGAACAATTCGCTCTCGACTGATTCAACAACCTCTGCAGAGACCTTATTTGCTTTCTTTGGCATTTTCCCACGCTCCATGAATTGCCTTTATTCGCACACCTCCTAATGGGCACATTATAGCATATTCCGCACAACATGGCATGACGGCGCGAAACTATATCATATTACTTTTCTTATCACTTTTATCGCACCTTTATCTTACTTTTAGATAGGAATGATGCCGGGGGTATGTGGTTAGATGCGAACAATCACTCACACTCTTTCTCGCTTTTGAGATACATGAGAAGCTCAGGAAAGGAGCTTATCCTCACCGTGCACTGCGAATCGCGAATGGTGCCGAAGCCGTATGAGCAGAACGCGCTCTTGATCCCACCGTTCTTCGCGCAGTCGAGGTCGGTCCAGTTGTCGCCGACCATCCAGTCGCAGGACGAAAGACGATGTCCGTGCATACGCGAGGCGCACTCCCTTAGCGGGAGGGCGCTCGGCTTCATCTCGGCACAATCGCCGCCTGCGACGACGGCGTTGCCGAAGAGGCACGCAAGGCCGAACTTCTCGAGGATCGCATGCACGGCGAACGACGGCTTCGCAGTGTTTATGCCGAGCAGCCATCCGCGGTCCGCAAGCGCTTCCAGCGTGGAACGAACGCCAGGGTAAAGAGTGACGGACTCAAGCATATGCTCACCGTACCGCGCCATGAAGACCTCCATCAGGGAATCCACGTTATCGGCCTTCTCGGGTATCGCGGCCGCAAGAAGGTGCCGCGCACCTCGACCGACGTGTTTGATTACATCGTCCTGCGGCAGCTCGGCGAGCCCGAGGTCGCGCCGCACGTGGTTGACCGTCGCACATAGATCCGCCTTTGAATCTATGAGCGTCCCGTCCAGGTCAAAGAATACTGCGTTCATGATAAGGCAAATTGCATCCGCTACATATTTTCACCCGACGACATGTCGTTGGGAATGGTCTCGTCAACCTTTATTCCAACGGCTTGACGCAGAAGGACGTCGGACATCGCCTCGCCGTAGGCGGATTCCGCAAGTTTTGTCTCTGCCTCATCGCTGACCGCCAACTTGTCCAAAACAGAGGAAAGCGTCTCGTTTCCGTCTTCGTGACGCCGCACCGCCGACTCGTAATCGAGACGTGCGGCCTCGGCCCAGGCACGGGCAGCTGCAGCCTTTTGGCGCACGAGGCGACGCTGACGCCAGCTGTCCGCCACCGCAATCACGACGGCCGTCATGCGTTCCTCCTGCAACTTGAACTCCGTCTCGCGTGCTGCACGCGCGGCACGATACTGCTGCACCGTCCGGAACCCCTCGAAGACGGCCCACGTGCCGATCAGGGACCCGGCCCATCCGCGAATCGCCACGTCCTCGATTGAGCCGGACAGCCCGCCGCCGCCCAATACGACATTCGGCAGGAAGCCCGCCAACGCCTCTATGACCTGGGCCTTGCGCAGCTCCAGCGTCTGGTCGCCGGCCGCGAGATCCTTGCGGGAGACAAGTCCGTCCCATACCCATTCCTCGACGCGCTTCTCCGGCAGCGGCGGAAGCGCAAGCAGCGACTCGCCGGACACCTTGAACGCCGCGAGCGGCCAGAGATGCAACAAACCGGCCAGTTCCTCCCGCGCAGCCGCAGCATCGTCACGCGCCGCATCCAGCGACGTTTCGGCCAGCACGCAACGCGCTTTCGCCCGCGCCGCATCAGCTGGCGTCGCGTACCCCTCGGACACAAGCCGCGTCACACGGTTCGTCAAGGCGCGGGCGCTTTCAAGCTGACGCTCGGCCGTTTCGACGCGACGTTCGGCAACGGCCGTCTGATAGAAGAGCGCGGCGACCTGCACATCCAGGAGCTCTACAGCGCGTTCGCGCACAATGTCCTTGATGCGCACGCCGTACTGCGACTCGGCGAACATCACCCACGCCACCGGCGTGAAGACCGGCTGAGCGACGACAAGCGATCCGGCCTTTGCACACAGGCGGCTATCTTCAAGATCACCGAGATATGGCAAGTCATATACGCCGCCATCGGCAAGCACCCCCATGCCAGAAAGCCCGACCGTCGGCAGAAACGCCGAGAACGCCGTCGCACGGTTGATTCGCGCGAGCTTGGCCTCAAAATCCTGCTGGGCCAGCTTGAGAGAACGCGCATGCGCGAGTTCCAGCGCATTCGACAGCGTCAGCACGCCGCCCGCTTCGGCGAGCACACGCTCCGTCTCTGCGACCAGATTCGTCCTGAACGCCTGCGCCGCATCTTCCCGGTATGCAGCATCGGGATTCGTACATCCCGCCAGAATCAAGGCAACCAGCGCGAACTGGAGCAATCGTCCGAACATGCCACCTGCCTCCACTCAGCGTGCGCCCCGCTTCGCACGGTACTTCATGCCGGTCAGGATCTGGCGATAGACGAAATCGGCAACCGAATCGGCCCAGGCATCCGCCTCAACGTCCACAGGACGAAAAAGCGGATTCCACGAAGAATCCCTCAGTACATAGGCGCAAAGCTGCGACCAGATCGAATCAACCCAGCGACGCTGCTCGTGAACGTCATCGACTGCCATCGCGATGAGCCGCAACAGACCGTCATGTACCGGGACAACATACCGTTCGCGCACCAGATTGCATATCGGAGAGGGATTGACCATTTCCTGGCGGAAGAAACCCGCCGCCAGCGCAGCGCCGCCCTTGGTGGACCGCAACGCGCGCGAAACGCCGAAAATCCAGCAACGCACGGCCGCACGCCAGGACCGCGCATCGGAGACGGTCGCGTCAAGTTCACACAGTTCATCGCCCGTGTTCTCGTGAAACAGTCGTTCCACGCACGCCTGATACAACCCGTTCTTGTTGCGGAAATGATAGTTGACCAGAGCGACGTTGACCTTCGCCGCCTTGCAGATCTCCCGCACGGTCACGAGCTTGAGGCCCTTCCCGGCAAACAGCCGCATCGCCGCGGACATGATTCTATCTTTAGTTGCGTCCATTCTAAACCTTTGTTTTAAACACGTGTATAATATACCAAACCCGTGCCCCTTGCACAAGGGGTCAACACGGATTGCAAATGGCCCGCGCAGTCCGGCTTCACTGCGCGATCCTTCTCCTCGTCGTCAAGGAAGAAGGCGCGGTGTGCAAGGCGGCCGACCAGGTGATAGCATCGGTTCTACGCTATAAGCCTGGCTTTCCTCATGCGGGAAATATACCAAAATCCGCTTGTTATCCTGCTCCATCAATAAGCTCTGACCCTTCGTATCTGGTTTCATCAATTGAGGCATTGTACTACATGAACACCCCAGGCATGTTGCCACAGCGAGAACAACATAGATTCTCTGCCAATATCCGCACTTCATTTTTCCGATCCTTTCTTCTACTTGTTGAATACTGCCATCGATACCATAACTTTCATACGAAAATTCGGATTGGCACGATTTTACTTGTCAGAATATTTGTCTACCGAAAATACTGCGTTCGGGTATTGCTTAAGAAATTTATTCACTTCACCGGTGACATTTATCTCCAATTGCAACTCTTCGTCGAGCGGCACATCTTTGGGCACACTGTATTTGCAATAAATCTCCTTGCTACCACCTCGACTTCCTCTACACCATGTCCATAGTTTCTTAAACATATTGTCGGAATGAATCTGAAATATGGCTTTGCCACTTTTGTCGTGAAATGTGCAGTTCAATTCGACATCCGCTCCTACAGGCGTAAAGTCGTTCATCTTGTCAGGAATCCATATTCCGATGCTATGATTTCCGCGCTGGACGTGCGTGACTGTTACGGAAGTTTTATCACTATCAAAAGATACAGTTGCGAACACTCCGCGTCTGCCCTCAATTGGGACAGCCATTCCAAAACATCGTTCATAGAATGGCAGCCAAGTTCGCTGATTCTTGGAGTACACATAAATATCGTGAAGTAAAATAAATACGAACACTCCCACCAATGCCATCAGAACAACCCCGAGGAGTTTACGTCTTCTGCAATATAGCGCAGAACCCGCAAAAGGTAAAAGAACAATTCCCCAAGTGCCCGATAAAAATGAACAACAAGCTTTCATGTGTTCAAAAAATCCATCCATTTTCATTTTCCTTTTTTGCATTTGCATTTAACTTCAGGATCATTCTCAAGTTCATGATACTTCGCCCGTAATGCACTTGCATAATCTTGGCAATTGCATTTGGACTGTTTCCCGATCCAGGTTAGTTGGTAGTAGCATGGAATGTAGAACACGCCATCTATCGAGACGGCCAGCAAGCCTTCGACGCCGCCCGCGCCCTGCTCCGAGCCGGACTTGTCCGCGCCCCAGAAGTATTCGCACATGCGGGTCGTGCCGTTGGCGAACTCTGCCTTCTCCAGCACGATGTTGTTGCCGTCCCAGACGAACATAGGCGTCTCCTTTGTTTCCCAATCCGCCCCGTCGTACTGCTTGACGATCTTCCGAGAACGCCGGTGCCTGTGGTCGTAACGGTTCTCCACGGCAAGCGACCCGACTACGGGCGAAAGCGGGTACGCCACGAGCAACCTGTTCTCGGCATCGTATGAATAGGAGAACGTGCCGTCACTCGTCATGTTGCCGTCGGCGTCGTACACGGGATTCGCGTTGGCGGAAATGGCCGTGTATTGGTTGAGGCTGTTTGCCGCGTATGTGTTCGTCGCCGCGTTTCCCGCCGACCAGAGGCGGTTCCCGATGGTGTCGTAGGCGTAGCCGTAGCAGTTGGTTCCGATGTTTGCGGCGGCGAGTTCCGAACGTCTGTTGTACAGCCATTCCCGCACGAGCGAAACGGAGTCAGTGGCGTTCGTCGGACGGTTGATTGTCGTGTTCAGCGTTCGCCGCATGGCTGGTGTTTCTATGGGGGCATTATAACAAATCACCCTCATTCTTTGCCAAGGATTCCTGTAAGAGCAAAAACAACAAGATAATGTCCGTCAAAACCAAGGTCGCAATGGATGCTATCATACGGCATCGCATATTTTGCCAAACGATTGGAGTCCGCAGTGCAATCAAAACACCATAGATAAACCCAATCGCGATAAGATCAACGAACCATCCAAGTCCACGCCCCATGCTGTCTTTATCTGAAAAATATGCCCAGATTACACAGACTGAAAGAATGGTTAAGGCATCCACAAGGTTGCAGGGACTTCGCCATGTCCCTTTTCTCAATCGATATAACAATGGAAACACTATGAGCATTGGAAGAACGAACCAAATCGCCCCAATGCCGATTAGATAACCGAAAAAATAAAAACAATTTATGATAGCTTCCATGATAACACCTCACTTCAAGTTACACTTGCACCTGATTTTCATGTCAAGCAAAAGCCTGTAATATTCATTCCGCAAATCATCGGCATAATCCTGACAATTGTATTGACCTGTAGTCCGACCTTCCCGTGTAGCAAGTTTATACAGCTGTGGATGTACATTTTCGACAGCTGCCCGCATTACGCAATCATTGTACGCGCCTTTACGTTCTATTGGCACATTTGCGTTTGAAAGTAAAACTCGTCCTGACGAGGATTGTTCTCTCCTATTGGAGCATTGAAATATCCGATATTTACAGGGGAGTCGCCATCTTCAAATATCAATTGCTCATGCGCTATAACCCAATTTCGTTTCTGCATAAACTTTGACGATGCTCCCATTATGCCAGTGTTAAGCGTTACCGGATTATCCAATGGTCTATATGCAAAATACGCTCTCCCATCATTGTCAAAACTGGTTATCGCGTTGTTTCGGCAAAATCCATACAAATTCACCCCACCTTCTTCCTCTATTGGATCACGGTTGAGCCAGCGCTTCAACGACGGGGAACAGAATCGATAGCCAAAGTAATACAATCCTGTTTCCACATCGTAATACTTTGTCGAGAAACGATGCCGGAACAGATGCGCAAGCGAGCCTATCGCGGAAATTGTTTTACCGAAAGCATCGTATGTATAGGCCGCGACAACATTCCCAGCCGTGTCCGTGTAGCGAAGAATGTTGCCCATGGCATCAGCATGAGGCACATAGATCGTGCCGCTGCGCTTTACATACAATAGCCCGCCGACGCCGCCAGCACCTTGCAGAGAACCAGACAAGTCGCGTCCCCAGAAGTATTGGAACGATTCTACCGTGCCGTTCGTATTGGCAACGTGCTCATATATCAGATTCCAACCGTCATAGAAGAATGTGTACGTGGCGGTCTGAGTTATCTTGCGCACACGCCGCCCTCTGCAGTCGTACAGGTTCGTGACAAGAATGATGCCATTCGACGAGACGGTTGTAAGGCGAGATGCCGAATCGTATGTATAGGTAAACACCCCATCATTTGTCATGTTCCCGTCTGCATCGTGCGAAATCTCATGCGTAGACGCGGAGGCGCGGAGGATGGAGACGTACTGGTTGAGGCTGTTAGCAGTATAAATGTTCGTCACACTATTGAATGTGGCAAGGAGAGAGTTTCCGATGAAGTCATATCCGTGCGTCTCGGCATTGCCATCAACAATGGCAGATTCGACTTCCCCGCGAGTGTTGTATGCGAACGTGTCATCGTTTCGCGCGACGGGTCGCGCTAATGCATCGTGGCCGTAGGCAAGACCGTACGAAACACCGCCAAACGCATTCGTGATGTCCGTGACGATTTCGCGCCGGTACGGATCGTGCGTAACGGAACGAACGAAAGTGCCGCCGCCTGAAAACGCAATCGCATACCCGGCATCGCACCTATCGTCGTACACGTTCTCCTTCCAGCGCCCGCTTGCGTAGGTTGTGCGCAGCGGAAGATTGTCGGGCGTGTAGGTGTAGGTTACGGTGGAGTTGTCGGCGTAGGTTTTGGAAAGACAGTTGCCGGTCGCCGCATCGTATGTCCAAGTTGTCGTGTCCCATGTCACGCCGTCGCGTGTGGTGGAGAGCGATGTGCGGCGGTTTTGCGAGTCGTAGGTGTAACGCACGGGATATGTCGCGCCATCTTCGGACACGACGTTGCCGACGACATCGCGCACCGACACCATCAGCTGCGTCTCCTCTGGGTTAATTTTATTGCCCATTCCGCCAGACTTTCACTGTGTACCGTAATGTAACCATTGAGAACAATACCATGCAAACACCTGAAAATAGTTCGCACGAATGATGGTCAAATAGCATGACAAAAAGACCATCCAAAAACAATGATAGGGAAAACAATGCGAATAGAACACTTAAAACAAGCGAAAAAAAACGGCAGCAGATTACGTTATCCAGCTTCTTCCATATTTTTATCGCAACCCACCACGAAACAAGCATAACAGCCCATCCAATTAAAAGCATTTCACAATGAGAGGAATTTCCATACGAGACAGGCGTGATGACCGACAACCCCCAAAGCATACAAATATAACATAACAAGGACATTACGAAGAGACTTATCGACTTCATGGCGAATAATACTGTTTGCAGGCACATTCGCATCCTCCTTTCGCATTTTTAAGATCCATTCCCATAACATCGGCCGTCAAATCAGCAAGATTGTCAGAAAATGGATCGCCATTAAAAATCGAATCCAGCCATGCTTCAGTTCCAGTCGCATTTACAGCGACTGCAATATTCTGAGGCAAGCTAAACATGACATCCCTCGCTTCTTTTAGTATACCAAGGGCTGCGGAGATATTATCACCGCATGCATTGGCAATCTCACAGGAAGCAACACAATGACGATACTTATCGTTGGCAGCAGAATCACGTGTATGTCCCGGATGCCATGCATTTATCACCTTAATGCATTCCTTTGCAGAAGACATAATGTTTTCTAAACGATTTTTTAGATCGTCTATCCTATCTAGAAGCCCTTGTCTAATTCCGGACGCCATGTTCCCATCCACATCATAATTCAAACAAGGGTTATTTGCGCAGAACACGTAAAGATTCGCACCTCCCGTCTCTTCAATTGGATCGCGGTTGAGCCAGCGACCAAGGTCGGGGCGATAGAACCGGCGTTTGTAGCAGACCATTCCGGTCTCGCGGTCGTGGTATTGCGTCGAGAATCCGAAATGGAATGCGTTTGCGAGGTCACCGTATGTTTCAACGACATTCCCATACGGGTCATAGACGTGCTGTGCGGCGATGCTGCCCGTCTCCGAGACGTAGAGGACGATATTACCATTGTGGTCGTAGCATGGAATGTAGAACACGCCGTCCATCGAGACGGCAAGCAAGCCCTCGACCCCACCAGCACCCTGCTCGGAGCCGGACTTGTCCGCACCCCAGAAATACTCAAACGTGCGGGTCGTGCCGCTGGCGAACTCGACCTTTTCAAGGACGATGTTGTTGCCGTCCCAGACGAACGTGTGCGTCTCCTGCTTTTTCCATTCGTTGATCCCGACCGACGGCGGCGCGATGGTGGAATTAAGCCGCTGGACGGTCTTGCGGATTCGCCTGTTACGGTGGTCGTAGGCGTTCAGCATGCGGATTGCGCCGTTAGTCTCCACCGCCGAAGTCACCGAGACAAGACGATTCTCGGCATCGTAGGCGTAGGAGAACGTGCCATTGCCCGTCATGTTGCCGTCGGCGTCGTAAACGAAGTTCGTGCCTGAGCCTATGGACGAATACTGGTTGAGACTGTTTGCCGTGTAAGTGTTCGTCACGGTGTTCGCAGCCGCCCAGATGCGGTTGCCGATGCTGTCATAGGCATAGCCGTAGCTGTCTGCCCCGACCGTTGCGGCCGCGAGCTCTGAACGCCTGTTGTACAGCCATTTCCGAACAAGCGAAACGAAGTCCGTGGCGTTAGTCGGGCGGTTCAGGAGATCGTACTCCGTCGAATACCAGTAGATCGACTGCCCGCCGAAGAAATAATCGCGTCGCGTGACAAGGTTCCTGCGCCCCGCCTCACGCGATAGTTTTGCGCTGAATGAAACACCGCCCGGCAGCGCATAGGTCGTATTCGTGAGATACGAGCCATCATATGCGAGGCACACCGATACGCCGCGCCCCACTGCGTTCGTGAGCGCATAGCCGCACACGCGATTCTCGGAATCGTAGATGCGAGTCTTTGCCGCATGAACGACGTTGGTGATCGTTACCGATGTCTCAAGTTCGCGTCTGAAGCCATCGAATGTCCGGTTGAGGGTGAACGCCTCGTCGCCAACCGTCACGCTCTCGCTCGTGTTCAGCAGCCGGTCATCGTAGCCGTACGCGTAGGACGTGCCATCGAAAAGCGTCGCCGATGCTGTCTTACCGGAATCCTCGTATGTGTATGCGACCGACGGCGTGACCGTTCCGGAGTAGGTCGTGCCGCTGACAAGGTTCCTCGCATTGTAGGCGTTCTGCTTCCATGCTCCACGCGCCCATGTCGTGCGAGTCTTCTTGCCGTTATCTGTGTAGTCGTATGCGATGCGCGAACCGTCCGCGTACTGCTTCGCCGTGTTCACGCCGCTTGCAGGGTCGAATTCCCATTGCGTCTCGTCCCAGGTCGCGCCGCCGTCGCGGGTCGTGGAGAGCGAGGTGCGGCGGTTTTGCGAGTCGTGTGTGTAGTGCTTGTCGTTCTTCTCACTCTTCGAGCGGTTGATTGTCGTATTGAACATCCGTTTCATGGATAGTGGAAGTAAAGATTATATTATTCTGATGAACCGTTTCCTATTACGACACAAGAATTGGGGAAATTATTTTTTACAGCTTCAACCTCACCTCCAATTTCAATTGTTGCCGCATACTCGGCAGATAGAAAATCTCGCGAAGAAACATCATATTGGCACAGCAGGAAACAATTAGTTCCTGACAACAGGTGCTCCTTTAAGAATTTCTTTTCAAATTCAATCCGAATATTTTGTGCCGGGCACTCAACAACACCGCGAAAGCAAAGATCTATATCCGTCTCGCAATCATATTTAAATTTGCCCGGCTCGTCATTGACAAGTTTGAGTTCGATGGATTGTTCTCCTCCGTAACGATGCTTATATTGAACCTTTACGGTTTGCGGAAAAAATGGGAACGGAACAGTAACATAAGGATCATAAAAGTCTGAAGGAGGGAGAAAGAGGTGAAAGCAAAATCTATTTATAGGTGATATGGTCAGACCAGTTTGGTTATAATTCCAAAAATCATAAACATTGAAAAGTGTGTACACGCCAAAACCCGACGCAAAAAACCATAATACAAAGCACCATCTGCGACGTCTGATTTTTTGCAATACCACAGCTGAAACTAAAAAAACGGAAAAGGCAACAAGAGAAACAAACGGTGTCAGAATAATCAGGATAATTCCTTCTATAATGTCCATCTCATTGCCCTTTCTTGCATTCGCACATTACCTTCTTATCGTTTTTCAATTCACGGTACTTTGCCCTTAGGCATAAGACTGGCAATTGTCATATCGGTCGGCGTGTCCAAATAACTTGCCTTAGATGTTCATAAAGTCGCCGAATGCGACCTGCAGGCAGTTGGACACGCACTCCCCGTACAAGGCGAAGGTCATTTCCAGGTCCTGGGGAAGCTCGCCGTCCACGGAAACCGCCAGATTGGTGGAGACCTCCGTGTCGGCATACTCGGGCATCGGCGCGGGCGACACGACAACCGGCGCCGACAGGCAGACAGACGGCACGACGGCGGCGACAAGACATGCAACACGCATCCTCGCCGCCAACAGACACCTCAATTGCAAAGTCTTGGTTATGTCCATTCCGAAAGCACCCCTAAGCCGTTATTTGATCTGCCCATTGGAGACAGCCAGTATTATACCAAATCCGACGCCGCTTGAACCCGGGCGCGGCGATTTGATATAATCGCGGGCGTGAAAAAGACTGTCCTTTCGCGGACGATACGCAAAGTGGCGGTGGCGGTGAAGCTCTCCGACGCCTCGTGGCGCGACTTCCTCACCGGCTTCTTCGACTATGCGAAGCGAAAGACCCACTGGGACATCCGCGTGCTGCAGTCGGCGGCGGAACTCGAGCAGGCGGCGGCGAGCTGCGATGGCGTCGTCACCGGACTGGAGCCGTCCCGCAAGGCTCAGGCCGCCGTCGCGCAGAAGTCGATTCCGCTCGTAGCCGTCGGCGCCGAATGGAAGCTGAAGCGCGGCGACGCGCCGGTCGCGTACATCCGCAACGACAACGAGGACATCGGTCGCTTCTGCGCAAAACACTTCCGCACGCTCGGCCAGTTCGCATCAGCCGGCTTCGTGCCGTCCGATGCAGGAGACGACTGGTCGTCGGCTCGGGAGAAAGGCTTCCTCGAAGGTTTCAGCGACATCGCGAAATCGGTCTTCGGCGAAACTCCGGAGCCTGGTTCGGACAAGGACATCGCCACGCTCGCCGACTGGCTGACGTCGCTCCCCAAGCCGGCCGCGGTCATGGCCGCGTGGGACATGCGCGCCGTCCACGTGCTCAGTGCCTGTCGCCTTGCGCGACTGAAGGTGCCCAGCCAGGTCGCCGTTATCGGAGTGGACAACGACCCGCTCCTCTGCGACTTCGCGAATCCGCCGCTCGCCAGCGTCGCCCCCGACCACGCGCTCGAGGGCCAGATCGCCGCAGAGGCCATAGACCGCATGATGCGCCGTCACGACAGACCCAAAGAGCAGAGGATCCTGAACACGGCGAAGAAGATGGCGGAGCGCGAGTCGGCGAGGCCAATCTCGCCCGTCACCACGCTAATCGCCCGCGCCCGCGCGTTCATCGCCGCACATGCCGAGGAGAACATCAAGGCCGCCGATGTCTCCGCCGCGCTCGGCGTTTCGCGTTCGCTCCTCGACCTTCGCTTCCGAGAATTCAGGGGCGAGACGGTCACGAAGGCCATCGCCCGCCGCAGACTGGAGGCCGTCAAGCGGCTTCTGTCGGACACCGGTCTTTCCATCCGCGCCATATCTGCGAAATGTGGCTTCGCGAACGCCAACCACCTGAAGAACACCTTCAAGCGCGCGTGCGGAATGTCAATGCGGGAGTTCAGGGGCAGACGCAACGGCTAGGAGCAACAGTAGAACACACGTCCCATTGACTTCGACTGCGATTTTTAGGATAATTCCGTGACAGCGGACGGAGACACGACATGATGCTGACAAAACTGAAAAGGCGCGACTTCATTATCGACACGCTCGGCGCGGCGGCTGGCTTCGCGGCCGGCGGGTGCGTGACACGCGGCGACGAAGTCGGCCGTACCTATCCTGGCTGGGAGCCCGGCGAGATGGACATACATTTCATCCACACCGGAACCTCCGAAAACACGCTCATGATCTTTCCGGACGGCACGACGATGCTGCTCGACTGCGGCCACGTCAAGCGCCGCGCGCCAGGCTACGCCGAAGCCATTCCTCCGGCGCCGAGCGGCAAGCGCCGCGCCGGCGAGTGGGTGCGAAGATACATCGAACGGCTAGTGCCGCAACGCGAAATCGACTACCTTATGGTCTCGCACTGGCACTCCGACCACATCGCCGGTATCCCCGACGTCTCGGAGTCCTTCCGCTTCCTGAACTACTACGACCACCAATACCCAAACGTCGGACAGTATCGCAGGGACGTCGACGCCAAAGACTTCGACATGTTCCAGGAATGGCTCGCCTCAGCACTGAAAGGCGGAATGAAGCGCGAGCCGTTCAAGGTCGGCGCACGGAACCAGCTGCATCTCCAGCATGACCCGACGGACTACTACAAAGGCGTGTTCTCAATACGCAACCTCGCCGCGAACGGCGTGATGTGGGACGGCAAGGGCGGCCTGATCGACGTTGCAGGCGAACACGTTAAGGCAACAGGGGAGAAGACGATCAGGGAAAACGCCCTTTCCTCCGCAATCCGCATCCGCTACGGCTACTTCACCTACTACACCGGCGGCGACCTGGAAGGCGACTTTGTAGGCGCGGACGGAAAGAAATTCAACTACGAAGCGCGCGTCGGCGAGGTGACAGGGCCCGTCTCGGCGTGCAAGACAAATCACCATTCGTTTCCAATGGCAATGCAAGACGGCTTCATAAAGGCCGTGAAGCCGCAGCTGTTCATCTCAAGCGCGTGGAGCCCGAACCAGCAGAACATCCTGTCGCTCAGGCGCATGACGTCATGCGAGAACTACGAGGGCGACCGCATCGTCGCATACGGCGCGATCCCCGAGTTCAAGATGCGGCAGTTCGTCCAGAACGGGCTTGCAGACTTCCTCGCCCCCGCAGGGCACGCCGTGGTGAAGGTCAACCCCGGCGGCTTTGCGTTCAGGCTCTACACGCTTACGTCGCAGGACGAGTCGATGCGGATCGTCGGGATCCGCGACTTCCTCTGCTGCTGAGGGCGGCTACCGCTGGACCCTGCCCGTGCCGTTGCCGGCGGCGAGCGTCTCCACCTCGGCAACGCTCACATGGTTGAAGTCCAGCTCGATGGAGTGCTTCAGGGCCGACGCCGCCACTGCGAACTCTATCGCCTCGGCATCGCCTCGCCCGGAGATGAGCGCGTAGACGAGTCCACCGCCAAAGCTGTCGCCTCCGCCAACGCGATCGACTATGTGCAGCTTGTACTCCTTCGAGAAGAAAGCCTTCTTCGCCTTGGCGTCGTAGATCATTCCTGCCCAGAGGTTGTCGAACGCCGACAGCGACGTCCTGAGAGTGATCGCGACCTTTTTGCAGCCGAAACGCTTCACGAGCTGCTCCGCAACAGAGACGTAGCCCTGCTTGTCGAGCTTGCCGCTCTCCACATCCGAACCTTTGCCGACGATGCCGAAGACGTCCGCCGCATCGGCCTCGTTCGCAATGAGGACATCGACGTAGGGAACCAGCTTCGCCATGCATTTGCCGGCCTCCGCCCTGGTCCACAGCTTGCCGCGGTAGTTGAGGTCGCAGCTCACGGTGATGCGATGCGCCTTGCAGTACTTGAGCGCGTCGAGGCAAATCGCCGGGCATTCCCCACCGAGCGCCGGCGTGATGCCGGTGAAGTGGAACCATTTAGCGCCCTTCAGTATCTTCGCCCAGTCGAAATCGCCGCGCTTCGCAAGCGCGATCGAAGACCCGGCCCGGTCGTATATGACCTTTGACGCACGTTGCGAAGCCCCCTTCTCGGCGAAGTAGACGCCGAGACGCGGTCCGCCCCAGACGATGGACGAGGTGTCCACGCCGAAACGCCGCATCTCGTTGCGCGCGGCGGCTCCGAGCGGATTGTCGGGGAGTTTCGTGACGAAGGCCGCGTCCACTCCGTAGTTGGCGAGCGACACCGCGACGTTGGCCTCGCCGCCGGCGTAGGAAACCTCGAACTTCTCGGCCTGAACAAACCGTCGGTAACCCTCCGGGTTCAAGCGCATCATTATTTCGCCGAACGTTACGACTCTCATCTTGCGTTTTCCTTTCCTGGAAGCCCTTTGCGCAGCACGATCACCGCGATCTCGGGCGGATTGAAGAAGCGCAGCGGGAACCCGGCCCACTGGCCGACGCCGCGCGATACATAGAGATTTCCGCCGGGCAACGCATATGCGCCATGCACGAACCCGTTGTTGAACCTGGCTACGAGCCTGTCGAAACCGGGCGAGATGCCGCCGTGCGTGTGCCCAGAGAGCTGCAACCTGACGCCGTGGCTGGCCACATTGTCCGTAGCGGCCCCCGGCCGGTGCTCAAGCAATACCCTGAACTCGCCATTCGTCGCAGCGGCAAACGTCTTGCCTACGTTCGGCACCACGTCAAGGTAGCGCACGGCGGCGATGTCGTTAACGCCGCCGAGCGCGAGCGACTTCCTCGGGAACACACATGCGTTCGCCAGGAACTTAAAGCCGTTCTCGTCGAACCACTCGCGCCAGAGGGGCGCATCGAGAAAATACTCGTGGTTGCCGCGAATGCACCAGACGCCGTCCGGCGCACGCAGATCCTTGAGCGGCTCGAGGTCGCGGACGCGCTGCGCCACGGTGCCGTCAACGTAGTCACCGGTCAGGCAGATGAGGTCGGGCTTCGCCGCGTTGATGCGCTCCACGATGCAGCGGGTGCGCCAGCCGCACATCGACCCGCTGCAGTGAAGGTCGGAAAGCTGCGCTATGCGGTAGCCGTCCAGTTCCGCAGGCAAGTCGGAATAGCGCAGCTCGACTTCTCGGACGGACGGAAGCACGATTCCGTTCACAAAACCGACGGCCGCCAGGCCCCACGCCAGGACCGGCAGCAACACGGTGCGGCCTCGCCGCACCCACCAAAAGAGGCTCAGGGCGAACAGAATGAAAAGCCCTGAGCAAGCCCAGTCCCAAACCCACAGCAATGCCTCGGGGAAGTCCGGCGCCTGCGCGGAGCCGCCGAGCGCCGCGTAGATCGCACCTCGAGACGAACAGGCCAGAAGCACAACAATCCAAATCCATCTCGGACGCGTACACATGCGGGCTGGCACGACGAAGGTCAGCATGGTCAAGAACGCAACGACCAGAGGAAAAAGCGTGATAACGGTGACGGTGCTGGATATCCTCACTTGCGCCTCCTGTGCGTCGACTCGCCCTTCGCCTGCATCAGCTCGAACTCTCCGACGCGGCCGATCTCGCGAATGCCGGGCGTGTCGATGACCATCGCTCCGGACGGCAGCATGACCAGTTCACGGACGGTCGTGGTGTGGCGGCCCCGTCCGCTCCACTCCTGTATCTCGCACGTTGCCTGAAGCTCCTCGCCGGCAAGGCGGTTGACCAGCGTCGACTTGCCGACGCCCGAGGAGCCGACGAACGCCAGCGTGCGCCCCGGCTGCGCGTAGCCGGCGACCTCTTCCAGCCCAGTGCCGTCGAACGACGAGACGGGCAAGACGCGCGCCGCGCCGCCGACCGCCCGCCGCAGCTCGTCCAGCAGCCCTCCGTCCCCGTCGCGCAGCAGGTCCATCTTCGTGACCGCGACGACCGCCTCCGCCTCGCCCATGTCCGCCGCCAGGTCGAGGAAGCGCAGGACGCGCGCCGTGGAGAAGTCCTCGTTCGGCGACATCATGACAAACAGCGTGTCAAAGTTCACCGCAAGCGTCTGCGACTGGCGCCGTGCCGTCGGATCACGGCGGCCGAAGTGCGAGAAGCGGGGCAGGACTTCCGTTATCTGCGACTCGCCGTGCGCGTTGTGGCGGAAGCGGACAAAGTCGCCCGTGACCGGGGACAGGCTCTCGCAGTTGCGGGTGTCGGGGCTGCAGTTCCGGTCCGCCAGCTTGTTGTACCGAAACGCCGACTTCTTCTTCCTTGCCAAGATCGCGCCTTCAGCCTCGTTGCAGACCATACGGTAGTAGTCACCGTGTGCGCTCACGATGCGCCCGATGCCGGGCTCCACCGCCTGCCGCCAGCCGAATCTTTCAATGCAAGTCATCTGAACGAGGGTCAGGTCCAGGCATCAACTGGACTACTTTCCGACCTCCTTGCTGGTCTTCAGGACGCACGGGTCGAGCGGCACCACGCCGCGCTTCATCTGCCGCACGCTCCACTTGCCGGCGGCGTCCTGCACGGCCAGTCCCGGATACGGCGGCACCGGCACCGAGAGCTTCTTGCACTCCCACCACATTCCGTAGGCCTCGGGCGCCTTGCCTTTCTCGCACCAGTCCAGCAGGAGGCTGCGTCCCTTCACCCCGCAGGGACACGCCGTGACGCCGCGTCCCTTGCCGCCGCCGTGAGCGCAGCCTGGAAGGCAGAACAGGCGGAAGTACCTGTCGGTGTTCTCAATGCCGCCATCCCTTCTGCAGACACGCTCGAAGTAGTCCACGATAGGAGCGGGCGGAATCGTCTGGTCCTCCCAGGCCGTAGTCATGATGAGCTTGCCGCCGCGGGCCTTGAACGCGGACAGGTCGTCGGAGGTCGCATTGAACTCCGGCGAATACTCCTTGAGGTAGAGGTCTATCTCGTCCCAGCCGACCTCGTTCCAGCGCGACTGCACGAACCCCTTGGCGGCAAGGCAGTGCGGCAGCGAAAGGAGGCTCATCCACCCCATGTTCACGCCGTGATAGGTGCCTGGGGCGAACCCGTTGAAGTAGCACTTGCCGTCGTGGACGAGCGGCATGTAGAGGGACTTTAGCCTGGCGAGCTTGTCGCCGGTGGCGAGGGACGGGCACTTCCTGGCCGCAAGCGCGAGGAATCCGTCGATATCGACCTCGGGGAAGCGTCCGTCGGCAACGACGAAGCCGGCGTAGGGGGCGGGATCGGTCGATGCGCAGTACTCGACTGCCGCATCGGCGACGACCCGCATCTCGTTGGTCGTGAAGAGCGCGTTGCCGGCGGCGTCGTGCGTGGCCTTTCCGAGGTGCCAGATGGCGATTTCGCTCACTGCGGCGTTGTTGTCGGGCAGGAGAGCTATTATGCCTTCGTAGTCCTCGGGGAAGCGAATGGCCTCGCTCATCGCCTGGCGTCCGCCGGTGGAACCGCCGCAGAAGTAGGCGTGGTCGCATGGGCGGCCATAGAACGCCTCGACGATGCGCTTGCCGTAGACCGTCATGAGATGGGTTGCGCGCCAGTGGAAGTCGCGGAGAATTCCGGCGGGCCACGCGACCGACTTGTCGAACTTCTTGTCGACGCATATCTTCTTCGTGCCGAGGTCGGTGGTAACTGCGGCCGAGCCGACGGAGACGTAGCTCTTCAGCGAGGGAATGAACCCGGCGCGCCCGCTGTTGCCCTGCCCCCAGAGGCGTCCGTCCCAGTCTTCAGGGAGCGGCAGGTCGGCGCGGCAACGAATGTAGCTGCCGGCCTCGGGCACGAGCGTGAAATCGACTCGCACGAACGCGCCAGTGGACACGACCGTTTCCGGGGCGTCCGCCCGCCACATCGCCAGCGGATCCTTGCCGTCGGGATCGGCCTTCGAGCGGAACGACACCTCGAACTCGGTTACGGTGCCGTCCCTGACGGCATTTACGCGCTCAAGGCGGGACGCAAGATCGGGCGCGGACGCCCGGACGGAAAGCGACGCCGCAACGGCGGCAAGCGCGAACGAGAGGCAGCGGCAGGTATTGCGTCTGGTCATCATGAACTCCTTTGCATTGACATGCATTGTATCGCAAAACACGATTGCGCGATCAGCCCTTAAGCATGAACGGCTGGGAGAAAAGCACTTCGCCGGAGCCGTCGGCGGCGTACGCCTTCACGCGGGCGAAGATGTGGCATCCCGGGCCTTGCCAGTAAGCCTCCTTCTCGACAGTCCACGAGACTTCTGTGCCTTTCTGCTCCTTCACTACGCCGCGCGCGGTGATGACCTCGAAGCGGGCGGGCTTGTCCGTCGCCGCCATAACGGTAGTGCCGTCGAACGCGATGCGCGTGAACGCCAGCTCGTCCAACCCGTTCAGCGCACCATAGAAGTTCCCCTCACGGTACGCCTTCAAGCAAGAGCGGACGGTCTTCTCCTGAACGCAAAGCACGTTCACACCGAACACCTTCTTGTCAACATGCCAGTCCGGGACGAAGAAGCCGAAGCACTGCCGTCCGGTAGAGAGCGCCCAGTCCCAGTAGTTCTCGCTGTTATGACCGCTATCCTCTATGACCTCAATTCCCAGAACGCGCGGGTCGTGGTCAAGGAGCTGAAGCATCAGCTCGCGGTCAAGCTTGGTCCACGATGGGTGGTTGATCGTCACGCCGCCACCGTCGGGGTATATGAAGCCTGCGATCATGCGGTCGATGGCCGTGCCCCAGAACTCGCCGGAACCGTAGTGGTAACCATGCGACAAGGTCTTGCAGAGATCGTGCGCGTCGAACGTGCCGGAAGCAAACGCGGAGCCTGGGGAACAGATGTGCAGGTTCGCGGCGGGCTTGCCGTTCTCAAGCAGGAAGCCGTGATGCTCGGCGTTCGGCGCCTCGAGGACACCCGGAGGAAGCGGCTTGAATATCTTTTCCCCCTCGACAAACGGGTAATTCGAAGCCCACGACGGATACTTCGCAATGGCCTTGGCGTCAATCTCGCCCTTCCACGGCTCAATTATCCGGTTCCAGTCGAACGGACCGTCGACTCGCTTGCCTTTCACCATCACCGGGTGATTGTGGTGGAGCCGCCAGTAGTTCTTGGTCATCTTCGCTGCCGGGCACCACGGCGCGCTGGGGTAGTAGTTGGACATCGTGATCAGCCCGAAGCCGCGCTTCAGGTACTGGTCGAGCCACCACTGGCTTATGCAGTGCCCGTGCGACGTGGTCTTGACCCTGACGACCTTAGACCAGTCCAGCCCCGCGTAAGGCCGCCTGTTGCGCGGCGGCGCATCATGACTGATTATCCCGCCGTTTCCGGCAGGCGCGGCCTTCACCCCCGGCGCCGCGACGGCGGCGGCGCCCATAGCCATAAACTCACGCCTGTTCATGAAAGCGCCTCCGCGAGCTGGTCGATGCCTGCGAAATTCACACGGATGAAGTCCTTCTCGTCGAAATCGCCGGCCCACGGCGCCATCAGGAAGCCCTTCAGGTGCTCCGGCGAGAGGTTCGCACGACAGAACTTCACCAGGCTGGCCATGCACCCGTCGTTCTTCGCGCCCGCCTCGCGACGGAGAGACGAGCACCAATTGGACGCGCACGGCACCTGGTCGAAGCCGGCCTTGTCGAGCTTAAGGTAAAGCTCCAGCAGCGGACGGCTCTTCGCGTCCGGCTTCATCGACGCAAGGTCGAAGCCCTCGAGCCACTCGTCGTAGTACCAGTTGTTGTGCACGACGCTCTTCGGGCACTTCGCCACGAAGTCGTCATGCTTCCAGCCGTAGTCGCTCCACATCCACGGGCGCATCCCCGCGTCTTCGACCGTCTTAACGAACCAGAGAAAGTCGTGCCACCACACCTCGTTCTCGCGGACGCACTGGAAGCCCTTCTGGTGCGAGATGCGCTCCTCGTCGTAGCCGATGTGGAAGAAGCGCGGGCTGTCGAACATCTCAGCCGCGTCGCGAATGACGTCGCGGCAGACCTTGTAGTAGGGCTTGGTAGTCACCATGCGCCCGTAGTCCTTGAGCCAGGCGTCGTGCGCCGTGGAGAAGTTGAGCTTGGGAATCGGCTCGAGGCCGAGCTTCTTAAGCCGCAGCACCTCGCCGCGGATCCAGTCCGGCGAGCGCGACCCCTTCACGGCCAGCTCCGGGTGGCTGGGATACACCGGAAACTCGCCAAGGTCGATGAGGACGAGGTTCATCTTGCGGGCGACCAGGCGGTCGACGAGCTGCTGCCAGAGCGCGTCGTCGAACTTCACGCGGTCGTTGCAGAGGGTTCCGTTCGTTATGGACTTCACGTCCTCGGGCAGGGCCTCGCCCCACATGTTGTGGCCCCAGTGCAGCAGCACGCCGCGAATGTCCTCGACGCCTTTTGCAAACGCTGGCGTCGCCGCCAGCGCCGCCGTGCCTTTCAGAAACTCAAGTCTTGTCATATGACCGCATTGCCTCCTTAGGCTTTAATTATACCATAATTTCAGCCAAAGACAGTTCACTGGCATGAGTTTTGTGCTATAATGATGCGCGTCATGGACGCAAAACCTATCAATCCCCTGCGGATAGGATTTGAATCGGCAATGGCGAATGTCGTGCCGATGGTCGTCCTATGGGCCGCGGCGGTGGCGACGGTCACAGGTTACTATGCGGTGCCGGGATTTGCCGACGTTCTCGAACCGCTTGCGCAGTGGCAACGGGTCAACGGCTCGGTCGCGTCGTTTCTCAGCCTTGCAGTGTTCTGCGGCGTAATACCAGGGATATTTCTCTGCTCTATCAGGTCGCTGAGACCGCGCCATCCGCTTGTGACGGTCGCCGTCATGGCGGTCTGGTGCGGACTGTGGGGCATAGTCAACAACTGGATGTATGCATTCCTCTCCTGGTGGCTTGGCGACGGAAGAGACTTCGGAACGCTTGTCATGAAGACGGCGGTCGACCAGTTCGTCTGGACCGTGTTCGTCATTGCGCCAATCAATGCCACTTTCTGCTTCTGGATGGGACGTGACTTCTCACTCCGACGGACGATGGCGGAATGGCCGAGCAACTTCGTACGGGACGTTTTCCTGCCAAACCTTCTCGCAAACTGGGTCGTCTGGGTGCCAGTCTTATGCGTCGTATTCGCATTTCCGCTGCCGTTGCAGATACATCTGGCGGGGCTGGCCAGTTCGTTCTGGACTCTTATGTGCCTTCAAATAGGAAGACGCAGCGCCGCCGCGGAAGACAAGAGGACCATGATGCCATGAAGCCGATTCCCTTCAAGATAGACCGCAATAACCGCGTCAACCTGCCCGAGCAGCTGGCGAACGGTTTCCGCGTCGCGATAAGAAGCGGATATTACAAGCAGGGGGAACGCCTGCCGTCCTTTGCCGAGATCGTCAGGGAGCTGGACGTCTCGATCCGCGCACCGCGCGACGCGATGAAAATCCTTATGGGCGAAAACCTCGTCCGTTCGCGCCAGCGCATCGGCTGCGAAGTAATGACGCACGGGGAGAAGGTCTGGAAAGGCCGTGTCCTTGGCGTCATGTGCGCCGCTTACGAAGGTTCATACTACATTTCTGTTCTCGTCGGAGCCATTCGCAAGGCCATCATTGCCGCCGGATACTCCTTCATCTCCGTGACCATAGACCGCAAGAGGAACGGGAAGCCCGACTTCTCGCAGCTGGACGCGATGATGAAGGAGTCGGTAGACTTCGTGATTGCCGTCTACCCAGATGGACCTACGACAAGGCGGCTTGCGCGTTACGCGGTCCCCTCGCTCGCATATGTCGATGTCCAGGATACGGCGGGACTGGACACCATCCGCTTCTTCAGCGTCCGCGACATGATTGCGATTACAAGGAAAATCGGGCCGGCAGGAATCAAGAAGGTCCTTTTGGCGGAATACGCGGAGATGCCCTTCGTGGCTGACGTCCTCGGACGACACGGTGTTTCGGTCGAGCGGCTTAGAGTAAAGCCTAAAGAAGGCTTCGGATACCTGGAGGACATCAAGCGCAAGTCGCTGAACGCGCTCTGCAAAAGGCTGACGGACAGGAAAGACATTCCAGACCTGATACTCTTCACCGACGACTATGTCGCGTTCGGCGGACTCATGGCGCTGACGGAACTCCAGATCCGGGTGCCCGAAGACGTGAAGGTGCTGACGATGTCCAACAAGGGTTTTGCGCCGGTCTTTCCGGTGTCGCTCGCCCGCATCGAAATCGATCCCCTGGCCAACGGCGCGGCAATCGCCGATACGGCTCTTGCAAAGCTGGAGGGCAGGCGTCGACAATCGGCTCTCCCCAAGCCGGTGTTCGTCCCAGGCGACTCCCTGCCTACGGGCGGACACTGATAACAATTATAACATTTTTGCCGTTGACTTTCGCAGCAGCGGTGTGCTATACTGCCTTTCGTGGTCGGGGAAAGGACATTTAGACGTCGTGGACTCAAGATCACATGCCTCCTTGCGGCGGCATGTGCGCCGTTGCTTTGCATTGCTGCGTCCGGACGGCAGGCGCTGGAGAATCTTGGCGCCGGCGCGATATCGCCGCGCGGCAGCATTGCCGAGTTCCTTCGCCGCCAGGTTTCGGGAACGACTGGACGTCACTCCGAGATCGGCTATCCGTTCGACGGCTGCATGTGGAGTGGCATAATCTCGAACATCTACTTCGAGGAGGACCTGCCGTACAGCCGCAGAATCGCCGCGCCGCGCGACGAGATATGGTGGCCGTACGAGCAGTCCGCCTACATGCTCGACGGCATGGTGCGGCTTGCGCAACTTGTCGATGCGCCGCAGCTGAAGGACGAGTTCCGCCGCAACCTCGACTTCTGCCTATCCCATCAGGCGGAAGACGGAGACCTCTTCAGGGCGTATTCGAAGTCGTCCTGCCAATGGCCGATAGTCGTGTTCTTCCGCGCAGCGCTCGCATACTGCGAGGAGGCTGGTGACGAACGGGTACGCAAGGCGTTCATACGACACTACGCGTCAAAGCGAAACTTTCCGCAAGGTACGGACGACCGCGACGTGCTGAACTTGGAAGGAATGCTCAAGGTTGCGGAGTGGACAGGCGACAGGTCTTACGTCGATGCGGCGGAAAACTGGTTCCGCCGTCATATCTACTTCGCGAAGTTCTCGCGCACGAGCCGCGTCCATTCGCACGGCGTCACCTTCGCCGAAATGATGAAACTGCCGGCGCTCCTCTACAAGGCGACGGGCAAGGCGGAGTGGAAAGACCTGGCCATCAAGGCCATGCGCGACGTGTTCGCCGCGAACGAGACGCCAAACGGGCAAGTGAGCTGCTGCGAATACCTGTCCGGGCGCGATCCCTGGGAAGGCAACGAGACATGCGTCTCGGCGGACATGATGTGCTCCCTCGGACACTTCACCGAGATCCTCGCCGACTGCGAGGCCGCAGACCACATGGAGAGAATCGCCTACAACGCGCTGCCCGGCGCGACGACAAAGGACTTCACGCGCCACCAGTACATCTCGCTGCCGAACCAAGCCGTAGCCACGCCGTTCTCCCATGGCGGGCACTTCTTCTACGGCGAGCCCGACTGGAACCGTTTCCGCGCCTGCCACTTCGCGCAGTGCTGCAGCGGCAACATAAACCGCGCGATGCCGCTTTTTGCGGAGCACATGTGGCTGCGACGCAAGGCGGACGGCGCACCGGTCGCGATGCTGCACGGCCCGAGCTCCGTATCGTTCGAGAAGGACGGAAGGAAGTTCTCTATCTCATGCGAGACGGATTATCCGTTTGGCGACAGGCTCGTTTACAGATTCCATTGCGACGGCAGGCTCGACACGCCGCTCATCGTAAGAGTTCCGGGCTGGAGCGGACCTCCGCGGTTTGCAAAATGCGGCAGCAAGGTTTCGCCAGACGCCAGGTCCGGGTGCCTTGCCGAAATCGCCGGACCGTGGAAAGACGGCGACACGCTTGAAGCAACGTTCCCTCAGGAGGTGACGCTGGAATCCGACCGCCACTGGCACTGGCTCCGCCGCGGTGCGCTCACCCTTGCATACCCGGTAAAGACCCGAATGATCGAAGAAAAGCCAGGCGAACGATTCTCCGACCTCAGCTTCGAGGATCCAGCGCCGTTCAACTTCGCCTTCGACCTCGATGAGATTGCTAAGGCCGAACTGAAGGCCGAATTCGTGCCGTCCGAGTATCCGTTCGAGCATCCCAACCTCGTCGTCAAGGTGCCGATGCGAGAGATCCGCGAATGGCAGGGGCTTTCCGAAGGACGCTTCACGCCGGCGGTTCCTCTCTTCACGCATGCGACAGGCCGAAAGGTCACGCTCGATTTCGTGCCCTATGCGACAACGCTTACGCGCATCACCGCATTCCCCGACACTGCGAAACGCAAGCCACTGCCGGTCGTTCGAACTTATGCGAGCCCCGAGTGCTACGACTACGATCCGAAGAAACCGCTTTCCGAACAAGTCGCCGATCCCGAATCGTGGACGAACTACGAGTTCTGCGACAAGGGCGTGGCCATCCAGCGCTCGCCGGATCTCTGGAGCGACCTCGAAGCGCAGTATCTCGCGAACAAGGGAAAGTTCGCGTACGTACTGATACGCTTCTGGAGCGACCGCGCGGGCAAGGTGACGTGCGCGCTCGGCGCAAGCCGCTGCGTACAGGCGTTCTTCGAGGGCAAGGAGGTCTATTCGAACGGGCCGATCGTTGAGGGGCGCATGGTCGCGCCGTTTTGGTTCGACCTTGACGCAAAGAAAGGATACAACTGTCTCAAGGCCAAGGTCGCCACTAATGGTAAGGAAAAGGTGTTCGGGCAGGATCAATTCCGCCGCGAGTGGGGCGTGAAGCTGGAGGTGTTCAGGGAATGAGCGTGATTGCAGCGCTTTTTTTCGCAGCAGAATGGATCTCGGGGTCATACGTGCCGCCGGCGGAATCCGACGCGGCCGCGTTCTTCGCTCCGGCGCGGAACGACATCGTCGAGCGAACGTTCCGGACGCGCGACGTCACCGTCACAAGCGCCGTATGGCGCGTGGCCGCGCCGGGAATGCGCGACCTTTTCGTGAACGGCGAACGCATCTCGCCGACCGCGCTGCCTCCGCTTACGCCATACCGCAAGCGGATTCTCGAGGAGTCCTTCGACGTCACTGCGAAGCTGCACCGGAACGCGGACAACACGCTTCGCGTGGAGCTTGGCAACGGCTGGTACAATCCACTGCCGCTCAAGATGTGGTATGTCTACAATTTGCGCAACTATCTTGCCGTCGGCACGCCGTGCGTGAAAGCGACACTGAAGGTCGCTTATGCTGACGGAGTGACGGAGAAAATCGCGACCGACGGATCGTGGCGCGCGGCGCAGGGCCGCATCGTGAACAACAGCATCTATCTCGGAGTCGTGGAAGACAGGAGGCTGTCCGTCGATTTCAACGAGAATGCGCGAACCGTAGAAGGACCATCCGGCAAGGTCGTTGCGGCCGGCGCGTTCCCGAAGGTGGTCGTCTATGACCGTTGGTCGGCGAAGAGCGTGACGCAGATATCAAACGGCGTTTGGCTTGTCGACATGGACGTAAATGCGACGGGCACCTTGCGGGCAAGGCTTCGCGCCGTCCCGAAAGGCGCCAAAGTGCACCTGCGGCAAGGAGAGCGCGTCTGGCCAGACGGCACCGTAAACGTAATGACTGCAGTCGCCGGACAGATCAAGGATCCCCGCAAGGGGCCGCTCTACGCGATCGCCGAGCAGCGCGACAGCGTGATCGGGGACGGTTCGCCCGACTTCGTGTTCGAGCCCCGCATGACGTTCCACGTTTTCCGCTACGTGCAGGTCGAAGGACCTTGCGCCGCGCCAAAGCCGGAGGACTTCGAGATCTGCGCGTGGTCGGCGGACGTGAAAGAGCGCTCGCATTTCACCTGCTCGAACGCCAGGCTGAACCAGCTGCACGAAGCCTGCCGCCGCACGTTCCGCGCGAACCTGCAAAGCGTGCAGTCGGATTGCCCGGGACGCGAGAAGTTCGGCTATGGCGGCGACATCGCCTGCACGCTTGACGCCTTCTGGGCAAACTATGACATGGCGGAATTCTACAGAAAGACATTGAGGGACTTTCTCGACGAGGCGGAAGACGACGGACTTTTCACAGAGACCGCGCCGTTCGTCGGCATCGCATCGAAATCCGCATATCCCGCCGACGGGCAGGGGAACGGACAGATGGTCGCCGGAAACGGGACCCGCGCGGCGCCAATCGGCTGGGCCGTCGGCGTGCCGGTCATCGTCGATTCGCTTGTGCGCTACGACGGCGACATCGCTTCGGTGCGGCTTGCATATCCAGCGCTTGTCCGTTTCATCGACCTTATCGCGAAACGCTACCCTTCCAACGACTTGCCGAAATGCCTTGGAGACTGGATCGCCATCGAGCCGGAGAAAGCCAACTGCGGGCTTTCTGGCCTGGCGCACTGGCATCAGTTCGTTGCCTTGACGGCGAAGTTCGCGCGGCTTCTCGGGAAGGCTGACGATGCCGAACGGCTGACTGGACTCGCCGAGCGAATCGCCGTGAAGTTCCGCGCCGACTACGTTCATGAAGGAGGCAAGGTCGGGTCCGGGTTTCAAGGCGAGCAGCTTTTCGCGCTTTACCACGGGCTACTGGAGCCGAAGGACGTTCCGGCGGCGTACGGGCTGCTCAAAAAGGACATCCGCGCGCACGGCGACGCCCTCACCACCGGCATCTTCGGCACGAAGTACCTGTTCGAATATCTGCCCCTGCACGGGGACGCCGCCCTTGCGGCGCGGGTGGCGATGCACGAGGGCTTCCCAGGGTGGTTTCACATGCTCGACAGAGGCGCAACGACGCTTTGGGAGAACTGGTCGGAGGAAAAGAGCGTGAACGTCCACAGCAACTGCCATCCGATGTTTGGCTCCGTCGACGAGTGGCTGATCCGGCATGTGTTGGGCATTTCGGTCTGCGAAGACGCCGTCGGCTGCGACAAGGTGCGCGTCGATCCCCAGCCGATCCCCGGCGTGACGTCGGCATCCGGCTGGTTCGACACGCCGAAAGGCCGCATAACCGTTTCATGGAAGACCGTGAACGGCAAGCTTGAAGTCGATTCTCGTGTACCCGAAGGAATAACGCTTGTCGGGGCGCAAAATGATTCTAATGGGAAAAACTAAAAACAAGGAGATAGTCATGAAGGTTAAAACATGTTGCGCCATGCTGGCGATGCTGTTGTGTGCGGCATTGTCCGTTTATGGCCGCAATGGCGTCGAGTTCAAAAGCAAGGACAAGGCAACGCATTATTTTGACAATTCGGAGGAATGGCAATGCAGCGGCGTTTCAGGCGCAGTGACTCCAATGGCTGGCGACACGGTGCGAATGGCTGGACTCGGCAATGACTGTACCGTGTATCTGCGGAGCAACACGACTCTGGCCGCCCAGACGATCGAGTTCAAGGGTGGATATACATCGGCTCAGTCACGCAAATACGGCTTCCTTCGTTTTGCGGGCGACGGCTACACGTTCCTCATGCCGTCCCTCGCCGCCGATGCCGTGAACGCGGACGGCAACGCCTACACCTATGCCTCCACCCCGTTCAAGTTCGGCTGCTGCGTTTCCTCAACCGACCGTTGGTTCATGTACAACGATGGATTCTCGTCCACAAGTATCGCGCCGCTGAAGATGACGAATCCTGATTTTACATGCGGCATCACGGAGGACGGTATCAACTACATTACATTCACCAAAGGCGTATTCAACTTCTGCGACCCTGAGGGCGCATCCAATGGGAGTACGCTCCGCATTGGCGCATTGCAGAGCATACCATCCACAATTACAGTTGCCCCAGACGTGACGTTCAAGATGGCAAAGGGGCAGCTGTCGGTTGACAGTTCCGCCGCAAGTGTGACGACTCTGAAACATTCCGGAACATTCGAGACGGCGACGACATTCGTTCAAAAGGGCGGCACGTGGCAGATCGACGGCGGTACCCTGACGACACCGGAGTACATAATCAGCAACGGTGTTGTCTTTGCGACAAACGCTACGCTGACTGTCGGAGGCTATAGACAGCGCAACGGAACGGTGACGTTGGGCCGAGGCACGACCCTGACGACATCAGACAGTGCCAATAGTTACTTGCATTCAGCCGGCACGCTGAATGTCGCAGAGGGCGCTTCCGTCAACGTGAATGGGGCTGTCTCCTTGTCGGGATCTGCAACACCGACGCTTTCGGTCATGGGCGGAACGTTTACGGCGTCGGGCGGCATATTCGTCGGCAACGCTAGTACAAGCAACGGGCGGCTTCTTGTTTCTGGCGGCCGATTTGACCTTGCAGGCGGCGACGGTGTAAACCTAAGGTATGGAAACGCCGCCAGTCTATTCGAGGTTTCGGGTGGGACAGCTGTGGTTTCTCGCGTCCGGCTGGCGCGAAACAACGGATCGGGCGACAAGACGCTGCGTCAGACTGGCGGATATCTTGACATTTCCAGTGCATCTTATGGTTATGTCTCGTTCTTTGATGATGCCACATCCCGCACAGGGACGCATACGATTGAGCTGAATGGCGGTATTACCGCTTTGCGCTACATTGTGAATTCTAAACCCTCGCTGACATCCCCGACTACTCAACTTTTGGCAAACGGTGGCACGTTGAAGGCCTGCACGACCCGCAATTCATCGTCCTCGCCGTTCATCAAGAGCCTCAAGTACATGAAATTGGGGGCGAAGGGGTTGACTGTCGATACGGCTGACAATTATATCTATGTCGAGCAGAACATGTCGAACCAGGGCGGCGCGTCCGGACTTCTGAAGAAGGTCGGCAACGGCACGTTGACCTACGTCGGAACTAGTGACGTAGCGAATACTGTTGTTGCAGGCGGCACCTTGCTTGTCTCCGGCGCGAGTTCGACGCTCTCCACGGCGCTCACAGTGACGAACGAGGCGACGTTCTCACTTGTCGGTTCCGCAACGGGCGCAACGCTTTCCGCGCTGACCGTGACGAATGCCACGCTTGCGCTCGACGCGGGCGACGTCCTTGCGGTGAACGGACCGGTCTCCGTGAACAGGCTCACAATCAACTGGTCGTCGTCGGCGCCGTCCGCAGCCACGCCGTTCCTCCGTGTCTCGGGTGAACTGGGCAACGAGACGAAAACTGCCATCCGCAGTGCGCTCTTCGCAAATGCGCTTTCAGAGGGAACGCACGCTTCCTACACCTTCGACTACGATCCGGGCACGGGGTTGACGACGGTCTCTGCGAAAGTCGCGGCGGACGAGCCGCTCACCGATTCCGTCACCTGGACGGGTTCCGGCGCGTGGGCGACACCCGGCAACTGGTCGGGCAATGCGGCGCCGGCGGAGACGCAGATCGCATCCTTCACGTCCTCTTCCGCAGGAAAGACTGTCATAGTCGCGGCAGGCGACATGGCCGGTGCGCTGGCGTTCGGCGCAAGCGGCTATACGCTGACCGGCACCGGGCCGCTTGCCATCGCCGGAGAGATCGGCGCGGCGCAGATCGCCGCGAACGCCGGTCAGAACACGATCGACGTGCCTGTGAACCTGTCCGTACGGACTCCTGTGCAGGTCGATGCCGGCGCTTCGCTTGCGATCACGAAACCTGTTTCTGGCGGCAGTCTCGCAAAGACGGGTACGGGCAAACTGACGCTCGGTGCGGCGAACGCACTTGACGACGGCATATTGTCCTCTGACGGCATCCTTGAGGTGGCCGCCGCAGAAGCGCTCGGCTCGTCATCGGCAGATGCCGTTGCCTTAAGCGGCGGCACGGTGCAATTCGCCGACGCTGGCGGTGCGGCAATGGATGTGCCCGCAAACGTCGCGGTGTCAACGGCGAACGCATCCGATCTCGTGGTGTTCAAGGCCGATACGGACACGACGCTCGACAGGCTCAACGTCACGCAAGGCGCGTTCTGCAAACGCGGCACGGGTAAACTGACGGTCAACGTCCCAGCTGCGACGACGTACACGCTCGCGAAGACTGGTTCCGGAACGGCGACAGGCGACAATACCGCATGGTTCCCAAGCGGATCGGAAGGTATCGTATTCCCGGACGACGGCACGGTTCCTGACGGCGCGGGCGGCAAATATCCCAGCTTCTCCGTCGCCGAAGGCGAAATGGCTCTCGTCGGCACAGGAGCGGATGCCAGCGTGTCGATGATTGGCGCGCGCGTTCTCATAGGACTTTACTCGAAGACATGTGCCGCGCAGCCGGTGCTGACGGTGGACAATGTCTATCTCGACTGCCTCTCCAGCCATTGGTTCCTTGGCCATTCCGTGGGCGCAAACGGCATTGCCGTGACAAATCCCGTCCTGCGCATCCTCAACGGCGGCACGGTGCGCATCACGTCGTCGCAGATCGGGTACAACAGCACGAGCAGCAGGTCGTTCGTCACGTTGGCGGCGACGAACGGCACGTTCCTTGTAATGGGTGGTTCGAGCAGTTCCCCTCATTATCTTACGCGCATGAACAGTTCTGTCGGCGGCGCTAGGGCGTACTACAGGTTCAAGGACTCCTACCTCTACCTTAACGGCGCAGCCAACTCCATCGGCGGCGGCATCGACCTCGACTTCGACAACTCCGTGTTCAGCACATCGGCGGGCGGAACGGTTGCGCTGACGGGAGAGAGCGACCGTCCGTGGGGCACGATGCTCTTCCGCAACGGCTCGGTCTTCGCGTATGGCGGCTTCACGGAGAATTCCATCAACAAAAACCTGTCCTTCGCGTTCGACGATGCGGAACTGAAACTCGACGTCTCTCGCGCGTCGGCCACGCTGGCGGCGTCCGGCAGCGGAAAGGTCCATTACGAGATGCGCGGCGCGGGCGCGGTCCTGAAGCCCGCAAGCGGCGCGACGTACACCATCAACGCGGCGTTGGAAGGGACTGGCGGACTGGTCCTCGCCGGTGAAGGTACAGTGGCGCTGGCGAGCGGAAAGTATGCGTTCACGGGCACATGCGACGTGAGGTCTGGAACGCTTGACCTCTCGGCCACAGGCTCTATCTCCAATCCGCGCTTTGCGGCCACAACGGGCGGCGGAACAGTCTCGGGCGCGGCACTTAATCAGGCAACCATCGCCGTCGCTCTCTCTGACGCCTGGGCGAACACGAACGGCATCCCGACGTTCGCCAACTGCACGTTCTCCGGCAGGGTAAAGGTCGACGCCGGGCGCACAGCGTCAAATCCGCTGGCGCTGCCGTCGTCGTCCGCCCGTCAGCCGACAGCAATCGCACGGCTCTCGGGCACGACTACGGCAGACCTTTCGGCGTGGCGGCTTGTCAATGCTGGCAGCCATGCGGCTCGCGGCGAGTTTACCGTTGTGGACGGTACCGTCTATCTGACACCTGCCCCGCCGCTCGGCGCAGTCATCATATTGCGCTGACGGTCCAAGTGAAACGAGGCGTAGGGAAAGTGTCCATGCGTGAGACATTGCTTTGGGCTGCCGCCCTTCTTGCCGTTGTGCCCGTTGCAATTCATTCGGGCGGCTGCCGTGCCGCACCCGGCCGACTCACGCTTGCCGAGCGCGGCTGCGCTCCAAGATACACGATTGTCCTTCCCGAATCGCCGTCGCCGTCTCAGGCGCTTGCGGCGACGGAGCTTCAGAAGTACGTGCGCGAGATGACAGGCGTCACGCTGCCCGTTGCGACCAACGCGACGCCTGCGCACGGAATTTTCCTAGGCAACGGGCCCGACGACCTCAGCAACGACGGATTCCGTCTCGTGTCCGCGCCGCCGCACTTCCGCATCGAGGGTGGCAAGGTGCACGGCACGCTCTTCGGCGTCTATGACTTTCTTGAGCGGTACTGCGGTTGCGAATGGCTTTCGCCGAACCTTTCGGTCGTTCCGCCGCACGACAGGATAGAAGTCTCAGACAAGCTTGACGACGTGCAGCGTCCGGCGTTTCTCCTGCGCGACCTGAACTGGACCGATCAACTTCGCAATTCCGGTTTCGCCGCCAAGCTGAAAGTTAACGGATTCCGCATCGAGTATCCAGAAGAGATGGGCGGACGAGACCACGCGAAGGACACGACTACGGCTGGCGCGACCTTCGACAACTTGTGTCCGCCAGGGAAATACTTCAAGGACCACCCCGACTGGTTTGCGCTCGTTGACGGAAAGCGGTGCGACTTGCGTGCACAACGCTGCCTGACCAACCACGAGTTTCTCGATTTCCTGACGCTTCAGATGAAAGAGCGCATACGCAAGAACTATCCGCGCTGCAAATACTATTCGATCTACCAGAACGACTTCAAGCGGTATTGCCAATGCGCGGACTGCAAGGCGCTCGAAGAGAAGGAAGGCTCTCCTTCCGCTCCGATCGTCCAGATGGCCAACTATGTGGCGGAACGAGTGTCGAAAGACTGGCCCGACGTCAACATCCTGACGTTCGCATACATGTACACGCTCAAGCCGCCGAAGACCATGAGGGTGCATCCCAACGTCATCATCTGCTGCTGCACCGACGGCTGCGATTTCTCCAAGCCCATCCTGGAATCGCGGTGGAAAGGATGCAAGGCGTTCGTGGAGAACTTCAGGAAGTGGAAAGAGATTGCCGACAAGATCTACATCTGGGACTACTCGGCCAACTTCAAGTATCTTTTCCAGCCGTTCGAGTGCTGCCACGTGATGCCCGAGAACTTCCGCTACTTCCGCGAGATGGGGGCGTTCGGCGTGTTCGAAGAGGGCGACCACTACGGCGTCAAGTGCGTTGACGAGGCGTTGAAGACGTGGGTCATCGGACATCTTCTCTGGAATCCCGACCAGCCCCTTGAGCCGTTGCTGGACCGTTTCTTCAAGGGCTATTACGGGGCGGCGGCAAGTGTCGCCCGCGGTTACTACAATGCTCTCGTGGAGCAGGAGAAAAAGCGCGACGAGACGAAAGAGCCGCTTGTCATGTGGGGGACGCAGCTGAACGACCCATGCCAGCCTATTGAGTTCTTCAACGAGTGGTCGGCGAAATGGACTGCGGCGCTGGAACTTGTGAAAGATGACCCGATCCGCCGCGAAAACGTCTACTGGGCGCGGCATAACGCGGATCTCGTGCGGCTTGTCAGGTCCAGGCTTGGAGCGAAGTATTCGCTTTCGTCCGGCGCCGCCGCGGCTGACCTAAAGGCCGAACGCGCCGCGCTAAAGCCTGTCGCCGAACGCGTGCTGGCCGATTTCGCCCGCGTCAAGGGGCTCAACAAGTTCCGTGACGACAAGATGGTACGCGAGAGAGTCGAGACGATCGCACGTCTTGACTTGACGAAGTCGGAAAGATGCACCGCCGGCAGGGTAATCGTACCTGTCGCAGACATGCGCACCGACGACCAGACGGCAACGAAGCGTGTCGAAGATCCGCTCGCGGCAAACGGGAAAGCCGTCCGCATGGGAGCGTCCGCGCCCGGCGAAATGCGCCACTGCCTCGCCTTCCGCGAAGAATCGTTCTTGAAGGATCCTGCCGCGAAGATCGGCATACGCGTACATGCGAGGGTCGAGAAGACCGGCGTCGCAAAAGGCACGGCGTTTTCAGTCGGCACGTGCGATCTCGTCACCTATGCCAAGCGTGACATCAGGAACTTCCATGTCGACATCGGGAAAGTCAAGGGAGACGGATACGAATGGTACGACGTGGATGGCACATGGAGCCCTGCGGGCAGCGAAACCCTGTGGATCGGCAACGGCACACGGGTCAACGGCGAGAACCCATGCGTCAAGGCCGTATATTTCGACCAAATCGAACTTTATCTTAAACCAGGTCTTCCATGAAGATGAAGCGGTAGCCGCGCTCCTTCAGCGTGCGGGCGACGTCCCGCCTCCGATCGACTCTTATTCGTTATTTGCACACTTGCAACGAAACAGGTCCCAACAATCCGGCCGGCACGAACGGATCCTTTGCCGAGGGATTGTACTCATTCCGATAAAGGATCCATGTCTGACGCTTCTCGACAGGCTGCCCCAGATCGAAAATGACGCGATTGCGCCATGTGTTGACAACCTCAATCCGAAGATCATTCCGTCCTGTTCTCACAAAGTCCGTGATGTCACATGCATACGGCTCGCACCAGAGCGTGCGTACCCGATGGCCATTGACAAAGACATCGGCAATCGTCTCAACGGCGCCAAGATCCAAGACAACGCGCTCTCCGTCCTGTTCGCAGTCAAACTCGCTCATATATGCGGCCGTTCCTGAAAAAGCCCGCTCCTCGCGGGAAAGCCCTGCCAGTGCCGACCACGATTCGGGCGTTTCAAGCGCGACTGTCCTTCCGTTCGGGAAGGCAAGCTTCCACGGACCCACTTTCCGCACCCGCCGATTGTCAGATGCATACCGCGTTGCAAACGCACGCGTATTCTTTGACGTGCCTTTGGAATCAAACACGACAAATACCGACTGCGAAGCCTGCAATGGGAATTCTTCACCATTTCGCCAGGCAAACACCTCCTGCGAGACCGGATCCACAATGCGGGCCAATCCCTTTGCACGAAACGTCACCTTGCCACGATAGCCATTTGTGCCAGCCGTCACAAAATATCGGTCAGAGTCGCCCACTTTCCGATGAATCCATCCGAAATCGTCCCTAAAACCGTCACCGAGGGGCTTTTCCGTCTCAACATCTTTGCCAAGACCAAGTTCCGACAACGCGGCGATGAGCGATTCCTTGCCGCCAAAGACAACCTTTCCTCCTGCGGCGGCCAGTTCCGAAAGACGTCGTTTCGTTGCCGGCAGCAGACGATAGTCATCGGGCATCCAAAGGACACGCCACGACGCGCCCTCGGGAATGCGAAAGACTCCGTCCTTGACCTCGAGCCTGTTAGTCAGCACGTCATGATTGAGATAGTCTGCACGATACCCTTCCGGCAGGGGGAAGTTCTCGTCCGGCTTATGATCGACGGCATCGCCAAGATACCAAAGGATGTCCTGCGCTGGAACGCCCGCTTCCAAGAACTCCTCACACCTCGTCACCCAACCCGTGAACTCAGGCATGTACTTCCACCAGGTCTGCAGGCGCGTGAACGGCGTCCCGTTGTATCCGCCCATGCAGCCTCCCGGCGGCAAGGCGGTCGGCGAGGGTGCATGCGTGTAGCTCTGAAAGGCCAGATGCGTGACGCCGCGGGCGAAATGCTGATTCGCAATCTCACGCAGTTCCCTGAAATCCTCGCTCCAGGTAATCCCCTCTCCAGTAAAAGCCTCCGCAGCAACGCGTCTCTTCCCGTAGATATGGGCTGCAGAGGCGCAAGGGCGAATCGGCTTGAATGAATAGGTCCCACATCCTCCTTCATCTTCCGAAACATGCGGGCGCCAGAATTCGCACATAGGCGCATCGGAATACTTCCAGTATTCAAGGAGATCGCCATAAATTATGTCTCCAAACGCCGTCTCGTAATACACCTCAAGCTCCGCTTCATGCGCAAGCTCGCTCATTCGTCCATAATAGTTCTTCGTGACAAGGTTGCCGTTTGTCCTACGCCAGTCGGTGAGAAACTTCTCCGTCTCAATAGGCGAACCGACGATCCATCCAAAGAGGGCAGGCAACCATCTACGCAGGTCGTAACCATTCGCGTCCAAGAAATACTCTTCCATCTTCGGAGTCCACGTCTGGCAGAAACACTCCCAACTGTCAACAAGCATTGCCCTCATCTGCCCCTTGAGCGGACCATCGTTCAGTCTCCCGATAAACCCCTTAAAATGCGATTCTATACCGGCTGGATCAAGTTTGTCGCACTCCCATCCCGTCGCCTCCTTCGGTGCCGGTGAATTGACATGCTTCGCATTCACGTGCCCGAAGCGTATCACAGTCCAATCCCCATCAGGGACTATCCATTCCCGTCGTCCTGTCAAATCGACAATTCTTTCCTGATCAATGAAGCATCCGCTTCCCATCGGCGGCGACACCACCCTTTGAAGTGAACGAAGCGTACGCGCACTTCCGCCCTCCCAATCCGTCATGCGCGGAGCGGAACTGAGGTGTGGTTCACTGTATCGCTTGATCGGCAAATCATGCTCGAACCGGAATCGCCATATGCGCCCAGTATCTTCGCCACAGGCGAGCGTGTACGTTTCCACATAGTCACGCCAGTTTGTTGTCGGCAGCGGAGAACGCACAACCTCCTTCCATCCCTGTGAGGTTTGAACATCCAGCGCAATACGCATCCAGGGCATCTTGTATGCGTATGAACCGTTCCAGCAATCCACCCCCGGCAGGGCAAGAGAACGGACCGTCACTGGCTTTGCGAAATGAAAAATGCGGTTGTCGCCGTCTTTCTCGACCTTCTTAGGCTTCAGCATTGCATTCTCAGAATCACCTTCCGGCGTCGGAAACGCCAACACACACACATCTCGCCAGTCAGAATCGACATCGCGGAACTCTGCGGGAATATCCGGCAGATGAAACATCTCGCCGCCCGAGAAATCTCTACGCGCCATCTTGATGTCTCGTTGGCAATGGTCAAGATCAATCCACGGTCCACCTGACTGCGACCATCCGGGGCAGTTCTGCACAGTCAAGGCAAGTCCCAGTCTATTGCACTCATTCCCAAGAAACGAAACAAGATCGTCCCATCCCGCACTGAGGCACGGCGTCTGCGTCTTTTCGCAGCCAGGCCAAACCATCGATTCCTTCTGGTCCTTGCCAGCCCGGTCGCCAATATGGAAGAACTGGACACCGGAAAAGCCAGCTTCCTTGATCGCCTCAAGATCTAGTCGAAGGCCATCCTTGCGTACGTTTCCACCCATTAGACTGAGCCACGCCTCAGGGCCATGCAGCAGAGAGGCACGAGGAGCCTTCTCCGCTGACACGCACAGGACTACAAAAACAGCCGTTACAACAGCCAGAAGCTTCTTCACGACGTCTGTCCCACCTTCCTATTATCTTCCGATTATATGTACGAGAATCGGTTTGAGCGCTTCTGCCCAAACATCATATCCAGGCGCAACAAGATGAAGTCCATCCTCTCGCATGAACCGAGATTTCGGCGTACCATCAGCATTGACAAAATCGCTACGGAAATCGCACCAGAAAATATTTTCATCATCCACATAAGTGCGGACAATCTCATTGACCCTCTCATTGCGAACACGAAAAGCATCATTTGCATCGGCTCCACGTAAAAGAATAGGAACGAGGACGATCTTTGACTTGGGCTGTTTGCGGGCGATGACATCCAATATTGCCCGAATACCTGCTGCAACATCTTCAGGCGTATCCTCCAATCCGTTGTTCGTGCCAACAAGCAGCATAACGCACTTCGCCTCGTATCCGTCCAGCTCTCCGTTCTCCATCCTCCAGAGAACATTCCGCGTCGTGTCTCCGCCATAGCCAAGATTCACGACAGAATACGACTTTCGCAATTCCGCCAGCCGATGCCCGCCCCAGTCGGAACCTGGTCCGCGAGCGCCTTCCCAGTCATGCGTGATAGAGTCGCCGAACATCACCAGGTCTATCTTCCCTTGATACGAGGCCAATTCAGAAAGTTTCGCCTCATGTCGCTTTTCCCACCAGTCCGGAGCAAGTCCAAGGATATGTTGCATGCCTACATACGACAGTGGAGTCGCCGCGCGCGGCACACTTGCAAGTGCCGGGTCGGGAAATTCGTTCATGCCGGACTTTAGCGGAGAAACAACGCCCTTCCAGACGAAATCACCCTCAAGACCGGGCGGCAGGACAATCGACCCATGCGCACCACCGTCCCTGAACTTCAAGTCCACAGCAACCTTTCCTTTAGGAGTCGGCGCAACAGCCCGAATCCACTTCAGCTTTCCGGGCTGCGGCTCTACGCGCACCCGTCCATAGCATGGCGAAGCTGGCCGGATACCGGCAATCGCCGACTGTAGAAAGTAAAGCGGACAGGCACTCCACGCATGACAGTCGCTACGAGAATCATTGTATTGCGTCTCAAAAGCCGTCCGCGCACCCCACGAGACGAGATCTTTCCAGCAGTGAAGTCTGTCAAGAATAACATCAGCGCGCCCGCACTGCGCAAGTGCCTCGAAAAGATAATAAGTGAAATAAGAACTGACTTTTGCAAGGTCCTTGTTTGCAACAAGTGCACTCAAAGCGGAATCCCGTCGCGATTCCGTCAAAAGCCCTGAAACAATGCCTATTGCCTGTGCGTGTTCACTGAAACTGTCCTTTGCCACAGTGTCGGCAATCAATCCGCGCTCTTCCGACCAGAAGTAATCCAACAGCGTCTTTGCCAGTCGCTCTTCTTTTCGTTTCCAGAACGCAACATGCTCAATCTCACCCAATGCCTTGTCAACCGAAGCGGCACTTTGAATGGCCAGAAGGTACAACAAGTTGTTAAGCGCACCGGCACTCTTTCCATGACCTACACACGGTGCACAACCTGTCGGGAAATCGGGATCTTCCTTCGCCCACTCCTTAACCCAGTCCATAAAGCTCCACCCAGGCAAATTCTCAAGCAAACCATTAGCATTCTCGTAAGCGGCAAGACCCGCCAGCGCGTGGCGCACACCTGGCATTCGCTGCCTGAGGAATCCCAAGTCATCACGCCATAAAAGATGATCTCCGAACATCATGATCCAACACATCGTATAAGTGCTTGATTCCTGCAAGACACGAGACGGAAATTGCATTGGAATCATACCATTGTCGCGCCGATTCCAATCATAGATGCTCATAGCAAATCGCGCCATTCGCGGATCGGCTGTAAGAGTGTTGAGAATGTTCAACTGAATGCGCGTGTCTCCAGCATACATCTGCTGCTCATAATATGGGCAATCAAACATCATCTCATGCATGCACGATTCAACGGTTCGGCGACAAATCCTAAGAACGGCGTCTATCGACGAATCATTGCATTGGAACGAAGATTCAACCACAAGCGGATAACGCGTTTCTCCGATGGCAATTCGCTTGATGATCAACGGCAAATCGGATGTCTTTACCGTCACACGGCACCATCTGCCGCAACGCCACCAAGGAGTGGTGAAGAACGCATCAGTCCTACCATCGGAAACAAAAGTGTCCGAGAATATCTGCGAAAAGCTTTTTCCTCGCCATTCGCTACGGTCGCCTTTCTTCCCTCGTTCGTCACGCAAGGACTCCGTCCATCCCCAGATCACGGTCGCACCCTTGCCGCCGGACGTCTCGAGTTCGGGATAGGCGCAGTAATAATCCTGCAAGTCCCACCAGAGGTCAATTTCAGTATTGGACGGAACAACAAACGGCTTCGTCAAGTCCTGTTCAACGTTGACAACGCGTCCGGGGGTCTTAATCACGTACATCTGGTCAGGACGATCCGCAGGGAAAAGCATCCATCCTGGCTGCCGCTCCCACCATCTGGTTCCGTCAATACCAGAACGAATGACGGCTGGCACCTTCCAAGCCCAACTAGAAGGTTCTTCACGGATAATCCCCGTTCCAGTCACACGACACTGGTTGCCAGCCCCCAACGTATCAGAAGTACCTCGATCCGTCATGACAGTACCCTTCAATGGTGCAACCAGCCATCTTCCCTTGCCAGTTGTCAGACTGATATCATAATTACCTTCGGCTTTCAGCAAGAATCCGCCGCGATACGAAAGCTGTGCATTCGGAGCCGCCGATAAGAGCTGTTGACATACAGCTTCAAGCCGATGAGATCCATTCTCAAGTCCCCGAACTTCATAACTCTGATAATACCAGTGGTTCACATCCCCTCGTTGCGGACCGCGCGCTATCAGCACCCCGTCAAGCAACAATACGAAACGCTCGTCAGCCGTCACATCAAAACGAAGCACTGAACCATCTGAAACAAAATCGTTACGGAACCTGAAGAAACACCCTGGCTCCGCTCCAGCAAGTGCAGCGCGAACATGTTCATCCGCACAAGCAGATACACCGTACACCTCATGTCCTGGCATCCAAATCCATGACGCCATGTCGGCCGGCTGAACTATCCTTACATTCTCGTCTCCACGCGAATAACGAGGCTCATTCATTATCTGTCGAAATTCAAACGCATGACCTGTAGTAACACAGGCAAACATAACCCCCAACGCATGAGCCAGGATCATTAATGGCTTCATTTTAGACAACGACATTCCTCCTCTTCCTGTGACTATCGTAAATCTTTCGATGTCGCTAACGCCAACACCCGTCCACGCTCCCCGACAGCACAATAGAAGTGATAGACAACACCCTGATGCTTGATAACCCACGGCTTATGCGCATGGACGCAATCCCATGAAACAGACGGAAACACAAGTGGTTCACCCTTCCACTTTGTCCAATGGACAAGGTCACGGCTCACAGCAAATGTGTCGCCCGCATGCGTCTTGAACCGACCCCAGAGATAACCGAAATAGAACATTACCCACTTATCGCCAATCTTACGAACCATTGGGTCAGCAGAGATGGCCGCCTCGTTTACGCCCTCGCGATCAAGTATCACTGGCTCACTACCATATCGTTCCCAGACGCGCATATCATCCGACACAGCCATTCCGATTGATTCAAGCCAACGTTGCGCCTGACCTGGTTGCTCACCAGTCTTGGCATTGTAGTACATGACATATTTCCGCCCCAATCGGCATGCTTCATCAGTAACGACAAAACTCTTGAACAAGGTCACATTCTCAAACCAGCGTGTGGATTTATCCCATGGTGCCAATACCGGTCGTGATCCCTCTCGTGTCCATAACCTCGCAACAGACGGATCAATAGCTGTTGCTATACCTATCGCCAGAGGATCAGTCTCATAGCCAGTCTTCGCACCACCGATGTATGTCATCCAATATTTGCCATCCACCTTTGACAAAGTGTTAGAGCCATTCCACTGCATGTCCATCAGAGAAGGCCCGCCATCCGCCTGCGCACAGTCCCACATTCCTTCCGCTCCGCGCAATAAAACCGGGCCGAGCGTTTTCCAATGGAGCAAATCCGCCGATTTTGCCAGCCATGTCTCATACCCCATATTATCAAAGACGATGTACATCATGTACCAGGCATCTCCATATCGGAAGACATTAGGATTATCTAGCATCTTCCCCTCGGACGGCTCTAAAACAATCCCATACTTATAAGGAGTCTTTATCTCTTCGTAAATCTTCTGCATCTCATCTGGTACAATATCCATATTCACAGCCGTCGTACCAGCCGTCATGCGTACATTTTCGCCACAAGCAAATAATATTAAAAACGAAAACAAACACAAATAAGTCAACCGTAACATATCAGGCTCCCCTATTGAAACACCTCACGGCAAGACGCGCCATCCCCCAATTGTACAAGAACCACCTTTGACCATGAACACTACATTACGATAATCTTTTACCTCAAACGAAAGAACTGCTGTCATTTCGCCCTTGCTAGCCCGGATTGTAGCAAGTGGCGTGGACGGGGCAAACTCTGTGATATCCACAAACTCTACCTGAACATCCGGCTCCGCATCCACTATATCAACCAAAATTCGCTTGGGAGCCTTACCAAAATTAACAGCTCCAAAATATGCATAGCCTCCATCTGTCAGAGCAATGCCGTTTTCGGTTGTCCGTGCAAAAAGCGTCCAAACGACATCCTTAGCCTTAACCCCAATGATGCCGTCTGACTTTTTTTCAGCAGCAAAAGTCGGTGTTCCTGACACGCCTTTGGCAATAGGCTGAATCATTCCACAGGCACCCGTTGTGAGCAGTCTCCAATTCTTGAGATTGCAGATACCTCCACTTACACGACAAACAATAGAACGGACACCAGAAACCTCTCCCAACAAAGGCACCGTAACGGTCTTATAGTCGTGCCAGTCACCTTTTATCGGACGAAACACCGCGATTTTTCGTTCTGGCACATCGCCCGTCACATCGAAAAACTCTACACGCACACCCGACTCATCAGTAGCAAGATTCAGTTCCATTGATTTTGCCCCAACTCCGAAATCAACTTGCCCGTAAAAGACCAATCCGCCATCCATCACGAACACCCAACCATCCTTCGCATCAGGCAACCGAGCACTATAATCTAAATGTGGCTCATCTGGGCGATAAGCCAAAAGCCCCCAGGCAATGTTGCGGGCCATGACAGGATTACCACCCTTTGCATCCACATCAACCGTCTTCGAGAACTCCGGGGCCTTCGACAACAAGGCACCCCGGTCTTTTTTCATAAAGCAAGAGGCGCGCGCCAACCGCTTGGCAAACGCATTTGCCTCAACGGCCTCTGCATCGCCAACAAACCAAAACTCAAAACCATATGGCTCCAGATTTACCTGACAAGGCGCATCGTGCATGACTTCAGGACGATTAGACCTCTCACGGCAAATTGTGTAGGTTTTTCCACTTGATGTACACATCGGTTCGACAGACTGCTGCTCGTTCACTGTATTGAGGAACATGACAAGGCGACGACCATCCTTATGAAGCCAGCTGGACGAAAGCACTTTGTCAGTTGTTACGACATTCGGCGCACATACGCCCCATCGAGTAGTCATCGTCTCCGGGGGTCGAGCGAAACGCAAAGGAGCTTCCATTTCGGAAGAATTAAGGAAGTCACACAAGTCGGCACGACAATGTGCAAGCTTCTTCAGAAATCCCCGACGAGGTGACGGATAGGCGATTGACTGATGGCCGACCCATCCTATCTGCTCACCATAGCACAGCTGTTCTGCATATTTTGGAAAGAAGCTTTCATAGCTCCCTGGCATCCCATGTATGTCACAACCACGACCAACAAACTGGATACGTGGCGAATAGAGCGATTGAAACAATGGCACATGCCCCGTTCGCCCGTAGCGCCATGTCATAAACCCATCAAGCTTGTTAACAAACGGCTCGCTCGCATCTTCGCCAGTATGAACGAAGCCAGGAAATTCACACCTGAGATCACCCATTAAGTAGTCGCAGAACTTCCACCACCCACCAGAAAGCCAAACAGACGGATCACCAGCCAGATGACCATGCGACGTGTCATAGCACAGACACGGCACAGCGCAAGGCAATTGATCGTGATACACTCCGTCCAAATGACTTTTGGCCAACATATGCGTCCGACCGCACAAGTGACTGCGCCAAAGAGAAACGCCTGGGCACGGGACAACATAGGTGTCTTCAAAACGTTCAATGCGTGAATTGCCCTGATCGTCTTTTATGGACCACAGTTTGCCTTTTTGACTGAAGCCATTGGACTTATCAGCCTCGGAACCAGCATACCAGAGTCGAGGATTGGTATAGCCGACAAAATGCATGCCCTCCTTCTGGAGCTGCGGAAAACAATCGCGAGCTGACTCCAACACCGTATAGTTCGGACCATAAAATCCAACGCCATCTGGCGGACGAACGGCAGCACAGACAAAGGATGGGGCAAACTCAAAGTACTCAGCAAGATGCCGAAACGCCGGCAGCCGCTCAGCTTTCAAGTTAAGTCCCATGATCCAAAGTGGATTTCGCATAAACCATTCCGGTGTATCTGACCTCGGAATGTCTTTTGCATACCAAGGTGCTGAAGTCCGAAGAAAGCGACGATAGACCTGTCCAGCCTCATACCAATTCCCATGAAACAATTCAAGCGCCCCCCTGCCGCTCGGAGAAAACCGATTCGTGCCAGTTTTAGATTCAGCATGAGGTGCATTCTGAAAAAACTCAATAGACAATCGCCCACCATTACCCTCAGCGGTATAATTCTTTGTTACCGCCAATGGATCCTCGGAAGCAAAATAAATGCCCTCGCCGTATTCGTTATAATATCCAACAAACTGCATCGTCACCATGCCGCCGGGGAACATCCACCCGCTCAACAGATGGCTACGTGTCGGATCCGAAGAAAGCACACCGCTGAACCGAGGTTCGACCAATACGTCTGAGCCAGGTAGTTTTGACAGAGTAACACGGGGAAACGCCGTACCACGAATCCGATTCCCAACCGTATCCTCAATCTCTAGACGACGTTCTATACGGCCACCATCAATCTGGATAAAATGTCGGACACGAAAACCTTTGCCGCAACTCACGACCAAAAACCCACCTCGTTGAAGCTCAACCGTTGAGGTAAGCTGACGCGATCCCGAACGCAACCTCCTTACTTCTCCATCTTCACCTTCATATTCGACAGACCAAGACAAACCATCAGCAGGGAACACGGCATGTTTCGTTTTCTGGCTCCAAGCTCCAAGAATCGGATTTCCGCGCACGGTTCCTGTTTTAACGGCAACAATAAGATTTGACGTTATAACAAACTGCAAGTCCTTTTGCGACTCTCGCCAGCCTCTTGTGACCTCACTATCCCAGTTTCCTAAATCTTGGCGCATGGATTCCACGGACGCAAACAGTTCATGTGGCGCACAGGCATGATCCCCCAGATAAACACTGCGAACATTGGCACACGATGCAAACTCGACCGGTTTACGAATGCGCACCTCAGGTTGGAAACTTGTACAGGGCGAAGAACCTATCAACACCCCGTTCAAGTAAAGGAGCATCCGATAACCAACATTAGCCTGTTCAGGCTCATAACAATACATCAACACACCAGCGACATGATCAATGCCAGATGGATCAGATTCGCCATTCGCCTTGAGGATGCTTTCCTTAAGCGTAGTAATGTATACATTCGTACCGACCATTCGAAAAGTATAGAGACGGTTTTCAGGCGAGCCAGAAACATCCAGCGCAAATACTCCAGGCTTTTGAACAACGATTCCAGAGTAATTGCTTGACGCCGCAAACTCTACAGCAAAGGAAAACCCCGACCAGCCACGACGGGCGTCAGTCGAAGGCATAATCTCTGCCGACCCGGCCAGATTGTCACCAGCATTAAATCTTGCCCACGTCTCCGCAGAAACCGAAGACGCGGCAAGAACAAGGCTGAGAATCGCACCTAAACGAATGATCAAAACAAAGCACCTCACCTAAAGCATATGATTGTGCCAGGAGGTGGAGTCTGAACAAAATCCGTGATATATCCAGCGCCGCCAGAACGAAAATCAAACGAAAAACTAAGATCAGTTCCAGCTACCTTAAAAGCACACGTTTCAGTTTCCCGAATCAAATCGAATCTCTTGTCAACGGATCCTGATTCAGAAACCAACCATCCAGTCATGCATCCCTCTCCTTCAGCCCCAACTGTAACTTCATAACGCATGCGGTTCTGAGTGGATACAGTCGGCCAAACTCCTGAAATACTCGCTCCATCCGTCAGTTTCACCTTGCCATTTTCGAGCGTCACGCCTGCACTCGCTTCTGTCACTCGAACGCCTCTGCCAAGTGCAGATGCAAATTCAACACGCCAATCATGTTCGAAGGCACCGATATCGACCGCCACGTTTGAGATACGCGGATTGCCCGCCGCGTCATGATCCTCAAGCTCAGTAGGTACATATCCGTTGTTCCCAACATTCACCACTGGGCTGTCCGCCTCCGGTACGCCGTTCACGCCGAGTTTCAGGTCTTGGACATGCGTACATGCGCCGTCAAACGTTCCCTTAAAATCGGAAGATCCGTTCTCTAGCATCCAAGAACTCTCGTCAAACGCACATCCTTGGAACTGAGTAGTACCGCTAATGGCCGACATTAGATTCTTGAAGACACAGCACTTCGTCGCGCTACCCTGAATGCCGTAAGATACGCTCGCACCGTCAAACGTGCAGAACTCAACCCGGCCAGGAGCACGGTAAGCACCATTGTCGTTTTGCTGCGGTCCAAGATAACATCCGATAAGATCAGCAAAACCACCAGCAGAACCATAACCAAAGCCAGAACTGGCATTACCGACAATCCGACAATTGATCGCCGTAGCATGCGCGACACCTCCGCACCGTGGTGCGCTACAGTTCGTTATGACACAATCACAAACCTTGCCAGACGTAGCAAAAGCATAGACGCCGCCGCCTTCGGTATCGGAACTTGCGCCCGAAGCCGATGCCGCATGTCCGTCAAACAGAGTAAATCCCTTTAACACCGAATTTTCATTCAAAACGGCACAGCGCACAGGACCCGTTCCGCCATATCCATATTGCGCATCGGCACCCGTCCCCTTCTTGCCGTGAATAACTGTTACATCTGGCCCCTCATCCGCGACCAATGTCACGCCAGATGGGATCTCCACACGGCTTGCGGTCAAGCCCGTTGCGTTTGCAGTCCTATATGTGCTCGTTTCGCCTTCGGCATAATCGCCCCTCGCCGCATGAACGATATCACCTGCCAGCAAATCGCAAGCCATGATCGCCCGCATCGTCTTCTTAGCGGTCTCTGGCGTGAAACCGTTACCGGAATCATCATTCGCATTCGCATTCACATACCATTCGGCCGTACCAGGCACTTCAACCCTGAAGCTCTCCGGCATTTCACCTTCTGCTGGAGCCGTAATGGTTACACTCGTGCCACTTGTCACAATCTCGCCATTGACGGAAATGCCACGATAAGGCCGTGTCTCCCGTTCACGTGTATAGGTGACCGTCACGGTTTCGCCTGGTTCCAACGCGCAAGATGTAGCCGGAGAGATTGTGCCACGATCTGGCGCAACAATCTTAAGCGCATTCACACCAACTTGATAACATCCGACCACAGGAATACCATCTGCGTTGAACGCAAGAGGCCGTCCATCTATATCTGTTGTGGCATATTTATTGTAAAGATACGCAGAAAGCGCATTCGAATCGGGGCGAGCACCAACAACAAACACTGGAGACCCTGCAAATGGGCGCAAATCCGTCGCTGAGACGAATTCAGGATTAGACGGGGAATAATTCCCCGATGTCTGCACACTGTCAAAATCACTGATAACATTGCCGTCTTGAGAGTATAGCAAAACCTGACTGTCATTACGATGTTCCCTAAAACTGGAGCCGCCAAAAAGTGCAGTGTTCCAAGTCGGCCCCTGACCTCCGTACGTCTGATTCGGTGCTGTCTTGTCCCCATAAAACGAGCAATGGCAAACAATCGCCCTAAACATGGTAGGATTGTCGTTGTACAAGAACGGCGCTCCTCCGGTGCCAGGACAATTGACGAACGAACAACTTGAACAAAATCTGACTCCACGCATGCCGCCCTGATTTCCAAAACAGTCAGCAAACATGCAACGAACATATCTACCCTGCCAACCAGCACCAGCACGTTCCGCCACACAATTTGTCACCATACAGTCGGCAACGAGCGAATCTGCGCCACTATTCAAGAAAACGCCACCAGCCCTTGACAGATCCTTGTTCGCCGTACTGCCATCCCAACCAGCAAAACCATTTTTGAGCGTAAAGCCCTGAAGGACGCAAGCACCCGCCGCATAAAAACACCGTGCCGCCGTCGAACCGCATCCACCATATTGTCCACCTGAATGAATGGCTCCTTCAATTATCGACTTGTCACGTCCTGCTCCCTTGAATCGGATAACCTTATTTGCGCTTGTCACGGCGACACGATTGTTGTGATCACCGGCGACGATACTGGTGCCTTCGTTTGTTGCATCATAGTTACCTTCAGCCGCATATATGACATGGAACAAACCAGCAGTATCGGGAACAGCCGCAACTGCATACTTTAACGTCTTGAACGGCGTATCAATCGTCAACCCTCTACCGACATCATCGATTCCCGTGCTCGGATTGACATAATAGGCCCCACCTGCCCAAACGCCACTAACATGCAGATCTTCTTCTGAATTCGAAGAGGGCATAGCCCAGAACGAATCATCCATTTCAGGTGGACGATACTCCAACGATGAATCGACATTGCCGAGACGATACGCATATATGTGTTCGCTCGTACCAGCAAACATATCGCGCGGCAAATGAATCTGCCCCGGATATCGTTCAGGGTAAGCATAGTAATAACTAACCAACACTGGACATCCAAAAACCTTGATCTTGCCCCAAGCAGAAAACACCTGCGGCGACACATTAAATGTCACAGCACCACAGTTAGGCTTTTCGACGACTTCCTGAATTGCACCAGCCGCAATCTGTCCAGATTGCGCAATCGGTTTCTTATTAAAGTCAAGATACCTCTCTGCTTGTGGAATACATCTCGCAAAGTCCTGAAGATAGAACATGACATCCGCACTACCATTGGTTGCAGCAACCGATCCAGATATTAACCGAAAATCCCCCAAGGCCGGTGCCAGAAACTGACGAATCGGCGCATTTAAAACAACACCATTTAAACCATAAGAGCGCTGTGTCGCTGAAATAGAAGTCTTTTCGCCAAACACACTGTGCTGAAGATCCTCAACATTGCCATCGCTATCCCCTCCATCAAGTCCATTGGCACCACCGCTGTTGACCGAAATACAGTTTATCATGCAACCACGACTGTTCAACGTACCATTGTAATTGCCGAAAAAGGTACAGTTCACAGCCAAGCAATTATCCAGACCAGGAAGACCATCGAGGTCACAGCCAGTAGCAATACAGCAATAAAGGCGAGAATTGCGACAAATCGCCCCTGTCCCACCGCTCGTACCGTACTTCTTGCACCCAGCAAAAACACAGCGAATCGCCGTGCCGTTGAACATACCACAGCCACGGGTTCCCCAGCAATCGATAATGCCACACTCGACGAGTCGAACATCTTCGGCACCAGCCCAAAGACCGCCCCCGCTACCAAGAGCCGAATTGACGTCCCCCGCAGTGTCGCCGCTCCGCAAGGTAAAGCCACGCAGTTCAGTTCCCGAAGTGTCGGCATAGACGCAACGGATCGCTGTATCATCGTGTCGACCACTGGTGCTGTGCTGACCAACAATAACAGTGTTTTCCCGACCCTCTGTCGCTTCAAGAATTAGACTCTTGCCGATGATTGCGACTCGGCACTTTCCGAAACCATCGAACGTGGGTTCCCCCTTATCATAAATACCAGGTCTAACCCTGATTGTGTCCCCTGACGCAGCATGGTCAACTGCCTCTTGGATTGTACCAAAAGCGTTGCCATCTGTGCCATCACCTGCCTTGCCAAAATTCGCAGCGTCAACATAGATTGTAGAGGCAAAGCTACTCCATGCCAACATCGTTACCACAGCTCCAGCACTCTGCATCTTGTATAACAAAGACCCATGCTTCGGCGTTGCTGATACACCGCAGAATTTCCAAGTGTTTTTGTACATTTCAGACATAGCACTCCTTCTTGCGTTTGAATTAAGATTTTGTGTAGACATATGAGCATTCCTTTCTTGCTGTAAAATCAGACTAAATCGTCCAACCATTGTGATGCTTTAAAAAGATGCGTTTGTTCGCTTCCTCATCTCCGACAAAACGCTCCGTTTGGGGATTCCACTTTACCGATGTGCGTCCCAGACGTGCGGCGATGTTTGCCAAATGACAGATCGTAGCCGAACGATGGCCAATCTCCACGGGACACGCCGGTTGCCGTCCTTCGTACACGGCGTCCGTGAAGTCCATCTCATGGCAACCCTTCGCGTGTTCGTTGTTATAGAGGTGTACGTCCGAACCCTTGAGGTCACTCTCCTTCCAGCTCTTGAGCGATTCGGGCAACTCCAGCTTTCCTCTTGCGACGAAGAGGTCGCCCCTCTCGCCGTGGAACTTGAGCCCGTTGCGTCCTATCGTGCCCTCGTCTCCGACATGCGCCCTAAAGCCGTTGTCGTAGACGATGTCGAACTGGTAGCTTTTGGCCTGATCAAGGTATCGGTTCGTAACGGACGGATCGAAGATATCCGTCTTAACGTTCTCGATGGCGACAGGACCGGAGAGTTCCGTGCCGAGCGCCCATTGGAGGATATCGAAGTGGTGCGCCCCCCAATCGGCGATTGAACCGTTGCCGGTGCGAGAGTTCCAACGCCAGCATACAGGCGCATGGATGGCCGGAATGTATGCGTCGTTTTCCCAATGCAGGGCCGGGCCAAGGTAGAGGTTCCACATCTCGGTTTTCGGATTCAGCCAATCTGGGATGGCGGACGGCGTACAGTCGCGATTATAGCCACTCTCAACACCGTCGTTGTGGGCGTAACAGAGGCCTATTGTGCAGCTACGGCACTCCCCAAGAAGCCCGTTCCTGATAATCTCTGCCGCAATACGGAACTCCTTCGCACTGCGCTGCTGCGAACCGACCTGAAACGTGACTCCGTGATCCTTTGCGGCGGAAATCATTGCCCAACCCTCGGAGATGCCAAGCGTCATCGGTTTTTGGCAATAGACATGCTTGCCCGCTTTCATCGCTTCCACGCCAATAATCGCATGCCAGTGGTCGCCCGTCGTGATCTGCACGGCGTCCACGGACGGATCGTCCAGCACTTCGCGAAAATCGGCGACGCTCTTTGTTGCCGTGGTGCCGTAGAATTTGTCCACATTGCGCTTGAACACATCGCGTCCATGCGGCGTCTTGGCATCGTACCCATGAAAGGACGATTCCGCAATTGGATCGCACACGTGCGTGATGCGAACGCGTGGATCATCCATGAACTTCCTCATGTTGTAATCACCCATCGGTCCGCAGCCGATGATGGCGAGATTGAGCGTGTCGGAGGGAGCGGGACGCCGTCCTTTCGCCTTGCCGATGTTAAAGGTTCCGCATCCGCCGCAGACTGCGGCCAATGCGCCTATCCCGATAAATTCTCTTCTTGTTTTCATGACCAACTTGGTAGTGAGTTAGATTTTCAACCTCTCAAGGAACGCTGCTGAAGCTTCCACGTCTTCAAAGGTGTAGCGACGCGTCTCGCATTCGACGATCGCCCACTTCGTACCGGACGTGGCGGCCGTCTTGAAGATGGACTTCCATTCGTTGGCATCGCCTTTGCCACCCACGGAATTACCGCCACCAGGCTTGGCGTGGATCGTCGGAACGCGACCATTCAGCCTCTCCAGCCACCTGACAGGATTGCCGCCAGCGAGCGTGACATGCCCCACATCCAGTTCCATAGCGAGGCCGGCGTCGTATAGGTATTCAATCGGCGTTTTGCCGTCGAACTGTTGGCGCAACTCGTGCTGGTGATTGTGGTAGCCCACGCGGATGCCATATTTCTTGAACTTTTCGCTCACCTCCATCAACTCATCCGCATGCCGACGCCATTCCGCGCCCGTTGCAAACTTCGAGTAGGGTTCGAATACGAAATCGATGTTGAAGCGTTGACAGAACTCAAGGAACTTGTTGAACGAATCAGGCGCAACTGTCTTCATGTAGAACGGCATATCGACGATCTTCAGTCCGTAATCGTTCAGCATTTTCTCCAGTTCACTGTGATCCATTGCAAGAAAGCCGAAGGACTGTACACCGTCGTAGCCAAGAGCCTTCAAGCGACGAAAGGCTTCGGCGGGGTCCTTCTTCCAGAGGTCGTCAACACTCCACATTTGCACACCGATTTGAATGCCGTTCACAATAAGCGGGCCTTCACCACTGCGTGGCGTGGTCGCACAACCTGCGAGAGTAGCCATAGCTCCGATTTTCAGAAATTCACGTCTTGTATTCATAACTTGAAACCTCGTTTCCTCTTCTGTTCTTTACCTCATAAGAAATTATTCGTCGGATGCCCGTACGGCAGCTGCCCGACGGAGGCGTAATAAGCCACGTTGCTCGGAGACGACAGGTCAATCAGCATCCAGTCCGGCGGCGCATCCGGTGCCCACGCCGTCACGACCGCCCGCGCACCGTTCTCCGGCACCCTGTGGTTCGGCCAAGACTGGTCTGGCTGCCAGAGAATCGTATGGGAACCCGAGGTCCTGACGAGCTTGTTGACATCTCCGACGAGTCCCCGTATGTTCTCCCCGCCGATCGACACCCACTCCGCCGAGCCTGTCACATTCGTTTCGATGTCCAGTGTCACTACCGCCGGGCGATCAAGCGAATAGGTGACCGTCACCTTACGCGAAGGATCCTGCGTCATCGTCACGTCCGACGCGACGGGCGCCTGGGCAAAGACAGGCACGGATGACAACGTCATCACACATGCACCAACGGCTTTAGCTACTCTGTTCATGATGGTTATTCCTGATTGATAAGGCACCCTGCGCAGCCACTCTACGCCAAGGTGATGCGATTGTAACAAATCCGTCTCAAGGCTGTCTAATAAACAAGGAAAGTTTCAAGCAAATGTTTTCGATTGTTTTAGGCAACAAGAATTGCTATACTTCCCCTCGTCATGTCTCAGAGAAAAAAGGCCTTAAGGAAGATTGTTGTCGCCCTTTGGATGGGTAATGCCTCTGGCCGGGAAATCCTTTCCGGAGTCTGTCGTTGCGCAAGGGAAACAAAAGCGTGGCAGATCACGTTGCTTGTTTTGCCCAACGGCTTCAGCACGGCGCTGGTCAACCAGATCCTTGCCGAAGGCGCCGACGGCATCATCACCTCCGACGCTGGCAACGAAACTATCCGCATGCTGGCGGATGCACTGACCGTCCCTCTCGTCATCATCGGACCACCTGCTGACCTTCCCCGGGCAAGGGGGGGGACAGTCTCCTTTGTCGGCCGAGACGACCTTGGCATCGGTCGTCTCGGCGCCCGGTATCTCCTTTCTATAGGACGGTTCAACAGCTATGGCTTCGTCCAGGAAATTGACAAAGGGGAACAGTCGACCAGCGACCGGGAACTCGGCTTCGCCAGGACGCTCGCCGCAGCCGGTCACGTCTGCCAATCATTATCGGCATTCGCCGCACCGCCAGACACATCAGATACGGACCGTCTGCACCTTTGGCTCAAGACACTGCCCAAACCGGCCGCCATCATGTGCTTCTACGACCCTCCGGCCACCCAAGTGCTGGAAGCTTGCCGCGAACTGGGTTTCGCCGTTCCGACGCAGGTCTCGGTCTTGGGCGTGGACAACGACGAGCCGATCTGCGAGACCGCGACACCGCCCCTTTCCAGTCTTCAGCCCGATCACGAGAACATGGGTTATCTTGCGGCACGACAGCTGCAGGCCATCCTACTGAACCGCAAGCGACTCGGGCGGAAGATCGTCCTCACCCACCGCATCGTCGAGCGAGACACCACACGGCAAATGGCCCCCTCCGCAAATCTCGTGCGCCGCGCCAAGGCCTTCATCGCCGATAACGCGACCAATGGCATCGACGTACAGGATGTCGCCACGGCACTCGGCGTCTCGCGGCGTCTCGCTGACCTCAGGTTCCGTGAAGTCGAAAACAGCTCGATCCATGAAGCGATTGAACGGCGGCGGCTGGACGTCGCCACTCAGCGGCTCCGGCAGACGGCTTGGCCAATCAGCCGGATTGCCCAGGCCTGCGGCTATGCGAGTCCGCAGGCCTTCCGTACCGCTTTCGCAAAACGCTTCAAGCGCTCGCCTCGCGCCTATCGACAACAAGCAAGCTGAAACGACCTGGCGCAACCTGGAATACGCTTTTTAGGTTAAACCAGGTCTTCCATGAAGATGAAGCGGTAGCCGCGCTCCTTCAGCGTGCGGGCGACGAGCATCTCGCGCTCCATGTAGTCCGGCTGATACAGGAGATAGTCCTTGAAGAAATACTGCTCGTGGTTGCCGAAGCCGACGAAGTCGCAGCCGCGAACCTTCTCCAGATCGCCTGGGATGTCTTTGAGCGCATGGAGGTTGAGCGCACTCAGCGGTGGCGTGCATGAGTTAGTGAAGCGCATGCCGGTGTCGGGATCGTAGAGGAACTTGTTGTACTTCGCTATCGAATCGAATTGCTCCTGCGTGATGTGGTTGTAGCCGGCGAGCGACGCTGAGATCGCGATGTTATTGGACACGCGTGTGTACAGGGCGGTCTCTGGTTTTCTGTTGTTCATCAGGCGAAAGTCGTGTCCATACGGGAGGATCGAACTGTCGCCATTCCATGCAAAGCGGTTGCCCCGCGAGACGACCATGATCTTGATGCCGCCGTCGACAAGCGCCTTGACTCCGTCCTTTGACATCGGCACCCAGTGCGGCAGAAGGAAGCGCGCGAACATACTGTCGCTGGCGAAGCGGTCGACCTCACCGCGCATCATCGAGAGGCATTTCGCGACGTCCTTGTAGTCGGCGCTTATCCACGGATAGTCGGGGAACTCCTGCAAGGAGTGAAGCCCGAACTTGATCCAGTCCGCATTGTCCTGAAACTCCGCCTTGTAGGTTGCCGGCATGTCGGCAAGCGTGAACTCGTCCATTCCATAGAAGAAGTCGGTGCGGTAGAACAGGTTGAACTGCACCTTCAGCCCCGTCGCGTCGTGAATCTTCTTGAACCCTCTGAGATACGGAGTGTCGAAGATCGACTTCGGCTTCATGCGGGCGATGTCGCGCAAGAACCAGATGCAGTCGTCCACGAACTTGCAGGCGTTCTTGCCGGTGAGCGCACTGTCCTTCACGACGGCGTTCGGCATCGCCGGAGGCAGCTTCTTCAGCGCCGCAAACTTGTCCTTCGTGAGTTTCTCGCTCACCGACTCAGTTGGCGTCGCGCAACCGGCCGCCGCCAGCGCGACGCTCCCGGCGCCCATCCTCAGGAACTCTCTTCTGTCCATGTCTCCCCTCCTCGTCTTGTAATGCTAATTATAGCATAAGGTGGCCGCCCTCTGCGAGACGGTCAGCGTATGCCAACCAGTTCCGGCAGATGTCGGAAAAGGTTGAGGAATCGTTTGTCGTGCCGCGCCATCGTCTCGGGGTGGAACTGGAACGCGAATGCCGGATAGACATCGCCCTCAATCGCCTCGATCACGCCATCCGGCGCGCGCGCCACGACGCGGAAGCCCGGCGCGACGATCCCGGGGCCCGTGCGGTGAAAGCTGTTGACCATGACCTTCTCCTCGCCGAAGACAGAATAGAGGCGTGACGAGCGGTCGATGGTTATCTCATGATGCGGCTGCCAGCCTGGCTTGCTGGACACCTTGTTCTGCATGTGGCAGATGACGCGGTTGGTTACAGAGTAGTCCTCGTTCGTGTAGACGCCGCCAAAGAACGTGTTGATCACGTTGATGCCCCGGCAGATGCCAACCACGGGAATCCGGCGTGGCGCGGCGCGCGACATGACGAGCTTCTCGAACGCGATCCGGTCAACGCTCCACTGCTTGATGTCTTCCTCTGTCTTACCCTTCGGCGGCTTCGTGGTGCCCGGCGAAAACGCGCTGCCCTGGAAGATAAGCATATCGACCTTGCCCAGAAGCGCATCGACGGCATTGGTGTCGGTGGTGCGCGGGATCAGGAGCGGCACGTTGCCGGTCTCGATCACATCGTCCACAAACGTCTTTTGCGCGCCGGCGACATCGCCCTTGCATCGGTCGACGATCCCGATGAAAAGCGGTTTCCTTACGGAATCTGCGCCTGAGGCGCAGGCGGCGAACATCGCCGCAACGACAGCAGTTTTCATTGCATTCATACTTTTACCCTTCATCGACTTTTCCCAAACGCGACATGCCAACGGACGACGCCGGTCTTCTGCGGACAGAACCCGAGCCGCACATATGGACCCTCGTGCTCTTCCTTCAGCGAATATTCCGGGTCCGGCGACCAGCCCCACACCTTCCAGCGCGGCGGCACGTAAAGCCGCAGCTCATACCGGTCGCCCGCAATCACCTTAGATTCGCCGCGCAGCACCGAACGCCCCCAGACAAGCCGCCGCCACCACGACTCGTTGTCTTTCCATTCGACGTTCTCAACCTCGAACGCCGGGCTCGCCACATGCCGCGAAGTAGAGACCAGTACCGGACGGTCCGCAACCGGAACACAAGCCAGTACGCGGCAAGACGACGGCGCGACATCCGACTGAAGGCGGCCCTTGAACGGTGGCACAAACTCGTTGCGCCAGAAATCGAACCCCACGTATGTCTTTTCCGAATCAAGCCCGGCATACGCCGCAGGCCAGTCGATGCGCAGGGCTTCGTTCGTCGCCCAGTTGTAGAGTCCGAAGATTCTCGTCTCCCCCTTCTCAAGGACCCAGGCGTTCGCCAACGTCCGCTCAAAGAAGTCGACGGGCCGCACCGCCTTCACGCCATGGGGCGCCATCGTGCGCTTCAACACATCAACGCGCTCCTTTGACAGGTCTGGCAGCCAATCGCTGAAGTTGTAGAGCATGCCGCCTATGGAGGTCCAAGTCGCGAAAAGCCGCGCCCTGTCGAGCGACACGGCGTCGCGCACGTAGACGGGGTCGGGGTCGCTGTACCACACGCGCCCGTTGAGGAAGTAGCGCGGCGTGCCGTTCTGGACGCCTATCATGTAGCGGGCGGGGAACTTGTCGATAGGCCCGTTGTCCCCGCCGATGCGGCAGGCGTCAGCCAGGCCGTATGTCGCGCCCATCGCCCGAATGTTCTGTCTGAGGTTGCAGGCGAGAATGAAGGTGTCTTTCCCCGCCGCCTCGCGGAGCGCCTTCACGCCGCGACGGTATGCGCCAACGCCCGTCTCCTTCGGATCGGACAGAACCTGGCCGTTGTAGTCGTCCGGCGCATACGCGTCACTGCCGACGAGCTTGCAGGCCATACCCGTCCACATGCCGTCGTACTTGATGTAGCCGTATCCCCATTCGCGGCAGATGCGGCGCGTCACGTCCTGCATGTAGCGGACGGCGTCAGGATTGGTCATGTCGAGGCATGTGCCGCCCCATCGCGTCTCGTAAGGCTGGCCCGTCTCGGAATCCTTCGCGAACAGCCCCATCTTGTCGCCCCACCAGTCCTTGTCCTGTTGCGTGCCGACGAACGGCATGAACCACAGGCCGGGCAGGATTCCTTTCGCGCGGAGATAGTCGGCGGTCGGCTTCATGCCGTCCGGATAAGGACCTTTCGGGGCTGTACGCGTGAAGTTCTTGGCTGGGCCGTTGATGTCGCCCGGACCGTCCTGCCAGTAGTCGTCAATCTGGAAGAACCCGAACCCGAAGGCCTTCAGGTTGAGCCGTTCGACCGCATCCGCAAACTCGCGGGCTGAAGCCGGCGTTCCGGCACCAAAGCCCATGGAGTAGCCATAGCGGTCGTCATACCAGGTGGTGTAGCCGGCGATCTGCGGCTTAAGGCGAATGTCATAGTGAGCCGCCACGGCGTCACCGTATGCCTCCAGCCCGAGGCGGCAGTCGTCGAACGCGCCGAGCACGAAGACTTCGCTACCCGACGCGCCGATCTTTCCGAACTGAAGTTCGGGACGCAGCACCGCCGCACCGTCCGCGACGGCGCTCATCACGAACGGACTGCCCTTCTCCGACGTCACCCACGCGGCGACGACGCCCTTGCGGCTTTTCGGTTCGGCGACGGCAAGGTACATCGCGGAGCCCTTGTTCGCCTCAAGCGTGGTGAATCCTTGCGAGCCGACGGCCTTCAGGCCTTCCGCAGCACAGTCGAGCCGGATCTCAGGGAAATGGAAAGTGCCGGTCGCGCCAGGCGTCGGCGTAAAGACGAAGCGGACGAAGTCGCCGCGCGAGGCATCGTGCGAAAGCGTCCACCTGTCGCTTTCAGCTGGCGACAGCGTCGCGAAGCGTCGTCCGTCGGCGAACACCTCCAACGCATCTCCTTTGCGTTCAAGACGGTATTCGGCGGCAGGCAGGGCAAAAGATGCCGTCATGACACATGTCATGACGGCAATCGTTACGTGATTCATAAGAGCTTTCCCATGCACTTACCTGATCAACATCAGTGTGCCGACCGGCGGCGTGAGCATTTTCAGCCTGTGGTAGTCGAACGTCAGCCAGTTGCTCGCCGTCGTCGTGTCATAGACCCATTTCAGCTCGTTCAGCCCGGCCTTGATGTCCTCGGCAGGGATTTCGACGCGCACCTTGCCAGTTGTCGCGTTCTCGCTCTCCCACACCGTCTCGCCGTTCAGTTCAAGATGGAGAGGATGCGTGCTGCCGGACTTGACGCTGTCTATGGAAGTCTCGTATCTGTAGGCATACTGCCCTTCGCTCGACTTCGGCACATCGAACGGAATCGTCAGCGTGTTGTAGGTCGTGGTGACGGCGCGCTGCGCATGCTTATAGTTGGGGTCTCCGGCGATGACGACAGACGATACTCCCTGTCCCTGTTGCGTCATGTCGCCGGACGTACCGTTGATCTTGCCGATCTGCCAGGAACCTGCGAGCGACAGCGCGTCGAACGAAAGCGTGCCCACACAGCCGGCGGGTCTCGCAATCGCAATCGTGAGATTGCCGTTCGCATCGCGTCTTGCCTGAACTGCACGAATCGGAATCGCGCGCTTGCTCTCGTCCATTAGGTCGAACGTGCCGACCTCCACGCCGTTCGCCGTAACCGTGACGGGACACGACGCGCCCACGCCGTTGAAGAGCGGCACGATCTCAAGAACGCGCGGCAGTCCGCTGCTCTCAGCAGTAATCGGGGCAACAAGCGTCAGCGTCCTGTCCGCCGCCGTCAGCGACTTCTTCATTCTCTGCCACTTGTCGGTCGCGACATAGAACGGATCGGCCGTCTCGTACCACGACCCGCCAAACTCGTCCGCGCTGCCGTTCTCCACGCCGACGCTGAACGTGCCGCCGTAGCGGTTGGCCATCACCGACCACATCTCGTCCTCGGTCAGGAGCCTGTCCCACGCCTTCAGCCCGCCATAGTAGCCGCGGAACGCCTTGCGGATATATTCTGGGTCGGTGTTCGTGCCGGACGTTTCCGCGCCCAGCCTGATCGCGTGGGCTTTGTCAATTGACCTGAACCTCGGAAGCTTGCATTCGTCGCCCATGTGCTTGTGCTTCAGCACAGGGTAGCCGAAGATTCCGTTGCTGCCGAGTCCTGGCGTCTGGCAAAACCAGATATCGACGTTGGAGAGCTCGAAATTCGTCGGACTTGGATATACCGATACAAAGCAATCGACCCATCTGTTGCTCGTGATGTAGAGGTCGGTTCCGTAGTCCACGGTCGGCACCTCATTCGGAATGAAGACGTTCAGGAAGCCCATGTTGTCGTTGGCGCCGCCGCCGGACGGCGTTCTAATGCGCAGCGTGAAACCCTCGCCTATATTCTTCCAGGTCGTGTATCCGTTGCAGAAGATGCAGCTGTCGTTCGCGATTCCAGGCACAAGGGGCCCCTCCCAGAAGAAGCGCACGTAGAACGTGGCAACCGGCGCATCCACGTAGGTATAGCCGAGCTCCCAGCGCGACAAGCCGACCTTGCCCGTCTCCTCGTCCTTCTTCTGCGTAAGGTAGATGCAAGGCTGCGCGGCATTGGTCGTGAAAGGTGTCATCGGCGAAGCAACGTCCATGAACTTGTACATGGGGCGATAGTCGTTGAAACCGTTCGGTTGAGAATACCAACAGGTATAGTAGGAGTTGCTCCTTGGCGAACCCGCATGAAGGGCATCGCCGATGTGGTATCCGGAATTGGTTCCATCCAACAGCGCACCGTCCTCCACGTCGCGAATGTCGAGATCGAAGATCATGCCATCCAGCGCGTTACTGCGGGGCTTGCGGAACTCCGCAGTCAGCGTGACGGGGCGCGTCGACACGACGCCGATCTCCGGAGTGAGGACGGAGCCCTTGACGATGGTGTCGATGTCGCCCGTCCACCTTTGGAAGACGTACCCCTCATCGGGCTGCGCCACAAAGCCCGTTATCTCGGAGCCGTCCTGATTGACTGGTGTCGAGACGGAGAACGCAAACAAGCCATCGCTCTTCAGCCCAACCTTGCCGCCAGTTGTGGCAGTGGCGGTTCTCGTGATCATCAACGTGCTGTCGGGAGCGAACGAATAGCCACCGCCGAGCGTGTAGGAAGATGCACTCGCGCCGTTGAAGCGGATCGCATCGACCGCCGCATTGACCTTCACCTCGTCTGCCGTCAGCACGCGGTTGTAGAGGCGGAACGCATTGTAGGTGCCGCGAAACGCCATGCCAGGGCGCAAATTGTCGCCGCCGATCACGCTGTTACAGAGGTTTGTAAGCGTGCCTGAGAGGTTAGTCGTCTTGGTTTGCGAGGTCGCGCCGTTCTTCCAGACCGTCTGCTGCTTCGTGTCGCTCAGGAAGGACATGGACGCCCATTCATCAGTCTGCACCGTAATATCGGTGAAGGAGGCGTCTCCGGCGGAACCACTGCCGATATAATAGTAGTAATAACGCATATAACCCGTCTTAGGATTGGAGGAACCGCTGTTGTGCTCAAGCGAGAATCCGCGCTTGTCATACTGACCAAAGAAGCATTGCCGCACGTTGTGGCGCGAAGGCTTCACGGCATACTGCATCGTAAACACCTTCGACGCCGTCGTCCCAGCAACATTCGTCGCGGAACCGGTGCCCGCGGGAACCGTCATCGGGTAGCAGTCCGTGCTGTTCTGCCATCCGTTCGCCGCCCATGTCACATTCCCGTCCTTTGTCGCGTCGTTGCCGTTGCCGGAGAGGTCAACCCAAGTTGTCGCGCTATCGTCGTGCTGACCGTAGCCCGCGTTGTCGATGCCGTCGTACTGGGCGACAATGCCGGGCGTGACGTAGGAGAGCGAGGTAAGCCCACGCCGTGTACGCCTGAACACCGCCGTCAGCAAAACGCCCTTTCCAGCTGTGGCTGTAATTGTCGGCGAAAGATACGACCCGCCCGTAATGGCGGAATCGTCCCCTTCCCAGCGGTAGAACACATAGCCGGAATCCGGCACAGCCGTGAAAGTCGCCGATATCTCTCCGCTGCCGTAGTTCGCCGTGGCGCCGGTCACCGACCCCGCCGCCGCGCCATCGCCAACCCTGACGTTGCCGCCTTCCGCCGCGACAGCAATCAAATTCTGCTGCAACGTGCCGTCTGCAGCAAACGTGTAGGCGACAAGTTCCGGATAATCGCTCCAGTCCGCGCCATTGTAGCGGACGGCATCGACCGCTGCGTTGATTTTGATTTCCTCCTCCGACAACACGCGGTCGTAGAGACGAAACGCATTGTAGGTGCCGAAGAACGCCATCGCTTCGCGGTCGTTTTCGCCGCCGATGACACTAACGCAGGCCGTGTTGAGATTTCCGGAGTCAGACGAAAAATGCCGTTCCCCCCAGTTCTCAAGATTCTTGTAGAAAACAACATCCTTGAGTCCGTTATCCGCCGTCACCGTCACGGAAGCCCATGTATTGACCGTCATCCCGCTGGATTTGCTCGAAACCGATGTGCCGAGCGGCATGGAATAAACACGTATGCAGTCGGAGATGGACGTTCCCCTATGCTCGATGCCAAAAGATCGCGAAGCGCTGTACTGGCTGAAGAAGCTTGCGCGTCCGCTTTGCACACTCTTGCTTACGGGTTTGCAGGCAAATTGAGCTGTGAAGGTTCCCGTTCCGGTTACGCGCGAAAGGCCAAAGCCAACCGAGATTGGTCTGCCCGAAACGCCGTTCGTCCAGCCATTTTCACACCACACGACGTTCGCCCCGACCGTACCGTTGTTGCCATTGCCGGTGAGGTCAACCCATGTCGTCGCGCTGTTGTCGTGCGCCGCGTCATGCCCGGCGTTGTTGATGCCGTCGTACTGGGCGACTAGCCCGCCCTGCACATACGACCGGGAGGTGATCGCTGCATCCGTGCCATGCATGAACGCAGCCACGCCTATCATTGCTATCACTAGTTTTCTCATAGATCTGTTCCTCGTTCTCTTCTTAAACCACGAATTCAACGTTGCAGAGACTACCTGACCAGCATTATCGTGCCGACCGGCGGCACAAGCATCTTCAGCTTGTGGTAGTCGAAGAAGATGTTCGCCGACCCGGCCGTGTCGTAGCGCCACTGCAGTTCGTTCAGTCCGGGGAGTATGCTTTCGGCCGGAATCTCGACGCGTATCTTGCCCGTGGCCACATTCGCAGCCGACCAGATCGTATGCCCGTTCAATTCAAGCCAAATGCCAGGCGTGCCCGTGTCTATCCAGGTAATGGCGGTATCATACCTGTAGGCGCACTGCCCGGCGCTCGACTTCGGGACGTCGAACGGAATCGTCAGCTTTTTGCTGCTTGTTGTCATGCAGCTTGGCGCATGCTTGGCGACCGGATCGCCTGCAATATAGACCGAGCCGACACCCTGCCCGAAACTTGTCATGTCTTTGGACGTGCCGTTTTCTGTGGCGACCTGCCAGGAACCGCCCATTGACAGCGCATCGAACGAAAGCGTCCCCACACAGCCAGCGGGGCGCGTAATCGCAATCGTCAGGTTGCCGTTCGCATCGCGCCTTGCCTGGACTGCACGAATCGGAATCGCTCGCTTGCTTGCATCCATCAGGTCGAACGTGCCGACCTCCGCGCCGTTCGCCGTAACCGTGACGGGGCACGACGCTCCCACGCCGTTGAAGAGTGGCACAATCTCCAGCACGCGCGGCAGTCCGTCGCTCTCCTCCGGAATCGGAGTAACAAGCGTAAGCGTCCTGTCCGTCGCCGTCAGCGACTTCTTCATCCTCTGCCACTTGTCGGTCGCGACATAGAACGGATCGGCCGTCTCGTACCACGACCCGCCGAACTCGTCCGCGCTGCCGTTCTCCACGCCGACGCTGAACGTGCCGCCGTAGCGGCCGGCCATCACCGACCACATCTCGTTCTCGCTCAGCACCCTGTTCCACGCCTTGATCGCGGCATAGTAGCCGCGAAACGACTTGCGGATGTATTCGCTATTGTCCGTCGTGCCCGAGGACTCCGCGCCAAATCTTATCGCGTGACCGGTGGTAAGATCCCTGAATCTCGGGATTTCGCATTCGTCGCCAAGATGCTTGTGCTTTAGCACAGGACAGCCGAAAATGCCGTTGCTGCCAAGCGCGGGGGTCTGGCAGAACCAGACATCCACGTTGGAAAGTTCGACGTTCGTCTGGCTTGGATAGACCGAAACGAAGCAATCGACCCAACTGTTCGATGTGACGTACAGATCAGTCGAGTAGTCAACCGGATCAGGCACGTGATTCGGGACGAAGACTTGGACGAAGCCCTTGTTGTCGTTGGCACCGCCGCCGCTCGGCGTCCGCAGACGCAGCACGAACCCTCTGCCGACCTCGGCCCATGTATTGTATCCGTTGCAGATGATGCAACTGTCGTTAGCGATTCCGGGCACAAGCGGCCCTTCCCAGAAAAAGCGCACGTAGAACGTGGCTATCGGTGCATCAACATAATCGTACGGCAACTCCCAACGCCCGATGTTGTAGTTATCGCCATCAGCCTTGGCCTGAGGCATGTAGATGCACGGCTGCGCCGCGTTTGTAGTGAACGGCGTACTGGGCAAGGGGATGTCCATAAACCTGTAGATCGGGCGGCATTCCGTTGCCGGCGTGTACCACGCCGTATAATAGGTGTTGCTAGACGGCGAGCCGGCCTTCAACCCATCGCCCACATGGTACCCTGAGTTTGTTTCACCCATTGGTTCTCCATCCTCAACGTCGCGGATGTCGAGGTCGAGTATCATCCCGTCAAGAGCATTGCCGGGCTTGCGGAATACCGCCTTCAGCGTGACGGGTGCCGACGGATCAACGGCAATCCTCGCGACGGCAGCATGGCCGTCCGTTATGGCAGCCGTATCGCCCGTCCATCTGTCGAAGACGTATCCCTCTTCCGGGAACGCCTCAAGGTAAGTATAGTCGGAACCGAACCTGTCCACATTGGCCGTGACGGACGATGCCGCCGCGCCGCCGCGAATGCTGACCTTGCCGCCAGCCGTCGCCGTTGCGGACACAATAACCTTCAGCGCCCCATCGCCACCGACAACATACCCCGTCGGCAGGCTCGCACCGTTAGTGAAGCGGACGGCATCAACAAAGGCGTTAAGCAGGTTTTCCTCGTCCGTCAGCACACGGTCGTAGAGACGGAAGGCATTGTAGTTGCCCCTGAAGGCAAAGGCGGGCCTCAAGTTTTCACCGCCAATATAGCATGTTACGTTCGTACGCGCTGTAATGAAAGACAGGGAACTGGTCTCTCGCTGTGTACCATCAACGAAGAGCGCGGCCGAATTTGTCGCCACCGTATAGGCCACGGAAAAGAATTTGCCGACGCCGATGTAGCTCTTTCCGGAGGTTTTCCAGTCGTAGGTGTTGTCAGCCGGCGGAGCCATCGTATTGCGGTAAAGGCGCAGTTGATTGGCTGCCGTCTGCTCCACGTTGACGTCTCCGTTGCCACCGCTGTACTGCCCGAAAAACACCATGCGATTGTCGTTGTTGCCAGGTACGGCAGGCGTACAGGCGAACTGAAGCGTGAACGCCCCAGTCGCAAGCGTCTGCGAAAGATTGTGGCTGGAGACGGTCACCGGTCTGCAACTGTTGGTCACAGACCAACCATTGTCGCCCCACGAGAATCCCGCAGAAGCATCCGTCACGCAAGCGCCGTCGGCCCCGTTGCCCGTGAGATCGGTCCACGTCGTCGTGCTTGTGCTGTGCGCCGCATCGTGACTGACATTGTTGATGCCGTCGTACTGCGCGACCAAGCCGTCCTGAACATACGACCGCGACGAAAACGCGCTGGGCCGGGTCTTGAATACCGCAACAAGGCGGGCTCCCTTGTCCGCCGTAACGGTGACGGTCGGCGTGATCACCGTGCCGCTTGTGATGGCATCGATATCGCCCTCCCACCTGTAGAAGACGTATCCCGACGCCGGAACCGCCGTGAATGTCGCAGTCTGCGCACCCGAGCCGAACGCCACCGCTTCGGTCGCCGCGCTCGCCGCCGCCGCACCGTCACCGAGCCTCACGCTGCCGTTCTCCGACGCTACGGCAAGGATGCTCTTCTGAAGATTGCCGGAGGCATCGAACGAATAGGCTGCAAGTTCGGGGTAGTCGCTCCAGTCCGCGTTATTGTAGCGCACGGCATCGACCGCCGCGTTGATCTTCGATTCCCTTTCCGTCAGCACGCGATCGTAGAGACGGAACGCGTTGTATGTGCCGTAAAACGCCATTGAGGTACGCGAGATGTCGCCGCCGATCATGCTGTTGCAGTTGCTCGTCAACGTGCCCGTCGCCGGCTTATCGATAGTCATGGCAAACGTGCCATTCTTGCGAATTGTCTGGCGCGACGGGTCGCTCGCAACGCTCATGGAAGCCCATTCGCCCGAGGTCTGCTTGACATAGACGTAATTGCTGTCCAAGACAGGGGATGCGTTATAGTAAAGTCGGAAAAATCCGTTTTTGGTCAGGGCGGCTGCGCTTGAGTTGTGTTCAATGGTGATGCCCTTGGCATCGTACTGTCCAAAGAAGCACTGGCGCACATTGTGGCGAGAGGGAGTTGTCGCGAACTCCATCGTAAAGACCTTTGTCGAGGTGACGGCGGAAATGCCGCGCGAAGTGACGGTCATCGGGTAACAGTCCGCGCTGTTCACCCAGCCGTTCGCCGCCCACGTCACGTTCGCAGCCTTGGTCGCGTTGTTGCCGTTGCCGGTGAGGTCGGCCCACGTAGCCGCGCTGTTGTCGTGCGCCACGTCGTGCCCGGCGTTGTTGATGCCGTCGTACTGGGCGACAAGCCCAGGCGACACATACGACCGGGAGGTTATTGCCGCCGATGCCGCCACGGCGCACAAAGCTACGCCAAAAAGCATCGTTACTTCCTTCGGAAACGAACCTGACATGACAGACCTCTTTCAGTGTTATTGGTAGAATTTTGGTGGAAGATTTCGCTTTACCACGGTTTTATTATATCATTTACAAAGTTCGCTGTCCATAGCCGCCGGGCCTGTCAGAACCCGGCGGGCGGCTCGATGCGCTTCAGTCCGCTGGTCCACCGCTTCTGGTCCGCATTGTGCCGCGTGACGCCGACCCAGATGCGGTCGCCGTCGAACACGAGCCCGCAGGTGCCATCCACCCGATAGCGGGCGACTTCCCTGAAGTTGTTGTCGAGCTTGATGCACAGTCCGCCGCTGGCGTAGTGGTTGAGGTAGTAGTATCCGCCGTGCCGTTTTATGGTCTCGATGCCGAGCTTCACCGGAACGTTGTCGAGCACGTAGCTCTTGATGAGCTTGAAGTTCCTGTCGAGATGGTGGAAGCGCACCTGGGTCTTGGATATGTCCTGCGGACGCAGGCAGCCGACGAGGAACGTGCCGTCGTCAAGTATGGCGAGCGAGCCCGAACGGTCGTTTATGTCCGTTACATGCTCCTCCAGGAGCTTCAGCGTCGCGGCATCGTAGACGTTTACGGTCACGCGGGAGTCCGGAAGCGTCTTGCCGCCGGTCTTCGACTGGAGGACGCATACGGCCACGTACACCTTGCCGTCCCTCACCTCGAGCCCGGCATGATGCTCGTTCACGTCGGCCTTGGCGATTATCTTCCCGGTCAGGTCGGTCTTTATCAGGGCCGTGGTATGCGCCCAGTAGAGGGCGTCGCCGTCGCGCCACACGTCCTGGAGGTGCCCGGAATAGTCTCCGGCGAGCCTTATCTCGTCCACATCGGGCATTGTGCCGCCCGACAACGCAAAGCCGGCGAACAGCGCCGCCAGCGCCACCGGGACGGCAAAGCGTCCGGGCGTCTTTCTGATTGCCGTTTTCATTATGAGGAGAATTATAGCAAAACCCGTTCGCGGCAACAAGGCGCGCGCCCAGGCGTATCTGCGTTTTCACCTCTCTGCGTCTCTGCGGGAGACAAAAACTCTCAACGTCGCTGCAGCATCAGCCGGAAGAAGGCGAAGTCTTCGTTTTTCGACGAGTGATAAGGGCTTGCAATGCATTCCCGCAACCGTGCCGCCAGCTGCGGATAGCGCGTTTCCGCCTCTATGGCGATGCGGTCCGCCGGCGAGCCGTTGCGCACGCGCTGACCGGCTTCGTCGACCCCCAGGCGAAGCATTTCATTGACAAAACCCTTGCCATGCCCGCCGCGCTGCCCTTTCACGTACTGCCAGATGTGCGTCATCTCGTGCAGAAGCAGCGTCATCAGCGACCCCGTGTTGCCGCGGGCGCAGATGTTCAGCGTAATCGAGATGGAGTGGTAAAGCGTACCATCCACGCTCGTCGCGTGGCGCTGCGCGTATCCCGCGACATGCGTCGGCCGCGTGCTGCGGTTCAATATGAGCGCCACCGGCGGCAGCGTGCCGCTCCAGCCGCGCATGTTGCAGAGGTCGTAGTACCAGTAAAGCTGCCGGTAGACGTCCTCGAACTCCCTGTAGAACGGCGGAAGGCGGTAGACGCTGCCGAACGAAGTCGCGGCGTTGCCCGCCGAACCGCCGGGACCGGGGCTGGACTGATGCGTTGCGCCGCGCGAAGCCCGCTTGCGTTCGTGGCGCATCTGTTCGCGGCGTTCGAGCAGAGCCAAGCTCCGCTTGATCATCGCCTCGATGGCCTCCGTGCCGTCCTGGAGGGCCAGCCACTGGCCGTTCATCAGCTTGAACCGGCGCTGCGCCGGCGTCACCTTCTCGAAAAGGTATGACGTCTTCGCGCTCTGGACGACGTTGCAGAACTGCTTTCCCTCCGCCCTGCGGAGCCCCCTTCCGCACATCTGTATCGTCGGCAGCCGGCTCGCGTCGCGCGCGAAGATCGTCTGCACGTCGGGCTGGTCAAAACCCTCTGTGAGCATCGACACGTTCGCAATCACACGCACCTTCCCCGCGACAAAATCTTCCAGCTGACGGTCCTTGTCGCTTTCGGCCGTCACAACCTCGCATGCGATGCCGGCGGCCGCAAGCACTTTCTGGAACTGGCAGCACTCCATTACGGTCTGGAAGAACACGAGCGACTTGCCCCACCGCTCCGGCGAATTGAGATAGCACTCTCCAACGATCTGCGGACCGTAGTGCGGCAGCAAGTAGGAATGGAACGGGCTCAGGAACCCTTCACGGATCAGCCGGTCGATCGAGCATGTCGTCACCGTCTCCTGGAAGGAAAGCTTCATGCGGTCGGTCCTGAGAGGCGTGGCGGACAGGCCGAGGACGTATGCGGCCTTCATTTTCTCATAGAGCAGCACGCACGACTGCGTCGCCTCGTGGTGCGCTTCGTCCAGCACCACGAGATCGGCCTCGGGAGGCGTCTTCTCGAAGAGCGACACCGGGCGTATCATGTCGCGGTGAAGGTCCATATTAGCCTCCATCACCTGCTGCAGAAGATGGCGGCGCGGGGCGACCCAGTCGACGCGCAGCTGGCGGCCGAGAAGCTTCTGCAGAATATGGATCGTCTCGAGCGCCATGTACGTCTTGCCGGACCCGACTGGCGACTCCAGCATGACGGACGCCCTGCGCTTCTCCATGAAGCCGGCGAGGCAGGCGGCGACGGCCTCCTGCTGATAGGTTCGCGTCTCCCAGGTCATCCGCGCGCCTTCTCCCCTAAGTCAATGCCTCTCAGATAGTAACCGCTCGCCGGTTGCGCATGAGGGTACATCTCCTCCAAGTCGTAGTTCTTGGCGTAGAACTCGCCGAGAAGCGCGTTCGCCGCGTTGGTGTTCTTGAGCACAGTTCCATGGTGGGTGTTCAGTTCCGAGACAAAGTTCATGACGTCCGCAACGGACGCGCCCGTCGGCAGGAGCGCGCGCCTGCGTTCGCCGATCGCACCGAGGTCGGTGACGCCGTACCGGACGCACGGGTTGTCCGCCACCTCCTGCAGGCGTTCGCACAGGAGCATCTGGTGGCGGGCGTCGCGGACCTGATGGCGGACGAACGCCTCGACCTGATGCACCTCGTCAACCGACGCCTTCGTCTCGTTTGCGGCGATAAGGCGCGTGTGCAGCATTTCCACGCCTCGCGGATTGCTGAACGAGGTCAGCAACCGCCGGAAATGATCGCCGCTCGAATCCTTTACCTCCATTTTCGTGCGGAAGAGCGGCGCCTCGGCGACTGCGCCGTTGGAGCAGACCTGCCGCCACGTGGCGAGCGTCGCGTCAGGCGTCCCCATCCCGTCAACCGGGACTTCCGTAAGCACATGCACGCCATACTTGCTGTCGTTCGGGACATCCCACGCTTCGCCAAGGTCGAACCTTCCGGAAATCACCCCGTCGTGGTAGTCGAATTCCTGCAAGCGATTGTCGTCCTTCATGACAATCTCAATGTTGCCGGCAGGAATAGGCACGCCCTTGTCCTCTATCAGGCCGAGCGCCTGATGGTCCTGCCGGTCAAGAGTCAGGCGAAGCGGCAGGTCCGGAGCGCGCTCCGCGGCACGGCGCACGACCTCCAGCGGCGAAAACAGCTCGAATACGCTCAGCGACACCTTCATCCGCTGGGCGAGCCCCTTCAAGAACCGCCGTGACGGCTTGTATCGCTCACCTTCGAACGTGATGCCGGAGAACCGTCCGTTTTCCTCGACAACCGATTCCGCCACCTTCTGCGGCGTTACCCGCACCGTGTCGAACCGCTCGCGGAACGGCATCGACTTGGATTCCTCCTTCTGCTCGGCACCCGCCGTCGGGCCATACTCTTCGCGCATGAGACGGACAACCGCTTCCCAGTCGCCCTCCCGCATCTTCGTCAGTATCATGTCGTTCATGAATCTGTCCTTTTTTAACTCCAAAATTTTACCCATCAAGACATAGCAATTCCCGTGCCAATGCGAGAACGGGCGAAAAACCGCGGTTTCTCAAACCAGCACTAATCAGATTTTTATCAGGCGGTCAGAATATGAACATTAGCAGCCCCCTGCCATCTTTCTGACTACACTTTGTATTTCGCAATCAGCCGCCGGATCGTTGCAAGCTCAGGCTCCTTGACTCCTGCCCTGTCAATGACGCTTTGCGCAAGAGGCGAGAGAATCGGCATGTCATATTTGTTTATCGCACCCTTCTTGTACAGGTCGCAAAGCGTAGCCAAATCAGGATGGTCGCATATTCGCGGCGAGAAGTCGAACTCCGCCTGCTCCATCCCACTGAGTTGAATTTCGCCGCTGCCGGTCTTCAGGCGACGAAGATAGTACTGCATCGCCTCGTCGTACCAGCGATCTTCGCTCGTGTTCATGCCGTAGCAATTCTCCAACGCCGAATAGAACTTAACGACCGCCTCGTCAACGATCAGATCTTCCGGCATGAGCCGTCGGTCGATACGCAACCCCGCAAGCGTCCGGCATCGCGACAGCGCCGTGTAAAGCTGACCGTGGTCAAAGCATCCGCGCCCTAGCCGCAGGGAAACGCAATCCAAGCTCAGCCCTTGCGACTTGTGGATCGTTATCGCATATGCGAGACGCAACGGGACCTGCACAAACGACCCAATCGCCACCTGCCGCATCACCTGCGACTTCGCCTTCGGATCGTCCACATATCCGTAGACGCATTTCTCCCATGTGTGCGGAACAATCGTCACCGTCTTCCCGTTGTCAAGGCGAACACCGACCTCGTCTTCTTCATCCGCCCCAAGACCGACAACTGTCCCCATGTCTCCGTTGACACATTCCAGCACGCCTTCGTTTCGCTGATTGCAGAGCACCATAACACGCGCACCAACGGCAAGGTCAAGACTTGGTTCGACGGGGAACTCCGCTTCCGGGAACTTGCCGGATACACGCGCGACGAAAGAGCGTGACGCCCCCTTTACCGACTTCCTTGCCGCATCGTTTACGGCCTTCGCCTCGCGATTCGTCGTGCAGAGGCAGACCGGCGGCGAGCTAAAGGACTTCTCTCCGACGCAGTGATTGTTCAGCACCTTTGCCGCCGCCTCGAAATTGCCATGCCGAAGATTGCCCAGCACGTTTCTGAACAATGCATCGCCGCTCTGGCGGTGTGTCGTGCGCAGAAAAACAGTCCTGAACATTGCCGCGTTCCAAAGGTCGGTCTGGAATGCAAAAGGCCCGCCCAGCCGCTCATCGATAAACTTCCACTCCTCAGCGCTTCCCGTCACCGGTGGAAGCTGCATGAAGTCCCCGACAAGGATCATCTGGCGCCCGCCAAACGGACGGCTCCGGTTCTCGCCGGACGCAATCTCCCGAAGCCGGGCGTCCATTGCGCAGAAGAGATCGCTTCGCACCATTGATATTTCGTCGACAATGATAGTCTTTGCAGCCCGCAAGACACGACAGCGATTCCCGTCCGACAAAGGCTCAAGCGCCAGCGGATCCAAAAGCCCGGGACGCAGCAGCAACTGGCTGTGGATCGTCGTGCCGCCCGCGTTGAGCGCCGCGATTCCTGTCGGCGCCAGCACGATGCACTCACGGCCGCAGCGGCAAATGAACTCGCGCACAAGAGTCGACTTCCCCGTTCCGGCTTCGCCGGTCAGGAACACGTTCACGCCCGACATCATCAGCTTGAGCGCCGACTCCTGCTCGCCATTCAACGATATGTCTTCCCCCTCGCCTACCATGCCAACCAATTAGCAATCTTCGTGCCAAGAACGAAAAGGCCAGAAAGCACCTGGTTTCCCAACCTCTCGCCATTCAGAATTTTATCAGCCGGTCAGAATGTGAGCAATTACGCCATAAGATCGGCGCGGCGATCTCGCCAGACGCTCAGATGCCACATCTCGCCCATAACGCCCTATTTCAAGAAGCATCCAGCCATGTCTTCCTGCTCGCGGCGAGGAATGCCGAGACGCACGGCGACATCGCGCCACTTGGCCACGGCGGAACGGATGCGAGAGAGGATGGCTTCGGCTTCCTCCTTGTCGAGCCGAAAGTATTCGGCTGCGTCAAGAAGCGTGTCGACGGACTCGATGGGTACGCCGTCGTCAAGGTCGAGCGAAAGCGACTGCGGACGCTTCACGTTGGCGTTGAGGTCGTATGCCGGCGAAAGCAGCCATCTGCCATTCTCGGCCAGAAAACCATGATTGCGCAAATGGTCGTCCGTGTTCGACACGAGTAGAGAAAACACCATGCGCCGCCAAAGCTCATGCAGATCGTCATCCGGTTTCGCGCCATGCTGCATGAGAAACCCGGCGATGTCAAGATAGGTGCCGTTGTCCGCCTCCTGCATATCCTCGCAGCCGAGCATTGCCATCGCGGAGGTAAAGGGAATGCGCCGCGTTCCGTTGCGGTCGAAGCGGCGGCAGAGGAACGTGGTGCCGGTCTTAGAGAACTTCTGCGCCTGCGCCTCCGGGACATTGAGCCCTGCGTCTGCGGCGAGCAGATGGACAAGATACTCCCATGCGCCCGTGTCGATGTCGTCATCCTTGGAGGGGAACTTGGCGATCCAGAGGCTCCCGTCGGGCGCGGTCACGCTTGCCTTGGGGCGGGCGCCGCCGAGGGAGGTGCCGGGACGCAAAAGGACGGAAAGAGCCGCCTCGTCGGAATCGTCTGCCTCGAATCGGCGTGATGAGTCCTCAAGCGTCCGCAAGGTCGTCCATGGCGGCGCTGGATTCTCCCCATCTGCGTTCACGAAGGTTTCAGAACCTTCGAGCCGGAAGCGAAGCGCACCGATGCGCGTAAGGTCGAACACGCCAAGGAGATAGTCGCTCTCGCGAAGGTTGCCGCGCTTCTCGCGGCGGCGGATGATTTTGCGGCCCCACGAATCTGGGGCGGCATCCTGGAAAATGCCGAAGCCGTAGGAAAGCGTCGGATACTGCTTGCCGCGAAAGAGCCCTATGTCTGGTCCGAGAAATGACAGGGTGGGATCCAGAACATATTCGCCGTCAAGCTCAAACGACGACATCTCCTTGCCGCGAAGCTCGTCGAATTCAAGCGTTCCGAGGCGGCGATTTGATCCTCCCTCGGCAACATAGACTTCAATGCGCTTCATGAATGAACCCTCTTGGGGAGCTGCAAGTCCTGCAGTTCGCGTCCGAGAACGTCGTCGGACGCGACTTTCTCGATGTCCGTGTGCATGTTGAGACAGAAAAGGACAGACATGTACCCAGCCATCGACACAGACGGCTTGCCCTGCTCAATTGCTGTCAACGTGGCATGACTCACGTCTGCCCGCTCACACATCATGGCGGCGGAGATACGTCTGCGAATGCGGGCAAGCTTCAGATTCTGCCCCAGAATCTGAAGAGACTTAGCCGCCTTTGGCAGCAGTATTGTCTTTTTAGGCCTCATATGTTGCTTCTCCAACTTCAAATTACGTCTTATATTTTAGCATTTATCCACGGATATAGCAACTACATGAGATAAATTATAAATCGCATCACACCACAGGATCAGTGCAATGTTCTCGCCGCCCGCTCGGCCTCTTGCGACCTTGCTACGCAAGGCTCCTCGCTACGCTCGTCGGGCAACCCGACGCCTATGGCGCGGGCGAATTTTCGCGGCAGAAATCTCCCCGCCAGACGGAATCGAACTGCTCGACGAGTGGATCGACGAGCGCTGGATCGTCGGTGAGAACGCCGTTCTCAAAGTTGCGCTTGCGCTCGGACTTTGCCCCCATCCCTGCGCCAGTGAGGTTCGCGCTGCCGAAGTACGCCTTCTCGCCATCCACGATGATGCACTTGAAATGAACGCGCGGGCAAAGCACTCGCTCCATCGCCGTCCAAAGCGTCGGATAGCGGTCAAAGTCGTCCCGCCAGTTCGGTCCTGGGTCTTTTGCATGGATAAGCCGCACCTCGATCCCGCGCTTCACCAATCCGTCCAGCACCTCCAAGAACGGCACCATATCCCGCCCGCCAGCCTTGACCTCCATAGCGCGTGAAACGCGCGACGGAGGTTCGACGTACATATCCTTGATATCCGCGGTAGCAATCCATAACCTTTCCTTCACCTGCGGCACAATCCCGCAGATGACAGACTCGTAGATGGAGCGATTGGAAAGAAAGGTGGTCATTTATAAGTACAAAAAAATCCTATGTCTACTGCTCGTCTTGCACCTCAACAATGTCCATGTTATTTGGCAAAGCCAAACCCTTGATTACAAAGTCGCGCCAGTGTGAATAAATCAATTCTAACCGATGCGAGGTAATATCAAAAAAGAGTTGTGCCAGAGTGTTGTCTCTTACAAACCAACTTTTTATCTGAGATACTCGTTTGTCAAACAGAAGTTCCTCTGCATGTTCTAAATACTCGTCCCATTCTTCCTGACTGTTCTTGCTTCTGTTGATCGAAAAAGGGATAGCCGCATAATTGCCTATGGTCCAAGTCCAGTATTTGCAGTTCTGACGGAAGTCACCGACCTTTTTGTTGCTGGTCCATATCTGTGGAACGATATGATCATAGTCCCACGGCTTGTTATGCCCTGCATTCAGGTCGATCCGAGAAGGGTCATACTTGAAGTTTTTATTGAAATACTCACGCTCTGCGAAAATGAGTAATTCCTTATTGTCCTTTACTCGCAAATAAAAATCTGCATGTAAAGGCTTGCTCCAGAGAGGTGACAGATCCCCCTTTTCATCAACACCTAATTTGAGCTCAACAAGAGGACAGAGCTTCGCACCTACCATGTTGCCAACAGTCTTACGCAAGCATACTTCTACTTCCGAGAAGTCATTGCTTTGTAGTTGCTCGTAGATGCCGTCAACAATAACCTTCTTTGGCCCCATGCTCATCCAATGAACATAAGTTGCCAAAGCACATATAACCTCGTGAGAGACGAGACTAAGCACTTTGTGGTAGGCAAGAACCATGAGGAACAGATAGACCTCTGGCGATCCCGATATAATTGACGTCCTCAGAAAAGGTGGTAGTCCACTAACGTCGGTGCTGCCATTCCTGTATACACCAAGTGCGCTTTCAATGTCATTGATAATTTGTTCCAGGCGACCAGCATATAACTCGTCCAAAATGATAGTTCTTGCATGGCAGTCAACACTGTCGAGGTCTTTCCCGAGGCCGAGCTTTCGAATGCGTGAAATTGTCGGCACATCAGCCAGTTTTACGAACGTGCCTTCCTTTTTTGCTTTCTCTGTAGCAATACTCAAAGCGAGACGGAATGCAAAGATGGCAAGGTTGGCTCCGGGCATTATTGTCCGAGCTATGCGGTCATTCTCCTCCTTAAGACCACCCCAATATGCTTTTATTGCTGAATATCTCAAGTCATAAGGAGATATTTTTGTGCCCAAAGTGTTTAGACGGGTAAATAGACTCTCAAGATTAGTTCCCTCTTCCTCTCTCGTTTCACCATCTTCAGTTTCAATAGTTTGTTGTGGTAAGATATTCGCGAAAATGCGGTACTTAGGCAACTCACTAAGCGCAGAATGCCATTTCTTGATCTCATCATCAATTATACCGATCATTGAAGCGGGATACTTGGCTGATAAGTTTTCCTTCGACTGAAGCCACTCGTGAATTTTGTCTCTAAATAGTTTGTAGTCGTAACCATGAAAATCGAAGAAATGGAGAATGGCAGACAGAGGAATTGGGCAACCCGCCTGAACGGGCCATGTTTTCATAAGGTCTAGTTCCGAGACATCAATGCTCTTGACTTCGCCGAAACTCCTCTGCGTGAATTTCCGAATTGCCTCGCGTATTTCCGAAACCGGAAGGATATCGCAATTATCATTATTTTTGTATCCCCAAGGATGCGATTTCGTTGTTACCTTTACCATAAAGCGCCGCGTAGTGGGCATATTTGGCATCAAATCAACCCACAGCCTGGTTTGCATCGACGATTTAGCTTTTTCTGCCGATTCAGTTGTTTCAAACGCCAAGGTAATCGCATTGGCACGCTGTTGCCCATCAAGAAGAAAATACTCGGCATCTTCATGCGTACTAGAAGTACGTTGCTGAGATGTCTTGTCTGCATCCGAAAAGACAAATGCACCAATGGGAAATCCACGCAGAATGGAATCCCAAAGAAGTTCAACTTGATTCGGATTCCAGACCAGTCCACGTTGTAGCGAAGGAATGGCGACCCGCCCATTTATTCTCCAATTGGAAATCTCCTTGATTGTAAAAGAACGCTGTTTTTCGGCGTTGAAGAGCACTCTGTCAATGCTCCGAATAAACTTATTATCTGCGACATTCCCTTCGTGCAATTGGAATAGTGATCCAGGATTCTTTCTTGCATATCCTGTCATACCAACGCTAAACTCAACAACACTACAATCGCGAAGATCTACAAATGTCCTAATATCTCGGCACATGGTGTAGTGTTCGCCGTTCTCATCGCCATACTTAGCTATTCCATCCACAATGCCAGCAAAGAAAACCGTCCACTTCCAACACTTCCTTCTCGCAACAATTACGCAATCGCCCGGTTGTATCTTGTTGGCAAAATCCCATCCATGCTTCTTATCTTTGTCCCATCCCATACATACAACATGGCTACGGCACATGAAATCAATATGAGACTTGATTTCACCATCGTTCCATACATTGGGGGAAATAACGTAATAGTTCATTTGAAGTCACCTTTCTGGTTTTGTTTGTCACAATGGGAAACGTGGATTACACTTCCTCGCCATCTCTCTTGCGGAGGTAGTATTCAAATCCGATGTCGTCTTCACACGGCACGAACTCGCCATCGACGATGGCGCAGAGTTGTCCACCGTGAAGTTCATAGTCGAAGCTCTTTGACAACTCGCCCTCACGGCCGTCAAGTGCCTCGTCCTGATCCTCGTCTTCAAGAATCAAGAAATTGGCGGATATCGCATCTCGACCAATCTCAATCCGCTCGCCTTCTTCATAATCGTTGAAGTCCCAATCGTCGGCATACATGCATCCTATACGCACTAGCATTCTTGATTCTCCTTTCGTTAGAACGTTTATGCACTCTTGCCGATAAGATTCTCATACACCCGCTTGTCGCGCTCCAAGAAGCAACAGAAGATGATTTCCATAAGCGGCCGCGACGGAGCACGGCCCTCCCCCTCTGCGTCCTCTGCACTCTCTGCGGGAGACAAAAACGCTTGCACCTCACTTACCGCGATTGCGGCAGCTTCCTCTTTCGGGTAGCCGTAGATACCCGTGGAGATGCAGGGGAAGGCGATGGAATGGCAGCCGTTCTCTGCGGCAAGCGCAAGCGAGTTGCGATAGCAGGCGGCGAGCTTCTCCGGCTCCCCATGCTGACCGTCGCGATAGACCGGGCCGACGGTGTGAATGACAAACTTCGCGGGCAGCCTGAAGCCAGGCGTGATACGCGCCTCGCCAGTCGGACAGCGAACACCGGGCCTCACTTCGGGCATCGTTAGGCATGCCTCGTAAAGCTCGTGCCCCGCCGCGCGATGGATCGCTCCATCCACTCCGCCGCCTCCCAGCATCACCTGGTTCGCCGCGTTGACGATTGCATCCACCGCCAGCGTCGTTATATCGCCTTGGATTATCTTGATCATAACTGTTCTCCTGTGTTTCCTCCCGCAGAGAGCGCAGAGGTTGAGAGTGGGGTGCGTGTGCCGTCATCCTCCCGCAGAGAGCGCAGAGGATGGGGGTGGGGTGCGTGTGCCGCTTCCTCCCGCAGAGAGCGCAGAGGACACAGAGGGTGGGGCGGATTGAGGCTTGTAGTTGTTGACGACTCGGATAATACCCTCTTTCATGGTGTTCATGCCAAAGTTGAGCAGTAGTCCGACTTCAAGTTTTGAAAGGACCAGATAAGTCCTAAGTTGTTTGGGAAACACTGGGGCCATCTGTGCAGTTGACTTCAACTCTAGTATAACACATCCTTCGACAAGCATATCTACACGATAAGCATCTGGGAAGGTTCGCCCAGCATATGTCAGAGACAATGACTTTTGACACTCTACACACAACCCTCGAGATTCCAGCTCTGACATCAGAATCTTTTCATACACTGATTCCAACAACCCAGGGCCAAATTCCCGATGTATCTTTATTGCCGCATCCACGACAATCCCGGTAATCTCTTTCAAATCTTTCATCGCGCCTCTCTCTGCGTCCTCTGCGGGAGATAAAATGTCATTCGGTCGCCAGGACTTCGCGGGGGCCGGCACCGCGATGCGGACCTATCACGCCGCGGCGCTCCAGGAGATCGATGATCCGCGAGGCGTGGTTGTAGCCAACTCCCATGCGCTGCTGCAGCATCGAGATGGACGCACGGTTCGCCTCGATCACGATCGCCTTCGCCCGCTCGTATTCCTCCTCGCCCACATTGCTGTCAACGCCAGAAGGAGCATCCCCCTCGTCGTCGTTGGCGTGTTCAAGTTGATCCTTCAGGTCCTCGTCCATCACCGACGGCCATTGCCGGACGGCGAACTCGACTATTCGGTTCTTCTCGCCACGGCTCACGAACGCCCCTTGCGCACGGACCGTCAACCCGTCAGACGCCCGATAGAGCATATCGCCGTCTCCAATCAGCGTCTCCGCGCCGCTCTCGTCGAGAATCGTGCGCGAGTCGGTCGCGTTGGTGGTGGCGAACGCCACGCGGCCCGGAATGTTCGCCTTGATCGTCCCCGAAATCACCTGCACGTCCGGACGCTGCGTTGCTAGAATCAGGTGTATGCCGGTCGCACGTGCGAGCGCCATCAACCGGCTCAGGACAGGCTCCACGTCGCGCTTCGCCAGGATCATGATGTCGGCAAGCTCGTCGATCACGACCACGATGTACGGCATGCGCTCGTCTTTTGCGGCGGCGTTGTACTCGCGTATGTCGCTCGTCCCGGCATCGGCGATTATCTTCTGCCGCCGCGCCATCTCGTTCGCAGCCCAGCGGAGCGCGACGACGACCTGCTTCACGTCCGTCACCACGGGGACGAGAAGGTGCGGAAGCTTCTCGTACACCTTGAACTCCGTGCCTCCCTTCGGATCGACGAGGATCAGCCTCAGCTGCTCCGGCGTGCGGCACATGAGGAATCCGTTGATGATGGCGCTCAGGCAGACGGACTTCCCCTTGCCAGACGCACCGGCCACAAGAAGGTGCGGCATCTTCGAGAGGTCTTCCACCACCTCTTCGCCTGCGACGTTCTTTCCAAGCAGGAGAGGAACGGGGATCTTCGGCGAGCCGCCCTTCGGCCATGTCGCGTTGTTCTGCCACTCCGCAGACTCGGCAATCTCTCGGAACGTAACCATCTCGCGCATCCGGTTTGGAATCTGGATCCCGACCGTGTCCTCGCCGGGGATAGGAGCAAAAATGCGTATTGTCTTCGCCTTGAGCGCGCGCTGGAGGTCGCGCGTAAGGCCCGTGATGCGCTTCACTGGCTGGCCGGGGGCGGGCGTCACCGCATATTGCGTAACAACCGGACCTTCGATCGTGTTTGCAAGTTCCGCATCGACGCCGAAGACCTTGAGCGTCTCCATCAGCTTCACACCCGTCTCCTCGGCCTCGCCTGTCTTGCCTTGGCGCTGAGGCAACGGATCGAGCAGGTTAAGCCCCGGGAGATTGCCGTCCACGGGGAACTTGATCTTCTGCGGCCTCTCCTTCGGGACCCGAAGCGGCGGCGGCGTTGCCTCTGGAGGCCTTTCGCCGGTGGTGTTCTTTGGCGGCGAACCGTGCGGCGCGTTCGCTTCGCCCGGCTCGCCGTCGCCTGCCGTCCACGGCCCAAGCAACGACGACCAATCCATCTCGGCGAGATCGGATAGCCAGCCGCGCACGGTTGTGAGCCCGACCGCCATGCACACGGCGACCGCAAGAATACCCAGCGTGAGGAACGTCGCTCCAAACGCCGCGACGCATTTCTCGAGTCCGCATGTCATGAACCAGTATCCGACCTTGCCGCCGGCGTCATTGCCGATATGCAGGATTGACGCCAGATTCTGAACCCATGTCCACTTTCCTGCAAGCTGAAATAGCCCTGTCACGGCAAAAGCCATGAGGCAGAGTCCGGCAATCCTCAGGACGATTCTCCGATTCGGAATCTCCTCCGCATCCTTCGGGAACGGGGCAAGGACCTTTAGGGAGCCGACAAGAAGCGCGAACGGAATGCACCACGCGGCGAATCCGAACGCAATGTATCCCCAATGCGCAAATGTGTTGCCGACGACGCCGACGAGGTTTCCGTTCGCACCGGCAGAACCTTTCACTGTCGCGGCTTGCCAGTCGTATGAAGCAAGCGCAACAGCGAGAAAAGCGGCGAAAGCCATAAGCGCCACGCCGACGATCTTCCAAAGAAGCCTGTCCTCGGGAGTCTTGATCTTGACGTCCTGCTTCATCGGGCTCCCGCCCTTCTTCGCCATATCCCGACGAGACTTCTCCCTCTTCAGGCCCTTATTCTGTTTCCTCTGTTTTTTCATCGGTGTTTTGTATTATATCATTTTACATCATCTCCCTCCGGACGACCTCAGCCCAGCCGCCCACGCACATCGTGTAAAACATCAACCCGTTCATTAGCCCTCCCTCCGGAAAACAATGGCAGATTCCATGCCAACACCCCAAAGGCCGGGAAACACACCATTCCCCAGTCCACCGCTGACCACTTCTTTACCAGCTGATCAAATTATGGACATAACGTCGACATGGAACTCCCCGCGCTCTTCCGCCGACACGTCCTCTTGCATGAGACCATCACTATCATCCAACAATTACTTCGCCACCTCGCTCAAAAACAGCTGATCCTCCAGATTCATACCATCCAATCCCATAACCAACTCATCTACGCCATCTTCCTCCGCGCCCGCCAATATCCCGTAATGACGTGCTAACGCCTCATCTTTAGCACAACACACACAATCGCCATATCCGCCATGCAAATACGCACACGCCAGCTTCCCTGCAGCTCGACAATCCCCATTGTCAGCCGCTACTTTCAATTTCCTGCACTCAAGACTCTCCACTCCAAGTTGATCCGCAAAGACCGATTCGTCAAATCCATGTTCTTCGGCTTTGTAGAACCAATATTTACCCTTCTCAATATCCTTAAACTCCTCGGAGTAGACTTTGATCAGCGAAACGAACGCAAACTCAAACCCCTCGTTCGCCGATTCCTCAAACAACTTCAGTGCCTTTTCGCGATTCTCATCACCACCCTGCTTCATGTACCAATCTGCCAACCCGCATTTCAGTGCTCGAGTGGGATGTTTCTTGAACAAGAACAGCCACCAATCAATATCACCATGCAACAACAAGGTTTCCGCCGTCACCTCGCCGCCATTGCCATCCATGATTTCTGCATTCTCCTCAAGATCAATCGGAACCCAATCAACCTCTTTCCCTTTGATGAAACATTCGTATGCCTTCTCATAATCGCGGGGCAGATTCTCTCCTGAGCGATATTCGTACCCAAGCCAGAAGTTGGCTTTCTGCGAACCAAGTTCTGCCGCTTCCATCGCCAATTCCAGATACCGCTTGATGTCATCCCTATCTTCAAACCATTCTGCCACATGCACGATCACATCCGCATCCTTCCGCTTCCGCGCCTCTTCTAGCATAAAAGGAATCGCCTCTTCGCCAATGTCGATACAGTTCATCGCGAACTTTTCAGCAATCTCATCGTAATTCCAAATTCTTGGGTTTCCCATGGTAGTCTTCTTTGACACTTGTTCACGCCCCATCCGTAGCAAACTCCATACCAACATGATTTAAACGGCGGAAGACACCCTTCCGCCGCTCAAGATTTCAACGCTTTTTCAAACAATAACCATGCGTGTTCACATCAGCTTGAAAGGGTGCGGACTCTGGTCGTGCCACCGATTGGGAGAGCTACCATTTTCTTGACCTCCCCGGGGCTTCCTCATCATAACACGACATCAAACCATCCCTGCCATTTTTCTACTCAATCCTTCAAAGCTTTATAAGGCCAATTCTTCAACAACTTTGAAGTTAATCGAACCATTCCTTCAAAGTCCCCCTTAGGGAACTTTCGAGATTGCGGATGGTCTAGACAAATCAGTTTTGTTTTATATCCTTTAAACGTATAGTAAGCAAATCGCCTATCATCTTTTTCATACGGGGGGTAGAATACAGGTTCCAACCCATTAAAATAAGATGATTCGGACCAACTCCAACATAAAACAACAACTGCATCTGGTTCATATTCGTCAAGTATGAACTTCAGCTTGTCAATCTTTTTACATGCCATGGCGATTGCATGATATTTCGACCAATCATCTGGCTCACACCCTTCTTTGGTGAGAGTATGAGGAACTTCCACCGAATGGAGATTACCATATCCAATTTCCATTAATGCATTCTTCGTTTCGTCATCAATATCATAGACTGATGTAAAAAACTTCTTCCTAGTATGATACAGATGGAACTTTATAACAAATGGCCAAAAAGTCATCCTGTTTCCCCATAATAATATGTCATCGGCCTTATGAGGCCACGAATTAAATTTCTTGTACTCCAGCCACGCACCAGATTGAAAAAGTTTTTTCATTCCATCAAATCCCCCCACTTCTTTGTCTAGCCACCAATATGTGTCCTGCCCACAGTAAAAAATCTTCTGCTTGGCACTCCTATAACGCGAACATGGATGTGACACAAAAATACCATGCGGGTACGACTTCCCGGAAAAGTCTTTCAACTCATCAACCAAATTCTTTACTGTTTCCCAAAGTTTACTCATGATTAAGTCTCTCCTTTCGTTTTACCTCGCCGGGCTGTGGCGGCCGCCGCGAGTTGGGTTTTTGATACAGGTGTTAAGGACCATCGTACGAATATCCTTAAATGTCCGCCCGCAGAACTTGCAGGTGAAATCGCCGGAAACGTCGCCGTCGAACGGTTCGTGGTTGCGGCCGTTCGGGTTGTGTATGCACGTGTTCAGAAGAAGAGTCCGCAGGCTCGTGTACTTCTGCCCACAGTGTACGCAGTAGAACGGGCCGCGAGTGTCGCCCTCGAACAGAGCGTGATTGCCGCGCCCTCCCGGATGGTGCATGCAGGAATTGCGAAGAAGCGTCGCCGCATCGCGATATTCCTGCCCGCAGTACTTGCATTATTCACTCATGGCATCACCCCCTGTTTGATTCTGTAAGTATTATATCATACCAAAGTGGTTTTGCGCGAAGAAATCACTCTGTCTCTGCCGCGAAAAGCGGCTTGCGCACCTTGCCGTCGCTGCCTATGACAACCGTCGTTGAAGTCCAGGCATTGAACCACAAGGCGATGTGCTCGCCACGAAAGTTCAGAGTGAATCGCAAGATCCCGACAGGGGACGAAGACACCTCCACGAGATCGTTTTCCTCTCTCAAATGTTGCACCCAATTGCGTATCGTACGCGATACAGTTGCTTCATCGCATGACTTCCATGTGATACCGTTCATGACCAAGAAGTCATCCGGCAAGCCACGCGTACTCGGGCAGAAATTGTACGAGAACGAAGGATCTTCCCCTTCGCGGACGGACTTGACGCGGACAATCTTCAGTTGCCGAATCTCTTCTACGCATAGGTCATCGAACGGCACCTTAGTTTCCGTGCCGACCGGTTTTGGGTTATCTTCATTTGCCATCTTTCATTCCTTTTCTTTGTCACACCTCAGACCTGATCAAGTGCCGCCTTACATCGTTCCAGCAAAGGCCAATGTTGTTGCGACGGTTGGGGTCTGCGCCAAGCCACAACAGTTCGCGTTCGATGTACGGACAGGCGAAGCCACCCTGCGCGTTCTGGTCATCCCTGTTATGGTCATCCCTGTAAGTAAGATACCAGAGGATGTTATTGCCGCGCCAGTCCACGTAGTTTGTGATGAACTCGACATCCGCCTTCGTCGAAAAGTACTCCCTAATGCCCGCAGCAGCATCCTTATCGTCAAAAAAAGTGGTCAAGAGTATCAGCATATACGGCTTCATCCTAGGATTTTTCGTGCTTAATTCGGAGAACTCTTTATGGATCATATGCTCACCCCAAAGCGTCATGCATACATGCTCCCATCCATCTCGTTTGTTATCAACAATCCATTTGCGCATAGGAACAGTGTCCGCAAACGCCCGCTGCACAACGGGATTTTCCATCACATGGCCTTTCAGCACCTCATCAACGCCCCACCAGATGTGCGAATAGCGGACGGCATCCCACACGGCAACTTTGATCGGATGCGGCAGATCAGCCGTCATCACTTTTGCGAAGCAAGCAAGCGCCATCTCACCCGGCATCTTCTTGAACGCAAGCTTCACCTTCCGAGCAATCTCGGCCGGATCGCCACAGGCCATTAGCGATTGCTGAAACACCGTGACATCGTTCCGTTCCATGTTCGATCCTTTCTCAAGCATCCTTAATAAGGATTTCGCGTGGCCCCTTGTCGTTCGCTGGACCGATTATACCGCGCTCCTCAAGGAGTGACATGACATGGGCTGCATCATTATATCCAATACTCAACTGCCGCTGGAGCCACGATGTCGAGGCCCGCCGTGTCGTACGGACTACACCCAATGCCCGTCCATACATCGACTCGTAATCTTCCTTCTCGGCGACAGCCAATGCAAGTCCAGCTACAACGTGCCGTTCAGGATATCGCACAATCGCCGAATCGACAATACGTGTGATCGCCTCGTCTCGAATATAGGGGACTTGCAATCGGACAATTGCTCCTTTGTGGTCTTTAAGCAAAGCATCGCCACCCCCAAGAAGTTCCTCCGCCCCGTATTCGTCTAAAAGCGTCATCGAATCTATCTGCTGGCAGACCCTAAATGCAATCCTACCCGGAATGTTTGCTTTCAGGCTACACGACGCGACTTTCGCGTCAGGTCGAGAAGTGGTTATTACAAGATGTACACCCGCCGACCTTCCTATCGCAGCAATCCGGCTTGCAGTCGATTCAAAAACACCGACAGCGCCAAGCATGAAATCGGAAAGTTCGTCAACCACAACAATAAGGTATGGCAAACTCGCCCCCTCATCTGTCTTCTTGAAGTCCGCAATGTTTCGGCATCCTTTCTCGCCAAACAACGCCAGCCGTCTATCCATTTCGGCTTCGACATATTTCAACATCGTTATACCCTGTTCTGGCTCGTGAACAATAGGCGAATACAGATGCGGCAAGTTCGCATACCCCATGAACTCCACCCGTTTAGGGTCCATTAAGACGAATCGCACTTGTTCAGGCGAACGGTTCTGCACGAGCGAACAAACAAGAGAATTCAAGAACACAGACTTGCCGGTCCCAGTAAGCCCTCCGATCAGCAGATGAGGCATCCGCGCAAGATCACGGGTGATAATTTCACCATTTGGCATCACTCCAAATATGACCGGTAAAGCCATATCTTCCGCCTGGGTCTTACTATAGAAAACGTCGAACATTACATCATGATATGACACGTCCTTCCATCGCTCAAATGGCAAGCCCACCTCAACAAATGCAATCCCATTGTTCGATTCCACCACCCGAATAGACTCGCCTTCGATTTCCTTAAGAACCGTGGCCTTGTTTTCACGCAGCCACTTGATGTTGCTGGATGACATTTTGACGGTTACTTGCGTAAAACGTCCGTTCTGTCCCGATGAAATGACCTGGACAAAGACATCATTTAATGCCAACGCCGCCTGTAGCTTTGTCGCTACATCTCCAAACCGATGTTTTGTTTCGTTGAAATTCATTTCGATTTTCCTTTTTGTTTTCTCCTTTTTAGCTTCAAGTTCATCCAGAATACATGATACTGTTGAGGTGAGGCTTGGATTCTCCGCAAGGTGTTTTTTTATTGTTGCGATGCCGTAAAGGACTGAGGCGTGTGTTCTATCAAACGATGCTGCAATCTCTGGAAGGCTCTTTGTCGTATGCATTCTCGCAATGTACATTGCAATCTGGCAAGGGACAATATACTTTTGATTCCGATATCTTGAAAGCATTTGTTTTGGAGTGACTGAGAATTTTCGGGCAACAGCCGCCTGAATGTCTGCAACATCTATGTCCTTCATTTTTACCAAATCCTTCTACTTCATCCAAGTTCCACCCAGCGAACGTAACCCTTGCAATTGCCTTTTGAGCAGGCACCGGGCTTGCGGTAGTTCATGTTGCACGGAATGGATGGCGCACGATTCTCGTACTTCACCTTGCCGCGCCTCGGATCGTATCGCCGCTCCCCATGCCAGCTTTGGCATGTGCAGCAGTATTCGTTTGTCGCATTCGTCTCTGTCATGTCTTTTCTCCTTTATCAAAGCATTTGATGCTCGTTTGCCCGATTGACAAAGCCATGCCTGATTGAGTGGCATTTGCTTTCATGGCATTGAATTCTTTGTGTGCGATTTCCCATGCGTTGGATCGCTTTACGGCATAGATTTCCAACACATCGAAAAGGCACATATCGAGTCGCCCAGCTTTGTCAAACACATCGACATGGGCACAGACCTCATACATACGCATACCAGCGATTCTTTCGTTGACTCTACGGCGCTGGAAGATAGGCATCGGTGAAAGCTTGTTGTCGTGCGGCCATTTACCTCCGCACAATCTTTTCATGTCGCACAAATAGTCATCGTAATTCATCATACCATCCATCTATTGTAGTTTTAGATTTCAGAACAATCCACCTCTGGATTCACCTTCGGCATCGTTCCACCAGTTTGGCTTCGCAGACGATATCCTTGCGATTGGCTTGGTTGTCATCTGCAAGCCCCGTGCAGACGCTCGTCGCACGGTGGCTTCCGCAGGGTCAAAGAACGCCTGGTGTACGCGTTGCCCCTTTGCTGGCTTGAACTTGACATACAGTCGCTCTGGCGTATCTTCCTGAAAGAGCAGAATTTTTGATTTCGGCGGCGCAAGGCGATACTCTTTGTTCTGGATCATCCCTCCGAAAGTAAACCTTTTCACGTAGGAATGACCGTACTGGGGTTCTTCGTATACGCAGGTGAATACCTTGTCCTTGTCGAGCATGAACACCCTGTCGAAATCGGCGTCCACGAACAACTTGTTCGGTGGTGGCATCATCCTGTATCGCCCGTCCTTCCACAGGAAAAGTAACTTGTCGAGACCTGAACACTTGAATAGTTCTTCACCGCCTTTCAGGGCACATCCAATCAAGCGGTTCTCCCGGTCGTAGCGAACAGACACGTCGGAAGACGTTATGGCTCTGATGTCCGTCTTCGCAAAAGCCCCGTCCGCGACAACTGTCCGGCGCGGGTATTTCTTGGCATATTCCCTGAGCAATCCTTTCAGATACGCTATGACGTATGTCACAAGCCCCTTGAGATTCTTGCGCACCTCGTCTTCCTTTGCCGCGATCTCATCAAGCTCATGCTGGTTCTTGCGTATGTCGAAGCGCGAGATTCTGCGTATCTTCACCTCAAGCAGCCGTTTGACGTCTTCTGACGTTATTGCCTTGCGCCGAATCTTGTGTAAGTACGGTTTGAAGCCGTCTATCACGGCCTTCTCGACGGCCTCTTCCGTCTCTTCCTCCTCAATGCGCTTGTAGATGCGCTCTTCGACGAATATCTGGTCGAGCGTCTTGGCGTGATACGCCTCGTCCAGCTCACCCAACCGAATCTCGAACTCCCGCTTTGTCAACGCGACGAGCCGCTCGACATTCTCCTTTAGCATCTTCGAGACGCGCATCACGACAGGGCGACCGCCTTTCAGCACGACAGGACGCGAAACGAGACTCTTCTGGCACGTTGTAAATGCATAAAGAGCCTCAACCACCTTGTCAGGATCGGCTCCTGGCGAAAGCATCAAGACAATCTCGACGTCCTGCGACGTGAGGTTCTGTATTCCCTTGATCTGAAGATGTTTCTTTTCGACAGCCTGACGTATGCTTTCAATGATAGAGTCCGTCGTTTCACCCCAGGGCAGTTGGCGGAGGACAAGCCGGTTCTTCCCGTCCTTGTCGATCACGGCGCGAACCTTCACGCGCCCAAGTCCGTCATCGTACTCCGTGGCATCCATGACGCCGCCAAGCTGGAAGTCAGGCACGAGACTGACGCGCTTCTTGCGCAGAATGTCGATCTCCGCCTGCAGGAGTTCGGGAAAGTTGTGCGGCAGAACCGATGTGGACAACCCCACGGCCACGCCCTCTGCTCCCATCATCAGCAGAAGCGGCAACTTGGACGGCAGAAAGACAGGCTCCTTGCAGACTCCATCATAGCTCGGCACGTAGTCGGTCGTTTTCGGATTGAATATCTGCTCCTTGGCCAACTTGGTCAGACGGCATTCCAGATAGCGCGGCGCGGCCGCCTGTGCGCCGGTGTAGAGGTTGCCGAAATTTCCCTGCCCCTCGATCAGATAGCCCATCCCCTTGCCCCAGAGCCTGTTGGCGAGAACAACGAGCGACGGCCCGATTGACGCGTCGCCGTGCGGATGGTAGCAGCTCACGCGCCCGATTACGCGCGGCAGCTTCATGAGACTTCCGTTATCGATCTCGCGCATCGCGTGCAGGATTCGCCTCTGGACGGGCTTTAGACCGTCCTCGATGGCCGGTATCGCCCGCGATCCAATAACGTATCGCGCATACTGCATGAAGTTCTGGTCGAGCTGCTCCGTCAACGGGCCAGCCCCGGTCAGTCCGCCATGCGTTCCCGCTTCCATGTCGGGCTGTCCAGTCGGCACGTCGGCGAATAGGTCGGGGGCGTCAAAGAGGCTTGGTGGTTCCTTATTCAAAGTCATTCTCCGTGCAGACAATGTTGTTCATGATGTAGTCGCGCCTTTCAGGGGTGTTATCACCCATGTAGAACGCGAGCGACTTGTCGGGATTCCTGTCCTGTGTGCAGATGACCGGTTGCAGGCGGATGTCCTTGCCGATGAACGCGGTGAAATCCTCCGGCTGTATCTCTCCGAGTCCCTTGAAGCGCGTAAGCTCGGCACCCGCGCCCAAGCGGGCAAGCGCGGCATCGCGCTCTGCATCCGAATAGCAATAGACAATCTCCTTGTCCTTCCCCTTGTCCTTGCGGACTCGATAGAGCGGTGTTTCGAGGATGTACACGCGCCCGTCGGCGACAATTTCCCGGAAGAACCGCATGAAGAACGTGATCAGCAGGTTCCGAATGTGCAGGCCGTCCACGTCGGCATCCGTTGCGAACACGATCTTCCCGTACCGCAAATGGGCAAGATCGTCCTGAATGCCCAAGGCGCGAACCATGTTGTACAGTTCCGCGTTATCGACAATCGCATTCCGCCCTGCCCCCGTCATGTTCTTGACCTTGCCGCGCAGCGGATAGACGGCCTGGTAGCGGGCGTCGCGCGCACGGCTCACCGTGCCGCCTGCGGAATCGCCTTCGGTCAGGAATAGCATCGTTTCCTCGCCCCATCCCCTTTTGTCGCCCTTCCGGTCGAGACGCAGGTGTTCGCGGCAGTCCTCCAGCTTGCGGATGTTCAGCGCGGAAGCGGCGGACAGCTTTTTCGCCTTTTTCTTGATCTCGCTCATCTGGCCGTGCAGCTTGGCCGTCTCCTCCACCTTCGCCAGCAGTTTCGCCGTCTCATCCGGCGCACGGTGCAATGCGGCGAGAATCTCTTTCTTCCACTCCTGAACCCATCCGCTCCGCTTGTCCTGTTCGGCGAGCTTCACCTTCGTCTGCCCGATGAAGTGCGGATCGTTCATTCGGATTGCGATGCAGGCGAATATCCCCTCGCGCACGTCATCGCCGTCAAACTTCTTCCTGGGATCGTAGTCGTTCAGAGCCTTGGTCAAGGCCTCCTTGAACGCCGTGAGATGCGTTCCGCCGTCGGTCGTGTACTGCCCGTTGACAAATGTGTGGTACTCGTCGCTGTACTGCGCAGTATGCGTGAAGAGAATCTCGAGCATCTTGCCCTTGATGTGGAACGGACGGTACAGCACGGCGGACTTCAGCTCGTCCTTCATTAAGTTCTCAAATCCTCCAGGCTGGACGATTTCCTGCCCGTTCAGGACGAACTTAAGCCCCGGATTGACGTAAGCGTACATTCGGATGCGGCGGACGACATGTTCCTCCCTAACCGTGAAGCGTGGCAGAAGAGACGTATCGGGACGCCATGCGATTCGCGTCCCGTCATGTTCTCCAACAGCACACTTTCCCCTCCGTTTCGAGACGAGAATGCCTTTCTCGAACACAACCTCTTCGCATTGCCCGCCGCGAACAGTACGCGCCTCAAAATGTTCAGAAAGCGCATTCACGGCCTTCGACCCGACGCCGTTCATGCCTGCGGAGAACTGGAACGCGCGCTTCTTGTACTTTGCGCTCGTGTTCATGGTGCCGACACAATCCGCCAGCGTGCCGATGGGGACGCCGCGCCCGTAGTCCTGAACGCTCATCGCACCCGTCTTGTAATCGACTGTCACGTCAACCTGACGCCCAGCACCCATGATGAACTCGTCCACGGCGTTGTCCACGATTTCCTTCAACAGCACATAGACGCAGTCGTGGTAACCGGAACCGTCGCCGATTTCACCAATGTACATCCCGGGACGCAATCGCAGCTGTTCCAGCCACGAAAGCGTCACGACATCGCTCTTGTCGTACTTCACGCTCGCCATCAAGCGCACTCCTTGATTCTGACCTTCAGCTCCTCCGCGTATTGACGGAATTCAAAGTTGTCCGGATCGACGTAGTTCACAAACATCACGGAGCCCAACAACGAACGCAATGCTTCCAAAGTCACAGGTTCGTAGCCGACAACCCCATGTCGGCGAAGATAGTACATTTTCTTGCGCAGTTCCCTGCGGATGTGACGAGGCACGGAAGGCTTTTCGTTTACAACCACGCCTGTCACCTCCTGGCGGGCGTTTTGGCGAAGAATGCGCAACTTCCTGTAGTTTATGCGCAGTCCAATTTCCTTCAGCATTACTCTGCACGACGCAATCAGAGATTCCGCACAATGCCTATCAATATTTCCTGAGATGGTGATGTCGTCGGCATATCTGGTAACGGCAAGATTCTCCTGTCTGCAAAGGAGTGACAATCGGTCGTCAAAGGTACGCATCGCAAGATTCGCAAGATGAGGACTTGTAGGGGCGCCTTGCGGCAAATGCCCGTTCAGTGTACACAGTTTTGCGAGCAAAACGGCGGAGGCGCGCGGGAAATCAAGTTCCCTTAGAACGCGAACGATTCTGTGCAACCGTAGCGACGGAAAGAAGTCCTTGAGATCGAGCGCCAGCACAACCGGATTGCCAACGTGCTGGACGACATTGTCCATCAACCCCACGCCAGGCTCGAAAGCCGTTGCTATTTCCCCTACCGACTGTGGAAGGAGATTGTCGAGAATCATCCTTTGGATGTGTTTTAGGTAAGAATCAGGTGCCTCGATCGTCCGAAACTTCCCGTTCTTCTTCGGGATCTTCGTTATGCGATAGTGCTTGCCGACGTTGTTGGAAAGATAGTATAGAAACTTGGGCGACACCTGAAGAACATCAGCAATTGCTTCGACTGTCGCAATTGAAAGGCTACCATCAGGAAATCTGACCATTACACTTCCTCCCACGAAGAAAAGAGAAAAGGCGCAAGACAGCAGAGGACCACCCACGAATGTTCAAACGGGAGCAAGTGTTTGGCAGGAATCTCGCGAGGATAGACGCATCCCCCGGAAGGTGCGGTAGGACTATCGCCCACGAAGTGGGCAAACGTCCACCGCGACGACGCGGGTGCGTATAGACCGCGATAGTCCGTCGCCAAACACGCTGCGTAGTTTGAAAATCGGCAGATGCCGGGCGAGGACGGCGACTCGCCGCCACTGCAATTCCACTCGGAACTGACAAGATTCTGGTCATACTGCCTTGCGCCTCAAATTTCATCGCCATACCAATAGCAATCTCCGTGCCAACAACGAGAAAGCTGGGAAACACATGGTTTCCCAGCCGTTTGCCATTCAGGATTTTATCAGGCGGTCAGATTGTGAGCGTTCACACCACAGGATCGGTGCAATGTTCTCGCCGCCCGCTCGGCCTCTTGTGACCTTGCTTCGCAAGGCTCCTCGCTACGCTCGCCGGGCAACCCGACGCCTATGGCGCGAGCAAATTTCACGAGCTTTTGGATTGCCGCTGTGATCGCGACAAAAGTTGCCCCCCCCTACAGATACTTCCTCACTGTGTTGCGGCTGATGTCAAGCGCTTCAGCGGCACGGGAGAGGTTCTGGCCGTACTTCTCGTACACCCTCCGAACGTGGAGGCGGACCGCATCTTCAAGCCTGTCGGGGATTCGCCCGGACTTCACCTCCAGGTCGGTTGAAAGCCCTGCGTTCATTTCCTTGTGCTCGCGCATGACAAGCTCGAAATCATCCTCCTCCAACGCCGTCGCACGGTCGAGAATGTTGATGAGTTCGCGCACGTTGCCGGGATAGTCGTAATCCATCAGCGCGGCGATCTGCTCCTTCTGCAGCACATGGTTGTTGTGGAACTTGCGCCACCAGGCGTTGGCTATGACGGGAATGTCTTCCTTGTGCTCACGCAGGGACGGCGTTCTCAACTGCACGACGTTCAGCCGCTGATACAGTTCTTCGCGGAACCTGCCCTCCTTGACGAGCGCTGGAAGATCGCGGTTCGTGGCCGTGACGAGCCGCACGTCGCACCGCAGCTCTTCCTTGCCGCCAACGCGCATGAACCGTCCGCCTTCGAGAACGCGCAGCAAAAGCGCCTGGACGTCGACCGGCATCTCCCCGATCTCGTCAAGGAAGAGCGTCCCGCCGTCCGCAAGGAGGAAAAGCCCGTCAGTCCGCTCGATGGCATTCGTAAACGCGCCTTTCTCGTGCCCGAAGAACCTGTCCTCCAGAAGGTCTTTCGTCACGCTGGCGCAGTTGAACGAGATGAAAGGCATCTTGCATCTCGGGCTCTTCGTATGGATCTGCTGGGCGACCGTCTCCTTGCCGGTGCCGCTCTCGCCGAGAATGAGGACGCGCGCGTGCTCGTGCGCCGCCACGCGGTTGATGCGCTCCTGCAGCAGCGTCATAACGCGGCTCTTGCCGCGAAGCTCGCGTCCGCCATAACGGTCATAATGCTCGACGGCGGCCTTGACGGACGGCTCCCACGCGCAGGGCTTCACTCCGTTCGCGAGATACCGGGCTGTCGTCGCATAGAGCAATTCGTCCTGGTAGTTGCGGTAATAGAACTGCGCCGCGTCAATCAGCTCAAAATAGGCTCGTACATCCGCCGAGACGCGCTTCGGCTCCTTGAGGAAAGGCTTGAACTGCTCGACGTCCACGCCGAACGACTGCCCGACAGCCTCAAGGAGCGAAGCGTCAAAGACGCGCGCCTCCACAATCCCCTTCAGCAACTCGGAGACATCATCCGGCATCTCAAGCACGCTGATCCATGTCACCGACACCTTCTTCGCCTTCAGCTTTGCCAGGGCGGCCGAAAGCGCATTCGGATCGCCGTCCAGCGCCAACCCCAGCATGTAGATGTGCGACCATCTCGGCGCTCCGCGTTCCGCGGCGATTTCCGAAAGCAGTTCCGGAAGACGCCTCCGGCTCACGCCGCACACGTCCGCCCTGCCGCCAAGCGCCTTGAGCGCCGCCGCCGCCGAGGCCACGTATTCCGCATATCCCCAGCCCGTCAGAATCAGGTTCGCGTTCTTGTCCACTTCCAAACTATCCCCTTAAGAGCTTTCAACTGACACGTATTCTATCATATTTTGTTCGCCATTTCTTCCATCGTTGCCGACAGTTCCGCCGTCTTCATGTCTTTCCGCTTGACGGATGCCGCTGGCGCAACCTTGGATATCTCTTGGTTCCGTAAATCACAACTTCCGTTCATTGCAAATCACTTCCCATGCGGCATTGATGCGGCTCATCGTTTCACACGCCTCGCATATCTGACGTTCCGAGCATCCTCTCGCCCGCAACATGTCGGGATGGTGGCGCTTAGCCGCCTCACGGTAGGCCCGGCGCAACACATCGTTTGTATCGGAACTGCGGCAGCCGAGAAGATCGTATGCCTCCTGCAGCGGGGTTTTAGGCGGCGGCGGTTGCCTTCGCCGTTCGGATTTCTTCCCTTGCTCAGTATTCCGCTTTTGTCGCGACGACCTGCGGCCCTTATGCGCCTCGCTGCGCGGATCGTCATCTGCGACTTCCCGGAAAGACGCGCAGCGCCTGCGATAGAAGAACGTGAAATAGTTTGGCGGCAGTCCAAGTGGAACGCACAGATCACGCAGGGCATTCTTATGCGAGGGCCGGAGCACGCCCTTTGCGCAGGCAATGTCCCAGAGCAGTTCATATACAGCGAGACAATCTTCCGGCGCTGCCCACTTCTTCTCGAACTCGGCGGCGATGGTACGAAGCGGCGTCCGCCCGTTCTTCGAGGAATTGAATACGGACACGCAAAACTTGCGTCGAGCCGCTGCGCGCGGGAAACGCGCAAATGCGCCCACCGCCGCATTCACTTCCCAGGCATCGACCTTACCATCGACCTTTGCCATCCTCGCCAGGATGCCGAAGAGCCGGCGGAGGAACATGTCCTCACGATGCCTGATGCGCTTGCTTATGCTGTCGTTCTTCACCTTTCATTTCCTTGCACTGTAATTATACCATCATCAAGGCTGCCGTAGCCCATTTTCCTGACAGTCTCGGCGAACGCCATCGCCGGCCTGCCTCCGCCTTGATGAAGGTACGGAACGCCATCGACGCGCTTTGTCTCGTAGCAGACAACAAGCACATATTCGGGCGCATCAGCCGGGAAGAAGCCGGCGAAGCTTGCGATATATCTGTCAAAGTAGTACTCATAGGAATCAGGCTTCATGCGTTGCGCCGTGGAAGTCTTGCCCGCGATACGGACTCCCTTGACCGCCGCGCGCCGCCCCGCAGCCCTTGGCGGCACAAGTGCCTTTGCAATGGCGGGCGGGTCTTCATCGTGAATGCCGTCCATTCCCTTGAGGTCGTCAGTCTTCACCGCTCCTTCAAGGATCCCGCACGTGCTGTCCGCAGCCTCGCGCGAAACCGCCCGCACCTTGTTCGTCGCGGCGACGTGTTCGTACAGCGTATCGCCGGATGCGTTGACAATCCTCTTGACGACATACGGATCGACCCTCTCCCCATGATTGGCCAGAGTCGCGTAGGCACGGGAAACCTGAATGGATGGAACCTCCACGCCCTGGCCAATCGGGATTCTCGTCTTTTGCTGACTGCACCATCTGTCCGGGGGAAGCAGTCGCCCCACCGGCTCGCCAGAAAAGCCGATGCCAGACCTAGTGCCAATGCCAAACTTGTTCAAGACATCATACTCCCTATCTCGCCCAACGAGTATTCCAAGTTTAGCAAGCACGACATTGGAGGAGTAGACGAGGGCGTTAGACACAGTGAGGGTAGACTCCCAAATATGACCGCCGTCCCCCGGAAGCTTGTACTGATAGTAGAACGCCTCCGAGGCATCTGTGAAAAGCTCGCTGCTCGGCGTGGCAATGCCCGCGTCAAATGCGGCAGCTACGGTCAGAGTCGAAAGCAAATGCCCTGGCGTGAACATCCGTGTCAGAGCGAAGGGACGCGGCACATCGGCAATGCCGCCGCAATCAGCAAGTGCCAAGACCGCACCGTCCTTAACCGACATGAGAATCGCCCAACCGACTCCCGTATCGTTTGTGTCCGCATAGCGGCATAACGTCTCCGACACGGCGCGTTGCAGCTTCGGATCTATCGTCAATTCCGCCACACATCCACCTCCAGCATTCACGACAGGCTGGATGCCGTTCGCAAGGCTTGACAGCGCGGCATCTTTCAGAGCCGGTATGTCTATCGCGGGAGGGGAGGCTTTTTGTGGGGACAGTCCGTCACGAGCGGAGTTGTATCCGCATCCTGCGACGGCTATAGCGCCAAAGCCGACCGACAGAATAAGGTTGCGGGCTATTGTCGCTTTGCCAATTCTATTTTCCTGCGCCATGACATGCTCCTTTCATTTTGAACACCAAAGCCGAGAAACAAGATCCCCAAACCATGTCGGCACATCGGCGTTCGCGGCCAGAAGCGAATCCTTATAGCCCGAATAGTCGAACATGACTGCATATTTCATTTCTACACCTCGATCTCTTGAAACGCCGCTATTATATAACATGGCTAGCCTAGCTGCAATGCGTCCAGGGCTTGCACTTCCATGCACATGCGGATTCAAGCTGGCCGCTGTCTTCCACCGTGCATGGCCGTGCAGGTTTTACCGGTATTGTCTTTACGCGAGACACATGAGAAAATATAACGCAAAAAGGCACAGAAAGGAAAAAGCCATGAGTCAAGAGCAGCCATTGTATTCGGCGGCATACGCGAAAGTCATCGATCTCGCAACGCGCTACGCGACGGGAACGAGCGACCGAGTCATCCGCCTCAAGCATCTTCTTGCAGCATTTCTCGACACGGACGCCGACATCTTCCGCGAAATACTCGGCGTCAAGCGTCTCGTCCGCCCGGAGAATCTTTCATTTGCGCCCGGCGACCAAGACGGGGACACCTATCTTTCCTCCCAGGTGAACCGCATCCTCTCCCTGCACGGCGGACGGATGGACGAGGTCACGGACTCGCTCGGCCCCGTCGCCGAACTCGGGCTCCCCCACCTCGCGGCGGCAATGCTGATCAAGCCACGAGGACCCGTACTCGAACTCCTCCAGCTCAACGCCATCGTGCCGAGCAACGCAGCATACGTCGATGCCGTCATGGGACGCGCGCAGGAAGTCGCCGACGAGGAGTTTCAGAAAGCTTGCGCCAAATCACGTGCCGACAGGATAAAGTCGCTCAAGCAGATCAAGGCAGCGCTGACCAGAACCTGCCACGGACAAGACAAGGCCATCGAGGCACTTGTCGCGCATGTGGCCTCTTCAATGGCCATTCCGCCGTCAGGCCGGTTCTTCCGCCCCATCTCGACGGCCTTCATAGGTGCGTCAGGCACGGGCAAATCAATGGTGGCCGCATCCTTCCGCGACGAATGGGGGCATGCGTTCGGAGGCGGGAAACCCGACATCATCGACATGAGTCGCTACTCCGTAGAACAGCTCATAACGGAACTGCGCGGACGCGACCCCTCTTGGAAAGACGGAGGCGGAGAAGGAGATGTCACACGGCTCGCCGCAAAGTTCCCGCACGGCGTCATCATCTTTGAGAACATCGACAAGGCTCATCCAGCCGCGCTCGTGCAAATAGTGAACATGCTGACCACCGGGAAGCTTGTGGACGAATTCACCGGCAAGGAAGTATCCTTTGCAGGCAACATCGTGATCCTGATCACCAACCAAGGAACTTCCTACATCGAATCGGGAAAGTTCGCCCATCTCTGCTCACGCAACGGCGGGACGATTCCAAGGGAGAAACTCGTCGAGGGCGTAACCGCCGGGCTTGAAGCGGAGATGCCGGAAAAGGCAGGCGTCCTCACCGAAATCCTAAAGAAGGTTGACATTCCGATCCTGTTCAAGCGGCATGACGTCCGTTCAATGGCCGCAATCATAGGCGACGCCGTCGACCATACGCTCGTCCAGGCGAAGTCGATTTTCGACACCGAGATTGAGACTGACCGTGAAAAGCTCGTAGCCTTCTTCGTCGAGACGCTCCAGAACCTCGATTCCGCACACGGCATCGCACAGATGATCGAGGGCACCATCATTACGCGCCTAGAAAAGGAGTTGCTGGATGCGGCAGGTCGGACGGACATAGAAGGCTCGCGCATCTCGATCGTCGTGGACGACCTTCCAGACATCGCCATTCCCTCCGCCTTGGAGTCCGACCGCGCTCTTTCAGCGCTGGAAAAGCGCACTCTGACCAGGATCCGGCAGGCTCGGCAGCTCGAATACGACATCCACGTGTCAATCGCCGACGGCAAGACGATCTTGCACATCACAAAGCTTCGCCACACCGTCATGCCGTCAATCGAGGACGCAGGATGGTTCAGCGTCTGCCCTCCAAACACAAGGCCGGAAGACCTTGTCGGGCTGGAGGCCGCATGGGCGCGCGTTCGCAAGTTCCTCGCAAGCGCACACGACCGGAAGGCGGAGGGTTTCAAGCCCGACCACATACTTCTTTACGGTCCGCCCGGAACGGGCAAGACAGCCTTCGCCAAGGCAATCGCCCACACGCTCAACCGCAGCTTCATTTGCGTCAACGCGGCGAAGTTCACGACATCTCGGAACGACAACCGGGCGGTCGGTTGGATACAGGATCTCTTCTCAACGGCGGAAAGGACACAGTCCATAATCTTCATCGACGAATGCGATGCCATCGGTTCGCGCGAACACTCAAATTCCTCGCAGGCGCCAGTCATCAACACGCTTCTCACGCTCCTGGACGGGTTCGAGGACAGCAACGTCCTCGTTATCGGGGCGACGAACCGTCCGGAAATGCTCGATTCCGCCCTGACACGGCCCGGACGCCTTCACGCCCGCATCAAGGTGGACGTACTCCGCAAGGAGGAAGACCGCTCGAAGCTCATCGACATCTTCTGCCGCAAGGCGGAGCGCACGCTTCCAGAAGGCTTGAAAAATCTAGTCGTGCGGGCGACGGACGGATGGGCGCCGGCAAACATCCTGAGCGTCCTGCGCGAAATGTTCGACATCGCTGGCGACAGCACCCCTACGCGCCGCATGTTCGCACAGGCAAGGAACACGGAATTCGCAGGCGAAGAGACGCAACGCCCCCAGCTGACTGCCGAAGAAAAGCTCCATGTGGCGATCCACGAGGCGGGGCACGCGCTCGCAGCGACGCTTCGCGGGCATGCCTGGTTTCAAGTCACTATCAACGGGATCGGCGACAGCCTCGGGTTCCTTGAGCACCTGAACGACGGGTGCATCGGGAAATCCATGGAGAAACTTAAGGAGATGATCGACATCGCCCTTGCCGGGAATGCTGCCGAGCATATTCTTGGCACGGTCAAGGAAGGAAGCGAAAGCGACTTCATCATCGCCAGGGACTACGCAAGGAGAATTGTATGCGGAGGATTCTGCGAAGACGATGAAATTGCCATGATTCCAAGCTCCGCTGACAATGGTCAGTATTGGGAACACATACTTCCGAAAGTAAATCCGATCCTCGCGGACAGGAGGAAGATCGTCACTTCGCTTCTTGCGAAACACAAGACGGCGCTAGAGTCCATCGCCGAGGGACTAGTAAAGAACGGGACGCTCTTCCAGGAAGACGTTGCAGCAATGCTTCGCCGCAAGAGGAGTCTCATCGCGAGAAGGAAAGGAAGGCACGAAAATGAATAACAAGATGTGGGAACCGGAATTCGACGACTGGTCAGAGGACAAGGTCTCGCTGTCGCCATGCGAACTGTCGACGCACAGCACATCGCGGAACGAGTACGGCGTCATAGTGCAGGTGGAGGAAGGAGACGAATGCAGGGCGGAAGACGCCGCGATATTCTGGACCGACGCAATGCACATCTACCTCCGCTATGAATGGGGGTTGTGGTACAAGGTCTCGAACGACGACCCCGACAACTGCGCCAACATCTGCAAGCGGAACACCGCAACGCTTCTTTTATGCACAACCTCGTCCATCAAGCACCACGCCGTCAGAGTCTATCACATCGACAGTCTCCCGAAGGAACTGTTCGGCAAGGAGGAAAGCGAAGCATCCGATAGCGGCAAGGCAACGCAACTTGACTTTGACCTTCCAATCCCTTCTGCCGAAGGTGAAGATGACGAAGAAGCGGGCAAGTGTGCAGAACTGTCAGATGCCGCCTTTCTTGCGTCAACCATCATATTCCAAGGCGGAAAGACTATAGCCCATTTTGAAGGGGAATGTTTCGCGCCGTTCAGCGCAGACTTCTACGAACTCAACGGACATTTCATCGCAGCGTCCTACTTCGACAAATGTGGCGACTGGATGGCCGACGAGGACTCAGAGGATGACGACACGCCATGTTGGTACGGCGCAAAGGGAATCGCTACGTCTCCACTTGCCCTTGCAGCCAAAATCAGGACGGCAATCGCTCCAATCGTCGGATCGGAGACACCGTTCCACTCCCTGATCCTAATCAACAAGAGATGCAACATCACGAACGAGATCTGCCACTCCATTAACTGGAAGGATACGGAGATGCGTCTTGTCCGCCAAGAGCAGGTTGCCGACTCGATGCTCGATACGGTCGAAGAAACGCTAAAAGGATACACGGGCGACAGCCGACCGGAACTGGTAGAATGGGAATCGAGACTTCTGGAAACTCTGAATGCCGCGTTTGCCAAACCCGCTAAACAGTAACCCCAAATGAAAGGAGAAAACCATGAACACCACAACCAAAAGGAATGAAAAGGAAGAAATCCTCGAAAACCTGCCGCCACCCGAAAAGACCGCAGAACTGCTCGCCAAAGCAAACAAGGTCAGTTCATGGATGTCGGAACTGAAGCAGCGGTCTCGGCTAAGGCCTTTTGTAGGGAAAAGCGAAGATGGCAAGTTTGCCATTGTAATCCGCGACTACAGGATCGAGTCCCTGAACGCTGACGAATCCCTGGAATCGGCATCTGCTCAGGAGATCGTCTCGCGGCTCTGCGAAGCCCACAACGACGCGCTGGACAAGATGGAGGAGTGGACCGCCAGCCAATGCGCGGCGCTTGCCAAGGCCGCTGGGATTGCCGACGGCTTTGAACTGCCGTTCTGAGCCGGTTCAAGAGCTATTTCGTCCGCCCGTCAACTATCTGGCGCGGAAGCGAACTCTTGGAATGTCCGCCAGCCGTGCGCTCCTTGCGCGGTACGCCCTTGAGCTGCTCGCGCATGAGGAGCATCCGCCGCCCAATGTCGCGCTCGTAAAACACGACCGGGCGCGCCTGGGCGATTGTGCGAACGCGCGAACGCCATTCCAGAGGAGTGGTCGATACTGTTGTTCCGTCGCCCATCACGAAATCCCTTCAAAATGCGATTTCAGGAATTTGATGCGTCGTTCGGCAAGGGAGGTGTCCTCGTCGGCGAAGTACGCCTTCATCCGCGAGCTTGCGGAAATCGCGCCAAGAACCTGCCCCGCGTCTGTCTGCCGGGCGAGATAGTGGGCGACGAATACGATGAAGAGCGTCCTCTCGGACTCGTCGAGAAACGCGCCATCTACAATGTCGTCAACCACGTTCGTCTGCCGCGTATGTGTGCGTCCCGTGCGAAGGTAGCTCGCAGACGTGATGTCGAGGTGCCAGGGGAACGGGAGGTCGAAATCGCGGTTTGAGGCGACGAGGATATGCGTGAAGAACGCAAAAAGGTCAGCCCTGCGCTCCCAGAGCGCGGCATGCGCCACGGCGGTATGCACCATCAGGCGGGCAAGTACGGCGATCATGACGAGAATCCGTGATTCGCCTGACATGAGATCGTCGATTGTGCAGGACGGACCCGCTGCGAGTTTTTCCTTGAGGTCATCCATATTGTCTGGCCAGAGTTCCTTCTCTTCAAATGCCGCCTTATCGGCATCAAGACGCGCACTCAGCCCCTTGCGCATTTCAGGTGTACACGTCCACGGAAAATTGCCGAAGGTATGCTTATCGTGGCGATGCTCCTCCATGTCGCGCAGGATGTCCAGCGCCGTGTCAATCGACACGATCCAGCGATTGAGGCAGACGTCGTCTGCCGTGAAATAGAAATTCCAGAGCTTGTCTGCCGCCGCACAGACTTCCCCGAAGTCGATGCCCTTGTACGAAATAGGGCTGATGGTGGAGAATGGGATGCGCTTCGGGGCCTTCTCCGCGCCATTCTTCTTATGCCAGTCCTGAATCCACTTATCGCGTTGCCCCCGGATCGCCTCGTTCTTCTCGGCGGCGCATTGCGAGGATAGGTCTGTGAGATAGCTCACGATCCAGCCGCGGAACTGTGCCGTTTCGCCATCCGCGAAAGGCATCCGAGCCGGCAAAACGCGCGCAACGCGACGCTCCTCGCTCCAAAACGAGACGCGCCCCACCGGTTCCGCATCGTCTCCAGTCAGCACCTTGTCCATTACAGCGTACTGGAGGGACGCCGCCCCCTCCAGCATGAGCGACATCAGCGCATCGCGCACGCCGGTCCTGCCGACCGCCCCCGGTAGTTCGGAGACGTTGCCCTTGTCGAGCGCGTTGCGCACGAACTGCACGGTCGAACGCGGGTCCTTAAAGGCTTCGCGCCGCTGCTCCTCAGTGTACTTCGCGACGACGCGGTCGCGGTTGGCGTCGCAGGCGTCGTCAAGCTCATGGAAAATCGGCATGACCGCAGCCCAGAAAGCGGACGCATTGGCGAATCCGCACTTGTCGAGGTAGAAGCGGCTTTCAACCGGGCGTTCGCGGACGCCGATCTGCTTGAGAAGTTCCGCTTCGGAAAGCTGTGCAAATTCGTCAGGTCGCAATGCAACCAAGTTGTAGATTGTGTCTGCCGCCGCAAGTATCTTCTTGTGCGCCGGCTGTCCCCTGAATTTGCTCTTGATCTTCAGCATGCACTGGGATACCGACTCCAGCATGACACGCGTCGCGGCGGCATTCGTCGAATGTGCGTCCGATTCCTTTAGGATCACGTCTGAAAGAACCGCCATCGCAACCCACTGGCGTTCAAAGCGCATGTGCGTCCCGGTCACGTTCGGGTCCATCGCGAACTCGTGTTCACGGGCGAAGGAGAGCTGCGTAAAGCGGTCGTAATGGTAGTATTTCAGAAGCGGGTTCTGCTTGCGGGGATCGTTTTGGACGTTGGAGAACCCCGAAAGCGGGAGCGTAACGTCGTCACGCTCCTCGACGTACAGCCCCAGCTCGCCAGCGGCAACTGCGCGGGCCGTGAGCGCCAACGCGGCAATTCGGCGTAGTGCGCCGCGCTCGTCCGACTTGAGAGTCTCGTAGATGCGCCGCTGCAGGAAACGGTTCATTTCCCAGTCCATCGCCCCCCAGACGCCGCCGCCTGCGCATTCGTAGAGAAACCTCTCGAACGCCAGCCGCAGCCCGTGGCCACGGTCGCGGATATCCGGCGACGAAACGTTCCTCGCAGCCGCGAACCAGAAATCCGGCAGGAAGGCAAGCGGCTCAAACGTGCGGGCGAACGTCGCAAACCCGTTTGGGTTCTTCTTTATCTCGCTGTCGTTGGAACTCCTCGCCCGGCTCAGTATGTAGATGTCACGGAAGACTTCGTACCACCGCATCAACGCTGTGGGGCGTCTGACGGACTTCCCGCCCGTGCCTGCACAGGCAAGATACTCCTCACGCGCGACCGCGTTGAGGACATCCGCCTCCTGCGTGAGCGTCAAGCGGTCGCGAGAGGACTCAAACTTCTGGAAGAACGCCACCACCTCGTCGGGGATGCTTTCGACAATCTCCTGAAATAGCAGTCTTTTCTCATCATATAATATGTGAGTCTTTTTCATGATAGGCATCATAGGCATGGCTCCATTATCATCGGCTTTGACATCTCAGTTCAATATTTCATACAAATCACCTGGCAATCCCCATTCCGATTCCAATTTTCGAAGACATACTACCAAGGGTAGCGATAATTGCTTGCCTTTGAGTCTTTTACCAATAATTTTTAAGTCCTCTCGCCGATTTCCTTCAGAACCCTTCAACTGTATGGGATTAAACATGGAGTGCGAGACTTCATCAATTCTCTCCGTTATTCCCATATCTCTATAATTAACCGGCATACTTGTTATGCATATGAATCCCGGCAACCCACCTCGCTTCCCCCATCGATAAAATCCAATAATCTTTGTGTGCATATCCGCTTTCTGTTGTTTCAATTTCTCCAATCCGTCCTTATCAAAAGACTCTTCCTTAAGTTCTCGCTCTGCGGCATATTTTATAACTTCGAGAAAATCCCCTCTCCCTCGTCTCCAACCATTTTTGCGGATTAACAATTTTAAATCTTTCCAATCCATGGAACCTGAACCTGTAGGCGCGATAAGACCTTGGCTATGCTGTCCATTAATTTGTGTCCACAAACAGAGAATATTGTCCTTTGTAATTCCCAATGTATTTACGCCAACATGCATAGAATTCCAATCCTCGAGATCTTTCAAAGCCCAATTATTGCCATCAGAATCAAACGGTACCCATTCTTCATCAATTTGCATCGACCCAGAATGAAGTTCATCCACGACAGGATCACGGTACGCTTCGTTAGTCAAGTAAGATGTATAATAATCAGTTTTGACAACAGAAATGCACAATGATTTTTCCGCCGAATCTTTATTCTGCAAATCATCATTGACGCGCATGGCCAATGGGCTAATCATAGCAACCTTCCCCTCGTTAAAAAAGCCTTTATGCCCACAAGCTGCCTGTTTCATAGACAACTTTAAGACACATTCAGCCAAATGTTTATTAATTCTCCTCCAAAGATTAGAACGTCTGCGCGGAAATATCTGAAAAGATATTGAACCCCCATTCTTCAAATACTTGTCAATTTCGATAGACTCCACAGAGAAGTCGCCATCTGTACCTATTGAGATTTTAGCATACCCAGCATCAGTCTGAGTCTGCGAAATATGAACTAAATCCAATATGTTTTTGATTCTGTCTTGCCAAATCTTGAGAAATCCGCAATTCGGCAGTATCATTTTATGGGTACGATTCGACCACAGGAATCCAAAAAATGTAACGCATAGCGAAGCAATGGAAAATACTGTACTTACAGGCGTAAGAATTTTGATACTGATTGGGGACTCTGGCGTCGCAGTAAATCCACATTGCCACACTGCCGCACAACTGACGCCAACCGATATGACGCAGAACGCCATCCATGCTCTTTGCCACCAAGTCGAATATACGAAGCGAAAGACAACTGACAACCTGAGTAAATCTAAGCACCATTTCATACTATCAATCCTTTCATTTCTTTTTTGTAACACAAAAATCGCATGAATGTCATTAGATTTCAAGAAGGCCGGAGACGATTTCACGGAATCGGTCTCTGCCGAGTCTTACCAGAAGGTCGCAGTGTCCTGCTCCCGAAACGAGCGTGAATCCTGCCTTGTTCGGAGCGAGTTCGTAGAGCGAGCGTCCGCGCTCACACAGACAGGTCTCGTCTTTGTCGCCGTGGATGACGGCAACAGGGCACTTCACATTCTTTATCATTTCGTTGCTCGGGAACGGTCCTTGGCTCTGCTGCAGGGGGATCGACTCCCCCGGATGCCAATCCATCAGCGTCTGCAATCCGCAATAGAACGGGGCCAGCAGCAAGACTGCCTTGGAGGCGCAGGTCTGCGCAAGCTCCAATGCAACCGACGAGCCAAGCGAGTACCCGACAATAAGAATGTCCCCTGGTTTGTAGCCAAGCTCTCCATGAACCCAATTGTAGAGCTGGTGTGCGCTGTCATAGCACCCGCGTTCCCACGGACTTCCAAACGACAGCCCATAGCCGGTATATGCCACAAGGGCAAGGTTGCAGGATGGCGGCATGAATGGCTTGAGACTCTCGCGGGATTCAAAGATGTCCTCGTCGTTGCCGTGAAGGTAGAGAATGACTTTTCCACCACGGAAGGCTCCGTCGGTCAGCACCGCAAGCCCCATGCCGTCGCCAATGCGCACAAACCCAGGTGTCTTCTCGGTGTACATGCATCGCGGCTTTCGGAAAAACAAGCCTCGCCGACGCGAATCCTCGCCCATCTCCGGTGTGACAACCCCGACGCTGACAACATTGCTTGGCTCTTCTTTCCAACCGAACTCATGCACAACGCCACTCTTCACTCTTTCCCTGATGTCAAGCGTCCGCGCACTCGGCACTCGATGCAGCAGCACTTCATAAGGCGACACCTGCTCGACAGCCATGCCGTCGATCTTCGGCAACCATCCCGGAACATGCGCAACGACGTCAACGTTCTTGGCCGCCATCTGCACTGCATACGGCTCCCAGAACTTCACATGCATCTCAACTACGTCTTCTTTGTTATCTTTCATAGCCTCTCCACAATCTCCGTTGCCGCTTTGAGCATGCCGTTCGCCGCCGCGTAAAAATGCCTGTAGCGGAATGTCATGCGGAATGTTATCATAAGCGACAGGGTAACGGCAAGTGCGAACATGTCCTGCGCCACGCCAGCAGCGAGCGCCGCCCTCCTGACACGGCGCAGGATCGCATAGATGAACACAACGCGACGGTCTGACGTCTGCGTTGGAGGCAACCGGTCTGCCTTGGCGAATACCGACCGAACCACGATATCGGAGAGGTCTATGTCAAACAACCCAACGGTCGCCGCAAACATGACAGCGAAATCATGCACGATCAAATCACGCCTCGTGCGCGCGAAGTCGATGAGCCATACATCTGAAATGGCGTGACTTCGCACCGGCGAGATGCGTTTCTCGATCATTACATTGGCAAAGTTCAAGTCGCCATGAACAATTCCGACGGGACACCGGAACCGTTTCCCACCCACATCTGCAGCGACAAGCGCCTGAATGCGCTCGATCAACTCAGGCAGTTTGCCGTAGTCTGGAATTGGTTTCTCCATAAGCGGAGGCAGCGCCTCGTCGCATCCGACGGGATAGAGGCACGTCCGTCGTCCGTCGGCATCTGTCCCATAATAGCGGAATCGATTGTTGTCAATCCACAACATCGCTCCCGTGCGCAACCCCTGCGAGCGGCTACGCACAACATCATCGACATTTGGCCCCGTCAGAACAACTGTCATTTTCTCGTCATCATACGCTTCTATGGCACATTGTTCACCGTTGTCGTATGATGTGAAATACTCGAGGCCAACAAGCTTCTTCTTTGATGACGAGTCCGACTGTTTCTCAAATACAACATCATCGATTTTTCGCCTCACCGAGATGCGACTGATCCAGTTGTCCAAGAATTTGGTTCGATCGGTCTCGCCTAATTCCGGATTCGGGAAACTGGTCAGGGCAGACAGCTCGCCAAGTTCAACATCGGGGGATACACGATGAAGTCGCGGCATAATGATACCGAAGAGTTCGTCAAAATGCTGACGCACATTCCTGAAATCACATTCACCCTTCAATTCCGACATGAGGATGGATTTCATGTCCAGCAGTCGTCCAGCGCCGGCATCCGTTCCGGCAAATGTATAAACGATAGCGGAATGATGCCGGTCTATTACACGTTCTGGATTCTCTACCCGACCAGAATCGTTAGGGATATACGGGCGGACGAAACGGAAATAGCGTTCATATTCCATCCGTGTATTTGCAAGCGTATCGATCTTCACTACAAGCGGCAATTGAAGCATCTCAGACTGCTGCCCCGTGACTTTCACAGCCTTGAATGTGACAGCCGAACTGAGCCCTCCGCTCATTGGCGTTATGCGGATGGTGCGCCCCGGATACTTTTCAAGGCATTTGTACGTAAGATACTGACGCGCCGCGTCGAAGCGAGATATGAAGTCTTTCGTGCCGCGCGCCTGTTCAAAATCAAAAGCCACAAGGTTGCATTCCTGAATAGTGCGCCATTCCGGCTCCCATTCGCGCCGCGTCAAAAGCGCATGCAGAATCCGTGGCAGGTCTGGCAATTCATTCTTGCGCAGAAACCACTTCGCTCCGTTGCGGAACGCCCGGGCAAGTTTTCCCATGTCATCGTGAAACGAGCAGACGATTACCGGCAAACGGGGGAAGAAGCGCTTTAAGACAGGCAACAATTGATAGCCGGAGAGATCCATTCCTTCCGCTTCGCCAAATCGCAACCCAAGCAACGCAAAACCGTAGTTTTTCCGTGCCTCGTGAATCGCCCTGAACGCCGCACACGCCTCGCGAACCAATCCCGGCCCCGCCCTCAGCTCTATCGCATCAAAGTGAAACGCACCGCCGTACTTCGGCTCTGCGTTCAGCGACCGCGCCCTAGCGACGGCATGATCGTCCACCACCAGCGCCTCAACAACGCCCGTCGGCGACCAGGAAGCTATGTCAAACGCGCGTTTCACTTTTCTTGCTGATTTTCAAATCAAATCACCATTTTCGGAGACAACCACTGGCGCGCCATCCCCTTCGCCACAATTCCTCGCGACTCCATGCGACTCACCTACTTGACTTTGCCAGCTGCGGATTATATCATTCAGTTGTACCATTCCCCAAAGAACAGTACCATTTATAGCCTTGTCCCGCATCATATCTAAATCAGCAATCCCAAGCATCTCTTTAAGAGATGAAAACGCTGTCTCATATTTCTGGATTATGCCCCCCGTGCCGTTGTCCTTCAATTTATTCCGTATCATGCCCAATGCCAAAAGAATGAAGACTATCCAATGTTTCTCCACGCGGACCTTCGGACAGTACTTTTCAATATCCCCATTGAAATACAATTGCTCCAACTTCGAAAGCAGACTCTCTGGACACTCGCCGAGGCAATCCACCGTAATTAAGCTAGTAATCACATGATACCAGTCAGAGCGCAAACCCTCTTGCCATTTAGAAGAAAAGCGATCTAAGACATATTCAAGGTGTTCAAAGAGCTTCAGACGCGTTTCGTCGCTAAAATAATTATAATACTCATTCGGACAGGCCCATAATCTCTGCAACAAGAGTTGTTCTTCGGCTGCATTATCACATTCCCAATTAATCCCATCCGAGAAAGCATCAGCCCCAATCCTATCCCATTTCTCAAGGAAGTTTTTACATTTATCAGCAAATTCGTTGTGATCCGGAATCATATTATCAACTTTCCCCAAGACCAATCTAATCTGCCCGCAAAACGCAGAGTAATCATCAATAGTTCCACACATGTCCATGCAATTACTCATTATCCTTAGTGCGCGATTCCCCACACACGAACCCCAGTCTACGTGCAGAGCAACAACACGCGGAGCGATACTCAAGAAATTCCGTAGACTGCAGCCATCAAAGATTGCGTCTTCCTTTTTGCTGTTGTCTAATTCCAATTGCAGTTGTTCAATAAAATCTCCATCAAAAAAAGATTCAATAAATCTACGCGAAGGGCTATTCAACGGTATCGTATTGTCACAGTTCATGTTCCAAATGTCCAACAACATTTCCACGAACGCATCATCAAAAGAACCTCGTTTCTCTAAATGACACTTCAAATATTCATTGATAATATCAGAATCACTTTCAACCTGTCTATCAAGTATGGTTATAAGCATAGACTTGAAGATTTCTATAGGTTCATGCGCGACAGATACAACCCCCAGATAATCATCAAAGAATCCCATTGCACAACGGTACCACGCCTGTAACTCATATCCGCAATCCCGATCAATGATGCAACGGTAATCATCCAGAATGAATTTATAAATGAACGGAGCAATTTTATTCAGCAACTGTTTATCCTTGATTACATTCTCAACCGTTCTCAGTGTCAACAGTCGATACCATAACGAATCTTGGCCGTCCTTTCTTGCAAGAACTTCCTCGCACAGAATCTTAACGCGCTCAAGAAATCTTCGTTGTTCCACTTCGTCCATCACATCTCGAACCACCATACTCGACCAAAACATAATCCAGCAGCGGCTCCTTCTGTTGATTGATTCAAACCATTTTTCATCCGTTACTATCCGATTTATCTTTCTCCAGTCTTCTTCTAGAACCTTTTCGTACTCGGCAAGTCCCCTTTTTTTCAAACAAGTACACTCTGCAAATTGCCGGACTATTACAGGAAGACACCGCAACAAATCATTTGGGTTCAAACCGCTGACATGTTGCCTCCGTCTATTAGTTCGTCCAAGCCGAACCGAAATGCTTTTTTCACCGTCCTGATCAGTTTCGTCTTCGCCAATATCAATTATCCACGGGTCAATGCTGTCGTTGTCACGGTACCTGTAGAACGCTCTTCTCATCATGACTGAAAAACGTGCGGCAGTTACAATCTTCTGCTCCGGGTCCAATTCCAATCGACATTTCTCCATGTCATCTAAGAATTTCTTTAGCACCGCATCGTCAATCTTCGCATTTGGGGTGGATATATATGCCAAAGCAATTGCAATAATAACCTTCAAGCCATCCCATTGGGATCCTTGCATTATTTTCAAGATTTCTTTTATTTTAACGGCAAATGACTGTACATCATGCTGATCAAAACATATGACCAGATTAATAATGGCATCAGAAATCTTATCTCCATTCTTTGCATAAGTCTTAATCATTGAAACCAATACATTCTTGGGATCGGAAAAGAACTGTTCAATATTGTCTTTACCTGAATATGCAAGCCTTATACTACACAAAAAATATGTCTCATGCAGAAGTACATAAACAACAGCTTGCTCATCCTCCGCTAATTCACCCTCTCTAACATCGTAAACCATATGTATAAATTTCTTTATGGGCGAGAGCGTGATTGGATTACATATCAGCAGACCGAACAATGGCAAAGCAAGAGCGTAGTACGCAAAGAATTGCTTTCTATCGTCACACATGTCAAGAACCGTCGAAATAACCGAGACAATATTGGCATCGCCGCCAAACCCTACGTCCTCCAAACACTCATCAACGATTCTATGTACAAACCGCCCCTTCAAATCATCAAAGAATCGCTTGATCTTCACATCTACAATCTGATCTCCAGAAACGCCGACATGCGACTCGAGGCTGCAAATAGCCGACATAGACTCCTTAATGTCCGTGACATGTCGCGTGGTCGAAAGGAAGCCGGCAGTCATCAAAGATTCAATTATGGCCTCAGCCAAAATCTCAACATAGTCTTGAGCATTAATCGACGCATCTTTATCCTGTAATATTGACCGAATCCAATCGGCAATCCCTCCCTGGCACTTCGAAACACCGTCCCAGTATCCAAACGACGAAATAAAAGCTTCTTGTGGTATTTGCACAACAGAACTCGAGAAATACCCGTCAAGCACTGAAACACTACGCCCACCAGTGAGCTCGACCTTGAATAATTTTTGAGCAAGTCCGGTAGGATCTTTTCCCCCGACACGCTTACATATCTCATTGACATCCACAACGCCATTAGAGTTGCATGACGCAACACGCCTTCTCTCCACGCAAAGACACCACAAAAAAGCCAATTCCGTCTCGCCTAACACCACATCATTGCCTATCTTCAATGGCATCTCTGTCTGCCACTCCCTCAAAATCTCCGAGCGAGAACGTCCGCTGTAGTTGAAGAAGCTTATCAATCTTGAGGGACGGCCACCTGAACAATTTCTGAACCAATTGCCATAATCTTCCTTCCCCTCACGGTCATTGTATGATTTCTTCAATTCCGCATACTCTGCAAGACGATCGGCTTTTGACGCATACTTATACAAAAACGTCTGACATTCCTCAGGCGTAAGTTCACGGATGTCAAACCGTTTATCTTCCGAATTCGAATTATCACCATCTGATATAAAAGGTTTAGGGTCCTTCAATATAAAACAAATCTTTTTACAAAGGCTATTTGCCAATTCACGAGCTGGCAACACATCTTCAACACTGATGTTCCTAGAGGAAATCAACATTATGTACCGCTTCTTTCTTTTCGTTGCACGAATCCACTTGGCAAGCACTTCTCGCCACGCCTCACGAACATGTAAAGGATCCGCACCATTCTCGCAAGTGAATCCCGAATAGAAATATAGTACAGTTCCGTCCCCCCCCCCCCCCCTTCGCCTTTTCGAGCCTGCAGGGCGGCATGCACTACCACAGAAGTCCGTCCCACATTCTGTTTACCTGAAATAACACAAATTTTTGAGGTTCCATGAGTTTCTATTTCACACCCGTTGACATCATCAACAGAGTCAATCCATTCCGCTATCCAATCTTGCAAACTCTGCCTAACTCTTACATCCCCTGTTTCGAATTTATCGGCAAAGAACTTATCGTTGTCAATCCTTGAACTTGGCACCGTTATGAATCCGCTTTCACAAGACCAGAACTTCTCTCCACTATGGGAACGCCAAAATGACAGCCACGCAATAATAAAAGCCACTATTGCCGCAATAATCGCTGCGGCGGCAGAAACCGCTGGATTATCAACTATCTTTCCGACAACAAACCAGATTAATGCGATGATTGCGGATACAATAGCACCCGACACCAGATTCGACATCACACCATTATTGGCGACCCAATTCCAGAACGAATATTTCTTCATTTTGTTATTTCCTTTGCATGAGTGTCATGAAGTTGCCGGCGAGGAAGGCGAGGCGGAGGATGCCGACCTGCTTGGCGGCAGACTGGCTCTGCATCACCGTGTCCCTTCCGAGGCGGGAGGATTTGTCTGCGAGTCGTCTTGTTCTCGCACGGAATATCCGTTGAAGCCCTGTTCTGGACCGATGCCGTCGCGAAACGCCATTACAAGCGCCTTTGAAATCATCGTCGCCTTCCAATACGCACCAAGTATCTCCGCCGTATTGCGGTCGTTTGTGGCACGCAGCCTCTCGGCCCTCTGGAACAGCAGCACGGGGCCAAAGCATGGAATGTCGTGCGAATGGCACATGTGAATGCTCAGCAAAGCGGTTGAACGGGCCCTGCCGATTGCAAACGCCACGTACGCGGCGTTGTCTTTCGCGAAATCCAGCTCGAACAGCAGGGTGGACGACTCGGCAAGCAGCTCCGCCGCGTTAAAAAGGAAACAAGCCTCCGTCCAGGTCGGACAAGTCACGTGGTTTCGGGGCATGGAAAGGGCTTCCTTGACACGCTGCTTCGACACGCGATAGGCGGAATAGTATATGTTTTCACGGATCAAGTTGGCACGTGCGGAATCCGTGTCCACGCCCCAGGCCTGTGCCGTTCTGCCGACAGCATTTTCAAGCGTCTCGTCAACGACATCCCATGCGTTTCTAAAAAGGCGAAAAGCCGCGTTGATTCCCGGCCCGGCATTGAGTATCGGCAGTGGGATACCGTCAAAGCCCGACTTCAGGCGCCGCTCAAAAAGATAGTCAAAGAACATTTCACGGCAACTGATGAGTTCGTCGGAAGCATTCAGGCTCCCGTCCTCAATCCCCTTCTTCAGCGCCTCCGGTCCCGGGGCATTGTCACATAAATACCGATAACGGGCCGATGCCATTTCACTTTCCAGAAAGGACTCGAACTGGGCTTCGATATCCGAAGAATGCCCAAACGGAATAAATCCTTCCCAGGGGGCGGAATTGTCCGAAGCGCTCCTCCCATTGCCGGCGCCGTCCCCGTCCTGCCCTCCGTTTCCCGCGGCAGAACACCCCAAGTCCTGTTCCATGAAGCCCCGCTCTTTTTCATAGAGCCCCTGAATGCAGGCCACCTGCTTATCCGTTGGCCAATCCTCAAAAACGATGTCGCCCAGCGACTGCTTGGAATCGCCCGACTCTTTGGCCTCGCGTTGCAGGAACTCATACGCATAATCGTTGAAGAACCACGTTGACTCCAGGGCGGCATCCAGATTGGCCTCTGCGTGGGACATAAGGTCCAACGCGTCAAATATGGCCCCCTCCTGAAAGCGGTTTCCCACGGTCCCGGGGTCTATGCTGGGCCACGCCCTGCTGTTGGAAACCGTTTCGTAGTCGTTCGACGAAAGGCCGTTGATGCGTGCACAAATGGCGGCATGTCGATTCGTGAAGGCTTCAACCACATGGTGTTCTAGCTCCTGGTCCTCAAGACAGTCCACAATGGACGAAAGGCGCGGTTTACTCACCTTCTTCAACTCGTGAAGGTCGACATATGCGTCAAAGATCGACTCGACAAGGTACACCGTGAGTCCGCGGCTCCGTCCGAGTTCCAGGAAATCCACCAATCCGCCGTCCTTCGTGCGCACGAACCGCTGAAATGCCGGAATCGCCACGCGTTTGATTCTCGGATTGTCCGCCGCTGCCGCCATTTTCTCTGCCACGGAGCCGACCAGACCGATGGTGCCGTCCGGCAAAAGCGCACCCGTCATGGCAAAATCATCCGGGAATCCGCGCCCGTCAAGGGCACTCATGATGGCGAGACACATGACGGCGCCCGCGCTGGGTCCGTCATACCGGCCCCTGAAGTCCAGCGCGATCCTGACGCCTTGAAGCGTCGAATCCTTTTGCAGCGCGGCGACGAGCGCAGCCTTCCAGAGGCTGTTCCGTATCGTGTCCCCGGTTCCACGTGGCGTGTCCTCGGAGAAATCTACACGGAGCGGAGCATCACTTCCAGTGCGAGCAATCGACATTGGAAAGAATGCACAGGAACCAACACTTTTGCCTGAGACATCCTGATGAACGCCTAACACGGGCAAGTTGTATTCAAACCTTGTCGGCGTTCTCGACGCCGCCCTCATCGCGGGTCCTTGCGATTCGCCCTGATTTACTTTCGCGACCTCATCCGGTGGATCATTGCGCCCTGTAAGGAGTCCGGTTGCAACGCCGCCGAGAGCGCTAATCACAGCTACAACAGCAATATAGGTTTTGCTCATCTTATCATTTCCTTTGCATGAAGGTCATGAAGTTGCTGACAAAGAATTGTTCCTCAAGAACTGGGGATACTGATTGGCTATTGTGGCCAACAGCGTGGCAAGCGCCGTGTCGTCCATGTCCCTCGCACCTTTGTCAATCAGAAGATTTATCATCGCCTTCCATTCGCCCTTGAGAGCCTTGTATGCCTCCTTGCCGGCCTGCTGCGCGTTCCATTTGGCGACAACATAACGGTCGATCTCTTCCTTCGGCAATCGAGCAGCCATTTCGGCGATGCTCCTGTATGTGCTTTCCGCCTGGATGTTCCACGTCAACTCGACATCTGGATTGCCGGGGATGCCAGGAACCTTCACAATCTGCTTCGTGTGCCAGATGTAATTCGTACCTCCCTCGTCAATAAACTTTGTCTTGAACGTTGGATCGTCCTTCGCCCGCTCCAACAACAAGTCCTTCACCGCGTCAATCTCGCGCCGCACATCTTCGACCGACTTCCCCGCATCGGGGATCAGCAACCGCAGATCAATGTCATAGTTCCCAACCAACGCCGCATCATATCCCAATGCCCCACCAAGGATATATCGAGCATTGAGAACGCCACATGATAACACCAGCGCCTCGCCTCGCTCCGATGCATACTGTCGTAACAAGGATGTATTGGGAGTGCGACAATTAAAACCTTCATTAAAGACCATGTATATTCACCACCTCCCGTAAGTACTTAAATGGCATTACGATTGGTTTGTCCCAATCTTCTGAATCAACTGTGCCAGGTTTTAGTTCCCAAACATTGGTAATTGTACACTCCTCATTCCCTAAACAGCGCTGTGCAATCGATATCGCTTTAACCACTTTTCCAAACTTGTCATCTTCTTGCCAACTGGATTGTTGGCGCATTTCCTCTAGACAATCAAAAGGCAACTCATATTGAATTTTTTGAGATGGCATCTCTCTCACCCATTCATTACGAGCCCTACAACCTTTTGTACAATCATCACAACAACGATCACAGTTACCTAAGCCCAAACTATTTATCTTACAATAACTCTCAAAGGCATAAACATCTCTGAACCATGCATTATATCCTGCCCCATCACGTAAACCAAAAACACGAATTGGTACAACACCATTATTAAGAAATGGTGCCTCCTCATCCTTTGGCATTACCCGTCCTACAACATCTTGGCGCAACAAGATCTGAGTATAATCCTTAAACGGCAATACTTTCTGTTGAATAGGAATTGCCAACTTCATTCCGACTGCCGAATCCTCACATGCTATTGCAATTGTCAATTGGTCTTTCATCTTAGCAAATTCTCTTATCCTATCCATAAACGGGGCAGAACCTATTTGAACATCATGCATAAAAGTCCAATGGATGTCTGGAATTTCATCGATCCGTGGAAACAATGCACGAAACGCTGCCTCATGCACCCGAAGCTCGTCGTCAAAGACAGTGATATATACTTGAGCATCATCATAATGGGCGACTCGTGCAGCCTGTAACGCCAAGGCTTGACCCATTTCTGAGAATCCTATTATCACAAGATGCACCCTCCCATTTGAATGCTCCGTGGATGCTGACGCCTGTTTTAAAAGCACGTTCTTGCGTTGCGCGTTATGTTCGTTATTATCCATATGCTCGTTATTATCCATCTCAGTCGCCGATTTGAAATTTGCAAACAACCGTTTGGCCCAACTGTCATAAAAATTACGGGGAATAACCTCTATGATTTTATCTTTACCGATCCAACTGCTCAATTTACCAAAACGCCCACTCAAGTATCGCATTGGCTTCTTTGGCCCAAATCTTAGATCTTTATGTACCCGCTGTTGATCTTTATATGCCAGTTGTTGGCAAAATAGACCAAACGACGAAAGGTGCAATTCCATCTTAATCCCCGCCATCACATGAGATTCATATTTACCATTCTCAATCTTTTGCTTTTCTTTCTGAATCTCAATTCCCTTACCAATACTACGCGCCAGCATTAAAATACGCGCATCATGTGAAAAATCCGTATTCTCTCCTAGTACATAAATGGCATGAGCTCTATTTAAATGAAGCATTTCCAATTCTGAAGTGTCATCATATTCGCCTTTGTATATATCATATCGTATGATACAGCGCCTAAGCCATCTTTCTATCAATCGTCCACTTTTAGCAAAAATCTGAAGCCTACGTTCAACGTCATTTACATCTTGACTGGTCACTACAACAAATCGTTCAGGCATTGCCCATTTTCCAAGTCTATTAGATTCAATATGCTCACGTATCACTGTGACTGCATTTTCATCCCACCCCAATATTACTGTATGATTCCATAAAAGCCAACGCCAACGACGCCATCCCCCATCATGTAAATATTTCATAGTTGTTATAATAGAACCGACTAGTCCACCGCCCCCTATCAACCACGTAAATAAAAACAAGAAACACGCAACCACACCTTCCCTCATAGAACCTGATTGCAACGATGCGCTCACCGCTCCAAAGTCGAACATGCGGTTGATACTCCACGCCCCAGCCGCTCGCAAATTCTTCTCTTGACATTTCCGCTGCACATTCTCACGGGTCTTAAGGCATGTGAAGTACTGAGGCAACCCTTGCGCCCAGTTACAAAAGAAGCACATCGGACGATTCTCAAAAACAACACCCGCCAGCAAATCCTGTTTTGTACGATAATCTTCAAACACATCCTTCGGCTTATATTCCTTCTTGGTTTCATACCGATACCAAGTTCCACCTATAAATGCTACTGCAAGCAAAATGACCAACATCCCTACGTTAGGGTTCACAATGTATTTACAAAGCCGATTTATCCCCAAAAATGGCGCACGAACAAGACCCAAAAGCGTTTTTGCGAACCATATACTTTTCCCTCGATCAGGAATCATCATCACACCTCCTTGCATACGTACCCATGTGAAACCTGAACTTGTACGGGGATCATTTCCCAACCGCCGCCTCCACGCGCTTCAGTTGTGCAAAACAAATGAATGCCGTTGCAATCATTGCAGCCGCCGCTGGCGCATTATTTTGTTCACGCGCGATGTAGACTCGCGCCGCAACCATACACGATAACGCAGTCGTAAAGGCATATGATTCTTTCGACATGCCGGCTTTGAGTGCCGCTACACGAATGCGTCTCAATATCTTGAAGATCAATGAGATACGTTCATCATGTTCCATACCATCCGGAACCGCGTCCAACTCATCAAAAACAGCCTTGACTATAAACGTCCGAAAGATTGTCTCTATAAAACGGCTATATGACACCGTATCCTCAACCTTCGCCCGTTCTCCCCAAATTTTACACGCCGATTGATAATAGATATCATGTCCAATCGTTTCTTCTGATCTCCAGACATCAAGGTCAAATAGCAAACCAAGTGTGGAGGTAAAAAGCACATTGAAATCATGCGCGATCAAATCTCGCCTTGTTCTCGCAAAATCTATAAACCAAACATTTTTGACGTCGAGCTTACAATTCGTAAACGCACTCTCGCCTGACAATGGCTTTTTCGTCTCCAGCATGATATTCGTATAGTTCAAATCTCCGTGAACGATACCTGCGGGGCAATCCATGATCTTTATTGCCAGCGATCCTCTCAACAATTCTTTAGCGACGTCCAATAATTTTGGCAGCACATTAAACGCAGTATTCGCTTTGTCATCAATTCTAGAAAAGGCAGCCTCCCACTTTTCAAGAAACTCCTTACCGGCGAACTCCTTTTCTTTTTTCAAAACAACCTTATAGAATCCATCAGATGGCCTCCCCGCACTTAACGGTTCTTTCATGAGACGCTTTAGGATGTCAGCGAATTCGTTTGCTGCACGATATGCAGACAGGTCCATTACATCTCCACCATGCAACTTCTCAATGGCTTGCGTTACCATGGCTGGAATCATCTCTTCAAGTACAATATCCTCATCCGCTCGTTTATCGACCCATAAAGTCATGCAGGGATAAGTATGTGGGCGATACTTGACAACATGGTCAATATTAGCGCCTGTCATCACAATCGTACACTTACTCTTAAAATCCAATGCTTCAATCACACAACGTCCATCAATAATACCCTGCCGATGGAATTCATAACAGTTAGTCTTTTCTGTCGCCATCCCCTGCGCAATTAATTCCGCGTTCTCTAATTTACGCCCAATGGGCATCCTATAAAGCCAATTAGCCAAGAAACTATTAATCCTCTCATCTTTCTCCGAGCAGACCTCTTCTATATTAACTTCTCCAAATGCCCGATTTGGAAAATCTGAAAGTGCTTTATCCACATCATCTTCAGGACCAAACTCAAGGGATGGTTTTACTGCATGAATCCGCGGAAGTATCTCATCAAAGATGATGTCAAAGGCCCTATCATAAGACTCTGAAGAACAACTGGAACGATTCTTTATGTCACGTTCAATCGCCTCCTTCAGAGAGATTAGTTCATAGCCATCTCCCTGTCCGCCAGCAAAAGAGTAAACAATCGCAGCATTCTCATCATTGAGCACTCGTTCCGATTCATCGATCCGTCCAGATTGGTTTGCAATGTATGGACGAATGAAGCGGAAGTAGCGTTCGTATTCAAGACGAGTATTAAATACATTATCAATCTTTACAATCACTGGTGTCTGTAATGGATGTCCATTCCGAATATAGCCCTTGAAAGCTCGAAATGTTGCAGCAGTACTCTGTCCATCACCCATAGGACACACAACCACCATTTTGCCAGGATATTTCTCCAAACACTTGTAGGTCAAATACTGCCATTCTTTACTATCGCTAAATCGAGCATCAAAAGCTCGCTGCCGACTGGTTTCAAGTTGCTCTGACTTCCATTCCCAAAGACCAGCTGAAATTACTTGCCATTCCTTCTGCCATTCAATCCGCCTCATCATTGAACACAGATGTCGCGGCAACTTTTCTGCCTCTCCCTTCTTGAGAAACCATTTAGCCCCGCATTGAAATGCCCTCTCAATGTGTCCCATGTCACTAAACTGCGAATAAACTATGACTGGCATCTGAGGAAAGAATTGATGGAGAAGCCGTATGAGCTGATAGCCGTACAAATCCGATCCCGGTTTCTCTCCCAAACTCAAGTCCAAAAGCGCAAAATCAAAAGTCCACCTTGATTCCATTAGCTCCCTGAATTTCACAATCGCCTGTTGTACAATATTTTCCCCTTCCAATTCCATAGCATCAAAAACGAATATATCATTAGAAGCATGGATTCCTGCAAGTCTGACGCACTCCTCCTTGGCCTTGTCATCGACAACCAACACGCGAAACTTCAATGTAGGGGAGATGTAACGAATGGCACTCCCTTTTGCGACAACAACAGCTCCGGGGCTTTTGTCGCCGTACAAAACGACACTTTTCGCACCCACGACTTTCGAAAGATCGTCTTCCGGCGCGCACCCGGCTTCTTGCTGGAATCCGGTCTCCTTTGTGGAATCGCGGAAGACAATCCTAGCGACCAGCGATGCCTCCTCTTCGTTAGTTTTGTATGTCTTTCGTATATGCTTGATTGCTTCCCCAATTTTTTCGATTTCCGATCTATACACGACGTTCAAAACAGGAGCGAGAAACTCCATCTCGTCGAACAACTTCGGGCTCTTTGAAATGAACCGGCCTTGCAACAAACTCTTGTCGGTCGAAGCTTTGTCGCTTGGGTTTGATTCAAGGAGCCAATGCTCAATGAATTCGTTAATATCGGACTGCGAGCCATCAAGCTTATGCAAATCCATTACCGATCCTGATCCATGTACTTGCTCGTCTTGGAAACAGTATTTGCGGAATGTCCCAGAAAGCCAATCCCTTAAATTTTCTCGCGTCTTATCTGCACCACAAAGATCTTTCTCGCATCCCGCCCAATATTTGAACCTATCTTCAAGCTCGCCGAAGATACGACGTTCCTGTCCTTCATCATATTCAATCAAGAACTCTTTGGGCGCCATCAACCCCCATTTCCCATATGACGGCTTTGCGGATGTCTTTTCTGCCTTTGGGTTCCACTTGTCGTAAACAAACAATGGTATTACATATTGAGATACATTTCCCGTATCGGCAAAAAGATTTCCAAGACCAATAACGTCGATGCCAAGTCTCTTCTTGAGCCAGTGTTTCAAGCTATTGATAAAACCATCTCCGTTGCAATCATTCCCAGCCAATCTAGGAGAGCCGGACATTGGGACAACTACAACTTTAAAATTGACGGCAGATATTGACGTGTCTTTAATTTGTTCAATTCGCTCTATATCTACTCCTACATGATATGGCGGCGGCAATGCCTCTTCTTGCGCTTGCTTCAACTTATTGCGTAAATCATTGATTCCTTCGTCTGTGCACGGAGGCATTATTTGTGTAGGAGTCGAAACCTTGAAGTAATCATCTCTCATCGAACTTATCGACTGTATAGACAAAATGCCTCTTTTGTCGGAAACGCTCCGGAATTCCTGCTCTATCTTCTGCTCTATTCGGGCGACGTTTTCCGCCGTGCCTCCATTCCCCCAATGCACAAAAAGACGTGCGTCTTCTGTGTTCTTTACAACACCCAAAATCTCAGCCAAGAACTGGCATAGCTTAACACTACCATAACAATAATTATTTTTCGAAGACAATTTATCCCCATCAAGAACAACAACTTCTGTTCCACCAATGGTTATTTTTTTACCGACAATAGGAGCCATTTGCGAATCACCATTGTCCCCCGATAATTCATTCGAAGAAAAATTTCCACCTCCGCTAGCAAGCTCATTACCCTGCGAAACCTGCAAATCGTTGAATTCGACACCATTGACACTTGGCGCGTAGCGATTATATTCCTCGTTATTCTTTGACACAAATATCGCTTTCATTCCAAACCTCCATTCATTGCTTCCGCTCTCCCACAGGAAGAATATTCATAACAGTATCCACAAGTATCATTTTCTCAGGAGATTGTCTGAACATCGTTTTCTCTATGACCGAAAACGGTAAGATTCGAGCCGAAGCCGGTGTGTTGGAAGGCGTACCGCGCCCTGTCGTGATGACGACATACGGGACCCGCTCCTTCAACCGTTCGAGCAAGTCCTCAACTCCAGATGCGCCATGCGCCGACGCTGGCAGCCACTTATCTATCAAACCTTGGTGTATTATCACTATGTCAAACTTGCTCCAACGCCGCGCCTCTTCTCCGTCACCATCGTCACGATTCACCCCGTCCGTTAAAATCCCGCCACCTATGTCGGACGCGGACAAAAGCGCTTGTTCAACATTGGGGCTCCACTCTGTGTTGTCAGACGACTTCTGAGGAGACGCACAACCTTCGACCGTCTTATCGTCAAGCACCCAGACCCCCATGTGCGCATATGTCTGCTTGGACAGCACATGTTGTTTCAGGAAGTCTGCCGTCCTTTCGTCTATGATGAGGACTCTCGACAATGCGTTTTCCATCAATGTAACCGTGACGCTGTAAATAGTCTCTCTTGAACATTCAGGATTACCGACAAGTTGTCCAAGCGTGTTTAGATAAGTCTGGGTACCGCTCAAAGGCTCAGCATATACCATGGTATCGCCGACGAATGCGCCCACATCAAAATGCCGCTCGTACCTTATTGCCTTTCGATTCCCGACGCTCCTGCCGTCGGGAAATGCATCGATCCCAATCTCAGATGCCGCAATTGTAAACAAATCTCCGACACCGTTATTTGTCATTACTTGAAAACTTTCCGGCAATGTAGCGATGCGTTCTTCATATTTTCGCAAGAAAACCGCAGAATGTTCAAACGCAATCTGACAGGAATCCATAAACTTGTTGAAACCGGGATAATTATAAGATTTACCGTTTACTTCTACCTGCGGTGCCTCGAAATCATGTTCAAAACTACTTTTGGCGTTTTTGCACTTCTCTATCCAATCATTCAATGAACGATGAAATTCAAGAATCTCTTCGTCATAACCATTATCAGCAAGCTTCCGCAATATTATATCCCGTTCTCCTTTCGGGATAGTATCGCCATCTCCCATGAATTTACCGATTAAAGGTACCAAAGTTTTCTTCGTAGCGGCACCTTCCCTTTGCGATTTGGATTTTTCAAACCAAGATACCATCTGGCAGCCAAGCGAATATCGAGGACGAGAAACATCAAAATCGGCCATCATATCCCGGGTGTCGGATACCGCTATCATAACAAGATAGCTCTTCATTCGATATTCGAGATCATGCCCAAACGACTGATTCAGATGTTGCCTGACAAGGGTTCTGAACAAATTGTCAAGCACGACCTTCCAAAGATCTCTATCGCTTATCAGACATTCGCCACCCTTCTTGTTGTTACCGCCATTATCTGCGCCTTTGTTAGGATCGACTATCAGACTCAACACGGGTTCTCCCCCAATATCCCTCCGTCGGTCTGTCACCCAATAAGTCCGCCAAGTATTGTATACGTCTTTTTTCAGATCAAGCGCCCATGTTTCCGCATCCATGCCACCATTAAGCACGTTCGCCAGCACTTTGCTGAGGTTATCGTATTTTGAAAAGTGAGGGACACACAATATTGGCGCTTGCTCCCCAGTAAGAACCCTAAACGGAAGCTTCGGGTTTCGGTCTTTGGGGAATACTGGCAATATCACATACCGAAAATCCCACTCAAGACGCGAAGGATTGTTTTGCAATGCGAAAACGGCATCATAACCTGTATCGTCTATGTAGCGAATATGAACACCATGCCGAAGGAGTATCTGTTCTGCGGCTCTTGCTACATCGCCCCCCGGCTTCTTACCTCGAACGACAAACAGAACTTCTCTTGGACAACGGATCTTGAATTCATATCCGAGATGATAATGTGTTTCTTCCTTGCGCTCCTTATCGGTTTCATCCGTTCTATCCGACCTGTGGACGATGTGTTTGACACAAACCGGAGTGATCATTTTCTTGGTACCGTCGCATCCATTCACATCTTCATCCAACCCACCAATTTCAGGTGTCGGACGCATTTGCAAATATCCCGCCGAAATCTTCATCTCGGCAAGTCCCCAATTTTCCCTTCGGAGCGAGCCAGCGTCATCTATAAATGGTGTTGCGAGTTTGATTTGCTGACTGTGATGAAGCGGCAGCCAAAGCCGATGTCCCAACTCTTTGTCGCCACCTGTCTTTCCTGTAAGCAACTCCTTTATCGCTTCCCATACTTTTATCTTGTCACCGTTATTGCCGTCACCACAATTGACATTCTCATTGAGCACATCGACAAGCCCGCCATATGGCATTGGCAGGTTCTCGCCCTTATCCTCGATGTAGGCTTTCAACTGTTCAAGAGATTTTTTATCCAACGACCTGCAAAGAGTTACCCTGTTTGTTTCAATCCAATCTTTGAGTTTCCGGAGGCCGTTCCTTTTGTCGACATTATCGATCTTCTCTTCGTCTGCAACAGAAAGAACATCGGACATGCCATCATGCACCTTTACCGTAACATTCTGGCAGTCGGCATCCAGTTCAAAATCGACATAAATATCAAGATTCTTCTCTTTACGCGCTGCCTCCTTCCTTGTCGCCCAGCCATGCTTCGCCGCATTGCGTATCTCATTTTCAAGAATCGTAAAGAATGCATGCCCTCCTATGACTCCGCCGGGCAAAGCGACATCAATGTCGTGCTGAAGGCGCTGTCGCGCGTCATCTTCCGCTTTTGAATATTCTATGAACTCAACCTCTTTCACCCCTTCTGGTAAGCCATAACCCGACCGGCGAACATGCAAACGAATCGTATTTTCTTGATTGAATCTGTCATCCCCAATATGGTTCAGATCCTGGAATCTAAAAGCCTGCAGACCTTCGCTTTTCGATATATATTCCAGCAAATGACGCTGAGACAGAAACTCCCTTATCAAACCACCAACAAACTTTGTGGAATATGTCCAACTTGGGAAATCGGTCGTCGCAGTGGCAATATAATCCATTCTGTGTTGGATATACTGATACAAAACTCTATCATCTGGCATCGTTCCCACATTGTGCGATAGTGCAGCCAATACATGGCTACCGATATTATGAGAACCGTTACGGGACATTATCGAACCGATAGCTGACTTAATCTGCGCAACACGAATAATACTCTGTGCTCGAAGTAAGAGTCGCATTGATATATTGGCTCCCATTAACAAATTAAAATACCTTACACGTTCCAAAGATTCTTTAATATTGTTACAAATTAGTGTTGAAAAAATGCAACCTGACTTATTACGCTTTTTGTCAGAAAACCCAGGCAATGTTGTAACTATATGCAACCATACTCCATGTTTGTACAGCCTTTGCTCAGCTTTTGCCAATAAGTAGTAACATCTTCCCCAATAAGTCCAGAGACTCTCTGATGTATGGGTATTATGAGCCAACTTATGAACTAAATTCCGTTCCGTTTTCGCATTAAGAATTAATAAATCTTCCCCCGATATTCTTAGACCTTCTCCTATGATTCCTTCTAGTTTGTCATCTCGAAGACCTGTCTGCTCATTTCGGTACAATACAAGTGTAACATTAGGCAAAAGACCCAATATTGTAGCCGCCTTACCCGCTTCCCTTGCTTCATAATAGTCCAAGGTAGCACGAACAGCATTTGTTTCCTCAGCACATCTATCTATCTCTTCTGGCAATTTCTCAAGTGCTCCGTACGAGAAGAACCCAGAAACATACTTGTTCGTTGCGTGAAAATCCGATATATCAATCGTGCAACCAATGCCAGCAACTGTACAGTCTTCGTTTGAGAAGAAATTCGTAGTTAAAACTTGCTTTGCATCATAACATGAGCACAAACGAATAAAAAGAGCCTCCGTACACTCTTGAGACGAATACACAATCTCTTTAAACCTATCTGTAAATAGGACAAAACGAACATAATCAACTCCGTCTTTACGAAAGAAATCTAATACAGAGAATCCAATCTCAGAAAAGAACCTTAACTTTGGCACTTCTTTAATATTCACCAAACTCGCAAACAAATGGATATCGGGACTATTCTTAGTTATCAACCTTTCAAAATCTTTCTTTTCATAGTTATTTATATTATCCTCCAAATTCAAGATTAAACAAAACGACAAGTCACATTCACTAAGTGCAACAGCAAAACTACGCTGTAATATTGGAAGTCCGCCAAACTTTTTAGACTCATTAGACATCCATTTTATGTACTTAACACTCATCACTTCACTCCAAATGCTTGGTGTTCTTCAACAACATTGCAATTATTTCATCTTGATAGTAGAGTTTTGGCTTTCACCACAACTAAATCAAATTTAGCTTTGCAAGTTTCATCAAAAGAAATTTCATAACCACGGAAAGAAAAGGTCTGCCCTCGAACTTTTTCTACCATATTATGCCCTGTTATTGGCAACCCCGCCTCGTTCAATTGTTGCACAGCTGAGAAAACAGTTAGATATTCACCAAATATCAGGAAATCAATGAGATTAGGTGCTCTTTTTAATCGTTCCCCCATTATTTTTAACACAGCATCATATTTTCCAAATTCCATATAATACAACTTCTCATCTGATGAATCGACAGCATTGTAATATTCAGGAAACGCAAACTCAGGCGAAGAGACAATATATTTTATCCTTTTAGAAGTTTGTAATTCCCTAATTATAGCTAACAACTGAGTACCATATCCACATACACATGCACATTCACCAGAGCTTTTGGCAACCAATGATTTAATGTCAGTATGTGCATCAAACTCTAACACCTCAAATCTCGACTTAATTTCGGATGTCAAGAATCTTTCCGCTATTGATCTTCCAAAATCATCATTTATGCAAAACACCGAAACTTTACCACGAAAGTTCTCGTTTCCCAAAAAACTTAACAAACAAGCATATATTTGCGCCGCACCTGGATAAACTAATATCGTATCTTGTTTCCCACGTAAATCATCTGCAACTGCAATACTAATCAAAAAAGCAGAATCTCTTGACACAAACGGATAAACTGCACATGCAACAGATGTCATTTCTGAGCATATTATGCGAACATCGCTTTCTTTATTTTTAATATGCATATAGGCATTAATCGCATCTTTCGCAGTAGATTTCGAATCCTCAACGTGAAGTTTGATAGGCAAGCCAAACTCTTTTGAAAGTAAATCCGTGGCAATATCTGTCGCTTCTTGATTGTATTTCCCAAATACCGCACCGCCACCTGTCAATGGCGCAATAGACCCTATATGAATCACATCACTCAAAGTGGATTTATTCTGCGCTTTGTATGCCAGTATAGACACGACACCAATCAGCATAGCGGTACCAATCGCGATCAGCAACTTATTCTTCTTCATTTTTGTTTTCCTTTCTTGAGATTGAGTTTACTCGAAATAGTTTTTAGCGAGCCAATTAATTGTCTTCATCAATATCGTAATCTTCCTCGTCATCGTCCGAGTCGCCGTAGACCTCGCCAGTGAAGGAGCCGTGAATCTCGTACCCGCCGCCGTTGTTAGTGACATTGCCGCTCATCGAGCCGTGGCACTCGAAGAATCCACCTTCTGCGATCTCGACGTTGCCGAAAATCTGCGTCACGTTCAACGCCGCCAATTTGTTTGACTTCTTTACCATTGTTCACTCCTCCACAATTTCCCAATGGCCGCCCTTGTCTGGACCAACGCGGCGAATGAGTCCCAAATTCTGCAACCGCTTCATGTTCTTATTGACATGCACAAGCGAAATTCCAAGTGCTATGGATAGCTTCGGCTGGGTCACATAAGGATCATTCAAGATGATAGATATGATTTTCCTTTGCCGTTCATTAACCTTATCATTAACCCTATCATTAACCTTTTCATTAACCCGCGTACCGCCGTGGTCGCTTTGACGGCGGATGACGATACGGAAATCTGGACCATCCTGGAATTCTGGATCGGCAAGTCCCCAACTCCGGCATTGTTTGACCATATCCTCGGTTCCCGTGCCCGTCTTCTCAATTGCCCCCTTGAGATACATCGGAAGCGCAAGCAGTTCATTCGGCGGGAGAGAAGAGTGTGCCTTTTTCAAATCGGCAATCGTCAAACCCTTGGGAAGCCGCCCGGCGTTCCAGACTTCCAGACGGTCTGCGAACAGCATGACCTGTACGCTCTGATGGCTGGTGTAATCGCGATGGCAGATGGCATTGACGATGGCCTCTTTCACGGCATCGTATGGCAACTCGTACTTTGTAGGCACAATTACGCTATCGCCCTCGGCGCGGGTTCCAACCCAATGCGAGATGTGCGTCATCACGAATCGCGTCGCCTGATCGGCAAGTTCAAACACGTCGCCTTGATATATCTGATGGTCTGCCATCGGCTTCTCGACCGCCGCACCATAGAACTGCGCACACTTCACCTCGGAGTTGATAAAGAACTTTTGCGGATTCTTGCCGAAAAGGAGAATCGCCGCGTTCGTGATTCCGCCGTCTGCACGGATCAGGTTCAGGTGTGCGAGCAAGTCCTTGACTGGAACATTTACAGGCAACTTGAATCCCCTGACTTCGCGAGCCGTCCTGACGAAATCACGCATCTTCTTCACGCTCAAGTCCGTCAGTTTTGCATCTTCCGCAACACTCATGTCAAATGGCGCAGTCTGTATCTTCCCCTGTTCTTCAAGGAAGCGCACCAGCGACACGGCAAGCGTCTCGCGCAAGTCGCGGATCGTCCTGAATGATCGCCGCACCCTTTCCGACTCGACCTTGCGAAGGAACGCTGCCTCCTTTTGCTCGCGATTGGATGCGCTTCCTTCTCGCACAAAGACAAGGACATGTCGAGACGCACTTGACGCGGCATCATACTCGTGCTCCGTTGGCGAAATACCTTTCTCGTCCACATTGCCGTACTTCGCCCCAATCAAACCCAGATACACGTCACAGTCTTTTGCCTCGCGTAGATACACTTTCTGCGCCGAATCGCTTGCCGCCGGAGTCTCCTCAAAGATGAACACCTCAAAGAACCTTCCGAAAAGCGCATCGCGGCGGATGTAGTCCGCAAGGGCTTTTCGCTCCCTTGCGAACTCCCGCTGTACGCTTGATATGAAGATTCGGTATTTCATCACGGAATATTATACCATTTTCGCTTACTCAAAATAGTTCTTTGATAGCCAGTTCGGATCGAGGAACTGGCGGAAGTCGGATGTCTCGGCCTTGATGCGGCCCTGGGAGAGAAACACGGCACGGTCGATCCATGAGAGCAAGTCAAGCCGATGCTCGACCATCACGATTGCGCGTTTCGCATCTTCTTTCGCAAAGCGGCGGATGCGCTCGATGATGTCCTGCGCGGACTTGGGCGACAAGCCAGCCGACGGCTCATCTAGGAGATAGAGCCGCTGCGGGCGCATGAATACCATAGCGAGAGCAAGCGCCTGGCGCTGGCCGCCGGAGAGCGAACCGGCGCGCTGGCCAAGCTTCGGCACAAGGAAGTCGAAGAGCGCAAGCATCTCGTCCCGCGCGGCGGTGTATGCCGTCTTCGGAAGCGACATCCCGGCGAGCTGCAAGTTCTCCTCGACGGTCTGGCCGGGGAAGATGTTGTCCGTCTGGCGCAGATAGCCAAGCCCAAGGCGCACACGCTCCTCGACTGACTTGCCGGCCAGCGATTCGCCGCCGAATACGACATCGCCCGCTGTGAGCGGCAACGCGCCGACCGTCGCCTTGAGAAGCGTTGATTTCCCGCAGCCGTTCGGCCCCGCAATCAGCACCGCCTCACCCTCGTGCACCGCGAGGCTCACGTCGTTCAGCACCGGTCTCTCGCCATACCCGCAGGAGAGATTTCTAACACTCAACAACAAGTTGACCTCCTTTCAACTCCTCCCCTGAGACAGGGGAGGTGCCGCGCAGCGGCGGAGGGGTATGACCAGCCGCATAGCGCATCACCTCCGCAACGATTACATTTGGATTTTCAAACACGACCTTGTTTTCAAAACGTAACGTCTTGATTCCATGTTCGTGTTCAAGTTTTTGCATCCGTGAATAATCTTTTTCCGGCATTGCACAATGATAGTGATAATCGCCATCTAACTCAATTGCGAGATGTAACAACGGGCAGTAAAAATCAAGGACATACGCGCCAATAGAAAACTGTCGTCGGAATCGAAAGCCTCCGACTTTTCTTCCTTTGAGAACATTCCAGAGCGCAGCCTCGGCCGGAGTACCGTTAGAGCGAAGCTTGCGCCGAATGGGTTTTAGCACTATGTTGTTCTTTGCTCTGGCAAAAGTAGGGATACTCCCATGGACAACAGGTGTTGTACTCCCACGACCTACATCTGTCATACTCCCCCGCCGCTGGCGCGGCACCCCCTCTATCTTAGAGGGGGAGTCTAGAGATATAGACTTAGAGAGGGAGCCTACAGACTTGGAGAGGGAGCCTACAGAAAACTCTCCCCCTGAAACAGGGGGAGTGCCCCGAAGGGGCGAGGGGGTATGAACTCCCCTCATATCGCCATACCTCCCGACAAGCCCATATAAAGCTCCCTCACCGCTGGGTTCTCCAGAACCTCTTTCTGTGAGCCGTGCGTGTGGACAGAGCCCTCATGCAGGAAGTAGATGTAATCCGCGAGATCGCGTACCACACCCATGTTATGTTCAATGAGGACGGTCGTCAGCTTCTGCTCGGCGACAAGCTGCTTGATGAGTTCAACCATCTTCTTCGTCATCGCCGGCGAAAGCGCCGCCGTTGGCTCGTCAAGGAGCAGTAGCGCCGGACGCAGCGCAACGATACGCGCAAGCGCGAGGAGCTTCTGCTGTCCGTAGGAAAGCTCGCCAGCCGGCTCGTCTGCCTTGTCCGCAAGCCCCACGAACTCAAGCCACTTCATTGCGCGCTCACAGCGATCCTTCTCCCGCGCCTCCGCCCGCCACCACGCGAGCGTCGTCGCGAGAGTGTAGTCGCTGCGGTGCAGGAACGAGACCTCGATGTTCTCGGCGACGGAGAGTGCGGGGAACACGCGCACGTCCTGGAACAGCCGCCCGACATGCCGCCGCGCAATCTTGTACGGTGGGAGACCCGTGACGTCCACGCCGTTCAAGAACACCTTGCCGGAGTCCGGCGCAAGGTTGCCGCCGATCACATGGAAAAGCGTCGTCTTGCCCGCGCCATTCGGCCCTACAAGCGCCGTGACTTGTCCGAGGCGTGCCGTCACGTTCACGTCATGAAGTGCCCTGAACGCGCCAAAGCTCTTTGACACGCCCTCCACCCGAAGTTCGACGGGTTCGATGATACGGGGATCGCTACTTGATTGCATACGCCCCCGCCATTCCTTTGGGTTTCATGTACATGAGTACGATCAGCAAGATTCCATAGATGATTTCGCGCAGGTTCGCCGCCACGGCGTCCGGCAGCCCCACGAAGCGCAGCACCTCCGGCATGATGATCATAAGCGCCACGCCAGACATCGGGCCTTTTATGTTGCCCGAACCGCCAACGAGGAGGATGCAGGCAATGAAGATGGACTCAGTGAGCGTGAAGCTCGTCGGGTCGATATAGGTGATGTAGCTCGCAAAGCACACGCCAGGCACGGCGGCGACCGCCGCAGAGAAGACCATTGCGCGGATGTACTGCCCCTTGGGGCAGATGCCCAACGTCTGCGCCGCCGCCTCGTCGTCGCGGAGCGCCTTGAGCGAGAGCGCGAACGGACTCCTGCAAACGAGGTGCATGAAACCCAGTACAACCACGAAGAGAACGAGCGTGAAAAGGAAATACGCAGGCACCGACTCTATACCGATGCCGAAGAACGACGGACGCGGGATGCCAGAGATGCCATACGGCCCGCGCGTCAGGTCGGTCCAGTTGTAGAGCGTAACATAGACGATCATCTGGAAGCCGATGGTCGCCAACACAAACGCCTCATTTCGGAAGCGGAGCGCGGCGTGTCCGAACAGCCAGCCAACAAGCGCACAGAGCGCAATGGCGGCAGGGAGCGTCACGAAGAACGGGAATCCGAACTTAAGCGACAGGAGCGCATAGGTGTAGGCGCCGAGTCCGTAGAATGCCGCCTGCGTCATCGAGAGAAGTCCGCCAAAGCCAATCAGCAGGTTCGCCGAGAGGGCCAGCATTCCGTAGATGCCGAGCATCACGCCGATATGAAGAAGATAATTCATTTCGCCTCCTCCAATCGCTTGCTGACGCCGAACAGCCCCTGCGGACGGAACAGAAGCACAAAGATCAAGACGCCAAAGGTGACGAGATCCGTCCACCGCGCCGAGAACTGCCACACGGCGAGGCTCTGCAATACCGAGAGCAGCATCGCCCCCGCGCCCCACGCCCAATAACGGTCAGTCCCGCCAAAGAACACGGCGACAGAGCCAAGAAGAAGGTAGTGCATGCCTACATGAGGATCCATGCCGATGTCCCAAGAGATCAGCATCGCGGCGATTGCGACCAAGATTCCACCGAGGGACATCACAAGAAGCCGGAGTCGCATAAGCGGCAGCCCCAGAACTGGCAACAGTTCCGGCTGGTCGCCCATCGCCCACAAAGCCTTGAACCACTTGCCGAAGCGCACAGCCGCGCCCACGGCGGCGAACACGCCGATTCCAACGAAGAACTGCAAGAGCTGGATGCGCGTGAATCGGAGACCGGCAAAAGCGACTGACGGTTCCAGCTGGTTTGAAATCGTCTTCACCTCGTTTCCGAAGGCGAGGGCGATTACGTTCTCCACGACGATCATCACGCCGAGCGAGGCGATCATCACCACCCCAGACGAGCAGCCTTTTCGGAAGAACGGACGGTACACCGCCCATTCAATCGCCGCCGCGAACAGGACCGAGAGCGCCAGCGTCCCGCACGCTGCGAGCGCGAGCGGCAGCTTCAGCATGGATGCGCAAAGATAGAATGCGTAGCAGGAGAAGACGAACTGCGCTCCCATAGCGATGTGAAACACTCGAAACGACCTGTAGACGAAGCCGAACCCGGCTGCGTAGAGCATCGCAACCGCGCCTTGTACAATGCCGTTCCCGAGTAGCTGGAGAAAGAGGTTCACGATCCAATGCCGTCAGATCTAATCCTCATCAGGACCTTCCGCCTTCTTGATCTCCGCTTCGGCGTCGGAGAAGCCCATTGCGAGCGCCGCGATGCCGTCTCCGTAGTACTCCATCACGTACCAGCCAGCGCATATGCTGTCCTTTATGATCTGATCCGGAAGCTTTTCGAGATCCTTGCAGTTTACATAGGTCTTGTAGCGGAGCTCGCCGGTTCTTACGTTGACGTCGAAATTGCCGTTCACGAGTCCGAAATTCGCCATTGCCACATACTTGACGAGTTCGCCCATGTTCTTTGGATCTCCGCTGATTGGCGAGATGATGTTGACGGTGTAGCTGTCGTCCTCGCGAATGTGGATGAACACTCTCGCGTTCCGCAACTTGCAGTCGAGGATTACTCCGGCCCTTATGACGTGATTCTCGGCATCGTATTCGTAATGCCAATCGTCTTTGTCAAGCCAGTCCCTCAGTGCGTCGACTATCTGTTCCTGATCCATTTTCCATTCTCCTTCGCTTGTGTTTGTCAAACCCCAAATCCAATGATTCGACGCTCTTCCTTCTTCTTGAGGAGCGCGTCGAACTCCTTGTCGGCCGTCGCGCCGGCGAGATCGCTCTTCAGGATGCGCACCGTGCCCTCGCCGCCGAGGCTGTGCCGGTAGGCGGCCTTCCCCCACGTGCGCTCGTAGAGATTGCGCACGAAGCGGGCGTTGCTGAAAGTCTTGGACTGCAGGGTCGCGTCCGGAACGGCGGAGAAGAATTCATGCGCCGCATCCCGGAAACCCTCCTCGCAGTCGAAGTTCCCCTCCAGCATGCGGAAGAATATCTCCTCGAGATCCTCGCGCGTGTAGTTCGGGAACTCCACCTCGTACGGGATGCGGCTGCGAAGGCCCGCATTGCCCTCGAGCATCGCGTCCATCTCATCTTTGTAGCCGGCCATCACGACGCAGAAGTCGTCGCGGTGGTTCTCCATCTCGGCGACGAGCGTGTCGAGGGCCTCGCGGCCGTAGTCGCGGGCCGAGTCGAAGGCGTTTCTGAAGAGCGAATACGCCTCGTCGATGAAGAGCAGCGATCCGTAGGCGTCGCGACAGATGGCGCTCGTCTTAGGCGCGGTTTCGCCGACGTATTCGCCGCACAGGTCGCGGCCCTTCACCTCCACGAGGTGCCCCTTGCGCAGGATCCCGGCGTCCTTCATCATCTTGGCGAGGATTCTCGCGACGGTCGTCTTCCCTGTGCCGGGATTTCCGGTGAAGAGCATGTGGATCGCGGGCCTTTCGATCTTCTGGCCCTTGGCGGCCATAGCCTGCTGGAACTTGATCTGCGCAATCACCTCGTCCAGCCGCCGCGTCACGTCCTTCATGCCCACGAGCCTGTCGATCTCCGAGCGGCCCGGATTGTCCCCGCCCGCGTCGCCCAGGACGAACGGACGCAGGTCCTCGCGGCCGATCGTGCGGTCCTCCGTTCCCTTTCGGCAGTTCGCGAGCGCCTTTTCGTAGATGAGGCGCTGGACCATCTTGTCTACGGTCTTGTAGCCGAAGAAGCTGTCGTCCACCTTCTCGCGCAGCAGCCACTGCTCAAACGCGCCGTCAGTGCCTTCCTCGAGATGGAAGGCGCTCGCCTCAAGCGCCTCGCGCGCATAGTCCGTCATGTCGTCAAGCGTCGTCGGCGGGACGGATATCGTGCGCACATTGAGGATGTCGTTGAGGTCGTCGGCCGCATTTTGCAGGACATGCCCTTCGAGGAACGGCACGCGAAACACGACTAGGAACGAGCCGCAGAGGGCATTGAGCCGACGCAGACGCGACTTGACGTCGGCATCGGCAAGCTGGGACTGCCACGCCGAGACGTCGACATAGAGGATGGCCTTGACGATGCCGTCCTTCTCGTTCGTGCGGCGCACTTCCTGCGCGGCTTCCAGAACCGTATCCCATGTCACGCGGTAACCGTCGGCAGCCTGTTCCTTGCCCTTCGGCAGAAGGATATACTCGCGCACGGTCTTCCCCGGGACTATTTCCTTGACCAGCCCGAACGCCTTGTAGAGTTTCGCGAGGGAAGACAGGAATTCGGAACGTCCATACCCCGCTTCGACCGCCAGCAGAAGGTGCTGGTGCCAAAGCGTCTGCTCCACCCCCATCCGCTGCAGCGTAGGAATCACTGCGGCGAGCTCCCGCACATAACCCGCAAGTTCCCTGCTGTGCTTGATCGGAATCTTCCCGCAGATCTCGTCTACCGTAGCCTGCGGATCGGGCACCGCCGCTCTGGCTGAGTCATTTGCAGCATTCTTCCCGCCTGCGGCGTCTGCGGCCTTCTCCGCCTGCGCTGGGCGTGTCGCGGCCTCCGGCTGGGGCTCTTCGTCTTTTCGCGTCGGCAAGTTGAGCCCCGCGATGTCGCCGGAGAACGTCGCGTGCATCCATGGGCTTTCTTCGCCGAACTCCTTCATGCGCGCCGCAAGGTGCTGGACGAAGCCCTCCCGGACGGCCGGCTTCATTTCCAGCGTGAGGCTGGTGCCGGAACTTGACTTGAGTGCGACGTCCGACTCGGACGCCAGCCATTTCTCCAGAGACCTGACGACGCGCACGCCCTCCGACCGACGCTGATCAAGCCATGCGCGATCAAAGACTACGGTTATCCTGCTCATCTTTATTGACTGCTTTCTGGACCTTTTCTTTTGCGCCATCCAGAAGCTCGGACGCCTTCTGCTTCGCCGTGTCGAAATATTCGCCCATCTTCTCAGATGCGGCGGCGTATTTCTCCGAAATGCCCTTCTTGATGCCTGGCCATGCGGCCTTGACCTTCTCGCGGAGGGCCTTGCCGGCAGTCGCGCCAGCAAGAGTCAGCATGTTGTCATCAACAAGGGATGCGTCCCAGATGACTGTCTTGCCGTCGTACTTGCACTTGACGTCGAACTTGACCTGATATCCGCCAATGTCCCCCTTGCCGACACCGGCATACTCTATGCCCTCGGTTTTGATGAGACGCACGCTTGTCATCTTCAAGTCCTTGAACACATCGTTCTTGACAAGCTCCTCCTGCATCTCCTTCCTGACGTACTCGCCAAGCTCGGCAGAATCCATGCTGCAGCCGGCGATGGCGAGAGCGCAAGAAACTGCCATGCACACGCGGACGAAGCACGTCCAGCCCTTCGAGACATTATTTGCGAACAGAAACGATTTCATTTCCCAGGGTCCTTTCTTTGTCAACTTTAAAACCTTCAGTCATCATCCGCCTCAAGCGCCGTCTCAAGGATGACATGCAGCTTCTCACCGTGCTGCAAAATCCACGACTTTGCCTCTTGCGTTGCTGACTTTACATTTGAGAAGCGCGCCTTATAGCTGCTCCAATCATTTTTCACCGTCGAATACACATAGCCGACAGCACACAAGAGTCCAAGAAAAAGGATGAGCTTGAATCTCCTGCTCACGAACTTTAGCAGCACCAGTATGATCAAAAGAGTCGTACATACGAGTTGAAGTTCAAGAGTCCGAGAAGTCCTGATCCATTCAACGAATGCGGCAAACCCCTCCTTGGCCGCGCCGCCGTCCCTGGATTCCGGAATCTGATCTCCGTCTTCCAAGAGCGGACGACTCTCGTCTTTGCCGCCGGCGAGCAAGACGCCCACTCTATGCGGCGCGGACTTCTCATCCACCACTACGCAGCCCGCCACTCCGTCATGGATAAGGCTCTTGTACTTCTTGGCGAACTTGATGGAAACCTTCGTTCCGCCATCAACTTCCTCAAGTGCAGCAACCTTGCCGACAATGACCGGCTCCCTCAAGAGGGCATCTGAAACCCAGATGACATTCGCACCCGTCTTCAAGCCCTTGCTGTCCTGCGTGACAAAGAAGCACTGTTTCTCGCCGCAACCGGCAAGAAGCAGCGCCATCATCGCCGCAGCCAGCCCGAACATGACTCTTCCTGTAGACTTTCTCATGACTCGTTCCTTTCTTCTGATGTTGGTGTTACGCGCACATAATAGCATTTCCGCGCCGCGGTTTCCACGTCTCAATCGATGCACGGCCATGACACGAATTAGGGGTTTTCAAAAACGCCAACATAATGACCACAGACATCCCCCGTGCCGTTTTCGCAGATATACATATCCAACCAACGAGTTTTGACACTGTTGCGGAACGGGACATCTACTTTTATTGTCGCCGACATGACTTCACCAGATTTACAACCCACGATCTTCGCACCGCCTACAAACTTATAATCGCCCGCCGGCTCTTCAAATGCATCTTTCGCATATCGCAGATAACAAACCACTGATAGTTCGTCATCGCGAATGCTGTCGTCATTTGGGCATGCAATCGAAACATCAAGCGTATTGTTGCCACGATCGAATTTCGCCGTAAGTACGCAAACCCGAGGAGGCGGGTACCTTGAAAAATCAATCGTAGGCACCAATACCGCAGGTATCTTTTCAGCAGAAGAGATCAGGCTCGTCTCGTCACCAAGGACGCGAGTTTTTCCGGCCGAACAGGCGGTTTCGGCATAAACATAATCCTTTCCCTTCCATGAATATTTTATAGGATCCTTCCCCGTCCCGGTTTTGACCATCTCAACCACCACACCTACAGCCGCATGTCTAGGGATTAGCAACAAAGCGCTTTCAATTTTCGCACGCCTCAATAATTCTATATACAATATTGAAGTATCCTCGCAATCACCAATTTTCAACGAACAAGTCTCCGAAGGGAATCTCGGCCAGTCGCTCTGATGGGACGCATCCTTCGGGTCTTTTACATATTGTATGGAAGCTTGAACAAACGAAAGCAAGAATTCAGCAAAACTCGCCGCACTAGAACCGATGCGATCTGCATCATACATTTTCTTCAACTCATTATATAGTCCGTCAACAAAATCCCGATATGGATCATTATACCCATATTCAGACCATGCGTTGTCTGATGGAATACGCCAAGCAGAAAACCTATCAAGAAAGACATTATACGAATCATGGTCTTCTTTCTTGTCAAAACCTGCCGATAGTGAATATTGCTTGCCGTGATAAGACCATGAATATTCCAAGGCGCCGCGCCCCGCATTCATCCCCTTAGGCAACGCTCCTCGACATTCCCATTTTATATCGGCCTGCAACAATGGCATCTCAAACCTCTTCCGAGCCATTATCCAGTTCGTATCACCACTTGGGAGCTTGGGGGCATCGATCTTAATATTGGAAACATTACGCAAGACATCGCACAATTCCTTCAGAACCCGATACGACTCTTCAATGTCCTTTGAAAATATTGAGTTCTCTTCATCTGTCTCCAATGAACAATAATACGAAAACCCAGAACTCATCCGCAACCAATGAAGTCTCCGCTGGTTAGTTAATTTCTCGTTCCCTTCCACATATAGATTCTTAACGGCATCAATCGTCTCCAACATGGCCATAACAAATGTCTCGGCATCAACCATTCCCGCCTTGATTGCGTCGACACCAGTAATTTTAGGCCGCTTTTGAGGTTTTATGGTAGATAGTAACTTCGCTAAGAAATCATTAACAATCTTGCCACTGTTTGTTGGCTGCAACAGCCAAAAACAGACCCGCCCTATAGCACCGTCCCGATCGACCACATGAAAAGCCGGGCATATGGCTACCTGAGGGAACTCAGGCATGATTCGACGAAGCACCGTCGAGAAAACATATGTCAATAATGGAGAAAAGATCGGGCAATCGCTCGTACTCCATTCCCCAGAAGCAAATCGTTGGATCTGAAGTTTGAAATCATCATCCGACAACTTATAGGGATTTAAGACAATTCCCGAGATGAATGCCTTATAATTGTACGTGCATGGGCCTCGGACAAACTCTTTCTGCCCATCAATACTTATCAGCTGGTGAATGACGGCGTCAACGATTCTATGAATTCCTCTAGACTCTCGTAAATTAAAAGCAAGAAATGCATCGTTGCTAACTGAAACCTCTGGCACAGAAATAGATTCAATCGTCCACTTAAAAGATCTGACGGGAATATCCAAGTCAGTCCCATCGCCTTGCCATTGTTCAGACATAGGAGTAAACAACAAGCAATGGCCTTCCTTGTTCTCCTCCTTTCTGAAAGGCAACCGAACTTTAAATACATTCTCACCACCTGCACTTGTTATGTCTCCGTCCGCCGTTTTGCCTATCCTCAATGTTGTGACATGTGAAAGGTCGCAAAAAGCAGTCAGGTCCGCACTACACCACTTTGCAATTGAAGAAATTTCATTGCACGATGCATCGCCATCAGCAATCAAATTACCCAACACGACCTGATGGGTATCTTGAATTTCATACAAGTCATCAGTTGTGAATGGCAGCATTGACGTGTCGAGCTTGAACCCGGCATTGCTCGTCGTCCCTTTATCCTTAAGCACGACATATGGCCACAACGGCTTGCCGTAGCGATCCTTTTCATCCCACACGTCCTGTTCCCACGTCTCTGAAGGATGCTTGTTTGATTCCCTCACGACAATTGGCAATTTATTGGAAACATCAAACAGACCGAATCTGTGCCACACACTTTGATCCATAGGTTCGTTTCGCACAATAAATGGCAGGAGACTTTTCAAATGATAGATTCTCAACGCGTGTGCAGTGTTGTCTGGGAGCGTCGGGATTATCGGATATTTTTCAATCGCAATCGTGTCGGGACCTTCTATGCCAACGAACACCGTCTCTTCAGTGTTCATATTGAGTCGAAGCGAAACGACGGCATCGCCACTAAGAGCTGTCAAATAGAATACGGCCTTGGGCTCCAATATCCCCCTCAACTCTCTTAATCGCGACACGACCTCCAGTTTCCCTTGTCCGATGCCAGTGCAAATTTTCTCTTTCACTTTCTGACACTGTTGAGCCGATATCCCCTTGCGATATATTACAACACTCCAGCCAATCTCCAAGCACTTCCTGACTAGTTCTACGCATATCTCATTCGGAGAAACTCCTCCCTTCACTTTCAAATGCACACACCAAGGATCTTCGCATTTCCTTGGGATTATTTGCATCGCGTTTTCCGCTTTGAATGATGTAATGCCAAACAGACGACTGGACAAATGGCTTCTCCCAGCATCCGACAATAACGGCACAGAGACTACCACCTGAGACAAGCCACCTCCATGTGCAAACAGCAATCTCAACTTGTGCAAGGAAAAAATCAAATGCCATCGTTCAATAAGGGGAACTTCCAAAAGATCATCTATAAGAACAACCTCATAACAGCGAATGATTCTTGCTAACGCCCCAATAGATCGTCTGTCAATCGCAAGATCATCATTCCCCCAAAAATATGATTCTAACTCTCGCGGAGTGGCCACTATGATGTCTGGATTAATACTGTTCCCAGCGCACCACGCCCTTACTTGCTCTCGGTCCAATCGTCCACATGAAATATATGCATCCATCAATATGCCTGACAAACGTTTTCGCAACTCGGAAACCACCTCATTGGCCTGATCGGAGTCGGGAACTACGAACAGGACATTCTGGCGACGAACAATGGCGGAAAACAAAGCACAAGCAAGCAACAATTCAGTTCGACCAGCCCCCTCGTCCCCTTCCAAGATCATGTCCGCAGACAAGCTGTTCCCGTGCCGATGCGCATCAAGCGCCGCATTATAAGATCTGTGGAACTGCTTGAAGAACTCATACTGGCTTTCCGTTGGATGGGCATCCGCCCGTCTACCCATCAAGAGCCATAACGCCTTCGCCCTTTCGCAATCTGCTTTCCCAAGCGAATCAAATTCCAGAGGAGCAGACGCTCTACTAATTGATCGTCTGCGAACATCAACCCCTCCAACCAGTTTTCCATCACAAACATTTGAAATTTGAGCGGCGAAATCGTCGATCCACTGAGGTCTGCTCTCGCCAGTAAAGATCCTTTTTATCCATGATCGCACTTTTGAAAGAACGGTCTTCTGCTGTTGCTGCTGCTTTTTGCTCCTATCCATTGTTCTGCTGCCAAACAGCATCCAAATCGCATAAAACACCATTGCCATCGGCATCAGCGTCGCAAACAAGGCCACTCTAACCACCCCTCGTTTTACCAAATCAGCGATAAAGCTCAACCCAATTGAAGATAGCGTGTGTTTTATGATTGGGAGGGAATCCATTGCCCTGCCAACCCAGTTGCCGAAATCGCCAACTAATGTCATTAGCGCCAATGCCAAGCACACGGTAGCCAAGATAAACCACACAGGCCTTTTTTTCTTGCCTACCCCATCCGTCGGCTTAACACCCAACAGCCAAAGCAACAAGACAAATATTGGCGCAAAGCACAACAAGTTAAGAATATACATGATCGGCCCTGTCACCACAAGGCCGTCAATCCATTCTAACGCAAAAGAAACGACAACCGGAGCAAGGCCAAACAGCACCATCAACAGAACAATGCCATACGAAAGCTTGATGCATTGGGGGGAGCGTACCTTTACTTTTATTTTCGAACCGACGGCAGCCCGCGACATCAGATTCAAAACAGCAAATGTTATTGTCGCCCCCAGAAGCACCGCAAAAGCCGAAGAAAGCGCGAGCACCCATCGTCCTGGATGTTTGAACAATGACACAAAGGAATCAAAATCAGACAACGCAAATACTGAAAATACTCCCAAAGCGATTATTGGAGACATCCCAAGAAGGAACCACCACTTTTTCTTCTGCTCCAGTGCCATAGGGTGCGAAGACCAACCGTTCAGCACTTCCGCGCTGAACTTCTTCTGACACGCCTCAAATTGCTTAATGGGGGTTTTAGGGCTGCCGTTATCCTTTGTGGAGTTGATGCTGACCTCCCTTGCCTTGTACTTTAAGTACTAATTTTCCTTCATCAGTACAGTCAAATTCCACATGAAAATCCTGAAAATGAAATGCAACAAGATTCATTGTAGCCATCAACGATGCTTTTCCACCAACAACAGGTCGGCATATCGATTGTGTTTTTCTACTAAGGCCCTTATACACTTCTGGCACGAGCAACATATCGCATGTCGAATCGTTTTTAATATTATCCTTGTCAACATGCATACTGGCGAATACATATCCAGAAGTCACATCCGAGGCCAAACATTCATCAATCCAGAGCCCAAAGTCATCCTTCCCCTTTTTTATTTCATCACGCAAATCTGCCTTTAGTTTGTCCACTATGTTTGCACCCGTCACTTGCATATACGAACGGATCCTTGGGATAAAGAACTTTGCCGGGAAATTGCCGAGCGCCACACCATCTTTAACCTCTGAATCCAAACACCACGCACTCCATTCCCCAATAAACGATGCTTCGGGTTTTTCAAACGCTTCAGCAACCACCTCTTTTGACTTGACCATCCCAGAGAAATCCGACCCTGAAAGATTTATGTCCATGCCATGCTCGTACATGGTTGCCTGTTGCAGTCGACCAACCTGAATCTTTCTGCGATCGTCGTACTTATCCTGAGACGCATCATTTTTAGGCTCCCCCAAAAAGACGTTGAGCACTGGGCTTTTCACCTCTGCATGCAAAAACCGCCTGACACGCTCTAATATACGACCGACAAACGCAACACCACGCCTAATCTCCTCTTGGTCCCGACATTGTTGCGCCAGATCAACTAAAGCGAATGCAGCTCTACTTCGATCTTTCATTATTTCACCAATTAGATGAGCCATCTCAAGCAAAGAATTCAATCCCGACAAACCCGCACTCGAATGAGCCCTGAGCATTGTTAGCCAAGCTACGCATGCACCAACGATTGACAGCCCGCCTAACCATAGCGCTGTAAACATACCGCACCCCATCGCCCGATGAACTATCTGGGAAATTGCCGCAGCACAGAACAAAGAGACAACAATCACCGCACAAAACCCCATGTACCATGGAATGTAATGTAACCGCATCAAATCGAAATTCTCGGCATTTTCCCTCAGTGACTTCATTGCGTCTTGGCGGGCAATTTCATTGGACGCGACATTTCCCCATTTCTCAAAAATGGAATCCTCTGATTCTGAGGATGTCTTCGGCAAGATTTCCCTCAACGAATCCAATTGCAAGAAAACGTTTCGAGGATCCTTCCGAACAGACTCGAACACCCTCCTTGAATCGATTACACGAGCATTTCTCTTCGCAAAAACCAAGGCTTCAAAATCTTTTCTATAGCATTGCCACGATTCATTCCACCGTGCATCATCAAGGACCTCGCATGCATAGGCACTCGCCTCGACTTTCTCCCATGCACTATCTTGTCCTTTTTCTTTATCCCTCTCTGGAATCGCCAGTTCTATTTTTCTCCCAAAACCATAGCTTGTCTCCGATGCCACAACGGTACAAGAACCACCCGCAATGCCATGTTTCGAATTCTTGTTATGCTCTGCCAAAGCCTTGTAGGCCTCGTCTAATCTGTGCTTCCAGGCATCCTCCAGCAGGGCATCAGGATATTTCATTCGGAACTCTCTAGCACGCCAGAGATGCACCCCCCGCTTCAATATCCCATCATTATCAGAGGGAGGATCAATCATGAGTCGCAAAATCAGTCTCCCAATCATTATGGGCCATACATAGCGTGAGAATATAGAGCCTCTATTGCTATTCTCAACCTCAAGATTGTAATCTAAGAAGAAACATGCTCGAATGGCTTTTTGGGTTGCCAATCTGTCGTTAAACAACTTAAGCTTTTCGGCATCTACCGTAATCATGCCGCCACTAGCGACCACTACAAGCAAGTGGCGTCGTAAATTCCTTGCCTGTTCCTCCGAGAACCTTTTTTCAGTAGTCCTGTCAAGCCTCTCTACCCAATTCAATATCTCTGATATGTCATCTATATTCTCCGCGTGTTCTGCCTCTTCTTTCTTGCCAATAAACACAATATGTAAAACCGTTGAGCGGAAAAGGTGCGACAACTTGAACTCTGCCCATTGCCCTTCATCGCCTTTGTCTGGAAGTCCAAACAATGCGGGGAAAGACGTCCCGGATTCTTCGCCTTTCCGGTAGTCTATTTCTGCAGGCCATAGATAAACAGCATCGTTAACGCCACGAGACCCATGATCCTGAACCAGATCATCAAAATCCTTAAACAACCCCGCGGGAAGCACTCCGCAATTGCGGAGTGCTTCCTGCCTAGAGGGGTGAATCAGGACGACAAGATTACTCGCCGAACTGCTGTTATTTGAACCTGGCAATCAATGCCTCCCAGGTCGCTCTGTCTTCCTCGTCGGAAGCATCTCTCTGTTCAACTGTCCAAGAAGCAAGAGCGTCGTAAAGTTCTTTTACAAGAGCCGCATGCTCGGTTTTCACTTTTTCCTCAAAAAGTTTCTTTTCTTCAAGGAGTCTCGCGCAGAGATCAAGCCCTGCGGAGATATCTCGAGGATTGACCTTGCCTTTTGCGCCAGTCATCGTCTTTCCATGTCCCTGCAGAAAAGAATAGAGATTGCACACACTAGTACAAATCTTCTTCCCAGGAAGCCAGGGGCATGTCGGATCGTCAACTGCGCACCGCTTCCTGTCGCTCCAGACATAAGTCTTGCGCGCATACACATATGACTGACGAGCACCAGCCACAATCGGCATTAACTGCCATTTGATAGAACGAAGGATTTTCTCGGTTTCAGCGCGAGCATCGGCAGCAATGCCATTTCCAAGCAGAGCATAGACCAGAGCGTCCGCCGCATCATCAGATTCTGCGTCTTCATCAGCTTTCGCCCATGGCCTCCATCGAATCGCACGCAATTTCTCGTCGCGCACATAAATAGGCGATGGATATCCAACCCCCTTGTTGTCATTGACATCGACAAAAATCGACTTGCCGTCTTTCTGCTCAGCCCAGCGCAACCATTCGGCAACATCTGGCTCATTGTAGTAGTCAAATGACCGTACTTCATCTAGGAGATTCCTGCCTCTCAACAAATCGTACTCTTTCAAACTCGGAATCGATGCTCGGCTAAATGTTATCAAGCAGAACTCAGATCCGTCACATTCGTCGCGACCGTAGACCCGAACGTTGACATACTTCAGCTTTTTGCCAAAGGCTTCGCTCAGACCAGGGAAATGCGGGATGGCATCCTTGTTCTCCGGGAAAAACACCTTAACAGTCAGTTTTTCATCACCAGTGCCAACCCTTCCAACCAACCACCAGGGGGTTGTGGACCCCACCATTGAAAGCGCCGTGCGCTTCATGATTTCGTCTGCTGGCGGTAATAATCCAATCGGTCGGAAACCGAGATAGCGCTCAAATGCGTCGCAAACCCTATTGTATTTTGCCGAATTACCCTTGAGTGCCTTTAGCCAATCATTCCAGAACGGCCGATTCCGTTCAAGCACCTTCTTGAATGAAAAGTTCTCACTCATGAAACCCTCTGGCAAGTACACATCCGCCCGTATTGCCCCCATCAGGTCCCGAAGAAATTCATCCCTCGCATCATAATCAATTTCATTGACAGAAGCTATGGTCGAAAGTTGTCCACCATCGGCGATTGCCTTAAAGAGGAACTTCTCAACCCCATCTCCGGGCTTGCACGCATTACCAACCAAACCTTTAACCTCGTCTTCATCTTTGCAAATGGGCTTTAGAATACGTTTATAGAATCGCTCTCTATCGGAGGAATCCGGCAACGCATCTTCAAGATTGTCAGGTGTGCTAAACAGAGTTGAGAATGAAGCAGCATTCTTAACCCCTTCCGTGAACATATCCGCAGACAGATCACATATCTCATCAAAACATTCCAATGAAGCCTTCAACGAATTGATTCTATCGTATATCCTTGAAAACGCCTTTCGGAAGGCATCAATCATCGCTGGGTACTTTGTGCTAACGATACCCTGCGGAACCAATCCATCAAAGGAACCATTATCGACTTTTATCAGATCCCTAACCTCCGTCACCGTAAAGTACGGAACTTTCTTCCCGGGTATTGCGCTTTGCGCTTTTTCAAGCAAGGTTTTCTTGCTGCGGACATTCACATGCGCCAACGTAGCAGCACGAGGATCGTCATCAAGTCCTTGGGGATTCTTAAGCTGCATTATTTTAGCGCGCAGTTTTGATACCGCCTCGAGGCGAGACCGAATGCCATTGATGAACTGCTTGACGCGTCCAAGCGAAGGCTTTTCACCTTTCTCTTTATCACCGCGATAAACCGACTTGATCGTAGATTCAAGTATTTCATAGAATGCGTTTTCCGATCCGATCGCCTCAAGAACTGCTTCATTCACCATCGACAATTCGTTTTTCGAAGCGTCCAGCATGGGACGAACGACTCTTTCCGCCGCAGCCCCATTCATTGAACCGAGACTTGTCGCGAGTTTTTTCAGCGCCCCAGAATATCGTTGCAACAAGTACGCAGAAGCTCTCTGCATAAGAGTCCCGTTCTCATTGGGCCTGACGTCTTCATATCCCCTCACGGGAATATCGATCGGCACCTTTTTAAAGAACTCTTCGACCGAACTGCTAACATCATCGTCATTGTTGATCAAATTCTTCGCCACAATTGCACATGCAACATGTTCAAAATAATTCTGAAGCTTAACGGCATCCACTTCGAAAGAAACAGAGGCCAAGCCATTGTAAGACCGAGCGGAATTGATCAATTCTGTCGCGATTTCACTATTGGCAACAACCGAAGCCATCCATGCGCCTGCCATTTCGTGATAATATCCGTTCTTGCCTAACGATCTTGATGGACTATCCCCACAAACAAGATAAGCCCTACAAATAGGTTGTTGCGGATTGAGTTCAAGACTCACTTTTATGACATCAGATTTCTCCCGGGCCGGATTCGCCAAGTCGGGCAGTTCATAGACATAAACGTCAGCCGTCTCTCCATCGCGACCAACTCGTGTCCAGCAAGAAAGCTCAGAAAGCCCAGTAAGCGAATTAATCTTTATTCCCAGCTCCTGATCCGGGTACTCCTCCATGACATTCGTAAAACAATTCGCGTCAAAAAGAAGAACCGTCGGATTGATTGCTTTCTTATACTTGTCTTGAATAAACTGACGGGTCTTAAATGCAATGGGCCACCATGTTCCCCTGCCCGTGCCACCAGCCAAGCCCGCGACAAGAAAAATATCGAGACTACTCAAAACATTCGGATTCCCATTGCCCTTATTGAGTATTCTTGTGATGATACTCCGTATGGAACTTTCAATCTCATGCATCTTTTCCCATGCTAGGCAGTAGGAAGCGGGGGGGCATTGGCTTGCACCCAGAACAAGATTCGAAACTAGCGGCGCCCGGAACGGTCTTTCGTAGCAATCGAACCACCAATGCTTCTTGAGCCTCGCCAAACCGACATTATCTTCATCAACTTTATACGGCTCGATAAAATATGGATTTACGACATCAGACAAGATGTTGACATTCTCCGACAGTAAAAGAGACTCGATCATAGGCGACGTTGCAGTCAACATCTGTTTCTTAATATCCCGCTCAAAGTCGCTAAGATCCGTTGCATCAGTATCTACGGCAAAGTAATACACCCTCTTGTGGAGACTGTGCCGTAAATGAGGATTATTCGCCAACAATCTGTTCATTCCAAGGATTGTCTTCAATCCAGAACCTCCGCAACCAATGACCAGAGTGATCCTCTCGTCGTTCATCGCATTTTCTTCTTTGTTGTTCATTTTCTTTCCTTTCTTTTGCAGGTTTAGAATGAGAGTTTAAATGCCAAATAGACTGCACCAACCACAATGAATAATGTCAATGCAATCCTTATCCATAAATAGGACATGTCTGGGTCTCTATTCAAATCAAACAAGATCCACAAAAAAGTTTCTTTCGGATGCTCTTGAGCATAGCCAGCAGCAACAATGGAAACCGTATAGTAATCGCCAAACGTTCCCGTTTTGACTGTGTTACTTGGACTTTTCAAATCCAACTTTGGTTTTTGTTTTTCAGAAACCGAATCTACATTCACGACAAGAATCGTATTCCCAAAGCTCTCGCCCTGCCAATTATCATGTAAAAGATATAATGGAAATTCAGCTTGGTTACGCCCTGTTTGCCATATCTCATGTTCTTTATCGTTCTCATCCATATAAGATCCTTGCAAATCTACGTAAGAACCACTGGAGAAGTTTAACGACTTAGGATCTGTAGTGCCATTTGGATCGTTATCAAAGCAAGACTGTAACCACCAGAATCTCGGATCGTCACCAGAATAATACCACCAAACGACACCAATAAGGCAAGCTGAAACAAAGCAAATGGCTAGTATTGCCCATAGGCGATAGATACGCAGAGAATGACTTGCTTCATGCGTATTATCCTCATCGTCAAAGACTCGCTGCACAAAGACCGCCTCTCCTACATCAGTGCAACGGAATTCGATTTCCGCATCGGACTTGGGATTGCCCTCGTCATCCTTGATCACAACCCCGTTGTATGTCCATTCGCGTTTTACAACGTCGGGTGATTTTATTCCCACTAGTACCACCTGCCGCCCCTGCGCTATGCTTCCAGTAATGATTTTGCTCGACTTCGCATGAGGACGGATCGAAAATTCTGCGCTAATCGGCTGTTTCTCAACTACCAGTCGTGAAGGAGCAGTGACAGCGAACGCGTCACCGCACTTCGCACAACGTCCCGATGCCTTGATTGCATACGTCCTATATTTTGCATAACGATGTGTCACCGAGTTGCCCCTGTTCGTATAAACTGTGCCGTCGTCCATATCCCATACGACATCCGACACCTCCCCTCCATGCGGGTCGAGAGAGACAGTATAATCGACTTCCTTGCCAATGCTGTTGACTTGCGGCTGAACTATGGACGCTTGGACAGCAGGGCAGTAGGCCACAACCGTTCGTTCGTCATCGGATTGCACGATACGCCCACTCGGCAGAGTCGCCTCTGCGCGGACAGAGTAGGAAACGCTGGATACCTTCGGGATGCGTTTGAATTGGTAAGAGCATGATTCCTTGGTGCCAGCCGGTTCTGGCGCACCACCAACTCGCTGCACGATCCAGCGAACCGAATCGGACTTGAGAACACCGCCCTCTGGATCTATTTTTGCGGAGAAAGTCATACGGCCATCAAACACCGTGGTCTCGCCATTTACAGGCTTAACTATGGATATGCGAGCCTGGGTGCGAAGTGTTACGGGCAAAGGCTTTGACGATGCCTTGCCGTCCGCGCTCCTGGCAACTAGATAGAAGGAGCCTTCACCATACTCCGCAGATTTGAAGTTGACAGACTTCTCACTCGTTCCGTCCGCGCTAACTTCAGATTCGCCAAGAGCCTTTTCGTTCTCGTGGTTTGCGTCGGACAAGAACCATTGAATCGCCCCCGCAACGCCCCTGACATTCTTCGCGCAGAGCTTGAATGCCATGTCCGTCTTAATTTCTTCGTCCGCCGCAGGACTGGCAATCTCAATACGAACGACACGCGGATTGACGCGGAACGGCATCGCATCGGATTGAATGTCAGAACCAGTTGCTGTCTTCCCGACAAACGAGACAACATACTCCCCACCATCGACAAACGACTGCTTAGCTGCAGAAACTGGCTTGTCCGGCGCAACGGTTGCATCTATTTCAGAGACAACCTTGCCAGCCTTGTCAGCAAACCGCCATTTCCCGGACACAACTCCGCTGACTCGAGACACAAATTCCACGTCTTCCCCGGCATCAAACTTCTCGTTGGCTGTTTCAGGCACAACAATCCGTGCATATGGTTTGGCTGCGACATTGATCGTAGCCACCTCCGTCGAACATTCGCCTATGCGCTGAACATTGGCGCGCGCCTGCACCTTGTATTCGCGGGCGGCATCAAACGTATGTCGCAGAATACTGATGGTATCTCTACCGGCCTTCTGTTCGATTCCTCGATAGCACACTCCGTCAATGTACCACGTTACAGAACTTACATCTTTCCACGCTTTGCAGGTCAGAGCGCACTCGACACCCTCGGTCGCGTTTTTCGGCAAATCCGAAAATGCGACTCCGGCATCGACAACATAAACCTTGCCGCCTCGCGTATCGGGCGACATCTTGCCATGCGATACCGTCAGCGAATAGGGATATCCTGCCTCGTTTATCTTGGTATAAACGTGCGACACAGAACTGCCGTTTGCCGAGGTCCCCTCGCCAAAGTTCCATGTAAAGATCGATCCTGATGTTGCCTCTGCGGAAAAGTCAACCTTGGTTCCGCGTGTCACGTACAGATCGCCGGCGGGGCGAATATTCGTAATGGACACTTTCCCCACCTTGTCAAACATCACGTGAACGGGGGCTGTCTTGGAGAAACGGCAAGATCCATCTTTCGCCGGCAGCAGAAGGTTGAGCTTGAGCGTTGTCGCCTTGTTGTCAGCGAACACGGAATCGGGCAGCTGGAACACGGTTTTTACCGCTTTCCCAAGATCCATCACGCACGAGCCCAGAACGGCTCCGTCTGATGTGGAAAGCTCCAGCGTAGGCCTGACTGTTCCACGCTTCAACATGGACTGCCAGCGGTCGCCTGACATTGGGAACAGATAAGTCAAATTTGATATCTCAGCCTGTCCGCCCGTCTCAAGAGGGTTGCGATTGTTGTAAAGCCGTGAAGACGGCGTAACTCGGCAGATGAACGGAATCTCATGCGTCTTAGTCCAAAGGTGCTTTTCCCCAAACACTGGCACAGGCGACTCGGAACTACTTCCAATCCACGTCAAGCATGCATCAAACTCGTCAGCGGCGAACAATCCTGAACTCCCAGTGGATCCTTGCGCAAAGTTCTTACGAATATCGTTAAGCGTTTTGCAACCTTTTGAATGGGACTCGTCGTGTCCGTCAGAGAACACAACGACGCAAGCATTGCCGCCAGCGCGAACAAAGTTCTGCACATCTTCACAGGCGTAGAACAATGCATCATATAGAGGCGTCCCGCCAGTCGGCCTACCCCAAGAAAAGACATCTTCCACAAGTCGCGACCTGTCTGAATCACTTGAAATCCTCTTCAGATCCGAATATATGCGGTGGGCGTAATCACTGCTGGACAAGAAGCCATATCCTCCTACGCAGTAAACCTGAACCTTAGACCCGATAGGGATTGACTTCACGGTTTCGTCGAAACCGTCCTTTAGCGCTTCCCATCTGGTAACGCGACGCCCCGTTTTTACGCTTGTTGCGTCTCTCCCAGAACTTGGTCCCATTGAACCTGAATGATCAAGAACAAACACCCAGAGCGAATCCGACTTGCCACCAATGTCAGATTGGTCATTAGCCCTATCAAACCGACATTTCACCGTCAGCGGCACACTCGCCTCTGCAACATGCCCCCATACGGCAATTGCAACGACAAGAAGCAATGACGCCCACCGCAACATCAACCATAAACAATGGTTACAAACGATTCCATCGTCTCTCCGCCGTATTAAAAGATTTTTCAGAGCCATTGCCCTGCAATCCTTTAGCCCTGGCATTGCCAATCCGATGTTGAAGCGCATAGTCGCCCCTATTATATTAGTGTATAGCCATATTTGTAAGCAAGATTATATCAAAACGCAGACTTCGGTGTCAAATGGCCACGCACGGCGACTCGGTTTACGGAAGTTCCCGATCAAGATTTCAAGATGCCGTCGAAAGGCAGAATGCTTCGCTCCTTCGGCGCATCAGATACGTTAAGGAGCATGATGGTCGAAATGTAACCGCGAAGTACGACCTTCCTGTCATTCTCAGAACAAACGGCTGCCAGCAGTTCCAGGGGGATATTCATGCGACCGCGTTCATCAACTTTCACTCTGACGGCCTGTTTGTATGCCTCGTACAAGTCGTCACCGGGATCAGAAGCCTTTTTTCGACGACTAATCTCCTTCTCGCAGAAATCGGCAGGGGCAAGGATAAGCGTATTCGCATTTGTCGGATTCCGTACAACGCACATGTCATAGCGTCCAAGCTCGTCACGGAATTCGGCAGGAAGTCCAAGCCTCCCGTCTTTCGTCACCTCGCTTTCAAAGATGCCGACAAATATTCTACCGTCAGGGTTTTTCACCTCGTTGATTCTGTCGGCTGGTTCCGGACGATTTGGATATTGGCCCTCGATGTCGAGCCGTCGCTCAAGTTCAACTTCGGACTCGTATTTTGCCAGCAGTTGATCCAGTACATTTTCAATGTCTATGATGCCCTTGCCGACATCGTGCCACTTGTAATATTCCATCCATTCAAACATCGCAATGGAGCTGCCGTGCCAATCATCGTAGGTCCCTCTTGCAAGATGTGCCCTTGCGCGCGCATAGGTCATCAGATCATAAAAGAAGTCGTTGGCCCGTACTGCCTCTCCCGGCAAAAAGCATTGCCAGAACCAATCGCAGTTTTCATTCCCTTCAACGGTCTTGTGATTCGAGTCAAAGCCTAACAGCGCATTCGCGAGATCGAAGAGGCGATCATGTTTCACGGCATACGCCCACAGCATGTTGAGGAAGCTGCCCGGCAGATCCACGTCCGTCAGCATAAACTGCACAATGCGGCGAAGCCGAGAAGCGTCCTCGATAAAGAACGCGCAGATGGCTTCATCCGTCGCCGTCAGCGGAGTTGATGGTTTCACGTCATCCATCGTTCTTAGAGCAATCTCCTTTCACTTGAAAGCTTTGAGTTCATCCCACTTGATGGATACCGACGGCGCGCCATAGCTGCCGGGAAGGATCGAATACGGATCCCATGTCCACTTCACGCCCTCCCCATTCACCAGCATGGACACGTCGTCAGCGGTGAGATCAAGGGACCATTGCTCTCGTTCTGCAGCTTCTTCCGGTGCAGAATGTTCATCGAGAAACCGTTTTGTTACGAAGGCCGACAACGCCTTCAGCTTGTCAGGCGCAAAGTAATCCTCAATGCCGAGCTCTCGCCCGTCCGGCAGACTGAAAACCTTCGAGCAATAGCTGTCGTGGCACCCGTTTCCGCCATCTATGTCATATCCCTCGTTCCAGACGCACAGAACCGGACGCTCGTACCATTCGGCGTTCTCCTTCGCAGCAACGCCAAAAGGCCATTCAAGATGCAGGTCAACAATGAACGACCATTGACTGCAACAATGCCACCAGTGGTCATTCGTCTTTTCCGGTGGTAGTTCACACTTGTAACAGGTCTGGGCATGCTCCTTAATCCCAGCCAGCCCCAATTCAAGTGCCTTGGTGGTGACGCGCCCGTCATCCTTTGCCGGAATCCGACCGGTTTCATGCGAGAGCGCATCGCCGACCAACCTGGCCCAATCAGCGGGTTGCAAGCCAAATTCATCGTCGATTTCCCGGTCCTCGCCTTCCTTGGCCCATAATTCCTTGTCGTGCTTTCTGAGCGTTTCCTCCGTTTCGCCAAGCGATTCAGGAACACTATACGGGGACACTTCAGGAGTATAGGCAAACGCAATCCACAGAATCGTTTTCCGCACCTTGGCGAGGGCATCCTTCGACAGCCCAGACTGCTCCTCCGGCCATTCGATGTGAACTTTTACGGACACTTCCGAACCGCGACTGCCACTGTGGTCCAGCTCGTATTTCTTCACGTCCGCCATCTTATGTGCAGGGCCTTTCCCCTTGAACACATACTTATGGACAGAATAGCGCCCCTCGTGCTTGTCGGCTGGCTCTATTTGCTCCGAGGTCTCCTGCCCGACCTTCACGTCCGGATTGGCATATGGGTCTTGATAGACCTCATCCTGTTCACGCGAGCATGAGACACACAGCATGCAAATGGCTACAGCAAAGAAGATGGCGAGATAATCTCCTATTGAAACTTTCCGCAGGCAATTCTGCTTCATGTCGGCACGCGTCTCCATGCAACATTTCATTTCTGGTTACTCCTTATAAAACCTTATGGGGCACGTCAAATTGGTGGACGATGAGGGACTCGAACCCCCGACCTTGACCGTGTAAAGGTCCTGCTCTAACCAACTGAGCTAATCGTCCGAAAGCAACAAGAATGAATTATACCATATTGTGACGGCTGATGCATTTGCCTGTCGAGACTGCAGCATGCCGACCGCAAGTTTAGGCTATATCTTTGACTGACCATTTGTCGCAGGAGGACGACTCGTCCATCCGGAGACGAGCGGTGCGCCGCGTGCGCCAAAGCAGTTGAACGGGGTGACGGCGAAACGAACCTCTCCGGGCGGCAGTTCGTCGCAGGCGAAGAGACAGAACGAAGACTTGCCGGCCTTCTTGTGCCCGAGCGCATGGTTGAACCCTTCTGGAACGATGAGCTTCGTCTTCTTTGACCCATCCCTTGACTCCGCCGTGAACTCAAGCCTGTAGAGGCGGGCGTTCTTGTCTGCCACAGCGGCAGGCGCGACGACCTTGAACGCATCCTTCTCTACCGCCGGGATCGACTCCTTGCCGTCCCGCGACTTGCCGCCGCGGTTCTTCGCCTTGACAGTGGACACCGCAAGGCTGGCTCCCTGCGGGAAAGACGGCGCATGGAACTTCTTGGCGCGCTCGGCAAAGGCAAACGGCTTCGGCTCGGCCGACGGCAACGGAAGCACCCAGTCGTCGCCAAGGTCGAGGTTGGAGAGGAATTCACGCCGCCTGACGACGATGCAGTCGCCATAGACGCTCCAAAGCATGCCCTGACGGCAGTCGCCGGAGTCGAACCGCCACATCAACTTTGCAGCGTCGTACTTCCAGGCGTCTTTCGCCTCTGTCGGCGTATTCTCAAAGCCGACGGGCGGGAATTCGTCGTACGGCATTCCCGTGTATCGCAGGGAGCTAGTGCCCACGGACGTGAACGCCCCCTGCCATACCGAGCGCTCGTCGGTCAGCGTGTAGTGCGAATGGCCCGAGAACGCAATCGCGTTCGGATAGGCCGAGAGCGCTTTCGTCACCTTGCCGCTGTCGTGTCCCCACGCCCAGGGTCCGTAGCAAGTGTCCTTGGGATGCGGATGCTGTACGTAGAAGAACGGGAGAGCAGGGTCGAGCATGCGACCCTTCGCGTCGAGGAACGCCTGCAGCTCCGCACCGAAGTCGCACGAGCCGTATTTGGTCTCCATGCCCTTCCCGTCGTCCCAGTGCTGACCGAGGAAGGTATAGCCCTTGACGTTCTTGCAGTAGAAGCGGGAGTAGTCCTCGTTGAAGATGCGCTTCCAGCGGGTCGCAAAGTCGGAGCGGAGGACATGCTTCGCGCACTCGGCTGCGTCGGGGTAGAGCTTCGCCGCGTGGTCGCTGTAAAGGTAGCCGTGGTAGTCGTGGTTGCCAAGCACGAAGACCTTCTCAATGGGTCGTCCGTCGGGATAGCGGTCGCCGGGGAACACGGCGTACCATGCCTGCGCGACGGCCTCCATCTGCTCAACCATGCCGTTGTCGGCCATGTCGCCGGCGATCACCACCGCATCGACGTTCTGACTGCGGAACCATTCGAGCGTATGCTTGAAAGTGAGGTTGTTTCCCCAGCTCTCCATCTTCTCGCCTTCGCCGACCTTGGTGATGTGTATGTCGGAGACCACGCCGAACCTGAGCTTGGGAACGCCGCCGGCCTTGAAACCCGCGCTGCAGAAAAAGCGGCTTCCGCCGAACGCTCCGAACGCGCCCGCCGCGGCCGCGCCGCCGATGAAGAATCTTCGTCTAGTGATGTTCATTTCGGAACCTTCGTCGTTCAAACACTTTTCCTGATTACGCGCTTAGCTTTGCCTTCAGTGCGCGGCAGGGCGCCGATCGGGAACACGTCGCCCTTGGGGAGGAAGCCGAGCCTCTCCCTGAGATGCTTTGCGACGGTGTGGCCAGAAACGCCTTCCGCCGCCTCGACGTTGATCGTGACGTCCGTCATGCCGTCCCTCTCCTCGAGAATGATCTGGAACTCGTCGGCGACGCCGGGAATCTCCTTGAGGGCCTGCTCGACCTGTCGCGGGTAGAAGTTGACGCCCTTGACGATCAGCATGTCGTCGGTGCGGCCGGTGATGCGGTCGATCCTGAGCGAGGTGCGTCCGCATTCGCACTTCTCGCGGCTGACGATGCGCGATATGTCGTGGGTGCGGTAGCGGATGATCGGCATCGCCTCGCGCGTCAGCGACGTGAAGACGACCTCTCCGTACTCTCCGTCGGGAACCGGCGCGCCCGTCGCGGGATCAACGATCTCGGTGATGTACTGGTCTTCGAATACATGGAGGCCGCAGTGACACTTGCAGTCCTGTCCCGTCGTGCCGACGCCACCCGTCTCCGTCATGCCGTAGATGTCGAAGCACTCGATGCCGAGGCGCGACTCGATGCGACGCCTGGTCTCGTCAGAAAACGTCTCACTGCCGAAGATGCCGACCTTGAGGCTGGGAAGGTCGCGCTCGCCCTCGGGCCACTCGTCGAGCTTCTCGATGAGACGGGGGACGTATGAGACGACGGAGGCGAAACCCTTCGTCCTAAAGTCCTTCATGAGCCTGATCTGGCGCTCGGTGTTGCCCGACGACGCCGGCACGGTGAAGAGCTGCGCCTTCCTGGCGCCGTGGTAGAAGCCGAATCCGCCGTTAAAAAGCCCGAACGTCGGTATGATCTGGAATGGGTCGCCCTTCTCGAGGCCGGCCATCGCGTAGCACCTCGCCATGCACTCCGCCCACTGGAGGAGGTCGCCCTTGGTGTAGGCCATCACGACCGGGGTGCCGGTCGAGCCGGACGACATGTGGAACTCCAGCAGGTCGCGGCGGTCGACACAGCACATCTTGAGCGGGTACGCTTCGCGGAAGTCCTCCTTCGTGAAGAACGGCAGCGACGCCAGGTCGTCAAGCGACGTTATGTCATTCGGGGAGCCGACGCCGCCACGCTTGAGGCGCTCGCGGTAAAAGTCGTTGGTCCATACGCGGTCGAGGGACTTCTTAAGCCCCTTCAGCTGGACTTCCGAATACTCGTCGCGGGACATTGTCTCCGCAGCCCTGTTCCACATGCTCATGATGACTTGAACTCCTCCTTTGCGAATTCTGCGAGCGCGCTACGCCAGTTCGGCGTGCGGTAACCGAGAAGATTCAGTACGCTCTTGCGGAGCGCGGAGTTGTGCGGCCTGGGAGCCGGTCTCGGGAACTCCTCCGTCGTGCAGGGCACGACCTCCCGCTTGAGCCCGAGCAGACGGAACAGCTCCACCGTCAGCTCGTACCACGTGCACGATTCCTCGCATGTGCCGTGGATTATGCCGGAGACGTCGGGCCGGCCCAGCAGGAAGCGAATGACGTCCGCCACCGTCTTCGTCGACGTCGGGTTGCCGCGCTGGTCGTTCACGACCTTGAGCGGCGCTCCGTCCTGCGCGCCCAGCCTGGCCATCGTATGGACGAACGACGGTCCTCCGGAACCGTAGAGCCAGGCTATGCGAAGGATCGCCGCATCGGGTAGGATCATCTGGATCATCTGCTCGCCGGCCAGCTTGGAGGCTCCGTAGACGGTCTGCGGACGCGGAACGTCCGTCTCGTCCCAGGCCCACGGTTCGCGCGGCGGATCGCCGGAAAACACGTAATCCGTGGAAATCGCGATGAGACGCGCATCGGCGGCCTTCGCTGCAAGCGCCACGTTGCGCGACCCCTCCTCGTTCAGCCGGAACGCGAGGTCACGGTTTGTCTCGCAGTCGTCGACCTTCGTCATCGCCGCGCAGTGGACTACGACGTCGGGCTTCTCCGCCAGCGTCTTCGCCATGAAGCCGTCGGCATCGGTTATGTCCCACTCCGGGAGGTCGGCGACAACGATCTCGTTCTCCGACAGCTCGCGCCGGAGCGTGCGGCCGAGCATTCCCTTCCCGCCTGTAACGAGAATCTTCACGCAGGCTTTTCCTCTAAGGCCTTTACAATGTTCGCGCCGAGCAGGACAATCTGCCACGTCATGTAAAGCCAGGCGAGGATTATCGGCAGCAACGCGAACGACCCGTACAGGGCGGACGACTTGGCGATGCCCACCTGGGCGACGGAGCATATCTTGACCCATGCGCCGAGGAGCACGGCCGTGATGAGGCCGCCAAGCCAGGCACACATGAACTTCACCTTGCCGTTAGGCATTATCCAGAAGAAGAAGCCGAGAGTAAGCGAAGACGTGAGCAACACGATCGCCGCACGGAACACCCAACAGTCGATAAACCATATGAGCCCGTCCGAAACCCATTGCGTGAGCCAGGTGGCACCGAGCGTCGCAACAATCACGTTCTTGACGACATTGAGGATCGGCAGCGACATCACCACGGTCGCCATGACCGGCAGGGCAATCATGATTATAAGGTACATGTAGGCGCGCTTCCAAATGGGTCTCGGCTTCGGCACGCCCCATATGCGGTTGAAGCTCGTCTCGACTGTGCCCAGCGTCGAGATGACCGTCCAGAGCAAGAGGCCGAATCCGATCCAGCCGAGCGTCTCGATGTCGAAGCCGTCTATGCGCTTGAAGAGCTCGTCGGACATCATGTGCGCCTGCGCGGCGAACTCCTCGGCTGCGATCTTCTTCTTGCGCCGAGCCTCCTCGTCCTGCGGAGTGAGCTGCGCGAGAGAATCGTCCTGGCCTTTCTCGATGTTCTCGATCATCGCGTTGATGCGCTCGTTTATCTGGACTTTCGCGTAGCGCTCGACGTGGCATGTCTTCGCCGCGACAAGAATGCAGCAAAGGATCGGCACCGCCGCCAGAAGTGCGAAATAGGTAAGACCTGCGGCGTACATCGGGCAGTCGTTGCCGAGGAAGCCCATCACGACGCGCTTGACAAAACTAAATGTCTTTGAAAACATGGCTGTATTATACCAAAAAAAACCGCGGCATGATGCGGCGAAAGCCGCATCGCACAAATCGATTCGGGCAAAGCTAAGCGGAGGCTTGCCGACGCTTGAATACCCAAGACCGGACCCTTAGCGCCGTCGGAACAAGCCATTCCGGAATGCACTTGACCATAAGGCGGTAAGCAGCTCCTTTTGCCAGCACCCAGGCCCTGGGCAAACGAGTCCGACGCAAATAGGCGTTGTCGACCGGCAAGACCAGATGCTTGTATTGCGCGGCATTTTCCATTATGTACCGCGGGAAACCAGCGTCATCGATTGGTTCTGCAAAAAACCTGTAGTTGCGGCAAACCGGGTCTTTCCCGCTCTCCAAGGCTTCGCTGACAAACTTCGGGTCTGCGGCTTTTGCGGAGTTGCATTCCGTGTGCGCGAAGGCGGCAAGTTTCGTGCGAACGGCCTCAATGCCGCCGCAATACGAAAAATGCCAGCCGCCATTCCTGACGATACGGTAAGCCTTTGCCATGCGCAACCTGGTCATTGACGGACACGGGTTGACATCCTCAAGAAGAAACTGATCGCAGCGCTGCCCTTCATAAGTAGCATAGTCGAGAAACGTTCCATAGGAGCACGCCTGTGTACCAATCGGCCAGAAAGGGACGGAACAGTTTCGGTAGTTGAGGAAAAAATTGTAGAATTTCTGCCTGAACCGACTCACTCCGGAGAGACCCTTGGCCGCCAAGACCGCTTCAGGAGACGGGATCTCGTCAAGATCCGACAGGAGGATCAAGTCGTCCGGCTTAGCATCAACAAGCCCGCGCACAATCTCGTTTCGCTGAAAGTTCTCGCGGCGCCAGGCATTCTCCCTGAACGGGGCGTCCTTCTTGACCGGCGGAGAAGAGGCTATCACATGAATGATCTTGTCTTGGAAAGCAGCGAAGCGTTGGCGATTATCGTTAAAATAAAGTGGCTTGGGATTCCCGGTATGAGTCCACGGTGCCTCAACGATGACAAACTTATCGACAACGTCTTTTAGAACGTTCAGGCGGATCTCCAGCAGATCCAATTCGTTGAAGAAAGGGAAGCAATCGTATGTCATAGCGACCACCTTGCGTTCACCAGAAGACAGGCAGCGGGGCCGACGGCGGCATCTCGCCTGGCTTAGCCACCGGCGGCACATAGATGCCGCGGGTTATGCATTCCGTCAGGACGGAAGAGACCGAGTCGAGCCGGTCCTCCGGATAGTAAAGACCGGACTTGTCCGCCGGCCACATCGCGAAGTTCTTCCGCAGGTTCTCCGCGCGTTGCGACATTTTGCCGAACCAATAAAAGTTACAGCATACGGCAAAGGTGACGAGGGCAAGCGCTATCTGGCGGGACGGCAGGCGCAGCTTTGTCAGGTAGAGCGTTGACGCAAGGATCGAGATGCTGACGATGCAATAGCGAGAAGGCACTTGCGGCATGAATTCCGAGGCCCTGAAAACGGCGCAAGGAATGGCGTTCGCAATAAGGAACACGAGAAAGCCGAAGACCGGATCGCCGGCGCGGCGCCGAAAGTCCGCGGCAATCGGAAGCATCAGCGCCAGGACGACGCACCCGAACACGAGGCAAGCCCACGGGAACGCGGTGGCTCCGCCCATCAAAGAGACGAACAGCGAAGCGGCATAGCCGATGTGCCTGACCACGAACATAGGCGTGATCTGAACCGAGAAGTTCATTATCGTCGTGTTCGCCAGGACCGTCTCGCCCGGACTTGGGACATCTTGCACAACATACGGCGGAGCGGTCCTGGAAGGCAAGACGAACATGAAGAGAACGGCGATTGCGGCAGCAGCGACAAGCATGGCCGCGAGATGCTTCCTTCGACGCTTGCCGAACCATTCGAAAACGAGAAGGCTGGGCCAGACGAACATGCCGCCGCCGCTCGAAAACGTTGCAACAATGGCACAGAGAATGCCCAGGGATAGGCGGCAGGCGCCGGCACCATTCGCCAAGACAAAAGAGAGGAAGGCGAACAGCATCACGGCGACATTCTGTATCGACGTCATGCCCCAGAAAATGTTCTCCCGGTTAGCAAGCGAAAGGAGGAGCCAGAGAATTCCGACGCCGATCAGCTCGCGCTGACGGTTTCCCGTACGAAAGACTCGCCACCAGATGAAACCGTACGCCATTAGCAGAAAATTGCCGCAGAGCATCATCCAGCGGAAATCAAACGTCCCCTTGACGAAGAGTATGACGTCCGCCACAAGCTTGGTCAATGCAATCCGGTGTTCATTGTGGGGCACGGCAAGGTCAACGAGGCGATCAGGAAACGGAAGCACAAGGTGTCCGAGAACCGCGTCATAGTCGTCCATCTCCGGTATGTTGACGGAGATCATCGCCCAGCAGAAGACAAGAAACAGGGGCGGGACCGACAGCAACAGCAGCTTCTTGATGTTCATGCGGGGCATTATACCAAAAAAAGGCGGAGGAAAATCACATTGAGATATGGTATAATGTCGGCAAACAAAGTTGGGGACATATGAAAAGAATATGCATCATAGGCGGATGCTGGCATGTCGGGATTCCGCTGGGCCTCGCGTTTGCGAGCAAGGGTCTTGACGTGACGCTTGTGGACGTCAACCAAAATGCGGTGGACAACATAAATCGGGCGCATCTGCCGTTCAAGGAAAACGGCGCCGCGGCACTGCTGAAAGCGCACGTCGGCAAGAACCTGCGTGCGACACGCGACGCCGAAACCGTAAAGAAGCAAGACGTCGTCGTGTTCGTGACCGGCACGCCGGTTGACGAACACCTCAACCCGAAGATCCACGACGTCGTAAAAGTGCTGAACGCCTATCTGCCGTACCTGAACAAGAGGCAGCTCATCGTGCTTCGCTCGACCATCTTCCCCGGCGTGTCCCGCATCGTCGAGGAGATGCTGAAGAAGCGGCTTGGCGCGGCGAACCTGTCGTTCTGCCCGGAACGCATCGTGCAAGGCAAGGGAATCGACGAGATATTCAACCTGCCGCAGCTCGTCTCAGGCGTCAACAAGAAGGCGGAAAACGCGGCCGCAGCCCTCTTCTCCGCCATAGCGCCAAAGATAATCCGCATCAAGCCGGAAGAGGCCGAGCTCGCGAAGCTCATGACCAACGCCTGGCGCTACCTCGAGTTCGCCATCGCAAACCAGTTCTACATGATGGTGGAGAAGCAGGGGCTGGACTTCTACCGCATACTGGAGGCGATGAAGGAGGACTATCCTCGCGCGAAGCACTTCGCCGGCGCGGGGCTCGCCGCAGGACCATGCCTGTTCAAGGACACGATGCAGCTCTCCGCGTTCCACAACAACGAGTTCTTCCTCGGCCATTCCGCCATGCTCGTGAACGAGGGGCTGCCGAATTTCCTCGTCTCGCAGCTGGAGGAGAAGATGGGCGGATCGCTCAAAGGAAAGAAGATCGGCGTGATGGGCCTTGCCTTCAAGGCGGACAACGACGACGTCCGCGAATCGCTGTCCTTTAAGGTGAAGAAGCTGCTTGAGATGAAGATGGCCGAAGTGCTCGTCACCGACGAGTTCGTGCCGAACACGCTGCCGCTCAAGAAATTCCTGAAAGAGGCGGACGGCATCATACTTGGCGTTCCGCATTCCGCGTATCGCAAACTCAAAATCAAGAAGCCCTTCGTCGACTGCTGGGGCTGCTGGAGGCAAAAATGAAGATTCTCGTCACAGGCTCGGCTGGATTCATCTGCGGCTATCTCGTCGAGGAGCTGCTTAACAACGGGCACGAGGTCGTCGGCATCGACAACTTCTCGAAGTACGGGCCGGTAAAGAAGAGCTACGACAATCACCCGAACTACCACTTCACGCGCGGCGACGTGAAGGACCTTGACCTCATGAAGTCGCTCGTCAAGGACTGCGACCAGGTGCTCGGCGCGGCCGCGATGATCGGCGGCATCTCCTATTTCCACACATTCGCCTACGACCTGCTGGCGGAAAACGAGAGGATCGCCGCCGCCACGTTTGACGCCGCCATATGGGCAAAGAAGAATGCGAAGCTGAAGAAGATCAACGTGCTCTCGTCGTCCATGGTCTTCGAGAATACGGACGTCTACCCCACACCGGAGACGGAGGCGCGGAGGTGTCCGCCGCCGTCCAGCACCTACGGCTTCCAGAAGCTTGCGTGCGAATACTTCGCACAGGGCGCGTGGGAGCAGTACAAGCTGCCGTACACCGTGATCCGTCCGTTCAACTGCGTAGGCACCGGCGAAAAGCGCGCGCTCTGCGACACGGAAATCGAGAGCGGCAACGTGAAGCTCGCCATGAGCCACGTCGTGCCGGATCTCGTGCAAAAGGTGGTCAAAGGGCAAGACCCTCTGCACATCCTAGGCGCGGGCAACCAGGTGCGCCACTACACCTACGGCGGCGATCTTGCGCGCGGCATCAGGCTTTGCATCGAAAGGCCCGAGGCTGAGAACGAAGACTTCAACCTCTCGACGCCGGCGTCGACCACGGTCCTCGAGCTTGCCGAGAACATCTGGAACCGCGTCCACAAGGGCGCAAAGCCGTTCCGCTACACAAGCGACGAGCCGTTCAAGTACGACGTGCAGAAGCGCGTGCCGGCCGTGGAGAAGGCGGCCAAGCTGCTGGGTTTCCGCGCGGAGACCACGCTCGACCAGATCCTTGACGAAGTAATGCCCTGGATCGTGGAACAAATCCGGATTGGCGGCATTTGAGCGCACGGGTCATCATTGCAATCCCCGTCTACAACGAAGGGGAGAACATCCGTGCGACCCTGACGGAACTTGACGCCAAGGTACGCGTGGACGCGGAAACGTGGCTCGTCTACGACAGGGACGACGACACGACCCTTGCACCTGCACGCGAACTCGAGAACAAGACGAGGCTTCCGTTCCGTCTCGTCCGCAACAAGTACGGACGCGGGGCCCTGAACGCGATAAAGACAGGCCTTGAGGACGCGCCGGGCGAGCTCGTAGTGGTGACCATGGCCGATCTCTGCGACCCGCCCGAGGTCATAAACGACATGGTGGCCGTCGCCGACCGCGACGGCGCCGACATAGTATGCGCCTCCAGGTACATGAAAGGCGGGCACCAGTTCGGCGGACCAAGGTTCAAAGGGTTCCTCTCACGCACGGCGGGCCTGCTCCTCTGCTGGTTCGCACGCTTGCCGACGCATGACCCAACCAACAGCTTCAAGCTCTACCGCAGGAAATTCCTCGACTCGGTGAAGGTCGAATCTACCGGAGGCTTTGAGCTGGGGCTGGAGCTTGTAGTGAAATGCCGCGCGATGGGCGGCAAGATAGCCGAAGTCCCGACCACCTGGCGCGACCGTGTCGCCGGCAAGAGCAACTTCAAGCTCTGGAAGTGGCTTCCCAAATATCTCCGCTGGTTCTTTTACGCGTTTCTGCATGGCAACAACTCCTGCAAAAGGCCGCCGGCGGAATGACTGGACTCCTTGAGCGCCTTCTGCAAGAACTTACGCAAGGCCCTTGTGCTGCAGGCATTCCGCGCGAAGTGCTTTTGCGTTCGCTGACCGGCACGGCGGCAGCCAGCGCGGCACTAGCGGTGACGCTTGTCGCGCTCTTTCTCCTGCGCAAGAGGATTCGCGCCCTTCTCAATCGTTTCGAAGATACAAAGATCTTCACCTTTGCGCTGACGGCGCTCACTGTGCTTTCGCTTCCCGATCCGGCGTTCCCGTTGCGTCCCGGACTCGATTATTCGTGGCAATGGATGCTCAACCACCTGGCTTTAGGCAGAGCGTGGGGCGAATCCATCGTATTCACCTACGGTCCGCTCGGCTGGCTGCTGTGTCCGACCGGAAGATGGGCCACTGTCCTGCTCGCACTGGCGGCCAACGCATGCTTCTGTGTCCTCTGGATATGGAGCGTCCGCAAGATATATCTTTCCTCAGAGAACGGACGCGTCGCGGCATGGGGCCTGATCATCACAATGTTCTTTCCGCAGATGACCATGGAATGGAGATGGATCGCGCTGTCGATAGTCATGGTGCGGACGTCTTGTCTGGCGGCAGGGACCATTTCGGCGGTGCTGGCGTTCATGAAGTTCAGTTCGCTGATAATGGCAGTCGGAACACAACTCTTCATGCTTATGCTGGCGACGGACAACAGGAGACGGCGATTCTTGAATTATGCCGTCGGTCTTGCCGTGACGTTCGCAATCCTGTCTGCTGCGATCTTCCCTTCCACGAACGCTCTCTTCATGTGGCTGACCGATTCAATCCAGATCGCCATCGGCTACAACCGCCACATGCTTGTCGGCAAGGGCTTTCTGGAACTGGCGCTGCCGATTGTCGCATTCGCGGTTCTGGTCCACAAGCCGCGTCACATCCTGGCACTTATTCCGCTCGCTCCTTTTCTTTACTGCGTGGCAAAATACAGCTGGGTGCGGCAAGGAATCGGACCGTTCCTTTATGCCCTTACGATAGCGGCTGCACTATTGGCGGAGAAGTTTGCGTCCGACCGCCGGCGCTTCCTGCTGACGGCGGCGACGTTCGTTATGATAGGCTACGGGCTGACCTGGCCGCGGTTCTTCGCTGCGAACCAGACGTACGTGGCATTCCCATTCGGCGTAAATCCAGCCGGAACGCTGCGGACACTCATACTGCCGCATGCGGTCAAGAAGATCGAGTCCGACACAGTGGCATCGCTTGCCGGACACAAACTTCCGCCGCGCATCAGGTCGGCGATAGGTGACGCAACCATACAGCTTCTTCCGCATGAATTCGCTCCGGCCATGGCGGACCCGTCGCTACGAATCGTTCCTTACGCCACCATGCAAATGTACTCGACATATACGGCGAAACTGGACAAGCTGGCCGCCAGGTCGTACAGCTCGGCAGAAGCGCCGGAATTCATCGTCATTGACACGGACAACCTTTCCATCGACGGCAAGAACGCCTTTTTCGACTGTCCGCGCACATGGAATGCCATTCACGCGAATTATTCGCTCATGAATACTTCGGACGAGGGACGATGGCTCCTCTTGAAGCGGCGCACCTCCCCGATTCCAACGGTCTGCGACCGGCAGATAGACGTGCCAGGCGAGACGCTTGCGGAAAAACTGATCGCGATCCTGTTCCGTGGCAAGTTGCACTATGCCGACATCGAGACCCCGAAAGGGACGATGAAACACGTGCGCGTCAACCCTTCGGTACTGAAAGATCCCATAGACCGGGACCTCCCTTTCGCGGCAACCGAACTAGCCGACTACATGCGGCATACGCCTTGAGACAGGTGATCAGGCATGGGCAATCCGCAACCCCGAATCATCAAGGCGAATCCCGATCTCGCGAATGCCGCCGCCAAGTGCGGTGATTTCGCCGAGCATTTCCGCCTGACTTCTCTTGTCTCCGTTCGAAAGCAGCGTGACCGAACCGCCGTCGCCACCGGCGCCGTTCACCTTCCAGCCGATGGCGCCATGCCGCTTGGCAATGTCAAACACCTTGCGCGCGGTCTCGGAAACAAGAGACGGGTGTAGATTCGCCTGCGCTTCAGTATTGCGTATCATCGCCTGCCCGAATGCCGAAAGGTCTCCGCTAAGGAGCGCGTCCCGGCCAGCCACAGCCTCGCGGCGGAACGGCTCTATCCTGGCGTCGGAATCTGCGTCGTTCGCAAGTCCGCTGATCACGTCGCTGTGGACCGTGGTCGAATAATGCGGCCGGCCGAGAAAGACGAGCGACAGGCGGGACTCCAGTTCCGCACGAACGCCTTGCCTGACAGGAACCCTGGACACTTTTGCGTTCGGGTAGTCCGTCATCTCGATGTAGCAAATGCCGCCATAGGCCGAGCAAATCTGATCTTGAATTCCGCTCTGCTGCCGAAGGACCACCGTCTCGACTTCATGGGCCTTGGCTGCCAGCTCGTTCGGCATCATCCTGCGGGTGCTTGCCGTCAGGCAATCGAGCGCCCCGAGGAGCGCCACAGTAATCGCGGCGGAAGTTCCGGTCGAAGAGCCGCCCGGAACGGACGAATGGAGCGACACCTCCACGTCCAACCCGCGCGGGATCGGCAGGGACTTGACGCAAGCGTCCAGCAGCGGGTGCTTGCCGAAGGTTATGTTCCGCGGATCGAGTCCGTATCGGTCGCCGTAATCGTCGACAGAAATGAAGAAGCGCTCGCCGGCGGCCGAGGCGTCATCCACCTCAATTATGCACTGCGCCGCCGGCCGCACCGCAATGTTCAAGACGTTGCCGTGCTTTGCGAACCAAGTATCCGACCATCCGCCGAGATCGCATATGCGAATGGGGGCAAAGGCTATATAGGTATGTTTCATGCCGGTGGGTATTCATTGCAGAGCACCCGGATCGGGGGCTCGTCCTCAACTATCTTCGAGTAGCGTGACACGGGATCAAGGAAGAAGTTGTCGGTGTTGTCGTCATTAACCCTGGAGACTTCCCCAAGGATCAGATCGCCAGTTCCCGGACGCGGGAACAGCGAATGGGCTACATACGGCGTAAGCGTCATGGAATCGCCTGGCCGGACATGGATTTCTTCTCCTGGACAAAACGTTCGCTTGAATCCATCCATGGCGACAGACACCGCCGAGTCGAGCGGACGATATGTGTTCGGATCCACATTCCACAGCCGTACGGCAAGTTCACCGCCGACACGGTTGATTATGTCCTCCGTCTTGAACGCATGGCAATGGCTCGGCATAACCTGGCCGTCTTTCATCAGGATATACTTCTCGCAATACGGGACGCCTACCGTCTGGTCATCGACCAAGCCATTCCTTACCGTGTATAGCACTGCGCCGACTTTTTCGAAGTCCCCGCTCCCGAAATCGGTAACATCCCAGCCCAAGGAAAGCCTGCGCACGGCATCAAGTTCGCTGCGCCTGGACTGGACCTCCTCTGGAGACCAGCTAGCGAGCGAAGGAAGCCTTATGCCATTTGCATCAAGAGTCTCAATCGCCCACCTGATCGCCGAATTTACTTCCGACCGCTTCATGGCGAAATTATACCAAAACCCTTATTGCAATGGCAACGGTCGCATTGTCACGCGCATTATCGCATGAGATTCTCGAGCGAAGCCCTGAACCTGCGGATAGAGAAGTGCTCCAGCACGTCCTCCTTGGCGCGTTGGCCGATTCGCGCGCACAAGCCGGAATCGCCCCTCAACCGACGCAAGGCGTCTGCCGCGAACGCAACGTCGGGATCCGCCCATTTGGTGACGTATGTGTAGGTCAGGTGATCTCGCTGATTGTCCCGCGGCGCGACAATCCGGAAGGGAACCGGAATGGAATTCTCCGGCGTACAGAATTCGGTTGTAGAGGAGTAATCCGTCACTACCACCGGCTTTCCGAGCGACATGGCCTCGGCAACGCCAAGGCCGAATCCCTCTCCACGGTGGAGCGAAAGGTAAACATCGCAGGCATCTGTCAGTCCGTATATCTCAGAGCTGCTCACATATGAATGGATCATAAGGAATCGGTCTCCGATTCCCAATTCCGCCGCAAGCCGCTCAAGGCTTTCGACCCGTTGGGGATATTGCCGGGAACGCATGGTCTTGAACACAAGAAAAGCCTTCGCATCATCTCTGAACGCTGCGGCAAAGGCCCGCATCGCACCATCTGGATTCTTGCGGCTGAACCCTGATCCAAAGTCGAAGTTAAAGAACACTGCAAAAGCATCCAGCGGTATCCCGAAACGGGCACGGACCTCGTCACGCGGCAATAGGTTTCCAAAGTTGGGACGAAACGGATAGAGCAGCTTGGATACCTTCACCGATGCAGGCAGCTCATGTCTCATCGTCTCGACGACGAAGTCCGACATTCCTATCACATGCGATTTCTTGGCAAATGCCGGATAGACCGGCAGGAATCCATTTTCGAATTCCCAAAAGACGATATTGGCACAGCCTGCTGCAATCTGCTTGTCCACGACGCCATTAAACATCTCTATTACGACAGGGTGGCGTCGGATCCTGAACTGTGACGGCGGTGTCGTCAGTTCAAGAATGCCGGTTTGCGCAGGATCCTCGCCTTCTCCCGTATTCAACGCCTGATATGGAACACCCGCATCATGAATTGCAAAAAGGAGATCTCGCATAACCTTGCCGAGGGAATCCTGTCCCGTGAAAGAGCCTACGAGCGTCACGCCCCTTTCCGGGCAGACGTCCTTACATCTGGCATTCCGCCGAAGAAACCGCTTCAGCCTGAACTCTTTCCACTTGATGCGCGCCCAGAGAATGACGCCTCTCAGGCCATATCTGGCAACCCTTCTTGCATAATCTAACAGTGTCACTGACTTGCCCCCTCACTCGCCTTCCGAAGGCTTTTGCCCTGAGCGAACGGTAAAGACATCAACGGCGAGCAAGACTGCGCAAATCACGTTGAACACGAGAAATGTCATCACGAGAAATGACAGGCGGTTGGGGTTGATGGAATCGATTGCGGCCCGAAGCCCTGCAGGCACGAGATCGCCGAAGAACACACATCCGGAGATGCTGAGGAGAAGAAGCGCCTTGATCGCGAACAACGGCACAAGATACCACAAAAAACCGAAACGATCCTGCGCCATCTCGAATGAGACGAGGCACGTCACAGCTATGCCGACCGCGCCGTTGAGCGCCAGGAGCGCCATCTCGTCGGAAAAACCGACGTAGGGACGCCAAACGGACGTCAGCGACAGCAGCCATTCGCCTCCGACGGCCAGCAGCCCCGCAACCAGCGCACCCGAAGCGGCGCACCCGAACATCGCATGTCGGATCAGTCGAAGCGACTTCGCGTCCTTGCTGCCGCATGTCGACGCCATCGGGAAGAGGAGAAACGCAAAGGCGCTGCCGAAATACGCGGCGACCTCCGAAAAACGGGATATGACATAATAGCCGGCCGAGTCGAACGCGGGAAGCCGATGGCGGACGAGCATCATGTCCACATTCCCCGCAACTGTCGTCGCAACCGTCCAGAGCAAGACGGGCAGGGTATAGCAAAGGATCTTCCGTCCGTCCTCACGCAGGTACGGCACGGCGCGGACCGTGCGGCGGAGCAGGCTGCGGCAGGCCCAGAGTCCGCCGGCTATCGTCACGCCCGGCTGCGCGGCCTGGCCCACGAAATACGCCGAAAGCGGACGGAACGGTAGCAGCACGACAAAGGTGACGAGCCGGAACGGGGCTGATATCGCGTTGATGGCAACGGCCGCATCGAACTTCCCAAGCCCCTGCACGGCAGAGTTGACAATAGAGGAAAGCGTCCCCAGCAACGCAACGGCAACGACAAGGACGCCCAGACTGCCCTTCCCAATCCACAACCGCTCAAAAAAGAACGGCAGTGCAAACGCAGCAATCAGGAACGACACGAGCAACAGCGCCGCGGACGCGACGAAGGCATCGCGAAACATAGCCTTCGCCTTTCCCAGCTCGCCGCTCTTCGAGTAGATGGCGAGAAAGCGCGTAAGCGGCGTTGTAACTACGGCGAACGGGAGACCGACGATGCCGACGATGGAGAGGAGCGGCAGAACCGCGCCCAGCTCCTGCATCGGCACGTATTTCGGCACGAGCCAGATGCCGATGACCATGTTGACGGCATCGCCAAAGCGCTGCGCCATGAACAGCAACACCGTGTACCACCACAGGTCGCCGAGCTTCGCGTGGACTCTGCCGAGGAGCGTCATGCCGGGACGACGGCGCACCGCGCCGTCATCCGAAGCGGTATACGTCGATCTTCTTGTAGCCGGTGTGCAGGAGGTGATGCGCCTTCTCGCCGCCCTGAGCGCCAGTCTTGCCGTCGAGGAAGGAATCGTAGAGTTCCTTGACCTCGGGGTTCAGGTGCGACATGCGGAGCGTGCACTTCTCGTCATCGGCGTAGAGGCCGGCCGTGCGCTGCGCGCGCACCTCGTCCGTCGCAAGGCAGGGCTGTCCGCCGCCGCCGATGCAGCCGCCGCGGCACGCCATGACCTCGATGAAGTCGTAGCGCGGCTTGACGCCGTTCTTCCTGTCCTCGCGGATCTGGTCCAGCACCTTCTCGACGTTGCCCATCTGGTGCGCGACGGCGATGTTGACCTTCGTGCCCTTGATGTCAATGGTCGCTGTCTTGACGCCATCCATGCCACGCACCTCCTTGAAGTCGATGCTGGGCGGCTGGGCTTCGCCGGTGATGAGGCAATAGGCCGTGCGGAGGGCGGCCTCCATGACGCCGCCGGTGACGCCGAAGATCGTGCCTGCGCCGGTATAAGCGCCGAGCAGCTTGTCGGCCGGCTCCTCGGGGAGCGAAGAGAAGTCGATGCCTGCCGCCTTGATCATGCGGGCAAGCTCGCGGGTCGTAAGCACAACGTCCGTATCCTGGAAGCCGGTCGAGTTCATGTGCTCGTCGCGGATGATCTCGTGCTTCTTGGCCGTGCAGGGCATGATCGAAGTGACATGCACCTTGGCGGGGTCGACGCCGTTCTTCTCGGGCCAGTAGCTCTTGCAGAGAGCGGACTGCATCTGCTGCGGCGATTTCGCGGTCGAGAAGTTCTCGGTGAAGTCGGGAGCGTACTTCTCCATCCAGTCGGTCCAGGCCGGGCAGCAGCTGGTGAGGAGCGGAAGCTCGCCGCCCTCCGTGAAGCGCTTGATGAACTCGGTGCCCTCCTCCATGATCGTGACGTCGGCGGAGAAGTTAGTGTCGAACACCTTGTTGAAGCCGAGACGGCGGAGCGCGGCATAGATCTTGCCGGTAGTGAGCGTGCCGGGCTTCATGCCAAAGGCTTCGCCGAGCGCGACGCGGACGGCCGGGGCGATCTGCACGAGGCAGACCTTCTCGGGATCCTGCAGCGCGGCCCAGACCTTCTTCGTCTCGTCGTTCTCGTAGATGGCGCCCACGGGGCAGTGCGCGGAGCACTGGCCGCACTTGATGCAGGGCGACTCGGCGAGCTTGACGCCGGCGGCAGGGGCCATGACCGTCTTCTCGCCGCGGCCGATGAACTCAAGCGCCCAGACGTTCTGCATCTCCTGGCACACCTCGGCGCAGCGGCCGCACTTGATGCACTTGTCGGAGTTGAGCACGATGGACGGCGTGGAGTTGTCGACGTCGCGGTGAATGACCTCGCGCGGGAACGGTATGTCGCGAATGCCGAAGTCGGCTGCGATCGCCTGCAGTTCGCAGGAGCCGGAGCGCGGGCACTGCAGGCAGTCCTGCGGGTGGTTTGCGAGGATAAGCTCCAGGACGGTGCGGCGCACCTGCACGATGTCGGGATCGTGGGTGATGATCTTCATCCCGGGCATCGCCTCGGTGCAGCACGCGCGGAGAAGCTTCGGGCTGGGCACGAACTTGCCGTTGTCGGCCGGGTTGCGGCTCGGCACGAGCTGCCTCACGACGCAGATGCCGCAGCTGGCGCCGGGCTTCAGGTCCGGGTGGTAGCACAGCGTGGGTATCTTGACGTTGGCGGCCCTCGCCGCCACGAGAAGGTTGGAGCCCTTCGGCACGCTGACCGCGACGCCGTTGACCTCAAGCGTAATCATTTCGGTTTCCATTGTCTCAAGCCTTTCTCTCTCAGCCGTGGGATATCGCGCCGAACTTGCAGGTCGCCTCGCAGGCGCCGCACTTCACGCACTTCGCCTGGTCGATGACGTGCGGCTGCTTGACGGTGCCGCTGATCGCACCCGCAGGGCACTTCCTGGCGCACATCGTGCAGCCCTTGCACTTCGCCGCGTCGATCTTGTAGGTGATGAGCTTCGAGCACTTGCCGGAGCGGCACTTCTTGTCCTTGATGTGCTCCATGTACTCGTCCATGAAGTACCTGAGCGTGGAGCGCACGGGGTTGGACGCGGTCTGGCCGAGGCCGCAGAGCGACGCCTTGTTCATCGCGTCGCAGATCTGCCGCATGTCCTCGATGTCCTGCTCGGTGCCGCGGCCGGAGCTTATCTTGTTGAGGTAGTTGAGGAGCTTGCGTCCGCCGATGCGGCAGGGGGCGCACTTTCCGCAGCTCTCGTCGACCGTGAAGTCGAGGTAGAACTTGGCGATGTCCACCACGCAGTCCGTCTCGTCCATGACGATCAGGCCGCCCGAGCCCATGATCGAGCCGATCTTTGCGAGCGACTCGTAGTCGATGGGCGTGTCGAGGAACTGCGGCGGGATTATGCCGCCAGACGGACCGCCCGTCTGCGCCGCCTTGAACTGGTGGCCGCCGCGTATGCCGCCGCCGATGTCGAAGATGATCTCGCGGAGGGTAGTGCCCATCGGGACCTCGATAAGGCCCGAGTTGTTAACCTTGCCCGTGAGCGCGAACACCTTGGTGCCCTTAGTCGTGGCCGTGCCGATCTTCGAGAACCATTCCGCGCCCTTGTTGATGATGACGGGAATGTTCGCGAGCGTCTCGACGTTGTTGATGACCGTCGGACGGCCCCAGAGGCCCTTCACCGCAGGGAACGGCGGACGCGGACGCGGCATGCCGCGGTTGCCCTCGATGGACTGCAGGAGCGCGGTCTCCTCGCCGCAGACGAACGCGCCTGCGCCGAATCGGAGCTCGATCTCGAAGTCGAAGCCGCTGCCGAGTATGTCCTTGCCAAGGAGCCCCAGCTCCGTCGCCTGCGCGATGGCCACCTGGAGGCGGTGGATCGCGAGCGGATACTCCGCGCGAATGTAGATGAAGCCCTTCGTCGCGCCGATCGCGTAGCCGGCGATGATCATGGCCTCAAGGACGCTGTGGGGGTCGCCCTCGTCGGCGTTGCAGACCATGTACTTCTGGCCCTTGGGCTGCTGCTGGGCGAACTTCCACTTCATGCCGGTCGGGAAGCCCGCGCCGCCGCGGCCGCGAAGGCCGGACTTCAGCATCTCCTCCACGACCTGCTCGGGAGTCATCTCGAAGAGGACCTTCTCGATCGCCTTGTAGCCGTCGCGGGCGATGTAGTCGTCGATCTTCTCGGGGTCGATCACGCCGCAGTTGCGAAGCACGATGCGGTACTGCTTCTGGTAAAACGGTATGTTCGCCTCGGAGACGAGCTTCTTCGCCTGCGACGGGTCGTAGCAGAGGCGCTGGACGACGCGCCCCTTGACGAGGTGCTCGGAGACGATCTCGCCGACGTCGTCCTTCTTCACCTGCACGTAGAACGTGCCCTGCGGAAGGATCTTGACGATCGGCCCCTGCTCGCAGAAGCCGAGGCAGCCGGTCTTAACGACCTGAACCTTGTCCGCAAGGCCGGCGAGGCCGAGACACTTGCCGAACTCCTCCGCGATGCCGTCGGCACCGCCCGAGCAGCACGCCGTGCCGCCGCAGATAAGGACGTAACTCTGATAGGCCATTGTACGCTCTCCCCTTATGCGTTCTTCACGATGTCAATCGACGGCTTGTCGAGGATCTTGTCGGAGATGAGCTCCTTGCCGAGAATGTGCTTCTCGACTATCGCCTTCGCCGTCACGGCGTCGACGTGACCGTAGATCACCGTCGGCATTCCCGGAACGACGACCTCGACGGTCGGCTCGGAGTGGCACAGGCCCATGCAGCCGGTCTGGCGTATGAGCACGTTAGTGAGCCCCTTCTCCGTCAGCGTGTCGACGAGCGCGGCGAACGTGTCCTTCGCCCCCGCCGCTATGCCGCAGGTGCCCATGCCGACGATCACCTGCACGTCCTTGTTGGAGCTGTCGCGCATCTCCATCGCCTTCTGACGCTCGCCACGCATGCGGCGCAGATCGTCCAAAGTCAGCTTCGCCATTTCAGAACCCTCCCGATTAGCCCAGTTTGCGATACTTTTCGATGATGCCGTCCACCATGCTCTTGTCGAGCTTGCCGTGCACCTCCCCGTTCACGACCGCCACCGGCGCGAGACCGCAGCAGCCGAGGCAGCGGACCGCCTCCACCGAGAACATGCCGTCCGGCGTCGTCGCGTTCAGGCCCACGCCGAGCTTGCTCTCGAACTCCTTGATGATGTCGTCGCCGCCGCGAAGGTAGCACGCCGTGCCGAGACAGACCTGCACGATGTACTTGCCGGCCTTCTGCAGCTTGAAGAAATTGTAGAACGTGACCACCCCGTATATCTTCGCCAGCGGCACGTCAAGCAGCTCCGCCGTCTCGATGGCGATGCTGCGCGGAATGTAGCCGTATGTCTGCTGAACCTGGTGGAGAACCATGATGAGGTTCCCCGGCTTGGACTTCCACGACTCGATGAACGCCTTGAGCTCCGGCGTCATCGTCTCGTTATGCTCTGCGGTCTGTTCGCTCACTGTACCTCTCCTTTGAAGTTGTGTTTTGAGTATTTTACCACCCGCCCCCATTGTTAGGCAAGGGTAATTATCATCGTCTCGACAAGCGAAACCACCGAGGCGGTGGGCGGTCCCTTGCGCTCCTCTCGTGCGACACCTGCCACTCATCCGCCTTGCGCTTTCAGCCCCTATAACAACGTGAAGACATCGGCATTGAAGGAGCCGCGAGCGACGGAGCGGCGGGGTGTCGCGAGTGAGCGCACGTAGCGCCGCAGCCGTATGAGGAGCATCGCCCGCAGCCAACGGCATAAGCCGAGGCATGGCAGGCTGAACAAGGCTTGTTGTCTACGCGCGAAAGGCGTCGCGGCCGCGGAGTGCGCGACACCGAGCGAGCAGCCCCGCCGCGACGGAGCGCCGCGTCAGATCAGATACCACACGGCGACGGCGATGACAACGATGACGAAAAGCCTTATCAGGTTGCGCCGAAAGAAATTCGCGCGCCGGACGCTAAGAATGTCATCACAGCCCTCGTTGGCCGCCTTCTGCCGCGCCTCGGCCTTGCGCGAGGCCATGACCATACGGACCGCGACGTGTCCGTCGCGCTCGATGTACTTCACGTTGTAGGAATGCAGTCCCATGGTCTGTCGTTAGGGCGGGTAGTATACCATATTCCGCGCGTTAAAAACGGAGGCAATGTTGTCACCCTTTAGGGCGTCAGGCCGGGCAGGCACCGTCCGCTGCCTCATGCAAGTGGATTATCCGCTGGTTGGAGCTGCCGCGGAAGCGCAGCGAGATGTCCTTGAGCGACTCGACGAACGGACCGTCCACCAGCACGTCCGTCAGCGCAAGCATCTCGTCCGTCGCCTCGGTATGCCAGCGCGACGCAGGGTCCCGCAGTTCCTCAATCACGCAGCCGGTATAGATCCAGAGCGTCTTGGAACTGCCGAAACGCTCGCGGAACCGCCGCAGGAACTGCAGTAGTCCGCGTTGGTTTGCGGGCTCCATCGGCTCGCCGCCGAGAAGCGTCAGCCCCGCTATGTGAGAAGGCGCGAGAGCGTCGAGCACTTGGTCCTCCACGGCAGGCGTGAACGGTTCGCCGTAGTCGAACGACTGCGCCTCCTCGTTGAAGCAACCCTTGCACCCGCGCGTGCAGCCCGAGACGAAGAGCGACACCCTCACGCCCTCCCCGTTGGCGATGTCGCACGTCCGTATCGATGCGTAGTTCATGGCGTTTCGCCGCTCACCGGCAGAGCGTGTAGAGGACGCCGGCGACAACGGCCGAGCCTATGACGCCCGAGACGTTCGGCCCCATCGCCTGCATAAGTATGAAGTTGGACGGGTTCTCGGACAGGGCGACCTTGTTGGAGACGCGCGCGGCCATCGGCACGGCCGAGACGCCGGCGGAGCCGATGAGCGGGTTGACCTTGGTCTTCGAGAACACGTTCATGAGCTTCGCCATCAGGACGCCTGCCGCGGTGCCCACGCAGAACGCGCAAAGGCCGAGCGCCAAGATCCCGAGCGTCGTGCCCGAAAGGAACTTCTCACACGCAAGCTTCGAGCCTACGGAGAGGCCGAGCATTATCGTGACGATGTTGATGAGCGCGTTCGACATGGTGTCGGCTATGCGCGCCACGCTGGGGCCAACCTCCCTGGCGAGGTTGCCGAGCATCAGCGCACCGATGAGCGGCACCGCGCTCGGCAGCAACACGGCGCAGAGGAGCAGCACGATCAGCGGGAAGCATATCTTCTCGATCTTCTTCACCTCGCGAAGCGGCGGCATCGTGATCGCGCGCTCTTCCTTCGTCGTGAGCGCCTTCATGATGGGCGGCTGAATGATCGGCACGAGCGCCATGTAGCTGTATGCCGCGACCGCAATCGCCCCCAGGAGGTCAGGCGCAAGACGCGAGGTGAGCCAGATCGCCGTCGGACCGTCCGCGCCGCCGATTATGCCGATCGAGGCAGCAGCCTTCAGCGGCTCGACGCCGAAGAAGTCGCTGCCGAAGAGCGAGGCAAGGCCGAGCGCGCCGAAGAGCGCGAAGAAGATTCCGAACTGCGCAGCGCCGCCGAGAAGGGCCATGCGCGGATTGGCGATGAGCGGCCCGAAGTCCGTCATCGCGCCAACGCCCATGAAGATCATGATCGGGAACACGCCGGTATCGATGCCCAGGGCGAAGAAGTAGTGCAGGAAGCCGCCCGGCTCGACGATGCCGCCGGACATCACCGGCACGCCGGACGCCAGGAACGTTATCACGCCGTCGTGCATCATTGCCGGAGCCGTAACGCCCGCCAGCGGACAGTTGGCGAGAAGGCCGCCAAACCCAATCGGCAGAAGGAGCAGCGGCTCGAACCCCTTCACGATCGCAAGGTAGATCATGATGAGGCAGAGCGGAATCATGATGAGCTGCCCGACGCCGTAAGGCATTCCGAAAAGTGTCTTCACCTCGTGACCGGCGACGAACCTGCCGGTGTCGTCAAAGTATCCGCCTATCCAGTCGCCGACCTTCGCCTCGTGCTTCGCGGTCGAGAACGCCTTGGCCTGAAGCTTGCTCACGACCCAGAAGCCGTTGCGGCCGGCGTAATCCGCCGGATTGCCGAGCGGCTTCGAGAAGTCGGGCGCGGCGGGGCGGTCGGCCCACGAGCCGTCAGGGTTCTTCGCCTCGAACTTGCCGGTGATGTAGTCTGGGGCGTCCCTCTTCATGAAACCGGAGATTCCGGTGTCGCCAGTGAGGTCCTTCACCTTGCCCAGCGTCGTGCGCCAGTCGCCTTCGGCGCGGAGTCCGGCAGCCCACGACAGCGCGAGAAGAATCAGCAGAAAGCGTTTCATCGGCGGTCCTTTCTCACCCGATCACCGCAAGCACGTCGCCCGTAGCCACCTTGTCCGTAGCGGCGACCATCACCGTCACCGTTCCGTCGCACGGCGCGGCGACCGGCGTCTCCATCTTCATGACGTCCATGACGAGGATCTCGTCGCCCTTGGAGACCTTCGAGCCCGAGTTGGCGGAGATGCGCAGCACCGTGCCGGGCACGGGCGCCTTGACCTCGGTGCCTTCTCCGGGTTTTCCGGACTTTCCGGAATCTCCGGATATTCCGGCCTTGGCCGAGAACGAGACTTCCTTGCCGTTCACCACGGCCTTGCCGTCTCCCTTTATCTCGACGCCGTATGCCTTGCCGTTGATGGTGACGGTGACGGAGCCACCCTTGCCGGCGGCGGGCTTCGCGTCCTCGGCAAAGCGGCAGCCCATCGGAGCCTTCGAGGGGTCCTTCAGGAATAGTATGCCCTTCTCCTTGCAGGAGGCGGCGATGAAGATGTTCTCATCGGTCACGGGAAGCCCGGCGTCCTCAAGCGCCTTCCTCGCCACGGCCCCGCCCTTCTTCGGGTCGGCGTCGTTCAGCTCCAGGACGGTCTTTGTGGTCGGCTCCGAATAAGGCTTGGTCAGCTCGTTGGAGGCCATGAACTCGGAAGCCTTCCTAACGATTTCCGGATCCGGCGGGACGGGCGTCTTGCCGAAGTAGCCGAGCACCATCTTCGCATAGCCGGGAGCGAACTTCTTGAACTTTCCGAACATGACGTTCTGGATCGCCTGCTGCGCGTAGAACTGGCTGACGGGCGTTACGGACGTTCCGAAGCCGCCGAGCCGCACGCAGTCGTACATCTCGGCGATCATGTCGTCGTACTTGTCCATCATGTTGTTGTCGCGCAGCATCTGCGTGTTTGCCGTCAGGGCGCCGCCGGGCATTGGGCTCCACACGATCTGCGGATTGACGTTCATCGCCTCCGGCGGCAGGAAGTACTTCTTCATCGCGTTCTTGAAGGCGTCCTCGGCCTTCTTGATCTTGTTGATGTCGAAGTCGAAGCAGAAGTCGGGATCGCCGTCAAGGCAGTGCCACATCGTGATGATGTCGGGCTGGCAGGTTCCGCCGCTCATCGGGGCCATTGAGAGGTCAAGGCCGTCAGCGCCGCCCCTCAGCGCCGCGAGATAGCAGGAGACGCCGTTGCCGGCCGTCTCGTGCGAGTGGAACTGTATGTGCACGCCGTCGCCCAGCAGACTGCGGGCGAGCTTCATCGTGTTGTACACGGTAGTCGGCGTCGACGTGCCGGACGCATCCTTGAACGCCACGCGGTCGAACGGGATTCCGGCGTCCATTATCATCTTCAGGCGGTCGCGGTAGAACTCCGGCGTGTGCGTGCCCTTGTTGTCGATGCCGGGCGGCAGGCCCATCATCGTGACGACGACCTCGTGGTTGAGGCCGGCGTCATGAATGCACTGCCCGGACCACTTGAGGTTGTTCACGTCGTTCAGCGCGTCGAAGTTGCGGATCGAGCTCATGCCGTGCTTCTTGAACATCTGGGCGTGCAGCTTGATCATGTCGCTCGGCTGAGACTCGAGGCCCACCACGTTCACGCCGCGCGAAAGCGTCTGCAAGTCGGCCTCGGGCGCGGCCTTGCGGAAGGCGTCCATCACGTCGAACGCATCCTCCTGGCAGTAGAAGTAGCAGCTCTGGAACCTGGCGCCGCCGCCGGCCTCGAACCAGCGGACGCCGGCCGCATACGCCTCCTCGACGCAGGGCAGGAAGTCCTTGGAAAGGACGCGCGCTCCGACGACACTCTGGAAGCCGTCGCGGAACGCTGTGAGCATGAACTTTACCGTCTTCTTGGCCATGATAATTCCTTTGTAATTCTTAAATTCTTCCCTCGGAGAATCCCTATCCGTTGAGGGCTACGGCTATCGCCAGCGCCACGTCGGCATCGTCGCCCGCCGCCGAGGGCGCCGGAAGCTTCTTCTTTGGCGCGTCCTGCGGAAGGATCGAGTTGAAATTCGCAATGAACCCCATCGACGCTTTCGTAACGATGATGAGAACAACGAGAAAAACGTAGACGATGCCCATTCCCGCGAGCATCAGCACCACTCCCTGACCTACCATTTCAAATCCCCTTCTAGAATTCCAGCTGACCTTACGGGTCGATGTTCTCAAGCTTCAGCGTATCGAAATCGATCCTGCGGTAATAGCAGTTCCTTGGCGCGCCCGCCTTGTTCTTCGTGTGGCAGATGCCGCCGCGGCAGGGCCTCACGACGTAGAGGAGCGAGTTCTGCTCGCAGTTCACGTAGGCTTCGAGGAGGTCGAACGTCTCGCCGCTCGTCTCGCCCTTGAACCAGAGCTTGTTGCGGCTCGTGGACCAGAGGATCAGCTTCCTCTTGGCGAAGCTCTCCCTCATGGCGAACTCGTTGGTGTACGCGACGAGGATCACTTCCTTGGTGTCGGCGTTCTGCACCGCCACCGGTATTACGCCAGGATCGCACTGCGCAGTGCCTGCGCAGCGCGTGTCCGAAACCTGCTTGCCGACCTTCTCGAGCTTCGTGAAGTCGAGAGCCAGCTCCGTCGATTCTTCTAGTTGTCCCATGACTGATGCCCCAAAGGTGAGATTGGTTGCATATTATACCAAAAATCTCAGCTATGGCGCGACGGGCTCGATCTTGAGCGTCCACTCTTCCTTCTGGACCGGGAAGATGTACTTGTCCATCGGCCTCGGGCCGCACGACCCGCCGCCCAGGCCGAGCTGGCGGACGTCGAGGTTGAGGCACACCTCGTCGCGCTTCACGAGCGGCGCGCGGAAGCGCTGCTGGAGGCGGCGGTGGCGCGAGAACTCCATGTCCTCGGCCCCGTAGTGGAGCGCCTGCATGAAGAGCGGCTCGGAGGCTGAGAACTTCACGCCCTTGCCGTCCGCGTCAGTGAACGACGCCCAGCGCACGTCGCACTTGTAGCCGTTGTCCTGTGGACGCACGTATGGCTCATACTGATCGGTCACCGTGGAGTCGTAGATGCCGACGAACGAGGCGGAGTTGCGGTCGACGTAGTTCTCGTACGGGCCGCGCCCGTAGTAGCGCACGCCCTCCAGCGCCTTGTCGAGCTTAAACGAAAGGCCCAGGCGCGGCAAAGCCTGCGGCATCGTGCCGTGCGGCGTCACCGTGTTCTTCACGGCGATGGTGCCGTTGTCGGCAAACGTCCACTCCGTCTCATGCGTGAAGCCGGCCGACTTCGAGCCGGTCACTTCGACCTTGAAGCGCAGCTTGTTCCCGTCGACAACCGCCGGATGCGCGTGATAGCGAAGCTGCGACAGCCCCGAGAGGTAGAAGTTGCCCTTGTCCTCCATCTCTCTTCCGCGCAGCCAGATGTCGTTGTCGGTGAACGCACGGAAGCACGTGAGCTGCGGACCAGCGACGACGCCAGGCGCGGGATCCTTCAGGATCGTCTTGCCGTTCATGACGAGCTCGCACAGCGTGCCGGAGCGACGGCAGAGCACCGCCTTCGTGCCGCCAGCCGTGACGGTGATCGTCTTCTCCTCCTGCGCGACTTTCGCCGCGCCGGGCTCGACTGGGGCGAACGGACGGCACTTGCCCAGCGCAATCTGGTCGCTCGCCACGACCCACCCGCGCTTCGCCCACGGCGTGTCGGCCTTGAGCGAGAAGTAGATGTTGACGAACGTCTCCTTGCCGTCCTTGGCCTCGAACTTCGGAAGTCCCAGGCTTCCCTTCGACAACGGCGCGACGGGCGGGACGGCGAACGGCTCGCGGTGCATGGAGATGCCGTCCTCGATTATCTCCCACTCGCCGTCGAACTCGTCGGCGCAGGTGAAGCCGAAACGGTTCTCGAGCGTGAAGTCGTCATGCACCACGAGATTGCGGTAGACGTGGCCGACCTCCACAAGCTTGGCGCTGACGTTGCGCAACGGGTCTATGACGCCGTTGCAGTTGAACGGGCCGTCGTTCGGCTGCTCGTCAAAGTCGCCGCCGTAGGAGAGGAAACGCTCGCGCTTGCCGTCCGCACCGACGCGGTCGGTGTACTTCCACACCGCCTGGTCGATCCAGTCCCAGATGCAGCCGCCCGTGAGCGAATCGTACTTGTAGAACACGTCCCAGTACTCCTTGAAGTTGCCCATCGAGTTGCCCATCGCATGCGCGTACTCGCACATCCAGAACGCCTTCCCAGCGCTCTGCCGGTTCTCGTGGCGGTCGTGCTTGTCGAGCAAGACGGCCGAGCCGGGCGCCTGGTCGCCGATCTTGCCGCGCTCATCCAGCCACTCCACCGTCGGATACATGCGGCTGTCCACGTCGGCGTCAATGTTGCCGCGCTCCCAGTGGATAGGACGCGACGGGTCGAGCGCCTTCACCTGCGCGATGGCGTTCGTGAAGCAGGGACCGTGTCCCGTCTCGTTGCCCATCGACCACAGCGTGACGGACGGGTGATTGCGGTAGAACGTGACGTTGCGGAGATTGCGCTCAACTATCGAATGCATCCACTCCAGGAATAGGCCGAGGCCCTTCTCGCCGTAGCCGGGCTCGTGTCCCTCGACGTTCGCCTCCGCGCAGACGTAGATGCCGAACCGGTCGCAGAGGTCGTACCACAGGTGATGGTCGGGGTAGTGGCAGGTGCGAACCGTGTTGACGTTGTACCGCTTCATGAGCGTAATGTCCTTCAGCATGTCGTCCATCGAGACAGTGCGCCCGTTGTCTGGGTTCGTCTCATGGCGGTTCACGCCCTTGAACTTGATCTTCTTGCCGTTGAAGAGGATCGTGTTACCGGCTATCTTCACTTCCTTGAAGCCGACGCGACGCATGCGCACGTCGCCGCCCTTCTTCACCACGAGCGTGTAAAGGTATGGCTTCTCGGCGCTCCAGAGGCGCGGCTTGAGTTGGAGTTGGAGAAGAGAGTTGGAGTTGGAGAGAGGTGTCAAATCACCGACCTTCTTTCCGTCCGCTTCGTAAAGCGAGGCAGATCCGCCATTCTCCAACTCCAACTCGAGACTCCAACTTTCATATCCGTTCATGGGCCGAGTCGTCACCTTAAAGTCCCAGATGCCGTCCTTCGGCATCGACCAGAGCGTCACGTCGCGGAAGATGCCGGAGTAGCGCGTCATGTCCTGGTCTTCGATATAGCTGCCGTCGCACCAGCGGTACACCTCGACGGCGAGCAGGTTCTCGCCGTCCTTAAGGAACTTCGTGACGTTGAATTCGCTCGGCAGCTTGGAATCCTCGGCGTAGCCGACCTTCTCGCCGTTCACCCAAACGTAGTAGGCGGAATAGACGCCATCGAACCTGAGGAACACCTCGCGTCCCTTCCAGCCGTCCGGCACGGTGAACGTGCGGCGGTAGGACGAGACCGGGTTGTAGTCGGCCGCGCCGCTCTGGCGGTCCCTGATGAACGGCCAATCCTGCTTGTGCGGATACCGCACGTTCACGTAACCGGGCGAGCCAAACCCGCGCAACTCGACGCAGCTCGGCACGTCGATGGTAAACCAGTCCGCGTCGGAGAAGTCCGTGCGCCAGAAGTCCTTGACGCGAAGGTCGGGGTTGCCGGCCCACGAAATCTTCCAGATGCCGTTCAGCGACATCTTGTACGGCGTCTCCGGCTCAAGCGCGTCGGTGAACGCGGCAGCCTCGTCTGCAAGCGGCATCGAGTAGGTACGGGCCGGCTCGCGGTTTATGGAATTGACGGAGAGGTTCTCCCAGTCGTTCGTCTGCGCGGTGCAGAGCGACGCCGCAAGGGCGGCGCCAAGTGCAAGATGAATTTTCATTGCGGAGTATTATACCATATTTGCCGGCGCCGCCATGGCAACGCCGGCAAGCCTCCGCTGCGCGGCGGATTACAGGTTTGCGAACGGGTTGCAGCTGAAGCCTGAGCCGGAAGCGGGCGCAAACGACGTGCGCGGCCCGCTGCGCTTTCCGGGCGCGGCGACACCGCCGGAATTCGCGCCCGCGCCGACCGTCGGCTTAGACTTCGCCGACAGCGAGATGCGCTGGCGCGCGCGGTCCACGCCGATCACCGTGACCATGAGCCTGTCGCCGGCCTTCACTACGGACGCCGGGTCGGAGACGAATCCGTCCGACAGCTCCGAGACATGGACGAGCCCGTCCTGATGTACGCCGATATCCACAAACGCGCCGAACGCAGTAACGTTGGTGACTACACCCTCGAGCCGCATTCCCTCGCGCACGTCCTCTATCTTCGTCACGTCCTCGCGGAACTTCGGCGGCTCGAATGTCTTGCGCGGGTCGCGGCCAGGCTTGATCAGCTCGTCCACGATGTCCTTCAGCGTCGGCTCGCCCACGTCGTTGGAGATGTAGCGGCGAATGTCGATGCGCTTCGCCGCGAGCGAGTTTCCGACGAGGTCGCCGACGCCTAGCCCGACGTCCGCCGCCATGCGCTCCACGAGGCCGTAGCGCTCCGGGTGCACTGCCGATGCGTCAAGCGGATTCGCCGCGCCCCTGATGCGCAGGAAGCCGGCGCACTGCTCGAAAGCCTTCGGTCCAAGCCCCTTGACCTTTTTCAGCTGCTCGCGGCTGGAGAACTTGCCGTTGGCGTCGCGCCACTCCACTATCGCCTTCGCGAGCGCAGGGGTAAGACCTGAAACCCTCTCGAGGAGCGGAGCGGACGCCGTGTTCAGCTCGACGCCGACCCCGTTCACGCAGCTGACCACGACCTCGTCGAGCTTGCCGCCGAGAAGCGTCTGCTGCACGTCATGCTGGTACTGTCCCACGCCTATCGCCTTCGGGTCAATCTTGACGAGTTCCGCCAGTGGATCCTGCAAGCGGCGGCCGATGGATATCGCCCCGCGCACGGTGAGATCGAGGTCGGGGAACTCCTTGCGGGCGATTTCGGAGGCCGAATAAACCGATGCACCTGACTCGCTCACGCTGACCACAACGGGTATCGGAACCTCCGGGTGCTGGGCGTGCAGCTTCTTCAGCGTCTCGCGGACGAATGTCTCGGTTTCGCGTCCGGCCGTGCCGTTGCCGACCGCTATCGCCTCGGGCTTGTACTTGCACACGATGAACTCAATCGCCTTCTCAGCCTCCGCAGGCTTCTGCATCGGGAAGATCACGGCCTTGCCGATGTACTTGCCGGTGGAATCCATCATCGCGACCTTGCAGCCGGTGCGAATGCCGGGGTCAACGGCGAGGACCGCCTTCTCACCAAGCGGCGGAGCGAGCAGCAGGTGGCGCAGGTTCTCTGCGAACACCTCAACTGCCGCGCGGTCTGCCGCCATCTTCTTCTCTACGGTGGCGTCAATCTCGCAGCTCGGCGCAAGCAGGCGCTTGTATGCGTCCTCAGCAGCAAGTCTGATCTGCTCCTCGGCAGCGGGGACGCCGCACCCCGGCGCGGCCTTGGCGACAAGCGACATCATCTGCTCTATCACCGGCTCCTTGTCGAGGACGAGCCGCACCCACAGGACACCTTCCTTCTGTCCGCGGCGAATCGCCAGGTAGCGGTGAGAGGGAATCTTCGCCAACGGCTCCTCGAAGTCGTAGTACTGCTCGAACTTGGTCGGCTCGGTCGGCTTGGGGCTTGCGACCTCGCTCTTGACGGACGACTTCGTGACGAACGCCTGGCGCACGCAGCCGCGCACGTCGGCCATGTCGGCTATGCGCTCGGCGATGATGTCGCGCGCAAACTGCAGGTCCTCGTCAGAGCCGAAAAACGCCGCACCGCTCCAGATGGAGTCGGCGAGCGGCTCGAAGCCCTTCTCCTTCGCGACCTGCGCGCGCGTGCGACGCTTTGGCTTGTAGGGCTGGTAAAGGTCTTCAAGCGCGCTCTTCTGCCAGCAGCCCTCGATCTTGGCGCGCAAGTCGTCCGTCAGCTTGCCCTGCTCCTCGATGGACTTCAGTATCGTCTCCTTGCGCTCCGCAAGCTCGGTGTAGTAGCCGAGGCGGTCCTGAATCTTGCCGATCTGCACCTCGTCGAGGTTGCCGTGCGCCTCCTTGCGGTAGCGCGCGATGAACGGAACAGTGCTCCCCTCCGACAGCAGCCGGCTGACGGCTGCGGCCTGACCCGACCCCACGCCGACCTCCGCGGCGACACGGGCTATGATATCTGCGTTCTCCATAGGAGCGCGTATTATACCACAGGAAGGCGCATCAGGCAGTCGGCCTCTGCTTCAGAACTGTGCGCTTCAGTTCATCCAGCGTGTACGGCTTGGCGAGGAACGCATCGTACGCATGACCGCGGAACATTTCGCGTATCTCCTCCTCGGAGGAGCCGGACGACACGATAACCGGGACCTGCGGCACGCCGACGCGGAAGGCCCACAGCAGCCGCACGGTGTCGATTCCGCCCAGGTGCGCGTCGAGTATGATTGCCCGCAGCTGCTTGCCGTGGCGACGCACCACGGCCAAGGCCTCGTGCCTGTCGTGCGCCGTGCGCGGACTGAGCTTAAGCGCCTTCAGCAGTATGGCTGTCGTCTTCAGTATAGCCTCGTCGTTGTCGACGATCAGCACGTCGCCCGAAAGGTCCTCCGCGGCGACTTCTGCCGCCGGGCTGCACTTGTGCGAATCGTTCTCCGGCAGCGTGGACGCAGGCAGGAAGATCTGGAACGTCGTGCCTTCGTCCAACCGGCTCTGCACGCGTATTCCGCCGCCGTGCGCCTCGACGATGGTCCGCACGGTGGCGAGCCCCAGTCCGCGCCCCATGGCCTTCGACGACACATAAGGGTCAAAGATGCGCTTGAGCAGCTCGGACGAGATGCCTGGGCCGTCGTCCTTGATGCAGAACAGCACGCCTGGCCCGTTGCCGAGCGGGTGCTCGGAGACGAAGTCGGAGGCGTCATCCCGCGTCATCTCGAACGGCACCGCCTGCAGGTCGATGTGGCCGGGGCGCGTGCCGATGGCCTCTCCGGCGTTCTTGATTATGTTGAAGATCACCTTCCAGAACTGGTTCGGGTCGACGTCTACGTCCGGCACGGCTTCGTCAGCTCCCATCGTCAGCACGATGTTCGCCCCGACAAGGCGCGAGGCAAGCTGGCGGACGTCCTCGACGACCAGCCTCGGGTGCGCCCTCATAAGCGTCATGCGGTTCTCGCCGGCGAACGCCGTAAGCTCGCGCATCATCGCGGCGCCGCGCCGCACCGCATCGCGAATGACGCCGGAGGCGAGGCCGGACGACGTGCCGACGCTGGACGCCTCCACGGCCTGAAGCACTACGGAGAGGACGTTGTTCATGTCGTGGGCGATGCCGGCGGCGAGGGCGGTCAGCGACTCGCGCTTCGAGCTGTCGAGGGCTCGCTTCTCCGCCTCGAGGCGAAGCTTGTGCTCGGCGACCTCGGCGGAGACGTCGCGGATTATCGCCATAACGAAATGCTCGTCCATCTTAGTAATGCGCAGCTCGAAGTGCCGCGTCGGGACGGAGCGCGGAACGCCCGGCGGACGCTGCACCTTCAGCCTGACATGTCCGACGCCGCCGGTGGCGACGGTATCCGAAAGCACCTTCGCGAAATGCGCGGTCTCAGGTCCGCCGAACACGGCTGCGTCCGGCGGCTCGCCGGTGCGGAAACCAGGCAGCGCCCCCACGCCTTCCGCCTCCTTGGACATTGTCACAAGCCGTCCCTGCGCGTCGAAGACCGCAACCGCGTCCGGCAGGCCGTCGATCAGCGCCTTGTGCCGCTTTTCGATCTGCGCGATGGCGACGGACTTCGCCGAGACCGTCTCCAGCATGCGGTTCACCGAGCTTGCAAGCACCGCGAACTCGTCCTTGCCGCTCCACTCTAGGTAAGGGCAATCGTCGGCCTGGTGACGCTCACCAAGCTCGCGGACCGCCTGCGTCATGCGCGTCAACGGGTTCAGCAGCAGCCGTCCCTGTATCCAGAATATCGGGAGAACGACCAGTATGCCGGCGAGGGCGACGAAGAACGTAAGCCTGCTGATGGCGAGCGTCGTCACCGTATCCAGCGTCTTCGGCAGCGACACGGCGATCATGGAGACGGCGTTGCCAGCGATGTCACGCACGGCGAAGACTGCCTCGAACGGCGAGGCTCCGAGATCCCAAAAGCCGCCAGAACAGAAGTCGGCCGCCTCCGAGAACAGAGGCGAGAATCCGTAGCCGTTGCGCTCGCCACCGCGGGCCTTGGCGCCCGGCGACACGTCGACCTGCCTGTTGGTGACGCGGATCGACATTCCGGAGCGGTTGTCGTTCATCGACCGGGCGAACTCGCCGGCGTCGAACGGGACACCGACCGCCAGGAAGCCATCGCCGAAGCGGCGGAGCGTGACGTAGTGCTGCTGACCGGCGAGGCGAAGCAATCCCACTGGCGCGGAGGATCCGCCCTGTCCGGCAGCGATGCTCTTGCACCATGCGACCAGCGTCTCGCGGTAGACAGCTAGCTGTTCGGGGGCGATCTTCGACACCGCGCCCTGCAAGTTGCGAAAGAAGCCCGCTCCAGGTTCGCCCGCGTCCGAAAGCACCACAGCCAGCGAAAGGACGCCGCCCGGCATAACGAGGTCGCGCGGCGACACGCCGTCGGGGCCAGGCTCCACATCGCGCACCTGCGTCATAATCAGGCTGCGGGCGCGCTCTGCGTCGCGGTATGCGATTCGCGCCATGTCGCTGCCGAGCTCCTTCACCTGCGCCTCGGTGTCACGCACGAGACGCACCAGCACCATGCGTCCGCCGGCGTAGAAAAGCGCCAGCATCACAAGCAAAAAGATCGCCGTCGAAAGCGAATAGCGCGTGCGTATGGAATGAACGGCGCGTGAAAACGCGCTTTGCTGCGAAACGTCCGTAGAACTGCCGTCTGATGACTTCATGCGCGTATTATATCACATCCGCCGCCGAACGGCCGCCGTCCGCGCGCTTACGTCACTCGTCGAACGCAATTCCCCATCAGCTCGTGTGGTACTTAGATGCTAATCACAACATTCTTCACTTGCTAGGCTTCCACTCGTGCACGTATACTCTGACTCGCATGGTAATGAGTTCCTCGGCTACATCCTTGGGCATGGACGATGTCCACTCAAAACGCCCGTCGGGAATATACCAGCAAATTTGATAGCAGTTGCCAGACCTCGTACTATACAAATAGAAGTTGTTGTCAGGCACATACTTCACACAAAGGGATTAGTATCGCTTCAGATCCAATCCGCGCTTTTTGACAACTGCCCGGTCCATTTTTCTAAATGCACGATACTCCTTAACTGAATAACCATGGAGACCGTCCACAAGACCCTCTCTGACATGGTGGACGTGACGGCGACGCTGATGACTGACGAGCACAAGTCTTACGAGGGCGCACCGTTCGCGGCGCACAGGATTGTCCGCCATGCGGTAAGGGAGTTCGTCAACGGCATGGCTTCCACGAACGAGATAGTGTCCGTCTGGTCAATCCTGAAGAGGGGTTGGGTGGGGATATATCATCACTTCTCCGCCTAGCACCTTCAGTTGTATGTGAACGAGTTCTGCTTTAGGCTGAACGAGGGGAAGTGCGACATCAAGATTGAGGACAGGATTTCCGCGCTGTGCGGGTTCGGACTTAGGGGGAAGCATATGAGATACCGCGAGTTGCTGGCGAGAGCAGGCGACAACGGGCTCATGAGGGCGGCGTGAGGACTACGGCATCTGGGGACAGGCACCACGAATCGCCCGCTTTAAGTGGGCCGATGGCCCTAAGTGGCCCTGCGGGCCTAAGTTGGGGAACTGGGGACAGGCACCGCGAATCCACTTATCGCCCAAACGACATAACCTTCACTCTGTGGCATATGGGGACCACGGGCACCCCTCCCAATCCTCCCAAAATGCTTTCAAATCCAATCCGCGCTTTCTGACGACTGCAGGGTCCATTTCCCTAAATGCAGGCGCCTTATAGTAGCTAGCTTTCAATTTATGAATGGCAAATCCCCCATAAATATAATAGCCAGGCGCCAATTCATCATTGACACTGTAATGTCTATCGGTTAATATAAAGACATAATAATGTGCTGCAACAACCAAAATGCCATGCTCGAATATTTTTCGAACACGTGGCTTATCGCTCATTTTTCCATGATGTTTATAAGCAACACCTTCGACAGGAGCGTCCTTGGCAAAACTAAAGTGATCCGCACTGACAGCATCTATGACTGCCTCAGGAAACTCATATGGTAAAGGCGAATATTTTTGATTACGTTTCTCTATGGGGCATTTCATCTCATTGACTGCCGGTAAAGAATAAGCAATCTCATCAGATATATAACGTGTTGCGGGGCAAACTCCTTTTCTGGGACTGCAGGCCATATCGCAGACACTTGAAAGAGCAAAAACGAAACCTACTACAACAAGCAGTCCAACTGCCAAAAACACGCACCATTTCGCTGTGTTCATTTTCATCGTCTCACCTTCCTTTTCCGCACCAGTTTTGTTTCGCATCGCCGTTGCGCCTTGCCGTTGACCCGTCGGCTGCGAGTTATTGCGTGCTCCCGACATTGACTTCAATCCGAACTTCCCTTGCCGCCGACCTGCGAGTTGCGGGTTATCACGTGGCACTGCAATATGGTTCGAGCAACTTGGGCATGATAGCACTTGTCCGCAAAACGATTCGTCGGCCTTTAACCGTTGCCCGCAATGCGGACAGGTGAATTCAAACTCGTTCATTTTGCCTCTCTTTCGCATGCGCCTTTGGTCTCAATTCCACCACCCGTGGCGCAGATTGCAGGCGGATAGGTTCTTCTACTGACATATTTCCGACTAGTCATGAAATCTGACATGGAATTTTCTTCACCGTACTTGTATTCGCACATGCCACACCCAAAGTCAACCATTCTTCACTTGCCGAACTCCCGCTCTTTCATAGCTATTTCAATCCGTTTGTTTATAAGTTTCTCGGCCAAACCTTTAGCCATAGACCGCGGCCATGAAAAGTTCTCTTCGGGATCAGCATGAAGATTGTATAAAATATCATAATGTTCGCCAACTCTAGGCCCCGACAAGTGAAGTCTCACCAATCCATCTTCTATCGCGAAAACCGTTTCCGTAAGTCCGTAGTAATCCAGGATATGATTGTATTCACGGCGCAGTTGTTCTGCACTGTAAGACTTCCACTCCCTTCCTTTTTCCTCTTCTCTACTAGAACCACATGCAACCATATCGCAGATACTTGACATGGCAAAAACGAAAATTGCTGCAATAACCAGTTCGGCAGCCAGAAACACACACCATTTCGCTATTTTGCTCATTTTGACCGTCCTTTTCCGCGCCTGTTCCGTTACCCACCGCCTGCGGCGCCGATTGCAGGCGATAGGTTCTTCTACTAACATATTTCCAGCCAGACATGAAATCTGACATGGAAGTTTACTTTTTTCCACGCGCCTTGGTTCGTACGTGCCCCAGCCTAAGGCACAGGAAGAAAGCGGCGTGGCTGATTTGTTCGCCGCTCGACAGCTTGAACGAAAAAAGAAAACCTCTCTTCGCATCTCTCTGGAGGTCCTACGAGACCCTTGTGGAAATACGAAGAGAGGCAAGCGCAGATGCGCTTCCTCTGCAAGGTATCGTCCACTTTGAAGTTCGTAGGTTTCCAGAGACGACTGCGTTGCAGCGCAAATTGTTTATCCCCCCTTCGCGCCTTGCGGCGGTTACGGAGGACTAGTCGGCGGATTTCTCCCCGCCCGTTTCATCAACTGTCTATGTCTTCGTTCCTTTCATTTGCAGTTTTACGATAGAAGTTATTGTCAGGCACGTCACACAAAGGAGTTTGTATCGCGTGAAACATCGAGCGTCTCGCCGTCATCCAGTTTCGGACAGGACAGAAGAGCATCCACAAAAGTCTTCTTTTTCAGCCTCGTCCGCACAACAGGCCGGGCGACGACGGGATCTTTAGAGACAATGGGAAGCAGTATCACCTGAAAGGAATACGAACTGTATTCCCTTGGCACCGCTATGCTTATGCGTTTTCTGCGCGGACGTGCTATTGTCTCGATTGCCGGCATGTCATTAGTCCTTTATCTGAAATCCGGTGGTATTATACCACGTATGCCGTTGCCGCGGATAGTGGGAATTTAAGTGGAATATCCCCACCTTTTTGAACGACAGTCAAATGACACCTTTGAAAACAAAGGGTCCTGTTAGAATTCGTTCCTTTTGCCAAGTGGAATGATCTTCCTTTTTTGTGCTAACTGGCAAAATGGCTCCGCCTCGGGCTCCGCGCCGTCCAGCCACGCTTAAGGCATTTCTCATGCGTGAATGTTTAGGGTCTGCCTTCGGCAGAGGAGGTCTGGGGGACGCTTCCCCCAGCCATAACAGCATGGAAAAGCGACATGTCACAGGTTGAAATGCGCGAAGCAAAGGCGACGCGTTAGCGGAGCCCCATTTGCCAACCCTCGGAGTTCCATCAATGGCTAGCGACGCATAGTATCTGCCCAGCCAATTTCCAAGAGGTGGGGATATTCCAGGGAATTTAAAGAGCGGGGCTGGCCGATTCCTGGAACGAAAGAACATCGCGCTCCGCCGCGTCGTAAGTCACAGGGCCGCCAAAACGAAGCATCGGATTGTGCCCATCGCCACCCAGGTCATCAAACCAGACGTTGTCGATGCCAGAATCAGGGTGCTTCAAGTTAAGGAAGTTAAGATAGCTCGTGCCGCTCACTATGTACTTCATCGACGACTCCGGGTATGGCTTCATGGTGAGATTGATCAGTGTCGCGTTCTTGCGCAGCTCTGCCGACGCGCCGCGTTCGCCGGAGATGGAAGCCGTAAGGCGTCCCGGCCCCACAATCACAATCCTATGGCCCTTGCTCAGGACCGCCTCGCCAGGCACTGAAATGTCGCGTCCACGCAGTTCGATCACCATCTTTGCCATACCATTTTCGCGCTTGTTTTCGCAAAGCGCAAAAAGGTCAGCAACAACCTCGGCTGGCGCCGGCTTCTGCCGTGGCGCGTCCGCCTCAGTGCCGAGGTCCGGAACTTCCGGCACTGCGTCCAAGCGCCCAGAACGCACCAAGGGCAAGGAAGCCGCAACCGCCACCGCGACGAGCGCAGCCGAGACAAGCGTCCGGCGCAGCCAGTGGCGACGGCGCACTGCCCGCGCGAACGCCGCGACCGTCGCGTAGCGCTGCTCCGGCGCAGAGCTTGTCGAGCGGCGGACGATTTCCGCCCACGCCATCGGCGGACGCCTCCCGAAGCACTCGTTCGCCAACATCCCGAGCGCATGAACGTCCGCCGCCACGCCGACCTTGCCGCCATAAAACTGCTCTGGCGCGGAATAACCCGCCGTCCCTACGCCGACAGCATGCCCGTCAACGACAGAAAGCGTGTCGGAGACCGCCTGCGGAGACTCTTCGGTCTCTTTCGCAAGCCCCATGTCTATAAGGACCGGCTCGCCGGTTGAAGGTCGCAGCATCACGTTACGGGGCTTGATGTCGCGGTGGACGTAGCCGCGCGCGTGAAGCGCCGCCACGCCCGCGCACACGCCGAGAATGAAGCGTGCGACGGCGGAGTCCGACGACGGAAGTTCCGCCGGCTCAAGAATCTCCGTCGCAAGAAACGCATGACCGTCATGCTCGCCTGCGCCGTAGAAGCGCGGAAACGCCGCGCAGTCCGTCTCGGCGAGAAGCGCGACCTCGCGGCGGAAGCGTCCGAGCGCCCTGTCGTCGCCGCGCGTCAGGACCTTGACGGCGCCAACCTGCCGCGTCACGGCGTTCTCGGCGCGATAGACCTCGGAAGTCGCGCCGCGTCCGAGAAAAGCCAGCACCCGCCAGTCGCCGATGCTGTCCCCGCACCGGAACGCCGGCGGCTTCTCGAACGGACCGTGTGAGGCGAGGAACCGTTCTACGTCGGAGGAATCTTCCTCAGACATCGCCAGCCGCCTCCAGCGCCCGCACGATCTCGCGCAAGCGTTCGACCATGCGGCTCTTGATCTTGTCCACGCTGTTGCGGCTTACGCCGTAGGCGGCGGCCACCGCATCCGGGGCCATGCAATCCACGGTCAGCCGCTGGAAAATCTGCTTCGAGCGCTCGTGAATGCGGCTGTCAGCGAGAAGCTGGCGTGTAGCGATTTCCATCACGGCCTTGCGCCATTTGCCGTCCGCGTCAGCGACCTTCTGCAGCGGTCCGGAAGCCTCCGTCACCTGAAGGCTTTTCCTGAGGGCGGAGTCACGCGCAATCTTTTCGTTTCTCTTTAGGGCCTTGTTGCGCAAGATGCCGGTCAGGTAGTTCCTGAAGTGGCCCGTTTCGTCCGGCGCATACCGATAGCGCGGCAGCACGGAGGCAAGCGCAACAAGGGTCTCCTGAACTATGTCGTCGGCGTCCAGCAAAGGAAAGTGCGTCTTGAGGTAGGCTTGCATCATCGGACGGTAGCGCGCGACAAACTCGCCCCAGCGGGCGCTTTCGGCATCCGACGCGATGTCTCTCAGCAACGTGGTGGAGGTCTCTGGAATGCGCTTCATCAGCTCGCCTTTCGTGCGCCGTCATTCGGACGACCGCGCCGACGCGCCGGCAGCGTCAGCGTAAAGCGGCAACCGTGCGGCTTTGCCGCCGCCAGCGAGACGTCTCCGCCGTGCAGCCGCGCGATGCGGCGGACTATCGCAAGGCCGAGCCCCGCCCCACCCGTCTCCGCCGCGCGCGCCGGATCCACGCGGTGGAAGCGCTCGAACACACGAGCGGCCTCGTCCGGCGGAATTCCGATGCCGTGGTCTTCCACGACGATCCGCGCCTCGTCTCCCGACCGCTCCAGGGAAACCGCTATCTCCTTCGAGCCGGAGTGGCGGACGGCGTTGGCAAGCAAGTTCGACAGTGCCTGCGAAACGAGCTGCGCGTCGCATGAGAGGACGCATGGCGCGTCCGCAGAACAGACGCACGGATAGCGCGACGCGACGTCCCTCACAAGGTCGGCCAGGTCGGTGTCCGCCAGATTGAGCACGTCCCCTTCGCGTTCCAGCCGCGCCAAGTCAAGGATCGACTGCACGAGACCGTTGAGCCTCGACGCCTCCTTCTTGATCAGCGGCACGAGCGGAGACTCGCCCTCCAGCATGTCCGTGGCCCCGAGAATGCCGGTCAGCGGAGTCCTTATCTCGTGCGACACGTCGGCGATGAACTCACGGCGGAACCTCTCCAGCTTCGCCAGTTCGCGAATCCGCACGCGCTGCCGGTAAAGTACGAAGAACACAGCCGTGAGCGACAGCATCCCTGCAAGCCCTGCGGCGGCGACCGCAGCAAGCGCCCCAAGGAAAGGCAAGAGCATCATCCCCACAGGACGTCCCACGCCGATCTGGTAGTCCCCGGCGGAGGCGACGCCCCACTGGCAAACGAGGTCCGGCGGATTAGGCTCGCCGAGCGTGTCGTAGAAGCCCTGGCGCTCTTCGCCTTCCGTTATGTAGAAGTGCCGACCGGCGCATATCCTCAAGCGCAGCCTGTCCTTTTTCAGCCTCTCGGCGGTCGCGTCTATCGCCCTGAAGTCAAGCGTCCGCAGGGGCTCGCTCAGCACGGCCGCCGTCAGCTCCGCGCGGGAGCCGAGGTCGTCGGCGGACCACTTCTGCACACGCTTGAAGTAGTTTGAGAGCGCCGCCACGAAGACGCACAGCGCAAGCGCGAAGACCGCGGCCGCCACAGTCGGCGCAAGCCAGACCCTAACCCTGGACACGGTATCCGACTCCCCTGACGGTCTCGATGTGGCTGCCCCAGCGCCCGAGCTTCCGGCGCAGGCTGGCGACCTGCACGTCTATCGTACGCTCGTCGGCCGGACGCGCGAATACGCGGCCGCGGTGGGCGACGAGGCGCACGAGCAGCTTGAACTCGCCGGGAGTCAGGTCGAGCGGCTTCCCGCGAAGCGTGGCGACGACATTCGTCTCGTCGATCCTCAGCCCGTCGAAGTCCATGCCCTCGGTGACCGGCAGGCCGCGCCGCAGCACCGCGCGCACCCGTGCGAGCAGCACGAGGCGGTCAAAGGGCTTGGTGACGTAGTCATCGGCCCCGCACGCGAGGCCGCGGACGATGTCCTCGTTCTGCGTCCGCGCCGTCAGCATGATGATGCGCGTGGCGGCAAGCTCCGGCGTCTCGCGAATGCGGGTGGCAACCGTGAAGCCGTCGAGGCCCGGCAGCATGAGGTCGAGCAGCACGAGGTCGGGCCGCATCCTCCGCGCCTCCGCCAGCCCCTCGTCGCCGCGAGCGACAGACTTCAGGTCCTTGAACCCCGCGCCGAGGAGCGCCATCTCGAGGATCGTGCGGATCGTCGAGTCGTCCTCCACGACGAGGATCTTGGCCAGCTCGTCCATCAGCAGCCTCCGAGCGCCGGGAGAATGCGCGTCGCCCATTCCTTGGCGCGGAGGAACTGGCGCACCGAATAGCTCTCGTTCGGTGCGTGTATGCGGTCCTCGGCCTGTCCCCAGCCGACTAGCAGAGGCGCCGCGCCGGACGCCGCGCGGAGCGCGGAGACGACGGGAATCGACGCGCCGTCCCACTGGAACACCGCGCCGCGCGGATCCATCTCGCAGAGCAGGTCCTGCGCAAGGCGGAAAAGCGGCGATGCTAGCGGCAGCCTGAAACCTGCGGCAGCACCCGTGAACTCTGAGAAGTCGATGCGCATGCCCTTCGGGCAGCGCTCGGTCAGGTGGCGCTTCACCGCCTCGTAGGAGAGGCGAGGACTCTGCCCGGGCACAAGCCGCGTGGAGAGTTTCGCGATGGCCTCGCAGGGAATTACCGTCTTGGAGCCTGGCCCACCGTAGCCTGTGTGGATTCCGTTGATCTCGATCGTCGGGTCGAATCCGTTGCGCTGCACTATGGAGCGTCCGGCCTGGCCGCCGCAAGGCTCAGTGCCGATGTCGCTGGCGAACGCCTCCTCGCTAGGCATGCCGTCCGCCGCCGCGCGGAGCTCGTCGTCCGTCGGCGGCTCGATGCCGTCGCAGAACCCGTCGACCGCAATCGCTCCGTCGGCGCCGTGCAGGCTCGCCATCAGCTCGGCCATTCCCTGCGCGGCATTAGGCGCGATGCCGCCGTACTCGCCGCTGTGGAGGTCGCGCGATGCCGCCGACAGGCGCACCGTGAAGTGGTTGACGCCGCGAAGCCCGGCCACGATCGCCGGACGAAGGTCGGCCGCCGCCGAGGTGTCGCAGACGAGCAGCGTGTCCGCCGCGACGCGCTTCCTGAACGCGCGGTCCTCAAGCAGGGCGGACAGCCCGACCGAGCCGCTTTCCTCCTGGCCCTCCAGGACGATCCGCACCGTCAGGCCGGCGTTCTTGCGCCCCGTCGCGCCCATCCATTCGCGCAGCCCGCAGAGAAAAGCGAAGAACTGACCCTTGTCATCTTGCGCGCCGCGCGCGAAGACGCGGTCGTCGCGCACCGTCGGCACGAACGGCTCGCTCTGCCACTGGTCGAGAGGGTCCGGCGGCTGCACGTCGTAGTGCCCGTACAAAAGCACGGACGGCGCGCCCTCGCCGCCGTTCAGCTCCGCCACCACGACCGGCGGCGCGAAGCCCGCGGTCTCCAGCGAGACCTCAGCCCCGATCCGAACTAGCCATTCCTTCAACCACGTCGCGCATTGGACGCAGTCCCTGAGGTGCGTCGGATCCGCTCCGACGGACGGGAACCCGAGCAGCTCGAAGTATTCCTTCGAGTCGTTTGATTTCAGCCATTCGCCGATCTCTTCTTTCATAGTCGCCGTCCGCCATCACGCCTTCTTCATCTGTGGAAAGAGCACGACGTCGCGTATGGAGTCGCAGCCGGTCAGGAACATGACGAGGCGGTCAACGCCGAAGCCGAGGCCGCCCGTCGGCGGCATTCCGCACTCGAGAGCGCGTATGAAGTCCTCGTCAATCTTCTCGGTGTCTTCGCCCGCCTGGTTCTCGAGCGCGATGCGCTGCTCGACGGGGTCGTTCTGCTCGGTGTAGCCGGGACATAGCTCGCGCCCGGCGACGACGAACTCGAACACGTCCACGAGCGACGGGTCGTCCTTGCAGGCCTTGGCGAGCGGCACGAACGCGTGTGGAATGCGCGTGACGAAAGTCGGCTGCACGAGGTTGCGCTCGATGAGCTTGTCATAGACCTCGTGCGTGAGCATAAGCTCCGTCGTGACGCCGTCCAGCTCCAGGTTGGTGTCGGTCTCGCGCCCCTTTGCCTTTGCCTTGGCGAGCTGGGTGTCGAAGTCGAGGTCGAACCAGTCGTCGCCCATCAGCTCCTTCACAAGATCCCTGTAAGCGACGCGGCGGTACGGCGGGTTGAAGTCGATCACCGTCTTCGCCTCGCCGTACTCTATCAGGCGAGTGCCGATCACGGTGTCGCAGAGATGCGGGAGGAGCCCTTCCATGATCGCCTCCATCGACGTGCGGTCGCCATACGCCTCGTACACTTCGCAAACAGTGAACTCCGGGTTATGGGTGCGGTCGATGCCCTCGTTGCGGAAGTCCTTGCCGAGCTCGAACACCTTGTTCATGCCGCCGACGAGAAGGCGCTTGAGGTATAGCTCCGGGGCGATGCGCATCACGCAGTCCTTGTCCAGCGCGTTGAAGTGCGACACGAACGGCTTGGCGGCCGCACCGCCGGCCTGGTCCTGGAGAATCGGGGTCTCGACCTCGACAAAACCCTTGGACCACAGGTACTTGCGTATCTCCATTATGAGACGGCTGCGCACGAAGAACCGCGCCCTGCTCTCGTCGTTCGTCATCAGGTCGACGTAGCGGCGGCGGTAGCATTCCTCCTGGTCGGCGAGGCCGTGGAACTTCTCCGGCGGCTGCTCCAGCGCCTTGGCGAGCATCGTCCACTCCTTGACGACGACAGACTTCTCGCCCTTCTGCGTGGTGAAGAGAACGCCCTCCGCGCCGATGATGTCGCCGAGGTTGAGCTGCTTGAAGCCGGCGAACATCGCGTCGGAAAGCTCGTCTCGCTTGAAGATGAGCTGGAAGCGGTCCGTGCCGTCGTTCAGGGTGCAGAAGTTCATCTTGCCCATGCGACGGATCATGAGAAGCCTGCCGGCGACGCGGACGCGCTTGCCCTCCTCGAACGCCGCCCGCACGTCGCGCAGATCGGTGTGGTCGTACCGCCCGCCGAACGGCTCGAAGCCCAATTCCTTCAGCGCCGCCAGGCTCTGCAGGCGCTGTTCCCTGTATTCATTCGTTTCTTGTGCCATGACGGGCGGTATTTTACCACAATGCCCGCCGCGCGTTCAACCGCTAACCGCTTTCATTCGACACGATTTCCCTCAGCAACGATCCCCGCGCAGTTCTCGGGATCGAAGGCGACGCCAGGCGACTGCACGTTCCGCGAAGCCCGATATGTGTTGTCGACAATCTTGATGTCCCTGGCGTTGGTCAGGAAGAACTGCGAGCGGAACGGAAGCTCCTTGCGCCGCGGGGTCGGGTCCTCGATGACATTCCCGCGAACAACCACATTGCTCACGCTGGAAAGATACGCCGTCACGCCGACGTTGTCGCGAAAGACGTTGCCGTCTATCAGAATGTCGCGGATTATCGGGTAGTCCGTGGTGTCCGGCGAAGGATCGGTACGCAGGTATATCCCGGTGTAGATCGAGCGTTGCCTGTGGACGGCGCAGCTGCCGGACGGATTGACCGTGTCGAAGACGTTGCCGCGAATCACGACGTTGCTGACGCCGTATCCTTCGCTCCAGAGATTGTAGGTGTATCCGGTCTCGATCTTGATCGCTCCCATCTCGTGATGGCGGAATACATTGTTCTCCACCGTCACGTCGCGCGCGAGAATGAGCAGCCCGCGCGCGCGGTTGTCGTGGAACTTGCAGTTGCGCACGATGACGTTGTGCGTGTCGAACGCCCAGTTGAAGAGTATGAAGCCGTCTTTCGTCTCTTCTGGGACATCCTCGGCGAAGGTTACGTCGAAATCGTTCTTGCCCTCCGTCACGCGCCTCGCCTCGACGAACGTGCCGAAGAAGCCGGTCGGCGAGTAGTCGCCGTTACGCAGCTCGATGCGGTCGCCCTTCCGCGCCGTTCCAATCACGCTGGCATGCAGGGCGCGGACGGTGCGCGGACCCGTCCTGTGCGCGAACGCCGTGTTGTCGTGCATGTTCATGATGTCGTCAGCGCCAAGCGAAAACTCGCAGTTCTCGAGCTTCACAAACCCGCGGCTCTGCCAGATGTGCAAATGATCGGCAGTGCACGTGATGACGCGCTTCGGGTCGTCCTTCGGGGGAACTATGTTCACGCGATCGAATGCGACATGATGCGATTTCCCGCCCATCGCGAAGGCGTGGCCGGGGGTCGAAAGCACCGTCACGTCCTTCAGCTGCAGGTGTTCGACGTCCTCAAGACTGATGCCGTGGTAGTGGTAGTAGTAGTGCTGGGCTCGGTAGAGTTGGCCGACGGCGATTCCGTTAGGCGCGTTCTCCACGCGCACCGTGCGGCCGTCGAGCCAAGTCCGCTTCACGCGATCTTTCGGACGCTTGCCCATGTCGAGATAGCGCGTGACACCGTCCTCAAGGCCGACGGACCTTGTCTTCGGGTCATACGCCGATAGCACGGTCAGGGCCGCGTCCTTGTTCGGGAAATCCGCATAGTCGACAAATTCGAGATCGTAGGACCTCGCGTCGGCACGCTTCACCCTGACGATGCTCGCAAGCGGCTCGCGCGACCAGTCCCAGTCGAGCGCGAAGTTCATGAACTTCGTTCGCAGCGCGCGGCGCAAACACAGGAACGCGCCGCCGTGCCGGTACGAGACGAATATGGAGCCGCCGCCATCGAAGACGAAATCACGGAAATCCTCAAGCACCAGCGGCGAATCGGCGTTAAGCGCATATCTGCCGCGCGGCAGCACGAGCTTTGACGCTCCTTTTTCCTTCGCATCCGCGAACGCCGCGCGCAGCGCAGCCGTGTTGTCCGCATTCGTCTCGCTTACCCCGTAATCCGCACAGTCGAGCACAGGCCCCGTCGCATTCCGCGACGCATCAACCTCGAACTCCACGGCGCCTTTCGGCAGGTTCTTCAACGGGACCTTGCTTGTCTTCGCATCGCGCTTCGCAGGGACGAACGTGAACGGCTGGCGCTTCTCGATCTTGAGGTCGGCGATTTCCGCCTTGATCCGGTTCCACCCGTGGAACTGAAGGCGATAGTCATTCTCCCCGCCAGCCTCAAACTTCATTTCGCAGCTCTTCCATTCCCCTTCCGTGGGCTTGACGCTGAGCGAGGCAACATCCTTCTCGTCGCCACCCCATCCCTTCGGACGCACCAGCACATACAGAAACGCCTTGTTGCCGTACCCCGCCACCCGCGCCCTGAACGTGACGCGGTACCGCTCGCCAGGAACGAAGTCGTCGGCAGTCAGCGCATACCGCCGCCAGCCGAACTCATGTTCGGCGACGGAGCTGTCGATGATGATGGTGCCGTCGGAGCCGATATGCGAAAACTCTTGGCAAAGCACCCTGGCCGCAGCGTCATTCGCCGTGCAGGACGCCTGCGCAACGACTGAGCACGCAAGCGCCAACGCCCCAACGAAAAACGTCATGCCTGACATTGCCATCTCCAAGTTCCACTTGTTTGGAGCCATTTTTGCCAGCCCTCGGAGTTGTCACAGAAAACGGTCAGTTCTGCGGCGCTACGACTTGAACCTTGAAGAAGTGATACTCGCTTCCTTCCGACGAGGCGAGGTCAAGGTCGGTCACGTCGTCCCACGCCCCGTCAAGAGTCTTCGCGCCAAGCGTCCTATAGGAGCGGTTTGCGCTTTCACCCTTCAAGATGCGGATTTCCGGCGTTCCGTCCACGAAAACGATATTGGCAACAAGGTCGTCGTCCGGGTCTTCCGGATCGAGGTCGGCAGCGTAGCATTCCCACCATGGCCGTCCGTTGGCGGCAGTCTCCTTTGCCAGTGCCTCGTAATCGCACCCGTGATCCGCCAGGGCCTGTGCGTAGCCGTTCAGCCACGAGTACGGCACTGCGACGGCGGTCGTCGTCGTCTTGCTGTCGTCGCCGTAGAATATCACGGTGCAACCGCTGCGGATTCCCATGCTGGACGTCTTGCCTTCGAATCGGCGCGGCAGATAGAGCGTCACAAGGCCCGCGCCGTCAAAGGGATAATTGGGGCCGATGCTCGTCGTGCCGAGCGGTACGGCAAGACATGTCAGGCTGCTGGCCCCACTAAAGGCGAAATTGCCGATTGCCTGCAGCGACGCCGGGAGCCCGAGCGTCGTTATGGCGCTGCATCCATAGAAAGCATACTGCCCGATGTTCGTGACGCTGTTCGGAATCGTGATTCCGGTCAGTCCGGTGCAGTCCTTGAATGCATTATCGCCAATCTCCCCCATGTCTCCGCGCAAGATTACGTTCGTAAGCGACGTAAGGCCGTAGCACATGAAGCTCCCCACGTCCGTGATGCCCGCGCCAAGGACCAGTTCGTGGAGATTCGTGAAACTGTAAAGATAACCGGAAGGGTCGAATGCAGCCATGGACGCGACCCCGTCGCCGATCACGATCCGTTCCAGCGACGTGCATCTTTCGAATGCATAGTTCCCGGCCACCGTCACGCTGTCCGGTATCTCAATGGACCTGAGGGAGGTGCATCCGGCAAAAGCACTGTTGCCAATGGCCAGAAGACCGTCTGGCAAAGTCACGGACTCAAGACTGTTGCAGTCCATAAACGCCCAGTTCCCTATGTTCGTGATGCCCCCGAACGAAACAGACTTGAGCGTGGCATTCCGCTCAAATGCACTCGCTGGAATGTTCTTGATGCCCGCGCCCAACGAAACCCGCTCCAACTTGGAGAAACCCGAAATCGAGATCAGCGTCGTAACGCCGTCGCCGACGATCAGCTCCTTAAGCGACCCCTTGCAGTTGCCGTAGAACGTCGAGCCGAACGGGAATCCGTCGAGGCTCGTCACGCCATTGCCAATGACGAGACGTTCTAGCGACGTGCATCCGTCAAAGGCGTCCGCGCCCACGGTCTTGACGCTGTCCGGAATCACGACCTCGCGAAGGCCAGAGCAGCGCATGAACGCATCGGCCCCAATTGCCTCTACGCCATCGGGTATGTCGATGGAGGAAAGCGTCGAGCAGCCAGAAAATGCGCTGTTGCAGATGTTCGTCGCCCCAGCGGGAATCTCGATCGACTGAAGCAAGGAACATCCGGAGAAGATGGCTGCCGGCACGGACCTGAGCCTTGCCGGTATATTCGCCGAGGCGAGCGTCGAGCAGCCCGCGAACGCGGCCGATCCTATTTCCTCCACGCCTTCGGGGACAACAATCGACGGTATTGCCGTACAGCCGCCGAAGGCGTATTCGCCGATGTTGGTGACGCTGACGGGAATCGTGAATGAAGTCAGCCCGGTGCAACCGTAAAATGCGTATGCCCCGATCGACGTGATCCCAGCACCCAGCGTAACAGAGACGAGAGATCTGCGGTTCTCGAAAGCGCGGGCCGGTATCCCGCCCCTCACGCCGCTGCCGATCGAAAGCGTCTGCAATTGGCTGTAGTTTCTGAAGTCGAAAGCGTCCAGACTGGTCACGCCGTTCCCGATGACAAGCGTGCGAAGCCCCGTGCAACCGTTAAAGGCCCACGACCCTATGCTCGTCACGCTGTCAGGTATCACAACCGTCTGCAGCGACGTGCAGCCCGAGAACTCCGAGCTTGGAATCGACTGCACGCCGCTCCCGATGATCACCTCCGTCAGGTTCGTCGTCGCGGAGTACAGGTAAAAGCCGTTCATGGACGCGACGCCGTTGCCCGTACGCACCGACGTGAGGCGGTTGCAGCCATAGAACGCGTTGTTTCCGACGAAAACGACGCTGTCCGGAAGCCAGACCTCCTGCAGCGACGCGCAATAATAAAACGCCCTGGCTCCGATATTCGTAAGACCGTCCGCGAAGGTGAACGCCGTCAGGTTCGAACAGAACTGGAAAGCATCCACACCAATATGCATAAGCCCAGCGCCGCCGGTGGCCGAGACGAGCGAACCGCAGCCGCAGAACGTCTGGTCCCCGATCGTCTTGATGCCGCCGGGAATGTTCACGGCAGGCAGGGAGGCGCAGCCATAGAAAGCACGTTCGCCGATATCCGTCACGCTGTCGGGGATTTCAAATTCCGCCAATTTGGAACATTCGTAGAACGCCCAATAGCCGATGGACTCCAGATTACCGGCGCCCGTCACGGAAACCAGGCTCGGGCAGCAGTAGAAGGCCATTGGGGCAATAGTCTTCACGCCAACGCCGAACACGACATTTGAAAGAGACGGACATTGCCAGAAGGCACTGCCGCCGACGGACGTCACGCTGTCCGGAATCTCGATGCGGCCAAGGGACGTCTTCTCAAAGGCACCGGACCCGATGGCGACGAGACCCTCCGGGAGCTCGATGTCGCAAAGCGACGTGCATTTGCTGAACGCATCACTGCCGATGTTCGTCACAGACGCTCCGAAGACGACGGACGAAAGGTTCGTGCATTCCTGGAACACGCCGTCGACGATGGAAGGCGTGCGCACCTCGACCTCCTCAAGCAGCGGATAGTTGTTCTTGAAGGAATCGAATCCGAAGCCGCTGCCGTTCACCGAGATCGAACCGAGACCGACGCCGAGAGCAATGCGCCTTAAGTTCGCGCATGAGGCATCGAAAGCGGACTGGCCTATGCTCGTGAGCGAATCGGGCAGTTCAGCCTCTTCCAATGCCGAGCAGCCTGTGAATGCCTCAACACCGATGCTGCGGAGCCCCTCATGAAACGCCACATGCACGAGCGAAGTGCAGTTTTGGAACGCCAAGCTTCCGATGGAAACCACGTTAGAGGGAACCGAAAGGTTCGTGAGGCTTCCGCAGCCGGAAAAAGCCATGTCACCGATGGAAACAACGTTCGATGGGAATGAAATGTTCGCAAGGTTCTTGCACCCGCTGAAAGCCTGATGGTCAATGGTCTGCACGCCTGAGCCGAGCGAAACGGAGGCGAGACTCGTGCACCCGTTAAATGCGCTCCGGCCGATCGTTGAGACGCTGTCCGGGATATCGATCTGACCAAGCGCGGAGCAGTTGTAGAAGGCATTCTCCGGTATTGCCAGGAGCGTATCGGGAAGCGTCACGCTCGTCAGCGCGGGACAGGCCAGGAACGGATAGTCCGCCAGCGTCGTGATTCCGTGACCGAGGACGACTTCCTCAAGGTTGTGGAAGATGCCGAACGAAAGGTTGGAAATGTCCGTGCCGCCGGCCCCGATCACGACGCGCCTCAGGTTCGAGCAGCCGTTCAACACCGAGGATTTCAGGGATGTCAAGGTGCCGGGGAACACGATCTCCTCCAGCGAGGTGCAGTTGTTGAAGCAGTAGTCGCCCATCGAGACCACACCATTCGGGAGAGTTACATCGCATAGCGAAGAGCACCCGCTGAACGCATTTGCGCCGACATTTGTGACGCCAGCTCCGATAATGATCGCATCCAGGGATGAGCAACCTGAAAAAGCGTTGCTGCCGATGTCGCCAACTGATGCGTTCATCGTAACGTTCGTAAGCGCCGCACAGCTCTGGAACGCTCCCGCCGGGATGTTCGTCACGGAGCTTCCTATCTCGATGGACTCAAGCGGAGTATCCGCAAAAGAGAACGGGGTCAAGGAGGTCATGCCTGCTCCAAGCCGCGCGAACTTCACGCCAGTACACAAGCGAAACGCATCAGTCCCTACATGGGTCACACCGTCGGGAATGATCAACGACTCCAGCGTCCTGCAATTGTAGAACGCCTCGTCGCCGATGCTTGTCACGCTCTCCGGAATATCGACAGAACGCAGCCCTGAACAATAGTAGAACGCCCTGTTGCCAATACTGAGGACCGAGGTTCCGATGACGACCGAGCGAAGAGCCGTGGACGACTGGAACATCCCGGCGGGAATGTTCGTTACGCTGTTGCCGATGACGACCTCCTCGAGACTGCCGCCGACGAATTCGCCGAAACCTGAAAGGCTTTTGACCGTGTTGCCGGTGTCGAAGTAGCGGAGCGGGCACTGTGAGAATGCACTGGTTCCCAGGGTAACGAGACTGTCTGGTATTTCGACCGTCTCGATGGCCGAATTGTAGAACGCACTGTCGCCGATGGCCTCGAGCCCTTCGACAAGATCGCACTCCGTGAGCGAGGAGCAGTGGAAGAAGGCATACTGTCCGATCGTCTTGATGGCGGTTGGCAGCGTAACGTCCTCCAGCGCCGTGCAGTAGTAGAAGGCATAGTCGCCGATGGTCTCGACGCCGGACGGGATTGAGATTCCGACGAGCGCGGAACAGTTGTAAAAGGCATGCGCCGGAATCGTCTCAAGGGCCGGCGGGAGGACAACGTCGACAAGCGCACGGCATCCCTCGAACGTGCCATAGCCGAAAGTCGTAGCTGTCGCCGGAAGCGACGCCCGTCTCAGGGCGTAGCACCTCGCGAAAAGCGACGAACCGAGCGCCCCAACGCCGCCGACGACGGTCGCGTTCGTCAGGGACGTGCAGTTTTCAAATGCACGGGAGCCGACGTAAACGACGGTAGACGGAACGACGACGTCCTGCAACGACGTGCAGTATGAAAACGCATCCTCCCCGATTGACAGAACGGTCGAGGGAAACGCCACGCCCGTCAGACCTTCGCAGGACGCGAACGCCGACGTTCCGATGGAGACGAGCCCCTCCGGCAGGGAAACGTCCGCGAGCCGGCGGCAGGCGGCAAACGCCCGAACTCCGATGTTCGTGACGCTCGCAGGCACGGTCACGACGACCAGATTCGTTTCACCGTAGAACGCCCGCTCGCCGACTTTGGTCGTTCCCGCGCAGATCGCAAGGTTTGTAATTGAATCCGCAGCGCTTCCGAAGGCCTGACGAAAGCCGCTTGGAGAATACTCGGTCGCAACCGGGAACGCACATGGCGTCACGACCTCACGCAACGACGCACAGCCTTCGAACGAAGGAATGCCGCTGAAATAACCACCCGTGGTCGTACGTTCCTGTTTCGTGAATGTCGTCCCCGCCGGCAGCTCGATGTGTTCCAGCGCCGTGCACCTCGAGAACGCGCCGCTTCCGAGCACTGGCGAACTGCCGCTGTTGAAGCTGACGTCGCGCAGGCTCACGCAATCCTCGAACGCACGCCAGGAGATCGACGTCAGGGTCGAGGGGAGTGTCACGCTCACGAGGTTGCTGCAACCCTGAAAGGCATAGGGGTGGATCACGGTCACGCCTTCGGGAACCGTCACGCTCGTGATGTTGGTGCAGCCGTAGAACGCATAAGGGGCGATGTATTCGCCAGTCCACGACGAAACTCCGTTCCCGAGGATCGGTATGGTGATGGCACCCGCCGTCGCCTTGTCTATTGCCGTTCCCTTCGTCGGCACCGTAATATTCCCCGACGAAGAGCCGACGCCCATGATGACGCACATGTTGCCGGAATCGCCGATGCCCGTTTCTTTGGCGCCGGTGTTCCCGTTTTCCGACATGTAATAGCGCCATACGATGCCGTCGACGGTCGCATAGCTGTCGGCGACAGCAAAAGACGAAAGGCACAGAACGCCGGACACGAACAGTACGGACAACTTGGACTTAATCTTCATGCCAATTCCTCCTAGTAACTTTCCCTTTGCCGTAGATTATACCATAATCCCGGCCATTTGCACACTACAATGACAGCGCAACCAGGATCCGCGAAGCGCCCGAATGCCGTTTGCAAAGGACTCTTCTCGTGCGCTTCGCGTATTTCGTAGTCTCAGAATTACTTCTTTTGCTCAAACCGCAAAAGAACGCCGCTGCCGCGCACGAGCGCAAGGTCGAACTCCGACCCGACTGGCGACCAGGTGCGGGCGAGCGCATCGAACCGCAGCATCGGCGCAGGCGCCTTGACACTTATCGTGCGGTCCTTCTTGTAGTCGCAGTTCACGACCATCAGGCATGGCGGCCTTCCGGGCACCTCGAACCTCGTGACGAGCGTCGTGTCCGCAAGGTCCTGCAGATCCTCAAGCTCCGCATACGGAGTCTCGGGAGTTATCTTAAGAAGCGCCTGGTCGCAGTATGGCGTAGTGCCCGGCGGGTGCCGTCCCTGGAAATACGCGCCGGAGAACTTCAGCCGCGACAGGATCCGCGCTATCGATACGAACTCCCTGTTGAGCGTCTTAAGGACCTCGAACTTGTCGCTCGGCGTTCCGTCCATCTCCACGATCGCGCCGTCATGCCCCTTCCTGCTGTACACGTAGTAGTAGATGCCCTGCGCACCGTACGCGGCGGTAGTGTAGACGAGAAAGCGCATCTCGTCCGGACCGGGAATCCGAGGCGAGCGGGGCGAGGCGAGCTTGCCCGGCACCCACGTGCACGACTGCACGCCGTTCCAGAACGGAATCCGCCGCGCGCTCGCATTCTGGCGTATGATCCCAAGGTTGAGGAAGTAGTTCTGTCCGTCGCCCGTGCGCTTGAACTGGTAGTGGTCGTGGGTGATGAAATCAGGGCGCACGATCTCGCCGAAGAGCCTAACATGCTCCCAGTAGGCGCGAATGATGTCGCCCGCCACCCCCAGCTGCTCGTTGTTCGCGTACGTCGGCAGCAGGTTGATCCACGCCGCATGATTCGGGTCGACGCGGCGCAGCCACTCCACCTCCCTCGCGACTGAGACGAAGCGCTTCGCCGACGGCTCGTCGCGCAGCTGGTAAACGTAGAGAGCTGGGTGATCCTTGGTGCGGCGCAGCTCCTCTATCGCAGCCTTCTCCTTCTCAGGATCGGTGAACTCCAATCCGTAGTTCATGAAGTTTGGCTTGTAGATGGCACGCATCCCGTACTTCGCGAGCAAGTCGAGGTCTTCTGGCGTCGCAGCCCACGCCACGTTGAAGCCGCCCTCCTTGAGCTGCTTCACCCATGTCTCGTTCAGCGGAGGGCACTGCGCATTCCCGCTCATCCAGCCCGGTCCGCCCCAGTATGACACGACGGGCTCGCCCGGGTCCCACCCCGGCGTCGCAAGGTCCGTTGCAAATGCAAGCGTCGCTGCCGAAACCGCCGCAGCACCGATCAAGAGTCGTTTCGTTTTCATGCAACAATTATACCATATTACCTTGCATAGAACTTGTCGAGGCATGCACGCCAGCCGTCCTCGCCGCCGGAGCCGACGGCGACAACCATCCACGCACCGCCCTTCGGCTCCCAACGCTCGCCCGGCGCGAGACGCAGCGATTCGGGCGGAGGCGCACAGGGGGGCGCCCATGGGGAGGCACCCCATTTCCAGCATCAGTTTTCAGTCTCTTCATCCCGTTTTCCGCAACCTATCCCATTTCATGCCGCAGGCGCCGCCTCCCCGGCCGCCTTAGCCATGCGCCATCCGTGCGACGAGAAGCCGAGCTCTCCAACGGCGTGCGCGGACACGTGCGCGGCGCTGAACCTGTCCCCAAGCCCGACGATCCACCTCCTCACGAACCCCTCGCTCCCGTATATCTTCCCACCGCTGATCTGCGCCACCCGCCTCGCCAGCGCCGCCTCTTCCAAGGGGAGA
>JAFRDO010000028.1 GCA_017403825.1 Kiritimatiellia bacterium
GCTCATCGAGCAGGCGAAGAAATGTCCGCCGCCGACGGGAATCGAATCCGGCAAGATCGTGGGCGGGTTCGCGCACGAACAGGTGTTCGCGCTTGCCGGGAAAGTCGTCGAGGCCGTGAAGTCGGGCGCGATCAGGAAGTTCGTGGTGATGGCGGGCTGCGATGGACGCCACAAGTCCCGCGACTACTATGCCGAGTTCGCCAAGGCATTGCCGAAGGATGTGGTGATTCTCACGGCGGGATGCGCAAAGTACAAGTACAACAAGCTGGATCTGGGCGACATCGGCGGCATTCCGCGCGTCCTCGATGCCGGACAGTGCAACGACTCTTATTCGCTAGCGCTCATCGCACTGAGGCTCAAGGAGGTTTTCGGCCTTGACGACATCAACAAGCTGCCGCTCGCCTTCAACATCGCATGGTACGAGCAGAAGGCCGTCATCGTCCTGCTGGCGCTCCTTTACCTTGGCGTGAAGAACATCCATCTTGGCCCTACCCTCCCGGCGTTCCTCTCTTCGAACGTCGCCAAGGTGCTCGTCGAGAACTTCGGCATCGCCGGCATCGGATCGGTGGACGACGACATGAAACTCCTCGTCGGCTGAAAGGAGCTGAAATGACGACACATGAAAGACAGGAATACGCCGCGCAGCTGAAGCGCGAGATGAACTGCTGCCAGGCGGTCGTGCGAGCCTTCGCCGATACGCTGGACATGCCGGCGGACAAACTCATGCAGCTTTCCGCTGGATTCGGCTCCGGCATGGGGACGATGGAGGGAACCTGCGGTGCGCTTGCTGGGGCGATCGTGGTCGCGGGACTCCGTACTGGCGGGAATGGCACTATGTCGTTGTCGCGCAAGATACTGCCGCGCTTTAAGGAACTCTGCGGCGCGACGATCTGCCGCGACCTCAAGGGCATCGGAACAGGCAAGATCCTGTGCAGTTGCGAGAACTGCGTCCGCAACGCTGTCCTCGCGGCGGAAGAGGCGTTGGAGACAAAATAACAAGGAGCATTGCACTATGAAGAAGATTGCGTTTTTCGACACGAAGCCGTATGACAAGGAGTCGTTCGACAAGCTGAACAACGGGCGGTACGAGATCAAGTATTTCGAGACGCGGCTGACGGCGGCGGCTCTGCCCCTCGCCGACGGATGCGACGCGGCATGCGCGTTCGTTAATGCCGAGATAGACCGTGCCGTGATCGAGGGGCTTGTGAAGCGTGGCATCAGGGTTCTCGCCATGCGGTGCGCGGGCTACAACAACGTCGATTTCAAGGCGGCATACGAAGCCGGGCTTACGGTCGTGCGCGTTCCGGCGTACTCGCCTTATGCCGTCGCTGAACACGCCGCCGCGTTGCTTCTGTCGCTCAATCGCCACATCCACAAGGCGGCGGCAAGGACGCGCGACTTCAACTTCTCGCTGGCTGGTCTCACCGGCTTCGACCTCCACGGAAAGACGGTAGGCGTAATAGGCACAGGCAAGATCGGTCGCATCTTCGCAGACATCTGCAAGGGTTTCGGTATGCGCGTGCTCGCCTACGACGCATTTCCGAATCCGACGAGCGGACTCGAATACGTGACGCTCGACAAGCTCCTCGCGGAATCGGATGTCGTTTCGCTGCATTGTCCGCTTTTGCCCGATACGAAACACCTCATCAACGCCGATACGCTCGCCAAGGCGAAGCGCGGCTTCACGCTCATCAACACGTCGCGCGGCGGACTTGTCGATTCGGAGGCGTTGTTGGCGGCGTTGCGCGGCGGAACGGTCGGAGGCGCGGGGCTTGACGTCTATGAAGAGGAAAGCGAATGGTTCTACGAGGATCGTTCTGATGTGGCGCGCCAGAACAAGACGCTCTCGCTGCTTGTCTCGATGCCGAACGTGATCGTCACCTCGCACCAGGCGTTTCTCACGCATGAGGCGCTTGCCAACATTGCCGAGACGACGCTCAAGAACCTTGACGACTACTTCTCCGGCGCACCGCTCGCCAATGAGATTTGCTACCGATGCCTCGGCACGGGCGGGGCGGCCAAGTCGAACTGTCCGCGCCGCGCAAACGGACGCTGCCACTGACCAGACGCGAAAAGCCCGTCACGGGGCGACGTGGCGGGTTTTTCGCGCGAGGTGCGGGCGTGGGCGGTCAGGCGGCGCGGCGGAGGGTGAATCCCCGCGTCAAGCTCATGGTAATCAAATGCGTGGATCATGCCGACGTGGATCGGGCGTACGCCCTACTTGTGCCAGGGGGCCTTGTCGGGGCAGAGGGCGCCGTCGTTCGCCGTGAAGGCCTCGAGCGAGCCGCGCTTCGTCTGGATGCAGAGGTACTTGATGCCGCAGTCCGCCGCCGCGCGGATGGCGCGGTGGCCGGCGGGGTCGATGCGGAACCAGTCGCCCGCCACGAGCGGCACGACTTCGCCGTCGATGTAGAGTTCGCCATTGCCGTCGAGGATGCCGTACAGCTCCTCGTTGGCCTTGTGCTCGTGGACGAAGGGAACAGCTCCGCCCGCCAGAAGCTCGTTGATCGAGACTTCGCAACCGGTCAGTTCCAGGGCGTCGTGCAGCTCCGTGCGCGGCGCATCGACAATGTTGATCTTCTTGTAGGTGCACATGGCATCATCCTTCCTTATTTCATGCTGAACCCGAGATCGTGGGCGCGCTGGACGAGGTCGGTGTCCTCGAGGGCGGCGGCGGTCGGACATTCGCCGGCTATGATGCGGCCCGCATCCTGCCAATGCATCCAGTTGAGGATGCGTTCGTAGGTCGCCTCAATGCCGACCATGACGTCCTTTGCGGGACCTTCACAGGCGGCAATCAGCAGGCTGCGCTTGCCGCCGGTCATCTGCGGGTTGACGCTGTACCAGCGGCTCACAACCGTCGCGAGCTGCGGCGAGAGCGCGAAGTAGTAGGTCGGGGCGCAGAGGACGACGACATCCGCCTCCAGCAGCCTCGGCACGAGGGCGGAGACGAAATCGTCCTTGAATACGCATTCGCGCTGACCGCAGCCGCACTGGTTGCAGCCGATGCAGGGGCGGACTTTCGCGGTCGCGCAGTTGAAGCGGAACACCTCGTGTCCCGCGGTCTGGGCACCTTCGGCGAAGGCCGTGGCGAGGGTGTTCGTCGTGCCTTTGGGGTGGGCACTTCCGGTGAGGATCGTGATTTTCATTTGCTGGTTTCCTTTGTTGGCTGTGAAATGACCTTGACGAGGAGGCGGTCGAGTTCTTTCGTCTCGTCCGCCATGAGGTTCTTCGTGATCTCCGCCGCCTCCGCCCAACGTTGTTCCTCTTCCACCCGACGACGTTGTTGTTCTTCCGCCCGACGACGTTGTTCTGCCGCCTCCGCCCGAAGTTGTTCCTCTTCCACCCGACGACGTTGTTGTTCTTCCACCCAAAGACGTTGTTCATTCGCGCGCATACGGTCTTCAAGAACGTGAGCATCTCGCTCTGCCTCCATAGCATTCTGTTGATGCCGTTGCGCGTCAAGAGAAGTGGCGTCTCCTACGTTAAATGCCTCTCGCCGTTCTTCATCTGCAAATCTGCGTGCTTTGAATACATCTACTTCGGAAGGATTTGGGTTGTTAGGGTCGTATGGCTTAAATTGCGCAAAGGATCTGCACGAGACTATTACAACACAGAGTAGAACAATCGTTTTCATAACGGATTTCCTATTCCTTACTCGTCACCGCAATCTGCCGCTCCGCGTCGGCCACGCACTTTGCCAACTGCGCCTTGGAGGGAAGAACCTTCTTGAGTTCGTAATCCGTGATGCCCATTGGCAGGCCAAGTTCCTCAAGATGGTACTTGGCAAGGATGCGGTTGTGTTCCTTGCAGATGAGAAGTCCGACGGGCTGATTGTCGACTGACGTGTTCAAGACGTGTTTCGCCATCGCCATGTAGCCGCTCAATTGGCCGAGGTCGGCGGGTTCGTACTTCCCTGTCTTGACTTCGACAACAAGGTAGCGGTGAAGAGGTACGATGTAGAAGAGCAGATCGATGTTCTTTGTCTCGCCGCCTATTTCAACTGGGTATTCTCTCCCAAGAAACGCGACGCCCTTGCCAAACGACAGCAACGTGGATTCGATGTTGGCGACGATGGCGGCTTTCAATTCGGTCTCGGAATACTTCTCTTTCAATCCGAACACCTCGAAGTTCTGCGGATCCTTCACAATCTGCCGCGCCAGGTCGCAGTCGTCGGACGGCATCGTCAGTTCAAAGTTCGTCTGCGCCTTGCCCTCGCGCTCGTAGAGGTCGGTCGAAAGCCAGTTCAAAAGCGAATTGCGGCTCCACCCGTTCTTAAGCGTTCTCAACACGTAAAACAGGGCCTTTTCTGGGTCATTCTTACATTTGTCGATGATGGTGCAATGATGCCCCCAAGGAACGTTCACCAATTTTCCAACAAGTTGTTGGAAATTTGGTTGCATACTGTAGAGTTCATAGAAATGCAGACAATAGCGGAGGTTTTGCGTGGAGAACCCTTCGGCGTCTGGAATGGATCCCTTGAGGTCGATGCTCAACCGTGGGAAGAAGCCCGTACCATAGATTTTGGTACCGACATACTTTTCGCGCACATCCTTTCCGAGATTCCAATAGAACTCAATCAGCGCGGAATTGACGGCGACCGCCGCCTTGATCTGGGTTGCGCGGTAGCGGCGCTTAAGGGCAGCAATCCACGCGGCGTAGGATTTCTCCACGCCGTTCCCGTCGCTCTTCACAGGAGCCGTGCTTTTCTTTCGCGCTTCGTTCTTCTTCATACATGCTCCTTGTTCATCGTCCTACCAACATGAAAAAAGCGTACCCCAGACTGTATCTCAAACGAGGCACGACCAAGTACCATTTGGCGAAATACAGAATAGGGTACGCAAAGTGCCTGTATACACTCTGCGATACCACATATTCTGCCTCGCCGTTTGATTGGTCGTCTTTCGTTTGAAGCACAACACGCAGTTACGCGATTTCCATGAATGGTAAAGAACGACGCCTTCCGCCTCAGTGCACCACGCCGTTTCATGGCATAATAAACCTAAGCAAAAGACGGCAGTATTATCGCATTTTCGGGTTCAAAAGTCAATGCTGGTGCGACAAGAATAAAATTGCCTGAATGTTGGCGCGCCAACATATTTCCGCGAACGGAAATGGTATAATATGCGCCATCATGAACGATGTAAAAGGTCAAGTCTTCTCGATAGCGGCGGAAAATGCACCGGTCGACGGCTGCACGGCCTCGAGGGCAGGGAACACACCATCAAGGCGGGGGAGAACTTCGCGTTCGCCAAGAACGGCGCACATTGGGTCCGCGCCGAAAAGCCGTTCAAGATGGCTTTGCTGCTAACATTGGATTGACAAACAAAAGGAGAATCAAGATGAGAGCGTATGTTGACCAGGAACTATGCATAGGCTGCGGCC
>JAFRDO010000001.1 GCA_017403825.1 Kiritimatiellia bacterium
CCAATACGCCTTTACCATCTCCTCGTTGGCTACGGTATAGACCTTCGCGCGCGCTGCGGCTATGTATGCGCGGACTTTTTTGTAAAGCTCTTTCTCCACGCTCTCGACAATTTCGATAGCATCGGATGTCTTTTGCCTTTTATTAGCCATGTCCACCTCCATTTTCGGCAATCGCCCTAAATTCGACCGGCTCGCCTGCGCTCCAGTCCATGACCTTGCAATACGTGCCAAAGTGCTGGCGCTTGCCCTTCATGCGGCAACCGGGGCATTCCTCTACGTGCGTTTCGAAGGTTCCGTCAAGCTGCGGGATTTTCGTCACCTTCGGTTTGCAGCTCATCGGCACGACGTACTTGATTCCGTCCATCTGCCAGATGTTCCAGCTAATGATCTCGGCAAACTCAAGCAGGGACTTCGTCGTCCAATTCAGACACGAACTCTCGTCCCCGAAGAAATCTGCGTTGAAGCTTTCCACGACCGTAAACAGGACATTTTCCCGTGCGAGCAGGACGTTGTCGCCCTGCCAGTCGAAACCATAGATGCTCTGAACCGCACGCTTGGCGTAATACAGCCAGTCCTGCGGATCGATCGTGCCGACGTTTTCCGTGATGACGCGCAGCTTGCGATCCAGCAGCCCGATGCGTTCGCATACGGGAATGATCCTGCCACTCACCGTGTCATATCTGCTTGCAAGATACGGAGCCTCCCCGCACGACACCTCCAAACGCGGTGCCTTGACATATTCCTGCCAAGTCTTGCCTTTGGGGAATTTTATACTCTTGCCACAGGTCGATTTCCAGCCGAACTCGGTTTCGGGATCAAACTTGGCGACTTCAGTGTTGAACGGACTAGAATCGGGTTTCTTCCACCCGAACCACGCGGCATCGACAAGGTTGTTCTGCTTGTTGCATATCCACGACGGCGTGAACACTTCCGCGCGCTTGACCGAACGCTGCCGCTGTTCGTCAGCATTCTTGTCAACGCGGGGGCGAATAACAGGATGGTCCTTGTCCACGATCTGCGCGACTTGCATTTCGTCATTCGCGCCAAAGCCCTTGCCGCGTGCAGCGTAGTCGTCCGTCGCCCAGATGAGATTGCGGCCCGTCGAGCGGTCCTTCAGCAGAACCGCAAGAACCTCTTCTGGAACGTTCCATTCCAGTATGTCGCGAGCAAGTGCGCTATCTGTCGATTTGCCTCTCATCCGTCATCCGCTCTTTAAGCGACATTATACCAAATGCACTGGCAACGCGGACGAACGATTTATCGATGGCGGAAGGCCGTGACAGCTCCCATGTCCTCGCAGCGGCTGCGGACAGCCGCAAGGTCAAGTCGCCGGACGTCGCCTGCTGACGCCATCGCCGCCGCGACCCCAGCCGCCTGGCCGGTCGCCATGCACTGCGCCTGCACGCGGATCGAGGCAAACGCCGCCGGCTCCGCCGCGACAAGTCCTCCGGCCGCAAGAAGGTTCGGGCATTTTGCTGAAATCAGGGCCGACAGCGGAACAGCCCCTGGCTTCTCGAGGAACGAGAGGCTCTGCCCGCTGGACCCGGCCAAGTGGCGGTCCATCGGGTGCGCGGCAAGCGCGATTGTGTCGTCAGGATATCGGCCCGAGACGAACTCCATCGCCGTGACGCGATGCAGCGCGTGAAGCTCGCGGCATTCCCGAAAACCGCTCGTCGCCGCCGTCTGCGATACGTAAGCGTCGCGAAACGCGGGATCCGCGCCACGAATGACATCGACTATCTCAGGGATCTCCCTGCGCATAAGCGCCGTCGCCTCAGCCACTTCCACCGGGTCCGTGACGTCCGCCGCCGTGCGCGTCGCGTTCACGCTGACGAACCCCGGACGAATCGTGCTCCCCCACACGGCCCATGGTCCGCCGAACGACTTTATGCGCCCCGACTTCATCGCCTTGTCCAGCGCCGCCCGCAGGACGGGATTCGCCGAACGTTCGTTGTCGTTCCTGACGAGTACACGCGCCTTAGCCGTATCGACACCGCCAAGATGGAAGCACAGCGACAGCGGCTGGGCCGCACCTTTAGCCGACCTGAAGCCGCCGAAGCCGTGGTAGCCTACAAGCGCGCCGGACGCCGAACAGTCGATGAAAACGTCCGCCTCAAGCCGCGACAGGAATCCTGCGGTGGAAAGCGTCACGGCGCTGATCGCACCGCCGACCGACAGTTCCGGCGCACCGCAGACGGACGTCTGCCAAAGGCACTTGACGCCTGCCTCCTCCAGCATCTCCCGCGCAACACGCCTGTAGACTTCAGCCTCGAAAGGAACGTTGCCCTTCGGAAGGTCGACAATGGCCCCGCCAAGCGAGGCAAGCCGCTCAACGAATACCCACGGGATTCCACCGACAACCCTCTTCCCGCCGAAGTTGAACTTGGAGATTGGTCCGACGAGTCCCGCAGTCGCCATGCCGCCCGGGAAGCCGAACGTTTCTACGAGAGTTACCTTGGCTCCGTTCCGAGCTGCAGCAATCGCAGCGACGAAGCCGGCCGGCCCGCCGCCGACCACGCACACATTGGCGCTCATGGTTCTGCGAACGTCGGCCGCCGCGCCATACGCCGCGCCGCACGTAAAGTTCCTGATGAAGTCTCGCCTGTTCACTGGCTGTGAATGTTGCTTTGGAAGTATTCCCTTGAACTGCCGACAGGCATATTATACCACAAAAGCCACCGCGCCCAACCCGCCGCCGGATCCTTCATTCGCATGGCCGGAGATGCCGGAGACACCCGTGCGCCGAAAACGCGAAGCGGAGGAGCGAGGCTGCCCCGAACCAGGCGAGCAGCCACCCAAGCGTCGGCACGAACCCGAATGAAGCGGAAAGGAAGAGCATCGCCGGATAGACCAGGTGCAGCGGCACCAGCCAGGCCAGGAAGCCGAAGCGCCCTGCCGACACCTCGGCGTTGGTGTAGAACGTCTGGCACGCGGTCAGCGCCGTGATCGCGACAAGCCACGGCATGTACGGCACGTATGCGGCGTAGTCAGCCCCGTGCGGCATTAGCGACAAGAGCTCCTTTCCGAAAAGGACGTAGGCCACCGACATCGCCGCCGCCGCCGCCAGCGTGACCGCAGAGCATTTCAGCACAAACGGGCGCGTAGCATCGGCGGCCGACCTAGGGTTGTCCGCCTTGCAGGCCGCGGCCGCGGTATGCGGGAACATCACAAGTAGCAACGGAAAAGTCAGGTAGTACAGGAAATCCGAGAAGCGCGAGACCATGAAGTACCCTGCCGAATCGGCGGACGGAAGGCTTGTGCGCAGGATTGAATGTTCAACGAGCGACGCGGCCATCGGAACGCCCTGATAGGCGACGATAGCCACGAACGCAATCGCAATGCGACGGACGGTGGCACGGTTCCAATACGACTGGGCCGGCACAGCCAGGTCGCGGCGCAAGGCCACTACGCTCCCGACAATGCGGAACGCCGGCAGCGCGGCCTGCCCGGCGAAATACCCAGCCAAAGCCCTGAACGGCATAGCCACCAGCATCACGAGAAAGCGTACAAGCGCTCCACCCACCTCTACTATGGCCAGCGAACGAAAGCGCTTCAGCGACTGGAGAGCGTCCGTGTAGACCGGCGCAACACAGCCAAGAAACGCCGCCGCGACGACAAGAATCCCGACCGACGCGTCCGACACGCGCATCGCCTTCAGGAAATGCGGCACCACCAGGACGGACACGGCCAGGACTACGACAAGGATTACCGCGACTGCAACGAACACGCCACACAGAAGCGACTTCACCTTGCCACGTTCGCCAGAGGCGTAGAGGACCGCCGACTCCTTCATCACCGTCATCGCGAACGCGAAAACCGGCAGGGAGAGGAACGTCGCGAACGACGAGACCGGCAGCACCGCGCCAATGTCCTCGGCCGGGACATAGCGCGGCACGAACCACATGCCGGCGGCAACGCTTACGAGGTCGCCCGCACGCAAGGCGAGGAAGAGGAAAACCGCACTCCTCGCGAACTCAGTCATCAGAATTCGTATGACAGCGCGAACATGAAGCTGCGTCCGCAGGCCGGATAGTAGTAGCCCACGCCGGCGTAGTCGCAATAGTTCCTGTCCAGCAAGTTGTCCATCACGAACGACGCCTTCCAGCCCTCAGCCCACGACGGCGAATAGTACGCGCCCACGTCGAATAGCGAATAGGACGGCAGCCTGTCGCTCTGGTTGGCGAAGTCGCCGGAAACGTACTGCTTGCTGACAAAAGTGTAGCCGCCCTTCAGTTCAAGGTCGTCGAACACCCAGAATCCCGCCTCGGCGCGTATCCTGTTGTTGGGAACGTAAGGCACGTCGCACCCGTGGTATTCGCCGCTCCCAAAGTCGGCGTTAACCAGCCCGTACCGCACCGACGCCTCCGCCACCTTGTCGCGACGCCAGGCAAGACCCGTATCCATGCCTACGCGACGCGTCCGCGCGGGGCTGTTGCAGTTGTAGCCGAACGGGGCAAGGGCCGGGTCAAAGAATATCTCGTCGTCCATGATCATGCCGTAGCCGTTAACGTCAAAGCTGAACTCGTCCAGGAACACCCATTCTGCACCGACATCAAGCGACCAGCCGGTCTCCGGGTCGAGGAACTTGCCGTCCTGAGTGTAGCTCAGCTCGTCGCAAAATGCCGAGCGGTGGAAGCGTGTCCCCTTTACGTATGTCTTGAGGCCCTCCACCGGACGGAAGACAAGGCCCAGCTCGTAATCGCCCATCACGTCGAAGCTGCTGGACTGCGAAAGGCCGCTGTAGTGCGCCCAGCGGTTTCCGATCCGCTCAACGCGCGCACCTGCCACCACGGAAAGCTCGTCGGTGACGTAGAACTCGTCATGCACGAACGCCGCGTAACGCGCACGGTCGAAATGCCGCTTGACCGGCGAGCCGAAGCTGAGCGGGTGGTCTTCTCCGTAGCGGTCGAACCTGAAGTCCGTTCCGACGGTGAACTTGTTCGCAAAGTCGAACACGTCCATCTCGTTGACGTATCTCGGCGAAAGGTGCCAGCAGTAGGCGTTGTATTCGAGGTCGCTGTCGGAACTCACGTAGCGGGCATGGCGGTACTGATGCGAGAATCCGCCGTCAACGAGCAGCCACTGGTCTTCGGCCAGCTTCATCTTCGAGTCCAGCCCGATGCCGTAGCTCCATATCCTGGCCCAGTCGTCATGATTGTTGGCGGTCTTGCGCGCATGCTTCCACTGGTCGTATGTCAGCGACCCGGGCAGCTCGTAGAAGGCGTTCTGGTAGTTCGCCTTGACCCCGACCGTGGAGCCGTTCTCAAAGTTCTTTCGCAACCCTGCGTTGGCCGTGTGCATATCATACGCGCTGTGTTCGCGGTAACCGTCGGACTGCAGGTAGTCATACGAGGCGTTGTAGAGTAACCCTTCGTCCTCAAACCCGCCTTTTGTCTGAAAATTGCCGCCGTACGTGTACTGCGACCCTGCCTTGCCGGTCACCTTCGTCCGCTTCTCGTAATCGCACTGGTCAGTAGTCACGTTCACCACGCCGGCGATCGCACCGTCGCCGTACAGCACCGGGCTCGGTCCGCGAATGACCTCGACACGCTCGGCGCTGGCGAGCGGAATGCGCGTGAGGTTTGGCGCGTTCATGTCGACGTTGTTCAGCTCTTCGCCGTCTAGCACCACCTTAACGCGCCCGAAGGCGTTGTCGCCGAATCCGCGCATGGCGATGGACGTCAGGATCGGATTGCCGTTCATGGCGTGAATGTCTATGCCTGCCTTCTTCTTCAGCAGTTCGGGCAAATCCAGCGCACCGCTGTTCTCAATGTCTTCGGCCGTGAACAGCGAAATCGACGCAGGAATAGCGTCCTTCGCATCGCCCGTGCGCGAAGCATATACGGTCACGGGCGGAAGCTCGACGACCTCGTTGGTGCTCTGGGGCGGTTCGGCACACGCCACCGCGCTCGTTCCCGCCAGAACGGCGGCAAGCATTTTCTTCATGACTACCTCTTCTTTCCCCCTCATGCGAGGGTACTTGACGTTTTTAGAACGGCCGCCGCATTCCGACTTTAACGGCTGCGCGACAGCGCCTGGTTTTCACAGGACTTTCCGGTTGCCGCCCCTTATGCCGTGTATTATATCACAGTTGCCTCCGCTGTAGCGCAATCTATGGTATAATTTCACAAACAAGCCAACGGGAGGAAAGTCATGAAGATAAAAGACATTCTTGCGAAGGGACGTCCGTCCGTCTCGTTCGAGATATTCCCTCCGCGAAAGGACGCTCCGTTCGAGCCTGTTAAGGAGGCGGTGGAACGGCTGGCGCGGCAGAAGCCCTCGTTCATGTCCGTGACCTACGGAGCCTCCGGAAACGCGCAGGCGAACACTGCGGAAATCGCCTCGTTCGTCCAGTCGTGCGGCGTGCCCGCCCTCGCCCACCTGACCTGCCTGTCGGCCACCGACGAAAGCATAGCCAGCGAGACGGAGACGTTGCGCAACGCCGGCATCAAGAACATACTCTGCCTTCGCGGCGACCTGCCGAAGGACGCCGCCGAGCCGCCGCCCGGACGCTTCGCGCACGCCGTGGACCTCGTGCGCGCGCTCCGTCCATCCGAGTTCTGCCTAGGCGGCGCATGCTATCCCGAGTGCCACCCCGACTGCCCTCACATGGAGGACGACATACGCTACCTGCGCGAGAAGGTCGAGGCCGGGCTGGACTTCGTGACCACGCAGATGTTCTTCGACAACAACATCTTCTACCGCTACCTCTCGAAGCTGCGAGACCGAGGCGTGACCGTGCCGGTGATCGCCGGCATCATGCCCGTCACGAACGGAAGGCAGATAGCGCGCATCTGCCGCATATCCGGCACTTACCTGCCGAGCCGCTTCAAGGCGATCGTCGACCGCTACGGCGACCGTCCCGCCGCCATGCTCGACGCCGGCGTCGCCTACGCCACGGAACAGATCATCGACCTCTTCGCCAACGGCATCAACGCCGTCCACGTCTACACGATGAACAAGCCGGAGGTCGCCGAGCGCATCATGGCCAACCTCCGCAGCATACTTAGCGAATGACCGTCGACCTCGCCGAAATCGCGCGCTACATGCGCATGGACCGCTCCGTCCCTGACGGCGCCCTGGCCGAGCGCGTGGCAAAGCTCCGAGACGACGCGCTAAAGGCTATTCGCCCGGCGCAGACATGGCGGCGCTTCCCGATTGCGGAAGGCGCCATCGCCTCCGGCGGACTCCGCCTCGAGATCTGCGGCACGCTCGGGCGGCACCTCGCCGGCTGCCGCGCCGCCTGTCTCGCCTGCGGCACGATCGGCGCGGAATTCGACGCCTTCCAGCGCCGCGTGTCCGTCTCGTCCGGCGTCGACGCGCTCATCGTCCAGGCCATCGGCGCCGCGCTCATAGAGAAGCTGATGGACCGTCTGGAGGACGAGATTCGCGCCAACCTGGCCGAAGGCGAATCGCCCGTCTCGCGATATTCGCCAGGCTACGGCGACTTTCCGCTTGCCGCACAGCGCGTCGTGCTTGCCCTTCTCGACGCGCCGCGCAAGGTCGGCGTGTCACTCACCGATACGCTCCTCATGGTCCCGTCCAAGTCCGTAAGCGCCGTCATCGGCATCACGAAAGGCTGAAGCGCAAATGAGCATCATTTCACATGACGACGGCCGCATCCTCTTCCTCGACGGAGGAATGGGCACGCAGCTCCAGGCAAAGGGTCTCCAGCCTGGCGAAGTGCCGGAGCTATGGAACATCTCGCGTCCCGCTGACGTGCGCGCCGTCCACGAGGCATACTTCGCCGCAGGAGCCGACGTCGTCTATGCAAATACCTTCGGAGCCAACCCTGCCAAGTACCACGGCGACGCACCGCTGGCGGACGTAATCGCCGCCGGAATCGCGCTCGCTCGCGAAGCAGCCGCCAATGCGGGCGGCAGACGCTTCGTCGCGCTTGACGTCGGTCCGACGGGACGTCTCCTCAAGCCTGCAGGGGACTTCGAGTTCGACGCCGCCTACGATGCCTTCGCGGAACAGGTCCGGATCGGCGCGAAAGCCGGCGCAGACCTGGTGGTCGTCGAAACGATGGGTGACACCTATGAACTCAAGGCCGCAGTCCTCGCCGCAAAAGAGAACTCCACCCTTCCCATACTCGCCACCGTCGCCTTCGGCGAGGACGGCAAGCTTCTCACAGGCGCCAGCGTCGAGTGCGTCGCCGCCCTGCTCGAAGGCCTGCGAGTCGACGCGCTCGGCTTCAACTGCGGGTTTGGTCCTGACCGCATGTTGCCGTTCGTGAAGCGCCTTGCCGTCGCGACGTCGCTCCCCATAGCTGTCAAGCCCAACGCCGGATTGCCGCAGGTCAATGACGGGCGCACGGTGTTCACCGTCGGACCTGAGGAATTCGCACGCGACATCTCCGCACTCGCAGAAGCCGGCGCGTCCATAGTCGGCGGCTGCTGCGGCACCACACCGGCCCATATCGCCGCCGTGCACGAATCGTTGGAGCACGTTCGCAAAGCGCGCAGCACAGTCCCGCCGCGCACCGTAGTCACGTCCGGCTCCCGCGCCGTGGAGATACCCTTTGACGACACGATCATAATCGGCGAACGCATCAACCCGACTGGCAAGAAGAAGCTCAGGGCCGCCCTCACGGAAGGCGACGTCGCCTACGTTCTGCGCGAAGCCGTAGCGCAGTCGGAAGCCGGCGCGCACATACTCGACGTGAACGTCGGCGTGCCCGGCCTCGACGAGCCTTCGGTTCTCGATGCGACAGTGCAGGCCGTGCAGAGCGTAACAGACCTTCCGCTGCAGATCGACACTTCCGACCCAAGGGCGCTGGAACGCGCCCTCCGTCACTACAACGGCAAGGCGCTCGTCAACTCCGTAAACGGCAAGGAAGAGTCGATGGCGGCAGTGCTTCCTCTCGTCGCAAAGTACGGCGGAGCGGTCGTCGCGCTAACACTGGACGAGACCGGCATACCTCCGACGGCCGATGGCCGCGTCGCCATAGCGAAGAAGATTCTCGCGCGCGGCGCGGAGTACGGACTGAAGCCATCCGATTTCGTCGTCGACGTCCTGTGTCTCGCCGTCAGCGCCGATGCCAAAAGCGCAAACGTGATTTTGGAGGCGATGCGCAAGGTACGCGGCGAACTTGGCTGCCGCACGTGCCTCGGCGTCTCGAACATCTCCTTCGGCCTTCCGGCGCGTCCGCTTCTCAACGCCGCGTTCTATACGATGGCGCTCGCAAACGGCCTTTCCGCAGGCATCGTCAATCCGCTCGCGGCGGACATGACGACGGCCTTCCGCGCCTTCCGGGCGCTCACCGCAAAGGACCGGACCTGCAGCGACTGGATCGCCGCATTCACGGACTGGGCGCCCGCCGCGTCCGGGAACAACCACCCGACCGCACCCGGAACGCCATCGCCTGCAAAGGCGGAGGCGGAAGGCGAAAGTGCCATTTCCACCGCGATCCGTCACGGGCTGAAGTCCGATGCCGCAGCCGCCGCAAAAACCGCGCTCGAGAGCGGCGCCAAACCGCTCGACGTCATCAACAAGTCGATAGTGCCCGCACTGGAAATCGTCGGGAAAGGATTCGAGTCGGGACGCGTGTTCCTTCCACAGCTTCTCATGGCAGCCGAAGCGGCTGGCGCGGCGTTCGAGGTCGTGCGCTCGGCGATGCCTGCGCACGACGGAGCCGCCGTCAAGGGACCTATCGTCATCGCAACCGTCAAGGGCGACATACACGACATCGGCAAGAACATCTGCCGGGCGCTCCTAGAGAACTACGGCTTCAAGGTGATAGACCTAGGACGTGACGTTCCGCCGGAAAAGGTCTTGGAGGCCGCGCGGCGCGAGAAGGCGCGGCTTGTCGGCCTTTCCGCGCTGATGACGACTACCGTGTGCTTCATGGAGGAGACGGTGAAGCTGCTCCACGAAAAACTTCCGGACTGCAAAGTGACGGTGGGCGGAGCGGTGCTGACTGCGGACTACGCCGCGAAGATCGGTGCAGACCACTACTCCAAGGACGCGATGGGGCTCGTCCGCTACGCCGAACAGCTGTTTCAGTAACCCTGCTGGGGCAACTGCCGCACCATCTGCCCGATACGCTCGACGGCGATCCGCAGCTTCTCCATGCTTGTCGCGTAGCTCATGCGCACGAAACCTGCGCCGGACGCTCCGAAGGCCGAGCCTGGCACGCAGGCGACGCGATGCTCCTTCAGCAGGCGCAACGCAAAGTCGCCGTCAGAAAGCCCCGTCGTAGAAACGTCCGAGAAAACGTAAAACGCACCCTTCGGCATCAGCGTCTTCAAGCCCATCTCGTTCAGCGCCGGCACAAGGAAGTCGCGGCGGCGGCGATACTCGCGGCGCATGCGGGCTACGTCCTTGTCGCCGTGGTTCATGGCCTCCACGCCGGCCGCCTGCGACAGCGTCGGCGCCGACATAATGCCGTATTGGTGGATTTTCATCATCGCGTCAATCACGTCGGAAGGACCGCATGCGTAGCCCAAACGGTAGCCAGTCATCGCCCACGACTTCGAGAAGCCGTTAAGGAGAATCACGCGGTCGCGAAACTCGGGAAACGACGCGAAGGACGGGAACGGCTCCTCGTCAACGTAATTAAGCTCGGAATACACCTCGTCCGCCAGAACCAGCAGGTCATGGCGGACAGCAAACTCAAGGATCGCCCGCATGTCGTCCGCTGTCAGCGTCGCGCCTGTCGGGTTGCAAGGGAAGTTCAGCAGAATGGCCCTGGTCTTTGGCGTTACCTTGCGTTCTAAGGCCGCAACAGTCAGGCGGAACTCGTCCGTGACGCGCGTCTCGACGCATACTGGAACGGAGTGCGCCAGGCAGATCGTCGGGGCGTAGGAGACGAAGCATGGCTCGTGATACAAGATCTCGTCGCCGGGCGAGCAGATAGCGCGAATCGCAAGGTCGATCGCCTCCGACACGCCGACGGTTGCAAGTATCTCGCCGTTGGCGTCGAAATGCGCCCCGAAGCGTCTCTCAAGGTATGCGGCGATCGACTGCCTGAGCGCAGGCGTACCAAGGTTAGAGGTGTAGTGCGTTCCGCCGTCCTCCAGGCAGGTGACGGCGGCGCGGGAGATGTGCCAGGGCGTGTCGAAATCGGGTTCGCCGACGCCGAGGGAAACAACGTCCTTCGCCTGCGCGACGATGTCAAAGAAGCGTCGTATGCCGCTCTTCGGGAGAGCCGCCACATGTGGCGCGACTCGGCTGCGTTCCGGCATTGCGGACTGCGTGGCCCTCAGCGCTGGTTAACGAAATCGAGCGTTGCCTTTCTCTGGGCAACGTAGTCGCACGTGCCGTCGTTCGCAGCCTTCACGTCATAGCCCTTGACAAGCTTCTTGAAAGCGGCCATGTCAAGTGCACCGGTCTCGCGAAGAATGCGAACCTTCTCGGCTGCGGCGATTCCATTGCGAAGCTCCAGGAAACGCCAGCTGGGCTCTCCCTTCGGATAGCATAGGAACGTGTCGCCGGCGAGCCAGTTGCCGTAGCTGGCGTCGGAGTACGGATCCTGCGGCCAGCTGTTCCACGCCCAACGCAAGAAGCCGTCCAGGCCGAGAAAGGCTGGAGCCGCTCCGCACCAGAACGCTTCGCCCGGGCCGGACTCCAGGAACGTGTTGGGCTTGCGCGGAGAGCAGCAGACGTAATACGTCGTCACGAATCCGTTCTTCGCGCGATCGGCAGCCTCCGAGAAGAACTCCGGTGTAAGGCACTTAGTGCGCAGCACCTGCGAATAGACGTCTATCGAGATGCCCTTGAAGTCGCTGGGCTTGCGGTTGCCCGCCATGGAGATGCGCATTCCGGGCGCGTGGCGCTGCACGAAAGCGACGACCTTGGCGACGTCTTCTGGCGCGCGCTCGTCCATCGCCATGATCGTGTTGGAGAACCAGCCCTTCGCCTTCACGTGCGCAACGAACCGTTCCAGCTTCTCGCCCCAGAGGCGTTCCAGCTCGTTCTCGTCGATCGTCTTGCCGAGCGTCCACGGGCAGAGAGAATAGCACGAGATGTCCGGACCGATACCGCAGTCAAGGCAGAACGACACATACTCGTCAAACAACTTATAGTCCTCGTCGTCGATCATCGAGTGGTAGGCGTCTGCGCACTGGTGATCCCACGGAAGGTCCACGATCGGCACGGTGATCGTCTTCTGTCCGGCGGTCGCCAGCAGCTCGTACACTGGCTTCATCGCCTCGTAATGCTTCTTTGAGAACGGCTTGGCACCGGCAATGCGGGCGGTCGCCCACGGGTGCTGCCAGAGGTCGAGGTAGTACTTCCACTCCTTCGGCGGCGGCAGCACGCGATCTACGACGCACACGTTCATCATGCCGCAAGCGTAAACGCCTGGCTTCGCGTCCGCCGCGACCGACACCTCGACGACGCGGGGACCGCAGTCGCTGCTGCCCCACTCCACAAGATCGTAAGCCTCGACCCTCTGGAGCGAGTGCGGTTTCGGCGCATACTTTATAAGCTTCAGCACGCCTGTGCGGAAAGCGACGCCAGAGCCGTCCGGCGCAGGCCCCAGCTCGGCAAAATCGGGCACGCGGGCGGCGACCGTCTCGCCGCGCCATGCGACGACATCGAATGTGCGGGCGGACGCGCAGAGCGCGAACATCGCCGCAAAGGCTGACACTGCTGTTTTTGCTTTCATCATCGGTTCTCCTTGCCTAAACATGACTGTCTGTATTTTACCATTTTCTGCGCCTTGCCGCAAAGCGACAAAGCCCACGCCGCTGCCGCCTAACGCTTACGCCTTCCGATTCCTTTCAGAAGCCCATTACTGGCAAAGACGCCCCGCCAGCGCAGAAATCTCCGGCTCGAGGTCTATTTCGCACCATACGATAGTCTTAACTTTATCCGTTGGGCCGACACGCACTATGTTTCCTTCGCCTCCATGTACGGCATCAGACGGGAAATGGTAACGACGGCAATAGTAGTCCACTCCCTTGTGAACCACCCCAGTCGGTCGAATCTCCATTACCGTCACGCATGATCCAGTCGCCGCAACCCCGTTGAGCGTCACTTCCGGGCGGAACTCGCCGGCTTCCCTCGTGCCTAGGACAACGCTCACGCGCCCAGACGGATTCGCCCCCAAGCGCACCTTGAACTCGTTTGGCTTGTCGCTTTCCCTGGACAGCTGAAGGTCGTCCGGCGACCCTCCCCACGCGTCGCTTCTGTACGACACTGGATATGCACGCAACTGCCCCGCAAGATCCTGCGGGAAAAGCCCTCGCCTGCACACCTTCTCCAGCTCCGCGCCAAGGTAGGGAATGTTGAAGAGGTAAATGCCGTCAACGCCATTGCCCCACTCGACATCGGCAAATCCGGCATAATACTTCATTTCCATGTCAAGACGGATGCCGCCTTGATTCCAGCGAGTAGATGCAAGACCGTGATCCGTTCCCGCGAGCAACATGACGCTGTCGGCCTTCTTGCCGAACCATTCGCGCCACTCTCCGACAGGCATGTTGTAGTCAGGCGTCTCCCAATATGTCGATGCACAGACCCAGTCCACCCATCCTTCACGCGCCCACTTGCCCACGTCGCACCCCTTCGCCCGCGCACCGGCCGGGGTTGGCGCGACGCGAACGCCCAGCAGAACCGGATGCCCGCGCTCCGCCGCCTTTTTTTCCACGTAGTCGCGAACTCGCTTCACGAAACGATCCAGATGGTGCGAACTCTGAGCGGCGACGTTGCGCGGAAAGTGGTCGCAAAACCTCATGAAGTCCAACTCGTATCCGTCGATGTCGTAGCGATCGAGCTGTTCCTTGACAAGCGCGAACGTATAATCCTGCACGGCATCATGCGCGAAGTTAAGAGTCGCACGAGCACTGTCCCCGCCCCTGAAGCCCGGCTCGCAATGCAGTTCATCGTGTTCGCGCCAGAACTTCGTGCTGCGGAACGGGTTCTTCTGGTCGGCATTGTGGGCGTCGTTCATGCGCGGCGACAGCCACGGCGACATGCCGCGTTCGCGACACCGCTTTATCCACACATGGTAAGGATCGATGCCCTTGTCGAAAAGAATCTTGGCGTTCTTCGCCCATGTCGTGTATTCGCCGTGATTCAGGCCGCCCGGCTCGTCCAGACCAGTCCATATCGGCTCCCACACCTTGGAGCCGTAGCTCGGGCGCTGGCCTGACGGACACATGAAAAAGTGCGTCACCTTTCCGCCCGCCATCTTGTCGATGTAGGCGTTAAGCGCCTCCTCAGTCATCAGCGAAGAGTCCTGCTTGAAGTAGTGGTCGTTGTCCTCATTCACGACGACGACGCGTTGTTTCGCAGCAAACGTCGCAAGTGACGCCGCTGCCGCCACAAGCATTGACGAGAATTTTGGAAATGCCGATTTGCCCATGCCTCATCCTTAATGTTCAACAATGATCTCCGCCAAACGCTCGCGTTGACACAGCAGTCGCGACGAATCACGAGAAAAGTCAGTCAACGAGCGTATAAGGGTTCGGCTGACGGCATCTGCTGCATCCGCTCCACCTTTTGCCGCAGCCAACTGCAGCCATTCGTAGTCCTCCACTCCATCTCGGATCTGCGCGAGACGAATGGATGGCAGAACATGATCCTTGCCCGGATAAAGCAGAACGCCGTCGCCCGGCATGCGCAAATCGCTGTACGTGTTCCACGCCGAAAGGAACGTGTCCGTCTCATCCACGCATGGCCCGTTCCAGAAGTTGACATTCCAGTAAAGAAGACCGTCCGCACGATAAAGATGCGTCATCCATCCAAGAAGCCGACCTTCGACAATGGGATATTCCAACGACGCAAAGTTGGCGTAGGGATACGCCGGCCCGCAACACACATACCACCACACCTTCTTGCCCAACTTGCGCATTGCATCAGACACATCCATCCTGTACACGTCCGTCAACGGACAGTACCAGTCGGTCGTGACAAGGCATGGCAGATTCGTCTTGCCAGCCGCGTAGTCGCGATACATCATGGCCGTCGTCATAACGGGGATATCCGGAAAATCGGATTTTAGCTCCTTCCACAGAGCGTCAATGCCGGGATAATATTCGCTCTCGCGCTCATCAAAGCCATAGAGGTAGGCAAACCTGTCAAGGCCACGCCTCTTCAATTCGGCGACATACGGCACAAGCCGAGCCTTGAACGCCGGATAGAACCCTGGGTTTCCTGTCGCTTCCGGCGGCGTGTAGCACACCCATTTCGCGTTCGGATTCTTCGGTGGCGGCACAATGTTTAGAATATTGAAAAGGTTCATGCCGCGCGAACGAGCATAGACCAGGTCGTCGATGTCCGGCGGCGTTATGCGCGAAATGTCGTCCGGGTTCAGACGGTGATCAAGCATGATGTCCCAGCTCTCGCGCTTCTTCTCCTTGAATCGGTCTGGATATTGCGCACGCGTAAAGCCGTCCATGACGCTGAATGCCGTCGGCATCCCGAACGTTTCCGGCAGGGAGAAGTCTTCGACTTTCACAGTAACGCGCACGGCCGCCCGCTTATCGCCGCGCTCGGTCAGCACAACGTCGCCAGAATACTCGCCCGCCGCCGCATCCGGCGCGGCGTAAACCGTAAGCCACAAACCCTGCGTCGAACCTTTGCGCACCTTGAACGGCGCGGGCGGCATAAGAGGATCGGGAAGCCACAACTCGGTCTGAGGCGCCCCAAGCGGATGCGCATGGTAGCCAGGTTCACGGGCGACGTATCCGACACGCCGCCATTCAAGAGTGCCTTTCAGCGCCTCTCCCTTCGCGTTCCGCAGAACCGGAAGCGCCACGCCGCCGTCCGTCCACTCCGCTTCCGCACCTGTGGAGACCAGCACTTGAAAGCTCTCGCGTTCACGCCGCGCCAACGAAACAGACGCAACGGGGGGGACGCGCTTCCGCGCGTCCTCAGGACACGGGAACGTGAGCGGGGTGATGCGGCGCATCGAATCCGCCACCCACACGACGGCTTCATCCGCTGAGAGCGGATTTGACACCTGGACAGGCGTCCCCTGTGCGGCAAAAACCCTTCGCTCAATCCTGCGCCCTGCGAAAACATCCGCAACGATCCGGTCGCGGTTCGCATACGGACGCTCCGTCATGACGTGGCCACGCCCCAAAACCTCACCTTCCCCCTCGCGACGCTCCAGCCTGAGATTCCTGAACTCTGCCTTGCCCTTCCCCTTGCGCAGAAGGGCATGCATCTCTATCCTCTTCACCGGACGTTTCGGCACGAACGCGCCAACCGTGCTTTCCCATCCGTGCGTACCCGGCGACCACTCCGCACGAACGCCCCAGACCGGCGTACCGTCGCTGTACCAGATATCGAGCCATAGGCAATAATCCGGCGCAAACGCACCCTCGCAACGGCTTTCGCCGCTGAAAACGATTGGCTCCGCCGATGGCATATCGCAAGTGAACGTCCGCCACAGCCCACCTTTGAAGACAACGCCATCATCCGCCGCGGCCATATACGCACCCGCCGTCACCATGCATATGCACAGTGCGCGGCGGGCAATCATCGTGGCACGACCCATCATGCGCGTCACCGGAGAATAAGTATCATCCCGTTATCGACGAGAGGCAGAGGCCCTTCGATCATTGGCATGTTCGCGCCTTTATTCCATACGAAGAATCCATTGCCGACAGGTTCGGCGGCAGACGCACCGCCCTTCAGATTGCGTACGGTGTTCCCTTCGCCTTCGTCAAGCGGCCAGTAGCCAAGCAACTTCTCGTCGCCGGTATCTGGCAATGCGTACATGTGATTCTTGATTTTTGTCGGACCCATCACACGCGACCAGAAGCCGACGTTCCTGAACGCGCCGATAAATCCGCCGCGCGAACCGCCGGCGTCAAACCCGCCGACATGAAGATTAGCACTGCAAAGTCCCATCGTAAAGAGATTGCTCTCGCCGACCAATTTGCCGTTCACGTATATCTTCACGGATCCTCCATTCTTTGTGAGCGCGACATGCGCCCACTCGCCGACAGGCATGCAGTTCGCGACTGTGAACACCTCGCTCGTCTTGCCGTTGTAGCCACCGCCCATCCAGAATCCCAGCGCACCGTTGCATTCTTCGAACTGCATACGCCCGTTCGCGTTCGCTGACTTTCCGCAAAGGAAGTTGTGTGTGCCGGAATCGCTCTTATTCACCAGATACCAACCCATGAACGTGAAGGCATCCGGAGTTGCGTTTATTCCTGTGTTAACGGCGTTGGTGTGGATTCCGGTACCGCAGATGGCGGAAAGCTCGTCCTGCAGTTCGCCTGTCACCGGGAGCGCGGATGCAACCCAACCGACGCGATTGCCGCTGGCGTATGAGTAGTTGAAGTTCGCCGCGCCGCTCGGCGTGCAGGCAGTCGGATTTAGAACGGCGTAGTTCCTCGCATTGTTGCCGTTCAGCGCATAGTCCGCCGCGCCGTCGCTGAGCGGCCAGTAGCCGATCAGGTCCGAAATGTTCCATGCATTTTCAATGCGTTTGTTCATCGCCTCCTTGATCTCGGCACCCGTCCGCGCGCATTTCCAGACGCGAGCCTCGGCGAAATAGGCGTTGGACGCTCCGTTGGGATTCGACGAACGCGTGTTGCCGATCACAAAACCGTCTGCGCTGCTGGCGTCAAGCAGATGGCTCGCGTGACCCGTCGATTCGGCATCAAGTTCGCCGTTGATGTAGAGCCGCCACGTGTCGCCATCCGCTACCCATGCGACATGAGTCCAGGCATCAAGCGGAATTGCGCTCTCGGAGAACATCTCCGCCCCCGTATAGCCACCCATCCACATGCGCAGCTTGCCGTCAGAAGCCCGGCGATTCAAGTTCATGCGGCCGTTTCCTCCGCCGAACTGTTCGATGAATTGCTGGTCGATGCTCAAACCGGAAAGCGGATGCGCCCAGATTTCCACGGTGCAGGTCTTGCGGGCGTCGCCCTTCAGGCTCACGCCCGTCGAAATCCACTGAGAATGGGTTGTTCCATCCGGCGCAAGATACGCGACACGGCTTTCGCCGCTACCAGGCGTCGCCGCTGCCGCGCAAAGGAATTCCGACGGCTCCAGCGCCTTGTCCGAAACGCGCCAGTAGTCGAAGGACGCGTTCAAGAGGTTGTCACCATTCGGACGCCCACCGAAATAAAGGTTACGATAGCCACTGAAGGCAAAAGCCCCGCTCTTGTTCTTGCGAACAGTTGCGACTGTTCCGTCAATCGTATTCTCACCATCAATGTACAGTTGCCAGACATCCTGGGAACCATCCACCTTGTGCGTCAGCGCGAGGTGGTGCCATGAAGCGGCCAGCGACGCCTCGAAGTCTGCAGAAAGCGCCGCAGGACCGATCGAATTGTCATAGCCGTTGGCGTTGTTGTTGTCCGCCGGAATCGTCAAATGAAACTTGCGCGCACCGGCCGTGCCGCGCCAGCTCAATATCCATCCACCATTCTTTGCGCTCGAGCCATTCCCCCCCTGCAGAATGATCATCCATGACGCGGTCTGGGTTGCCGAAATCTTCACCCAGCCTTCGACGGTGAACTCGTTGGTGTTCGCGACGCGGTCCCCGAAGTTGCCCGTTGCCTCCATCGTGTATCTTCCGCTGCCGCTCGCGATGGCCGTTCCGCCGTTAAGCGGAGAAGAAGCCATTCCGCTCGCATCGGGGTTGGGCGGCAACGCCCAGTCCAGACCAGACGCAGACGAACCGCCCACCAGAGCAAGAGGATTGGCGGAACTGACGGCGTTCCTTCCATCGAAGGTCGTGCCGTCATGGTCAATCGGCCACAATGCAAGCGTCTTTGCATTGACGTTAACTGCGGCAACTGCCGCAAGCAGCATTATCAGTATTCTTTTCATTGTCATTTCCTCCTTATTAAATGTCAGCTATTCAAACCATTCTGGACCGACGGCTTTCATGGCATTTCCTTTCCTTGCAGTTCGGTCAAAAGAGCAACCGACGAGCGACCTTTCGGTGCGCCGTCGAGCCAAAGTGTCCCGTCCTCCTCCACCTTCACCTCGCGCCGAGCTTCGTTACTTTCATCGTCCATTCTCGTACATGCGAAGCGGACGCCGCCCGCGCCTTTAAGGGTCAGCCGGATGCGCTCCGCCCCGGTCTTGAAATTCGCAACCAGGACGGCGCGTTTCCCATCGGCGTTCATCCCGGCGAGAATCTGCAAGCCGTCATTGCCGGATGAAACTGCGACGCGACGCGGATAGTCGAGCATTCTTGCAAAACTGCGCAGAGCGTAATAGAGTTTAGTGCGCTCATTCGTCGAATCCCACGCCCCCCAATAGTCGAGCAGTCCGCCAACCGTGTAGTGGCAGCTCATGTCGAGCGGCGAATCCTGCCACCCGACAATCGTCGCCACGGCAAATACCGCTGCATTTGCACTGGCAAGACCATCGACAGGGTCTGTAATGATTTTCCGCTTGAATCCATCGGGCGGCCAGTAATGCCACTCGTCAAGTATCAGCTCCGTTCTGGTGAAGCCGTACGAGTCCAGAACCTTTCGCATGAGCGCGGGTTCGTCGAGAAGCGGCTTGAGGTCGAATCCGTAGCGATGCCAGGAGAAGAAGTCGAGCGGCACATTGCGGTCGCGGCAGTAGGCGAGGAACGCGTGCGCTTTATCCTCGCTCAAGTTGCGAATTCCGTCCGGATGGAACCGGGCAAAAGACGGCCCGCCGACCTTCACGGACGGGAAAGCGGCCTTGATTTTCCTCGCGACAGTCTCGTACAGGCGGCAGAACTCCTCCGTCGAGCCCGTCCACATGCGATTGCCGATGTCGAATTCATTCCATATCTCCCAGTAGCGGATGTTCCACTTGTAGCCATTCGCCCAACCATCGTTGTAATGCTTCACGATACCAAGGCAAACATCCGCCCACTTGTCGAAATCGGATGGTGGATGCGTATAATAATTGGACTCGGAATGTTCGATGCTGGGGCCAAGCCGATACATGACCTCCGGGCATATGGAACGGAGACGGGAGACATAATCGTCTGTCTGAATGAAGTAGTAGTTGCATGGGTCGTGCGGGTCGGCCGTCTCATTGCCGAAGATGTGCTGCACATCAACTACGCGCATGCCAGCGTTGGCAAGCGGCACATCATGGAGGCGTGTCATGGGTATGCGAAGCGCGGCGAATTCATTGGTGCAATTGCCGAACGTCCCGGCGAAAGACAGGTTGGGCCCAATATTGCCGCCGTTCAGGGCGCGGATGTCCTTGCCAAGCGGCGCCGTGAAGTCCACCGCCGCCCTTGCGCCCTCGTCAAACCACTCCGGGCCGATCTCGCGGCCGAGAAGGTAGAACTTCAAGTCGTTGAACCACAGTATTCCCCGCCCGTTCTGCACCGTGTAGCTCGAGTAGAAACTGTTTCCCCAGGTGCGCGGTGCGAACATCTTTGGTTCAGAAAACTCCACTGGCTGATCCTTCGCGGCAGGGTTGAACCGTCCCGCAATGAGGAAAAGCGGCCCGCGATCCTGATAGGCGTAGTCCTTCTTGAAGTCGAACTTGTTGTGGACAAGCGCAAAGTATATGCCGCTCGCCGCGTTCTCGCCCTTCCAGTCGTACATCGGGCACGGCGAGCGCGGATGAAGATACGGCTTGCCGCCGTCCCGGTCGAGAAGCGCCTTGGGATTGCTCCACGTCTTGCCGCCATCTCGGCTCTGCGACCACACGGGATGGCCTATGGACGAACGCATAAGCGCGAAAAGCCGTCCATCCGGCAGCTTTACGACGCTTGCCTCCTCCAACGCCTCGACCTCTCTCGCGGGTCTGGGCTTGAAGTATGGTCCTCCGGTCATCTTTGAGACGTCAAGAGCGTCACGGTTTGTGGCGAAGTATGTAACCTTGATGTCTTCTACATTGGGGTTGTCGTCGATGTTGTCGTACTGCCAGAACTCTATCTTGCATTTTGGGGCATCGTCGTAGGGCGCCTTTCCGTGGCGGGACGTGGCCACAAAGTACTGTCCCTGCGCCCCTTGGCGCAACGGACGCTGCCATTGGATCCACCCCGCAGGAACGGTCGGATCCGGGTCGTCGGCATCAGTGCGCGGCAGCTTCACGTCTCGCGGCGCGCTCCACGTCTCGCCTTCATCGTCCGAATAGATGCCAAATAGTGCGCCCGTAAGCCCGCGTCCCGACACCTGCTGGCACCACAGGCAGTATAGCCGCCCGCTTTTCGCGAGCATCGGCTGCTGCCAGCTCGCTATCGCCATCGGGCGCGCGCGGCATGGCGAACCGGCCACAATCACCGGTTCCGTCCATGTCATCCCCTCATCCACACTCTTGGAGAATGCGATATGCTGATCGATGTCGCCCTCTTTCGACGCTTGCGTCCAGAAGGCGTAGTAGTGCCCGTTGGAGGGATTGTTCAAGACCTGAAAGTGGTCATTGTATGTGTCGCCCGTTTCCCTTGGATTGCGCAACTCCAGCTTGAGCGGCTGTTTCGGCACGAACACCACATAATCGGGCTTGTTCACCAGAATGTCGCGCGGAGCCTCGCGTTCGCGCGGCGTCCCCTTTATGCTGGCGAGAATGCGCCGTTCCTTGGCGGCTGAATCCGCATCTGCTGCACATGCGCCAAGCACAAGACCCGCAGCGACCGATACAGCAACCATCATATCTGTCATTTTAAATCCACCTGTCATGCGCGATTCTACTTCCTGTTTCTAAATTCAAGCACGAATTATACCCCAGTCGAACGGCTGGGACAAGGAAGCCAAAACCATCCGAAACGTCCGAATCAGGCCGCGCCAAACGACTTGCCGCAATGGTAGGCAAGCGGATTGTCGTATCGGCCGAAAGTGCCGGTGTCCAGATAGGCGGCAATGCAACGCGCGATTTCGCGTCCGTCGGCGAACGGATCAAGTTCAATGCGCGCATATTCATCGCCAACGAAAAGTCCCGAACCATGGTTTGCGTAAACGACAAGCCTTACATTGCAAGGGAATCCAATCCGCCGCTGTCTCAAGGCCGATATCACGCCAAGGGACAGATAGTCGTCCGCTCCGAAGATCATGTCAGGCATGTCGCATGAGTCGATGCGCTTCTCGACAGCCCTGCGAGCCGACTCCACCACGTCATCCAAGTTACGGCAACGCACAAGCGGAATCGAAAGTCGCTCCACTGAAATATGCCTTGCGCGAAAGACCGACGAAGCGTCAACGTAGGTGTCCTTGCCGAAATCCACCTGAAGAGCGGACCGCACCTGGCATTTGACGCAGTCGCGCAGCATCTCGCCCATGGCGATATCGTTTTCGAGACGTATGATGCCGCAACACCGGCCGGGCGTACGCGGTGCCGTACCGAGAGTTGTTGTGGCGTATGGCACACCTGCTTCGGCAACCATGCGGCACACAAGTGACTGTCTGCTGCCGCAGGTGCGGATAAACGCGAAGTCTGGAGCGTTTCGCAATGCCTCCGCAAGCGGCGCGAGATACGCCGTCTCACGAGAATCCACACCCAGCGTAACAGGAATCACGCGGCATCCGCGTTTGCGCAGGCCTTGAAGACACTCTGCCGTGCTGACGCGCGACGCAAACGAGCCGAAGTTTTCGGTTGACACGTCAAGGACGAGCCTTTCACGCCTGATCATGCCGACATCGAGCACAACATGACCGACACGAGGCCTGCCGACAATCAGCCTGTCGGCGGCGAGTTCCGCGAATGCACGGCGCACCACGAACTCGCTCACGCCGAACTCCCTTGCCAGCGCGTCACGGGACGGCAACCTGTCGCCGGGACGCAACGCACCGTCGGCAATCAGCTTTCGAAGCTCGCGCACGACCTTGCCGGTCAGCGTACCGGGCACCGTGCGGTTGATGCTAAAGCAGCCCGGCATGTCCCAGCAATTTCCGCTTCTATAGGCTGCTATGGGCGAATGCCTGCAAGCGCGTCCGCAAGGGCGGAAAGCTGGGCCTCGGAAATCTCGTTAAGCGCACCGCGGATCGTGACAACCGGCTCGACGAACTCAATCTCCTTCGACTTCGCGAACATGCCCTTCATCACTCTCGCAGCAGCTGGCGCCCAAGAGCCGTTCTCAATGAACGCAACGCGGCGCTTCTGGTAGTTGCGCTCCGTCAGGTGGTCGATGAAGTGGCGCATCCACGGGAAGATGTCCGCATTGTACGTCGTGGTCGCCAGAACGAGCATTCCGTAGCGGAATGCGTCTTCGACCGCCTCAGGCTGGTCGTCGCGCGCTAGGTCGCTCACGGCGACCTTCGGGCAGCCCTTCGCGAACAGAAGCTCCTTCAGCTTCATGACAGCCGCCTTGGTGTGTCCGTAGACCGAAGTGTAGCAGATGCACACGCCGGGCGACTCGACGGAATAGCTGGACCATGTGTCATACTGCTTCATGACGTGCGCGATCTCCTCCGGCGTCGAAAGGACCGGGCCATGAAGCGGACATATCGTGCGGATCTCAAGACCAGCGGCCTTCTTCAGCAGAGCCTGCGTCTGCGGACCGTACTTGCCGACAATGCCGATGTAGTAACGACGGGCCTCGCAGTCCCAGCCCTCGGGATCCTCCACGTCGTTCGCCCCAAACTTGCCGAAGCCGTCCGCCGAGAACAGAATCTTCTCGGTCGTGTCGTAGGTCACGATCACCTCAGGCCAGTGCACCATCGGCGCAGCAACGAAAGCGAAGACATGCCGCCCAGTCGAAAGCGTGTCGCCTTCCTTCACGACTAGCCGCCTGTCGGCAAAGTCAGTGCCGAAGAAGTTCTTCATCATGCAGAACGCCTGTGCGCTCGCGACGATCGTTGCCTGCGGATACGCGGCGGCGAACGCGGCGACGTTGGCGGAGTGGTCGGGCTCCATGTGCTGCACGACGAGATAATCGACAGGCGCGTCACCGATCTCGGCGCGTATGTTGGCAAGCCATGTCTCTCCGAAGCGCGCGTCGACGGTGTCGAAGACGAGAGTCTTCTCGTCCTTCACCAGATAGGAATTGTAGGCCATGCCGCGCGGCACTACGTACTGCCCCTCGAACAGGTCAACGTCGTGATCGTCCACGCCAACGTACCTGATGTCGTCTCTAATGATCATTGCTTCTTTCCTTCGTCAATGTTTGTCATGTCAAAATCATGCGGTTCCGCGCGTCAACCCTGCGGCATCTGCGCGGCGAGCGCGCGAATGCGGCGCGAGGTGCGCACGGCGCAGAACTCCTTGCCGCACATCGAGCAGTGGTCGTCGGCGTGGGCCTCATCGGTAAACGCACGCGTCTTCAGCCAACGCCTGCGGGCATGGTCAGGGTCAAGCGAAAGCGAGAACTGACGGTCCCAGTCGAATGCCGCACGTGCATCGGACATCTCGTCGTCGCGGTCGCGGGCGCCGGGCAAGCCACGCGCCACGTCACCGGCGTGCGCGGCGATCTTGTATGCTATGCAGCCTCGGTGGACCTCGTCGGCGTCCGGCAGGCCGAGGTGTTCGGCCGGCGTCACGTAACAGAGGAGCGAAGCGCCGTACGTGGCCGCCGCCGTTGCGCCGATGGCGCTCACGATGTGGTCGTATCCCGGCGCGATGTCGGTAACGACCGGACCCAGCACATAGAAAGGCGCTCCTTTGCAAACCTCCTGCTCGCGCTCCATGTTGGCCCTGATCTGGTCGAATGGCACATGGCCGGGGCCTTCCACCATCACCTGCACTCCGCGCGCACGGCAACGCTCGACAAGCTCGCCCAGGACGTCCAGCTCGCCGAACTGCGCCGCGTCGGACGCGTCAGCAAGACATCCGGGACGCATTCCGTCACCGAGCGACACGGTCACGTCGTGCTCGGCCAGGATGTCCATCACCTCGTCCCAACGGACATAGAGCGGATTCTCCGCGTTGTTCTCCATCATCCACTCGGCCATGATTGAGCCGCCGCGGCTCACGATGCCCATCTTGCGCCTCATGGCCGCCGGAATCTGCTTCAGCAGCAGCCCGGCGTGAAGCGTCATGAAGTCAACGCCCTGCTCCGCCTGCTCGCGGATAACGCCGATAAGAAGCGAAGGGTCCATGTGCGGAATGTCGCCCTTCAGGCGGGAGATCGTCTCGTACACCGGCACGGTGCCGAGAGGACGCGGCGAGGCATCCAGCATGCCCTGCCGTATGGACCTCAAGTCGTCGCCTACTGAAAGATCCATCACGAAATCGGCTCCGGCCTGAAGCGCGACGCCTAGCTTGTCCAGCTCGTCGCCCTTGCCGGAGTGGGTAACGCTCCGTCCAAGGTTCGCGTTGATCTTCGTAGCAAACAGCCTTCCGACGCCGACCGGGCGGCAGTTGGCGTGGCTCGGGTTGAGCGGTATGACGGCAGTGCCGTCGGCGACTGCAGCGCGAACCGCCTCGGCGGCGACGTTCTCGTCCGCCGCTACGGTCTTCATCGCCTCGGTCACGATGCCCTTGCGGGCCGCCTCAAGCTGCGTCATCTAGCCCCTCTTCCTGATGACGGGAATCTGCGCTGCGGCAACAGATTGGCCCAGACGGCGCGCCTTCTCGTCGGGCATGAAGATGTCAATCTTCTCGGCCCACTCCGGATAGACGTCGGCAAGGATGCGCTTAGCCGTCTCAAGCACGATCTCGCCTCCAAGTCCGGACGTAACACGCCCGAGAATCATCATGTTCTCATAGTCGTAGAACTCGTTGTACCACGGGATGGCATGGGCGAGGAAACGCCCGATCTCCAGATAGACCTTGAGAGCCTTCGCATCGCCCTTCTCCATCGCGGCCTGCACGACCTTCAGGCGCTCCGGGAGCTTCATGGCCTTCGGGAACTTGAAGCCGTACTTCAGGGCAAGCCAGTTCACCGCTTGCTGCGAGAACGCCATCGCGCCGACGCCGTAGTCGCCCGACCATTCGTCCCTCGGCGCCTTGGGGTTGAAGTCGACCGGCGCGAACGCCAGCTCGCAGATGCGTCCCGTCATGCGGCGCTTCGGGTCGACGTAGCCCACGGCCTCCGACGAGCCCATCGCCACGCCGAGGATTCCGTTCTTGTCCATCGAGATCATGCCGGCTAGCGCGGTCACGTCGCCGTCGTTGTAGACAGCGAACGGAACGCCCCAGTCCTTCTCGATGCGGTAGAACATGTTCTGCGCTTCTGGGAACTTAGAGGGGTTCTTATCCTTGACTGCCCGGAAAAGCGAAGCAAGGCCCATCTTCTGCCCGACGAGGACGCCCGCCGTCGAGCCGCCGATGGCATCCACGCGCGGCAGGGCGGCGGCGGCTTCCTTCAGCCCAGCCGTCAGCTTCGAGTAGTGGTACTCTGGGTCGGCGTTGTTGCGCGGATCCCACGGGAACTCCTTCGAGAACACGACCTTGCCGTTTCTGAGCGCAGAGATCTTGAAGTCGCTGGCGCCAAGGTCGAAGCCGATGCGGCAACCGTCCGCCACCGTCTTCACCTGCCTGAGCTTCTCCGAGAATTCTGGCATCTTCCCCATCGGCACGACCGCGGCCTCCACGGGACGCGAGTATATGGAGCTGAAGAAGTCGAAGTCAAACGCCCTGGCGCCCTTCTTCGTGTACGCCTTCGCGATGGGCTTCACCACGGCGTCAGGCCCGGAGAGATAGAGCTTCCAGCCGCCCGCAGCCCAAAGCGCGAACTTCGCGATGCGCTCCACGACGTGCGATACGTACTTCGCCGCCTTCGGGTCGAGGCGCTTCGGCACGGGCAGGTCGTAGCGGAACACCTTGCCCTCCTCGCGTTCCCACGCAACCGACACGATTTCTGCGTCTCGCCCAGACTCTATGCCGTCGTACACCTGCCAAAGCGCCTGCATCGGCGCGATGAATTCAGAATCGCACCCGCAGGCGCCTTTGCCGCATAAACATGCCATCTTCAACGTCTCCTATTTCCGGTTTTGCCGTATGTTACAAGATTCCCGTCAGGCGTCGGTCATCTGACCGTCATTGAACTTCGCGTAGGCGGTAAGGTCGAAGTAGCCTGTGCCGGTAAGTCCGAACACGATGGTCTCCTTGCGGTCCTCGGCCTTGCAGCGCCGAGCCTCGTCGATGGCCGCGCATATCGCGTGGCTGGATTCTGGCGCGGGAAGTATTCCTTCGACGCGTGCGAACAGCGTCGCCGCCTCGAACACCTTCGTCTGCGGAAGCGCCACCGCCTCGATCAGCTTCTGGTCGTACAGCTCGGACAGCGTCGAGCTCATGCCGTGGTAGCGCAGGCCGCCCGCATGATCGGCGGCAGGTATGAAGTCGCAGCCGAGCGTGTACATCTTCGCCATCGGGCACACCTTGCCGGTGTCGCAGAAGTCGTAGCGGTACTCGCCCTTCGTCAGGCTCGGACAGTTCACCGGCTCTACCGCAACGACCCGGTACTTCGCCTCGCCACGGAGCATCTCGCCGATGAACGGCGCGCTGAGCCCCGACAGGTTGGAGCCGCCGCCGGCGCAACCGATTATCACGTCGGGCTTGACGCCGAGCTTCTCCAACGCGGCTTTCGTCTCCAGCCCGATGACAGATTGGTGCAGGCACACCTGGTTAAGGACGCTTCCGAGCAAATACCTGGCGTTGGGCAGCTTCATCGCCGCCTCGACCGCCTCGGAGATGGCGCAGCCGAGCGATCCGGTCGTTCCGGGATGCTCGGCGTTGATCTTGCGCCCGATTTCCGTTTCCATCGACGGCGACGGCGTAACCTCAGCCCCGTAAGTGCGCATCACTTCGCGGCGGAACGGCTTCTGCTCGTAGGAGCACTTCACCATGAAGACGTGACACTTGAGGCCGAAGAACGCGCTCGCCATCGAGAGCGCCGTGCCCCACTGGCCCGCACCTGTCTCGGTCGTCACGTCGGTGAGGCCCTGCTCCTTGGCGTAGTACGCCTGGGCGATGGCGCTGTTGAGCTTGTGCGAGCCGGACGTGTTGTTGCCCTCGAACTTGTAGTATATCTCGGCCGGACCACCTATCGCCTTCTCAAGGAAATACGCCCTCACGAGCGGTGACGGACGATACATGCGGTAGAACTCGGCCACTGGGCCGGGAATCGGAATGTACTGGGTCGTGTCATCCAGCTCCTGCCTTACGCATTCGCGGCAGAAGACGCGCTCCAGCACCTCCGCCGGAAGCGGATCCTTCGTCGCAGTATCTACGAGCGGCGCCGGCTTCTTCTTCATGTCAGCCCTGACGTTGTACCACGCCTTCGGCACTTCATCTTCAGCAAGATAAGTCTTGTACGGCACTTTAGCCATAGCCATCTCCCTTTTCGCCGCACGGCGGCGGCATTCTTCCTTTCGCGGCCTTTCCCGGACATCGGGTCAAGTCAATGGAAATGGTATCAAATCTTTCCGCCGACTGCAAGCGCGGACTGTAGGATGCGCGGACCCGCAAGGCCCATTAAAGAAAGAATAAGCGTGGCCGCATTTACGGTTGATGCGAGCGCTTCGCGGACGGCAGGACGGCGCCGACGGCCAGCGCCACTACAATGCAGGCCACCATGCCGAAGAACCCGTAGAGGAGCATGTGCGGCTTGCCGGACCACGCCAGCCTGTCAAGCCCTATGCAGACGGCGTAGTTTGCAACAAGCCCGGCAAGCGCGGCGACGCCGGTCACGCGCTTCATGAAGATGCCCATGAAAAACAGGCAGCCAAGCCCTGCCGTGAGTATGCCGAGGAAACGCTGGAACTGGTCGTATATGGACATGATCTCCATGTTGGCCAGCACAAGGGCAAAGCCACCGCCGAGAAGCCCCACGACGACGGTCGAGACCTTGGCGCACATGAGCCTGGAGCGATCGGAACCCCCGTGCAGCCGCACGTAGAAATCCGTGGTTATGGCGCTCGCCGCCGAATTGAGGTTCGCCGAAAGCGTGCTCATCGTCGCCGCCGCCACAGCCGCCAGCACCAGGCCCGACAGGCCGGTCGGCAGGTCGTTGCCGATGAAGAGCGGCAATACGCTGTCGTTCTTCGGCATCGTCACGTCCAAAAGACCAGGATTCGACTTGTAGAACGTCCATAGCGCCACGCCGAGCGTAAAGAACACGAAGCAGTTCGCGAACGATATGACGGCGTTGAATAGGATCGACTTCGCCGCCCCCTTCTCGTCCCTCGTCGTCATGTACCTCTGCACGACGCACTGGTCGCTCGTGTAGCTGGCGAGATTCGCCACGATGCCGCCTACCAGCACCACCCAGAAGCACGGCTTGGTCCAGTCGAACGCGAAATCGAACACGCGGAACTTCCCGGCCGCCGTCCCCATCGAGATGAACCCGCTCCATCCGCCGTCCGTACCGCAAACTAGCATGACATAGATGAGCGCCGTAGAACCTATCAGGATCACGCTTTGGACGAAGTCGCTCCACACTACGGCCTCGACGCCGCCGACCGTGCAGTAGAGTATGGTGATTGCCGTAACGACGACTATCGCCATATTCACGTCAAGGTCCGTGACCGCGGCCACGGCGATGGCAGGCAGGTACGTGACGATGGCGGTACGAGCGACCATAAACAATACGAACGCCGCGCTTGCGAACAGGCGGCAAGGCAGGTTGAAACGAACCTCCAGGTATTCGTAGGCGCTCGTCAGGTTAAGGCGGCGGAAGAACGGCAGGTACCACTTCGTCACGACCGGCGCAAGAAGGACGATGCCGAACGAGATGGCGAAGTAACGGCAGTCGGTGAGATACGTGAGAGCCGGAATGGAGAGAAACGTTATGGACGAGAACATCGTCGCGTAGATGCTCATTGCAACGACCCACCAGGGCAACCGTCCGCCGCCGCGGAAATAGTCGTCGCTCGACTTGTTCCGATGCATGAACCACAGCCCCATGGCCGCCATGCCGAGCAGATACAGTACGATGACCGCCCAGTTCAGCGGGTGGTATGGCTTTGTCCTTGCCGGCGTGCCGTACACGGCCCGCGCACCGCCCGCTTCCACCACAAGGAGCCGCCCGTCGTCCAGCCGCTCCGCCGCCCCAACCGCCGCGAACGGAGCAGGCTGAAGGTCGAACCACTCGTCCGTCACGCGATGGTACGCGCGCACCATGCCGTTCGTGAAATAAAGCGTATGCTGGTCGCCGGACTCCACCGCACACGAAGCCTTCGCCGAGGCAGCCGAAATCACCGCCCCCGTCGGCGCGAACGGATCGCTCCACGCATACTCCACCCGCCCCTGCGCCGTCAGCGCAAGCCCGCACGAAAAAAGCGCCAAGGCCAGGACGGAGTTCCTCGTCATTCCACCCCTACTTTTGATTGGGCAATGTCAGGTCTGACGGCGTTAAGCGCGCACACACGACTGAATGAGCCTTGTCGTCAGCACGGTACTTCATGTATGTGGTGCAGAGGATCGTTCCGTCCGGAAGCAATTCAACGCCCGAGTAGCCAGTATCCCAAGCCCGCTCGCCGACATGGTCGAGAACATGCACCCGGAAGTCGCCGGGCCTGCCGGCGCGGAGGTCGGCATACGTTCCGACCCACGCCACATACTGTCCGTAGGTGGAGGAGCCGAGCGCACGATCGCGGAACGCGATGAACAGCCGTCCGTCAGGCAGGTAGATGCCCTCGTGCCGGTCGCCCGTAAGTCCCCAGCAAGTGTCCTCGGGCTTCGTCCACGTCTTCCCCTCGTCGCGGCTGAAGCACATCATGCTGCGTGCCGTATGGCGGTTCTCGCGCATCAGGAGGCACAGTTCGCTTCCATCAGGCGAACGAAGGCAGAACGGTTCGCACAAGTTCTTCTGCGGCACGGTCGCAACGATGCGCATCGGCCCCCATGTCCATCCGCCGTCCATAGAAATGCTCATCCAGATCGACTGGTCGTCCGTCGCACGATCCGTCTTGACCTTCGGGTCGTTGCGATGCTGGCCGAAAAGCGCGGCTGAGCCGTCCTTCAGCATCATGAAGCCGGTAGGCGGCATGCCTGCGGGAAGCTTAGCCGTCGGAGCTTCCCGCCACGACTTGCCTCCGTCCAGCGAAATCACGATGCCGCACCCGCCCTTCTTCGCGGAGAACACCACAAGGTTGGTGCCGCCGTCTTGACGGATTACGCTTTGCAGCGTCGGGCAGTTGCGGTGCCTCTCACGATATGCGACGGGCATGATCTCATCACAGCGGACCCACGTATTTCCGCCATCGGAAGACTTTGCCATCGGTCCGCACGGCCCGCCATGGCCAATCGTCCACACACAGAAGAGCGTGCCGTCCGGCGCCACCGCAGTCGTCGGATGCCCCTGATAAACGCCGTCCGCTCCAGAAGCGATAACCGTCTGCCGCGACACGTCATGCGACAGGTCGATAACCGGCAATTCGTCGCGAGTCGCTTTCGCGCCTGTCGCCGGCTCGGACGAGGCACACGCTGCTGCGACAAGCATCGCGGCGGCGAACGTCACTTGCCAGTTCCCTTCGTGCACACGGCCTGATTCTCGCAAACTACGCCCAGCGCGGCAAAGCGCTTGGCGTAAGCGCGGTATTGCGCCGCCGTAAGCGGCTCGAAGGGTTTGCGGAACCATCCGCAGTCAAGGCCAATGAACTTCATCATCGCCTTGCGGTAGCTCCAGTTGTCGGATTCGATCATCAGCTCCACCACGCGGTTAGCCTCGTCCTGAAGTTTCGCCGCCTCACGGAACTTGTCTTTCGCGGCAAGGGCGCAGATTCGGGCAAAGTGCTTCGGGATGATGTTGTACGTGGTGCCGACGCCGCCGGAGAACACATTGCCGAGGGCGAGCCCGCAAAGAAGCTGCTCGTCACAGCCGGCGAACCAAATGGTTTCCTTGCAATCATCGAGCCTGCGCTTCATGCGCTGCGCGGCATAGTAGTCGCGCCCTGTGTACTTCATGCCCTTTACGTTAGGTATGTCGAAGAGACGGATGTCGCGCTCAGGAACGAGCGCAGAGCCCATCGAATAGACCATGAACGGAAGGTCGGTCGCGGCGGCGATGGTGCGGTAGTGGTAGAGAGCCGCGTCAAATGAATTGCGATAGAGCTGCGGCGTGATGGATGACACCCAGTCGATACCGATCTCTGCCGCGTAGCGGGCAAGCGCCACGGAGTCGTCCGTGCAATTTGCGCCGACGTGCGCAATTAGCTTTCCGCGGCCCCTGTTCGCCCTGACGGCGGCGGCGTAGACTTGCTTTCGCTCGTCGGTCGTGAGAAGCCACCATTCGCCCGTCGTGCCGGTGAGATAGAAGCCGCGCAGCCCGTTCGCGTAGCCGTAGTCCATGATTCGGGCGATCGTCTCCGGATCCACGCGCCCCTTGGCGTCGTACGGGGTGAACATCGCCGCATACGCGCCGGGCATGCCGTCGAAAGCGTTTTTCCTCATAAGAGCCTTACGGCACCGGGAAGCCGGCGACCAGTTCGGCGGCCTCGCGCTTGACGCGGGCCTGGACCTCTACGTTCGCGATGTCATCGAGGACGTCGGCGATCCACGTGCCGATCTTCACCATCTCCGGCTCCTTCATGCCGCGCGTCGTGACGGAAGCCGTGCCGACGCGTATGCCGGAGGTCTTGAACGGGCTTTCAGTGTCGAACGGAATCGTGTTCTTGTTCACGATGATGCCGGCAGCGTCGAGCGCCGCCGCCGCGTCCTTGCCGGTAATGCCCTTTGACTTCTTCACGTCCACGAGGAACAGGTGGTTGTCGGTGCCGCCGGAGACGATGCGGTAGCCGCGGTCCTGCACGGTCCTGCACATGACCGCGCAATTCTTCACGACCTGCTGCGCATAGTCCTTCTTCGCCGGCTGCATCCATTCGCGGAAGCAGACGGCCTTCGCCGCGATGATGTTCTCGAGCGGGCCGCCCTGCATGCCGGGGAACACCGCGCTGTCTAGCGCCTTGGCGTACTTCTCCTTGCAGAGCACCATGCCGCCGCGCGGGCCGCCGAGCGTCTTGTGCGTAGTCGTCGTGACGAAGTCGGCGTAAGGCACGGGCGACTCGTGCGCTCCGCCCGCGACCAGTCCGGCGATGTGCGCCATGTCCACCATCATCAGGCAGCCGGCCTTGTCGCATGTCTCGCGGATGCGCTTGAAATCGATCTTGCGCGGATACGCGGAGGCGCCGGTCAGGAGAATCTTCGGCTTCACCTCGAGGGCCTGCCTCTCCAGCGCGTCATAGTCGAGCATCTCGGTCTCGCGGTCTACGGTGTACGGCACGATGTTGTAGATCTTGCCGGAGAAGTTCACCGGCGAGCCATGGGAGAGGTGTCCGCCCTGGTCAAGCGCGAGCGAGAGGATCGTGTCGCCCGGCTTGATCGTTGCGAAGTAGACGGCCATGTTCGCCGCGCTGCCGCAGTGCGGCTGCACGTTCGCGTGCTCGGCGCCGAAGAGCTGGCAGGCGCGGCTGCGGGCGAGCTCCTCCGCCGCATCGACAGGCAGGCAGCCGGAATACCAGCGCTTCCCGGGGTAGCCCTCTGCGTACTTGTTCATGAGAACGCTGCCGGCCGCCTCGCGGCACGCGCGCGACGAAGTGTTCTCGGAGGCGATGAGGTTGATCTCGGCGTCCTCCTGGCGCGTCTGCGCCTCGATGGCGGCGAACACTTCCGGATCGTCGCGCATGAGGCCGGAGCAGTCCGACAGGCGCTGCGCCCGTTCCAGCTTCCAGCGCCGGCGCACATGGCGCGCGTTATTGTCAGTCTCCGTCGCAATGAAAGCGCGCAGAATCGCCAGCGCCTTGTCGGCCGCAGTGTTGTCCGCCCCGAGGCAAAGCACGTTGGCGTCGTTGTGCTGACGGGTCACGGTCGCCTGCTCGACGGTCGTGCAGATCGTGGCGCGGACGTTCTGGAAGCGGTTGGCCGTCATCGACATGCCGATGCCGCTGCGGCAGACTAGCACGCCGAAGTCGGCCGCGCCGGACGCCACGGCCTTCGCGACCGGTATCGCGTAGTCAGGGTAATCGCATGACTCGCCGGACGCGGGGCCGAGGTCCTGCACCTCGCATTCGCCGGAAATGGCTGCGACAAGCGCCGCCTTCATCTCGAAGCCGCCGTGATCTGATGCAATGGCAATTCTCATCTTCTCTCCATTCTTGGTCTGCTCTGTGACTTATTATTTTATTATACCATAAATTTAGGGGTTGGGGGTTGGGGGCTTGCCGCGCCGGAGCTTTAGCGAAGGCGGGTTGGGGGGCTACGGGAAATTATGGTAAAATGCGCGCATGACAGCAAGGGACATTCCAGCAGTAAACCGGGCGCTGAAGAAGGAATTCAAGGCACACTCCGCGCCTATCATCGAACTCATTGAGGCCCAGACGCACGACCCGTTCTGCGTTCTCGTCGGGACGATACTGTCCGCCCGCACCAAGGACGCCTGCACCGCCGCCGCCGTAAAGCGGCTTTTCGCGGCGGGCGGCAACACGCCAGAGGGACTTGAGCGGCTTTCGGTTCCGCAGATCGAGAAGCTCGTCTATCCCGTGGGCTTCTACCGCGACAAGGCACGTCACCTCAAGGCACTTCCACGAGTCCTTCGCGAGAGGTTCAGCGGCGTCCTGCCGCACACGGTGGAGGAGCTCTGCGAACTGCCGGGCGTCGGACGCAAGACGGCGAACCTGACCGTTGCCGTCGGCTTTGACCTCCCGGCGATCTGCGTCGACGTGCACGTCCACCGCATCTGCAACTGGCTGGAGCTGGTAAAGACGAAGAAGCCTGTGGAAACTGAGATGAAGCTGCGCGAGATACTGCCGGTCCGGTACTGGAAGACGTGGAACAGCCATCTCGTGAGCTTCGGGCAGACGCGCTGCGATCCCGTGCGCCCGAAATGCGCAGGCTGCCCTATCGCGGCATACTGCCATAGCCCGAAGAAGAAGGCCCAGACCGCCTAGAGAGCGCTGCCAGGGAAGAACGTTCCGACCGACTTGCCGCCGAGGAGCGGCGCAAGGACGGACTTGCGTCCGTTAGCGATGTACGTGTCGATGCCAGCGGCAACGGCGGCCTTGACCGCCCTGAGCTTCGAATCCATGCCGCCCTTGGAAAGGCTGCCCTTCTCGCCGGTGCGGACAAGCCGCCCGACGCTGCGCAGCCGCGTGACGACGGGAATGCGGCGCCCCTGCGCGTCCAGAAAGCCGTCGACAGTCGTCAGCAGCACCAGCACGTCGGCCTTCACCAGCTTCGCTATCAGGAAGCTCAGCCAGTCGTTGTCGCCGAACGTCTGGCCCTTCAGCTCCTCGTCGGCCACTACGTCGTTCTCGTTGATGATCGGCACGATGCCGGCGCGGACAAGATGGTCCAGCGACTTCCTGACGTTCTGGCTGCGCCGCCGGTTCTCGAAGTCGTCGTGCGTGAGAAGGACCTGCCCTATCTTGACGCCATGCACCTCGAACAGCTTCTCGTACTCGCTTATGAACCGGGCCTGCCCGACCGCCGCGCACATCTGCACGTCGTTCACGTCCGCCGGACGCGCCCTCAGCCCGAGCGCCTCCACGCCGGCCGCCACCGCTCCGGACGACACGAAGAACACGTCGTGCCCCGCCTTACGCAACGCGCAGAGCTGGGCGACGAGCCGACGGAGAGCCGGGTAGTCCGGACGGCCGGACTTCGCGGCGATTGCATGGGTTCCTACCTTGACGACGATTCGCATGGTGAAAGCAAGGGACGGCTGCTTGGTGGGCTATAGTGGATTCGGACCACTGACCTCTTCCATGTCAAAGGAACCTTTGGACCGCATGGAACAAGGGCTTTCGTGGGCCGAACCACTTTTCGGGCGTACTATTGAGTTATGTCTTGCTTGTTTCATGGCTTTAATTATATCACTTCGTCCCTCGTAAGCGCAAGCGCGAAGTCAACTTAAAGTTCCAGGCACGGATTCCTCTCAGGGAGACATATAGGAGACGCACATCATGGGCATTAGAATTATCAGGAAAGGCAAGACACACCGCAGGTGGTGGTACGGCGAGTATCGGGACAGCGGGAAACTCCGCCGCATTAAGTTGAACGTGCGGGTGTCCGGCAAGCCGCCATCCACATTTTCTACGAAGGACGAGGGCGACAGGCTCTTTGAGGTTAGCAAGGCAAAGGCTCAGAAGGCCTTCGAAGACTTTATGCTTTCGCGCCAGCAGAAGGGAAATGCGGAAGGCCTCTTGGAATCGCTTATCGAGGCGAAGACTGGCGAGAAGGTTTCATACACAAGGCTTGACGCGCTCGCCGAACTCTGGAACGGGCTTGCGCGGACACGGGAACTGACGGAAGGACGGAAACGGAACAACGCCTTTGTCATAAACGACTTCGCCAAGTTCTGCGGGCGCGAGTGCCTTTATCAGGTGACGGCTGGCGACGTCATAGACTATTTTAACGCCATAAGGAAGAAGCTCGCATGGTCCAGCGTCAAGAGCCGCATGAGCTTGCTGTCTGGAGCGTTCGCCAGATTCCTTCCTTATGGATGCGCCAACCCGTTCAAGCGGCTGTTGAAGCGCGATACGACAGAGGATGCGGCAGTCATCCACCGGGTACCGTTGACCAACGAGCAGATAGGGAAGGTACGCGAACTTGCAAGGCGCAACGAAATGCTATACGGCCTTTTCGTCTGTGGTCTCTGCACAGGAGCACGTCTGAAAGACATCTGCTTCATGCGCAAGGACAACGTGGACCTCAAAGAAGGTTTCGTTTCGTTCGTAGCTTCCAAGACGGGTACGAGATGCGAATTGCCGCTGTTCGATGAGTTCAGGGCGGTGTCCGAAGGCATCATACACTCGTCAGACCCGACAGAGCCGCTGCTGTTCCCGGAAGCGGCTGCGATGTACAGGCATAACCGCAGCGGTCTTGTCCGCATGGGCAAGATGCTGTTTGCAGAGGCCTTGTTCGCCGATTCCATTTCAGATTCGAATAAGACCTTGATTGTCAACGGCTCGCCAGTCCCGCCAAAAACACACGAAGAGGTCTTTGCCATCATAGAGGCTCAGAACTTCGCCGCAGAGAAGACCAAGCGCATGAAGAAGGTGTACGAGCTGTACGCCATGAATGGGAAATCCTACCGTGCCATCCTTTCTGAGACTGGGATACCCAAAGGTACCGTCTGCGGGTACCTGACGGAACTGGAAGGACTGACCGGAGACAAGATTATTCGTTTTGAAAAAGGCAGGTCGAAGAGACGCGCCTTGCTATCCAAGACCCGCATCGTAAGGCAGTCCACCAACCGTGCCGTCTCTGCCTATGGTTGGTCTTGCTTGCGTCCGACGTTTTGCTTGGCAGCTATTGAAAACGGCATAAGCCCGAAGCAAATCATGTTGGCCGTAGGGCACAAGCAGTATTCCACGACCTTGACCTTCTACGACAACCCTACGAGAGAACATCAAAAGCAAATGTGGCTCAAAAAGGCCTCCGCCAAGACGCGCGACCAATCGCTTGGAAGCGAGGCTGCTATCGCATTGCTTTCGAAGTTGGAGCCAAACCAACTAGCCGTAGTAATGCAAAGGCTACGGACGATGCTGACGGACAACGGCGAAGTTGTCCCTGCTGCCGTCTAGGTCGAACGTCCACCCCGAGAAGACTGATGCTTGCTCGACGAACAAGAGAAAAATCTTAAAATATCACTTGCGTTTACCGGCGGTTTGTGCTTTCAATATATAGAGGGACGCATCTCGCAATCCAGCACCCCACGTCCCCTTAGGCGACGTTGACCGTTGCTGGCGATTTAGTGCAATCAGAGCTCCGTCTACAGGAACGCGGGAACTACCTCGGCAACCGCTCCCGTGTCATCTACGTCAACGAAGAAGACGAGAGTGCGCACATACTTTAGCGTCGGCTCTATTATGTCCGCATAGAGCGTATAGGTCGTGATGCCGTCCTCCGTAGCCTTGTCGGCGACGAGCAGCGGAAGGGAGACGGCGGAAAGTTTCTTGCCGTTCACCGTGCCGGAC
>JAFRDO010000029.1 GCA_017403825.1 Kiritimatiellia bacterium
AGGATCAAGATGTCTCCAAGGCATCTCTTTCGTGCCTTTTTTTCGAGGCACGGGCGATCCGGCGACACGCACAGGGACGACATGCGTGGCCATGTGAAACGCCGGCAGGGTCCGCACCTAGGGCGCGAGAGAGCCCCGCGCACGCCAACGAAGCGGCTATTGCGGCAAAACAGGCAGGATTCCACCAATAACAGGCAGCGCCGCAGGGGTGTCTCCCCATAAACCGCTCGTCATGACGTCATATTGGTCAAGGCAATGCCAAGAGGCTGGCTGCGCTGGGCGCATCAGATCACTTGATGCTTATGATCAGGCCCAGCGGCTTGTTCTCGACAGTTGCGGAAACCGCCTCGCCCTCGACTTCGGCTCCCGCGACCGAATATACAGGCGTGACAGCATAGACGTCGGGCGTCTTGGTCCTTCGCCACGACACCTCAAGTTCGCCGTTGGATCCGCCGCTGACAGCTTCGCCGTTCCGCGTCCACTTGTAACGCAAGACCGCGCCGACTGCAACCGCCGTCAAGGTCACGGACTGGTCTTTGCTGATAGATGCGTCTTGCGGCGTCACAAACCAACGCTCCTCGCCATCTGCGCCAATGCCTGAAATCGCAGGACCCGCATAAGTCGAGACGACCTTTGTCGCCACATGTCCAGTAATGACATCGCGAAGGCTGACCGTCGTGCCGTCCGTGTACGGCAAGAACTCACGTATCAGCTCCTCGTTCTCATAGATTCGCACGGAGTAGATGCGGGTATGGGAAGTCATCGATGAATTGCAGCTTGTTCCTTCGTCATTGCTTATCGATCCGAAGACACCCATCGGGTAACTGGTGTCAGTATCATTGAACGTGTTCGCCGTAGCCGTCCTGCTGTAATTCGTCACATTGCCGGTCAGGTAATAGATATGCTGGTTCTTCATGTCCATGATTGCGGTATGGCGCAGAGCGTCAGGAACATAGCCAGAATCCGTATACTGCGGGTCGGCGCTATTCTTGCCATGAAATATGAACTTGACGATATTGCCGTTGTTCCAGCACAAGAACCTCAGATTGCCGCCAGACCACGCGCCAAATATCAATTTGCTGTTCTCCGTAGGATTCAGGCACATGTAATCAACTTCGATGCGAGACCTCATGTTGGCCCTGTAGCCGAGGTTCAGCACCGTTGTGCCGTCGTTCTCGACATAGGAACATTTTGTATGTTCGACATCGCCACCAGCCGAGATTCCTTTCGTCTCCATAAACACGCCGCTCACCTTTTCCATAAAGCCAGACGCACCGTCCTTCACATACGGCTCGAAGTCTTTGACAGGGCTGGGGTCGTCACCCTCATAGAACTTCGCGGAGAAGATGCGCGCATATACCGACTGCTTGCCAGCGCCGGAGGCATCGTTTGCAGCGCCAAACAGCACGATCGGCCACGCGGCATTGTTGACGGCAGCAACACCGGTGCTGTAGCTCCATTGCACATCACCGAATCGATCAAGCAGGCGGAGGCTACCGTTCCGTGCGTCGATGATGGCGGTATGGCGATTGTTGTCCGGAGCAATCGATGACTCATAGCTCGCATACCCACCAGTAGGATTGTAGAGAAAAGCAAATTTTCCCCCATTGATCCAAAAGGCCGTGCTCAGTGCCGCGCCGGCATCCCACGCACCGAAGAGCAGGTCCTTAGGCGTACCGAGCCACTGGAAGTCCACCTCAAGCCATGAATTGGTCTTCATGAAATAGCCAGTATTGAAGGTCTTCCCTTTTGAAGATGGCGTCTCAAGGTAGGCGTCCTTTACCGTCTTGACATTGTTGCCGCCGCAGATGAGTCCTCCGAGCGTACTCTGTCCGTGATAGAAAACGCCGCTCGTGTTGTCGTAGAATCCGACATCATCATTCTTCATGCACGGCACAAGGTCGCGAACGAGCGTTTCGACGCCATTCTCCGTCTCGTATATCTTCACGGAGTAGATTTTCGCCTTCGTATGCTGATTGCCCTGGCCCGCTGCGTTCTTGGCGCATCCCAAGATAACGATTGGCCAGGTCGCCTCGCCGCTGGCGTTGTGGCCGCTTGCGACGTTACCCGACCATTCAACCGTTCCGTCGCTTGCAAGAAGGCTGAACGCACGGTTCGGTGCGTCTATGACGGCCGTATGACGCTCCGTATCGAGACTGACGGTCGAGATGTTGTTGTAGTAAGCATCCGAATCGAGAATGAAGCAGAACTTGCCGCCGCTGTTCCAGAAAGCCATGCGTAATCCAGGTGAAGCACTCGAACCCGGAACGCCCCATGCGCCGAAAAGCACGTCCTTTGTCGGAGTCTCGAGATACTGGAAGTCAACCTCGATGCGTGAAGTCGCCTTCATGCAGTAGCCGATGTTCACGCTCGAGCCCTCGCCGCCGTTTGCGGACACTTCAGTAGAATACACGTAGGCGTCTTCCGACATTGCAGCGGCTGACGCTACAAGCAACATCGCCGCGCCGATCACTGACAATTTATTCATTGCCAATCGATTCCTTCATTGCAGTTATGAGGGGAAGCGCCGCGCTAGAACTCCAGCGCCTCGTACATCATGGCGAGGAACTCGGAGTAGGTCATGCGCGTCTGTTGCATGGAGTCGCGTTCGCGCACCGTGAACGTGCCGTCCTGCGCGGTCTGCCCGTCGACGGTGATGCACCATGGCGTGCCGGCCTCGTCCTGGCGGCGGTAGCGGCGCCCGATGGCGCCTGAGACGTCCCACATGCAGTTGACCTTCTTCTGGAGCTTCGTGAAGATGTCGCGTGCGATGCGGTCCTGGTCGGGGTCCTTCTTGACGAGCGGGAAGATCGCGACCTTGATCGGCGCCACCTTCGGGCTGAAGTGGAGGACCGTGCGGACGTCCTCCTTGCCCTTGTCGTCCGTCAGCTTCTGCTCGTCGTAAGCCTCGCACAGCAAGGCGAGCATGAGGCGGTCGACGCCGGCGGAAGGCTCGATGACGTGCGGCACGTACTTGCCGTCGAAGAGGTCGAGGCAGAACTTCTCGGCCGCCGCCGCATCCTTGCCGCGCGCGGTCCAGTCGGCCTGCGTCTTCGCAATGAACGCCGCGCGCGCGGCATCGTCCATCTTCTTCGCCGCCTGCTTCAGCGGGTCGTCGAACACCATCTGCGACTCGCCGGACCACTTCTGGTGCTGCGACAGGTCGAAGTCGCTGCGGGCCGCGATACCCTCCAGCTCCTGGCGGCCGAACGGGAAGTCGTACTCGATGTCGACGCACGCGCGGGCGTAGTGGGCGAGCTCGTCCGGCTTCTGCCAGTATTCAACGAACTTCTCTGTCGGCAGCCCGACTGCGTTCAGGAACTTCTTGCGCTGCTCGACCCAGTACTTGTGCCACACCTCCCAGCCCCAGTCGTCCTGGACGGGGCCGTCAAGGTTCGGGCCGTCGGCCAGCGTGACGACATGGCCGTGGAGAATCTCCACCGCTTCGTCGGGGCGAATGAAGAACTCGAGCTCCATCTGCTCGAACTCGCGGCTGCGGAACGTGTAGTTGCGCGGAGTCACCTCGTTGCGGAAGCTCTTGCCCATCTGCGCAATGCCGAACGGCACCGTCTGGCGGCTCGTCGACAGCACGTTCTGGAACTGCGCGAAGATGGCCTGCGCCGTCTCCGGACGCAGGTATGCGACGTTCGACGGGTCGTCTATCGGCCCCACCACGGTCTTGAACATCAGGTTGAACGGCTTCGGCTCCGTCATCTCCCCGCCGCAGTGCGGACAGGACAGCGCGTACGCCGGGTTGACCGCCGCCGCCTTCTTGCCGAGCTCGGCGCGTATATCGTCGATCTGGTCGGCGCGCATGAGCTTCTTGCACGCCTTGCACATCGTCATCGGGTCGGCGAACGTGTCGAGGTGGCCCGACGCCTTCCAGATCTTCGGGTGCATGATGATCGTGGCGTCGAGGCCGGCGACGTCCTCTCGGCCGCGCACGGTGAACTGCCACCACGCCTGCTTCACGTTCTGCTTCAGCTCGCAGCCGAGCGGCCCGTAGTCCCAGAATCCCGGCATGCCGCCGTAGATCTCCGACGAATGATAGACGAATCCGCGCCGCTTGCAAAGCGCGGTCAACGCGTCAAGTGAACTTGCCATTGTTCGGTCTCCTTGTCTGACAACGAATTGTCTCTTAAAAAACTCAGCCGATCAGGACGCGTCGGCCCTCGATGCGGTACTTGCCGGAGGCGATCACACGCAGGGCCTCCGGGTATGCGATGTGTTCCTGAACCTGTATCCGCGCGTGAAGCGTCTCCGGCGTGTCGTCCTCCATCACGGGAACGGACTTCTGCACGATGATAGGTCCGGTGTCGGTGCCGGCGTCGACGAAGTGCACCGTGACGCCAGCCACCTTGCACCCGTAGTCAAGCGCCTGCGTCCAGCCGTGGACGCCAGGGAAAGCCGGCAGCAGCGCAGGGTGAATGTTCACGACACGGTTCGGGAACGCCGCGAGAAGCCCCGGCTTCACGATCCTCATGAACCCGGCCAGCACCACGGTGTCGACGCCAGCCTCCTTCAGGAGGCGAATGCACTCGTCCTCCGCCTTGCCCTCCAGCTTCGTCTTCCAAGGGGCACAGTCGAGATAGCGGCACGGTATGCCGTGACGGCGCGCCCGGGCGAGTATCTTCGCGTCCGGTACGTCGGCAAGGACGATCTTGACCTCTGCGTCAAGAGTCCCAGCCGCTATAGCGTCCACGACGGACTGCATGTTCGAGCCCGCACCGGAGCCGAGCACGCCAAGCGAAAGCTTAGCCACGGTCAGAGCCCCCGAACGACGAATACGAGGCGGTAGACGCCGTCCTTCGGCATGAACTCGTCATGCGAACGCGCACCCCAGCTGTCGTCGCCTCCGACGCCCATCTGCACGGCGTCGACGTTGACCGTAAGCTCCTCGGCCTCCTTGATCTCCCACTGGTGGGCGACTCCCTCAAGGGCTGTCTGCGGATACGGCCAGACGTTGAAGCCGAACGGCGCGTTCACCGCGTCGACGCTGACATTGCCGACCTCCAGTCGGCGGCAGCCGGTGCGGTAACCCTGCTCGCCAGGCTCGATGTAGTTGTCGGGGTTGAGGCGGTCGTTCGGGTAGGCGATGGTCCCGGTCTTGGCGTCAGCAATGCCGGACACGAGGCCGACGGACGCCTTGTAGCAGCCGAGCATCGCGGACTCCACGCGGTCGGCGTAGTTCTCCCACGGTCCGCGGCCGAACCAGGAGACGGACGGCACCTTCGGCACGGTGAACGAGAGTCCGACGCGCGGAATCGGCGGCAGCCCCTTGGGAACCGTAAGCGTCCAGTCCACCAGCGCCGCGCCGTCCGCAACCGCCAGAACCTTGAGGTCGCTCGTGACGCCGGCAGGAAGCTTCTGCGACTCAGTGGCGTCCTTCCAGACCTTGCAGACGCTTGGCATCTGCCAGCCGCGGTCGTTGTCGGTCGGCGCACGCCACAGGTTGAGCTTGAAGCGCGACTTGAGCGGAGAGTCGCCCGACGCGGCAGGAGCCTGGACAGGCGCGAACGGCTTCTCGAAGCTGTCCCAGGCAACTGTCGAGCGCCCGTCATGGAACGTGAACGCGACGGATTCGCCGGAGAAATCCTTCAGCTCGTACTCGCGCGTCTCGCCCGGCTTCACTTCGCCAAGCTCTATCCAGCCCTTCGCCGCCGGCGAACCGTCAGCGTTCAGCGACTGCCAGCGGCAGTCGAAGTCTTCCAGCGTCAGCACGTTGTAGCCGTTGCGTATGCGCACCTTGCCCGCCGCGAAGTCGAACGCCTCGCAGAAGATGTTCCTGTAGGCATGCTTGAGCTCGTTGGCGCCCGGGTGCGGGTTGCGCAATGCGTCGAAGAGCCCGTTGCAGTTGAAGTTGTCGTCGTTCGGCTGGTCGCCGAAGTCGCCGCCGTAGGCGAGCCACTTGCCGCGGGCGTCGGTCTTCCACAGGGCCTGGTCGGCGAAGTCCCAGACGAAGCCGCCCATGAAGGACGGATACTTGCGCGCAAGGTCCAGGTACTTGCCCACGCTCCCGTTGGAGTTGCCCATCGCGTGCGTGTACTCGCAGAGCATGAACGGACGCTTCGGACCGGCCTTCATGCGCTTCTCGACGTTCCACGGGCGCGTGTACATCTGGCTGTCGACGTCCACGTGGTCGGAGCCGTCCGCGCGCTCGTAGTGGACCGGGCGCGTCGGGTCGATGGCCTTTATCGCCTTGTAGGCCGCCGCGAAGTTCGGCCCGTCGCCTGCCTCGTTGCCCATCGACCACATCACGATGGACGGGTGGTTGCGGAACGTCTTCACCATGCGCTCGTTGCGCTGCACGTGGCTCGCCTCGTAGTCCTTCCTGTTGGCCAGCGACTCCTTGCCGTAGCCGTAGCCGTGAGACTCGACGTTCGCCTCGCAGACGACCATCAGGCCGTCGCGGTCGCAGAGGTCGTACCACTCCGTCACGTCTGGATAGTGGCAGGTCCTCACCGCATTCATGTTGTACGACTTCATGAGCGCGATGTCTTTCGCCATGCCATTCTGCGTCACCGTGTAGCCGGTGGCAGGCTCCATCTCGTGGCGGTTCGCGCCCTTGAACACGATGCGGTTCCCGTTCAGGTACATGACGGCGTCGCGTATCTCAAGCTTACGGAAACCGAACGTGACCGCGCGGTAGTCGATTCCGCCAAAGACCCACCAGTTCTTGTTGGTCTCGAACGGCATCCAGCCCCACTTGTTCTCAAGAGGCGTCATGTAGAGATACGGCGTCTCGGGATTCCAGAGCTTCACTTCGGGGACCTCGCGCACCTTGAGGGCGTTGCCCTTCTCGTCGAATACCGTGAAGCTGGCGCTCTTCATGTCATCGGCGAGCTTCGTCTCGACGAAGATGTCGAAGGGCGCGTTCTTGTTCTCGGAAATCAGGTAGACGTCGCGGAAGATGCCGGAAAGGCGCCAGAAGTCCTGGTCCTCGAGATAGGTGCCGTCGCAGTGCTTGTAGACCTCGACCTCGAGCGTGTTGCACCCGAACGTCTTCAGGTACGGCGTGACGTCGAACTCGGACGGCAGGCGGCTGTCCTCAGCATAGCCGACGTCCTTCCCGTTCAGGCGGACGCGGAACGCGGACGACACGCCGTCGAAGCGGAGGATCGTGCGGCGGAACCACCAGCGCCACGGCCTGCAGAACGTCGTCGTGTACAGCCCCACCGGATTGCGGTAGGCGTAGGCCGTCCAGTTCGTGTCGGCCGGGGGCGCTGTCACGCGCGGCGCATCCATCGCGATAGGATAGCGCATGTTCGTGTAAAGCGGCGGGTCAAAGTCGCCCTGAAGCTGCCAGCAGCCGGGCACGGCTATCTGCGCCGTCTTCTCCCACTCGGCCGCAGCCGCAGTGCGCTTCCACTTGAAGTCCCAGGTCCCGGCGAGCGGTATGACCCAGCGCGAGTCGCCCTTCGGACGGTCCATCCGCAGCACGTCGAAGGCCAGCTCCTCGGTCTCGCAGGGTATGGAGACCGTGCGCGCCGGAAGGCGGTTGATCTCGTTTACGGAAGGATCTTCCCACGGCTCGGCGGCATGCAACACAATGCCGGCGGCGAGCGCAGACAAAAGAAATGCGTATTTCATTTTCATGCGCATAGTATACACAAAATCCGCCCGTCTTGCAATTGACGGCGACAAACTTTCGCTTGTACGCAAGCCCACACAAACATTTACTACGGCCTTGGCACACCTGCAACTCGCAGAGGGAGACACCCCATTTCCCTCATCAGTTTTCGGTCTCTTCATCCCGCTTTCCGCAACTTATCCCGTCTCACGCCGCAGGCGCCGCCTCCCTGACCGCCTTCGCCATACGCCATCCGTGCGACGAGAAGCCGAGTTCCCCAACCGCGTGCGCGGACACGTGCGCAGCACTGAACCTGTCCCCAAGCCCAACAATCCACCTCCTCACGAACTCCTCGCTTCCGTATATCTTCCCCCCACTGATCTGCGCCACCCGCCTCGCCAGCGCCACCTCTTCCAAGGGGAGACACCCCGGGAAAACTTCAGTTCCGGAGGCGTTGCGCTGCCAAACCCACCGATAGTCCTTCGCCTGGCTGACAATCCCCGCCCGGACGGGGTTGAGGACAATGTACCTGCGGCAGCGCGCGAAGTACTCGCCGCCCTCCACCATCGTCGACTTG
>JAFRDO010000002.1 GCA_017403825.1 Kiritimatiellia bacterium
TCTCCCCTTGGAAGAGGCGGCGCTGGCGAGGCGGGTGGCGCAGATCAGCGGTGGGAAGATATACGGGAGCGAGGGGTTCGTGAGGAGGTGGATCGTCGGGCTTGGGGACAGGTTCAGCGCCGCGCACGTGTCCGCGCACGCAGTTGGAGAGCTCGGCTTCTCGTCGCACGGATGGCGCATGGCTAAGGCGGCCGGGGAGGCGGTGCCTGCGGCGTGAGATGGGATAAGTTGCGGAAAACGGGATGAAGAGACTGAAAACCGATGCTGGAAATGGGGTGCCTCCCCATGGGCGTTTGGGTGGCTGTTGATGGCCGGTCGTGAGTGGCGGGAGAGTCCGCAAGGCGGTTGGGCGATGCGTAATACGATTACAAACCATGTCGCAATGTTGACCTCTTGACGCGAGTAGGATATTTGCTATAATTTTTGCCGTTGACGCGGGGCGGGAAACCGCCTTGCAGTTGACCAAATCTCAGAGGGAAGCGGGGGAGAAATCCCGTGGACGCTGGGGTGGGTACGCCGTTTTATACGAAATTCTCCTACAGTTTCAATGCAAGAGCGGCACAAGGGTAAATTAAGCCCAATCACAGGGTGTATTCTGCCCTGTGCATTCTTGCAGGCCTGTAGGAGGGCACCGTATAAAGTGCATGGGGAGCAACATCGGACAGGAGCGTCAATGTATAATGTAGTGCAAGAGTCGATGTCAGCGGGTGTTTTATTTCGCGCTGTGACAGGTTCGATTTTTGAGGCCGAGGACAACTCGGTAGAAGGTGTCGCAGTATTTATTCCTTGTGGCTTGACAGGAATCCGTTGCGACGCTGAACGGTATTTGATGCCTTTTGGTGACCCGTTGAAACAAGATAAGGGTATTGCGATCTATAGGAAAGCGGCTTTGTGCAGGAATTTTACGGTCTTGTGCGATTGAAACTATACGCATAAAAGATATTCTGTTAGTTCCTTGTCAGAGCTGGTTGATAGCGCATTGAACTTGTTTGGTGAGATGAATGTCCGTCGTATCGCGATGAACGGCATACGACTTGAATGTCAAAACAATGGGAACATCTCCGAGTCCTTTGTCATGAGGACTGCAATGGCGTGGTGTTCTCTGCACGACAGGACATTTGAACAGATTGATTTTGTGGATATGCGTGGCGGATTCGGGAGAATCCCCCTGATTTGTGCGAGTTTCTGCTAGATATCTATGGCGCGTGATATGTGTGACAGAAATGTGCAGATGCACCATTAATTTTTTGTCAAAAAATGGCATTTCCAGACTTGATTTTCTGTCAGAAATGTGCAATGATATCAAACGTTTGATTTGTGAGGAGGAGTGTAAATGGATAGAATTGCAGAAAACAGGCTGTTAGAATGGAAAAACAGAAAAGAACGAAAGCCGCTTGTCTTGATGGGAGCAAGACAGGTCGGCAAGACTTGGCTGATGCAAGATTTTGGCAAGCGGAATTTCGGCCATGTCCATATATTTAACTTCGACTCTCAAAAAGATTTGGCTGGTTTCTTTGACAGTACGCAGGAGCCAAACGAAATACTTCCGAAACTTGCCGCGCTTTCCGGGCGACGGATAGATGTTGCCAACGATCTTGTCATTTTTGATGAAGTGCAGGAGTGCCCAGATGCGCTCAATTCGTTGAAGTATTTTTGCGAAAAATGTTAGCAACTCGCTCTCATGGCTGCGGGAATTTTGTTGGGGACAAGGATCGGGAAGAACAGAAAATGCAGAGTGCGCGACGATGGGGGAGTGGATAACGCTTGTTTCTCCTATCCCGTCGGCAAGGTCGAACTTCTCGACATTGAACCCTTGGCATTTTCCGAATTCTTGTGCGCATACGATTCCGGTCTCCATTCATTCTACGAATCAATATCGGGGACAAGCCCTCTGCCCGAAATTTTTCACCGCAAGCTGCTCGACGCCTATGACACGTATCTTTTTACCGGTGGCATGCCGGAGGTTGTCGCGGACTACCTCACCAAACGCGATCCGCAGTCCACACGGAAACTGCAGCGCGACCTGATCGCACTCTACGAGGATGACATTGTGAAATACAACGGTCGACTTGACGCGGCAAAGATACTTGTCGTGCTGAGGGCGGTCGTTCCGCAACTTGCCAAGGAAAACGAGAAGTTCGTCTATGGCGCACTAAGGGAAGGGGCTCGCGGACGTGGCTACGAGGATGCCATTGAATGGCTCTTAGCGTCGCGCATGGTGCGTCGCGTCCACAATGTCGGGGCGATGAAGTTTCCGCTTGCCGCACAAGAGGTACGCAGTTCGTTCAAGCTTTATCATCTAGATGTCGGGCTGCTATGCGAGATGGCGGGGATTCCGCAATCGGCGCTTGTGACCGATGCAGACTTCGATTTCAAAGGGCCGATGGTCGAGAACTATGTCCTTCAGCAATTGTCCGGACATGGCGACGGGCGGATCGGATACTATTCGGAGCGGGCCGATCGTGAGATTGACTTTGTAATGCAGCTCTAATGCAGCTCGGATTGGATGTAGTGCCGGTCGAGGTAAAGGCGGGTGTGGACAAGAAGGGTGCGACGTTCAAGTCGTATGTCTTGAATCGACATCCGCGGCATGCCATCCGTTTTTCAAGACGCAACCTCAGGCGGGACGGGGGATTCACAAACATTCCACTCTATCTTGCTCCGAGATTCGAAGCGTGTCTTCCGGACGTCACATAAGGTTGGATTTCGTGAATACCACTACTGCGTTTTTATGGTATAATTCGCGCCAATGAACAACGACTTCCTAGTCTTCGACCGGGTGACGAAGCGCTTCGGCGCGCTTACGGCCGTAAACGACGTGTCGCTCACGGTCAGCAAGGGCGAGTTCTTCTCGCTCCTGGGCCCGTCCGGCTGCGGCAAGACCACGCTGCTGCGGATGCTGGGCGGCTTCGAGCGTCCCGACTCCGGGCGCATCTACCTCGAAGGTCGCGACATCACCGACCTGCCGCCGAACCAGCGGCGCGTCCATACGGTGTTCCAGAACTACGCGCTCTTCCCGACGATGACGGTGTGGGACAACATCGCCTTTTCGCTGAAGCTCGCGAAGCGTCCGAAGGCGGAGATCGAGGAGAGGGTCGACGAGATACTTGGAATGATCCAGCTTGCGGACCAGGCGTGGAAGTATCCCAACCAGCTGTCGGGCGGACAGAAGCAGCGCGTGGCGATCGCGCGCGCCCTGGTGGACCGTCCGCAGGTGCTGCTTCTCGACGAGCCGCTGGCGGCGCTCGACCTCAAGCTCCGCCAGCACATGCTCCTGGAGCTCGACACGATACACGACCAGGTCGGCATCACCTTCCTCTACGTCACGCACGACCAGGGCGAAGCGATGTCGCTTTCTGACCGTATCGCGGTCATCAACCGCGGCAGGGTGGAGCAGCTTGACGGCCCGGCCAAGATATACGAGGCACCCAAGACCAGGTTCGTGGCCTCGTTCATTGGCGACACTAACTTCTTCTCCGGCGAGATCGTCTCGGTGGACGGCGACTACTGCCTCATCTCTGTCGAGGGCTTTCCGCAGATCAAGGCGTTCAATGACAAGTCGCTCAAGGTCGGGCAGAAAGTCGATCTCTCGGTCCGTCCCGAGAAGATCCGCGTCACAAAGGCGCCGCCGCCGCCTGAGAAGGGCGCGTCGATCAACGTCTTCCCGTCGACGGTGCGCGACATCGTCTATCAGGGCGTCTACACGAAGTACTGGCTGAAGTCCAGCGGTCTCCAGATCGCGGCGCTTAAGCCTCACTCGCGGTTCCTGCTCGATCAGGAGCCTATCACATGGAACGACGACGTATTCGTCTGGTGGCATCCGGACGACGGCTACATGGTGGAGATGCAGTGAACAATCCTCTTCGTTCGCGCAAGGCGGAATGGCTGGTGACGCTGCCTAGCTTAGTCTGGCTGGCATTGTTCTTCGCCGTTCCCGCGGTAATCGTGCTGGCGTTCACGTTCCACGGCCACGACGCCTCGGGCGGCGTCGGCGAATGGGGCATGGACACGTGGCGGGAGATCGTCGATCCCGACTATCCGGCGATAGTCTGGAACACGCTCCGCATCTCCTTCGAGGTCACGCTCTGGTCGGTGCTGCTCGCGCTGCCGTGCGGCTATGCGATCGCACGCATGAAGTCGCGCATGAGGCCGATCATAGCCGGTGCGATAATGTTGCCGTTCTGGACCAGTTTCGTGGTGCGCGTCTTCGCGTGGAAGACGATGCTTCACCCCGACAGCTGGCTGCAGGCGTGCTACCTCGCGTGGGTGCATATGCGGGGCTGGCTGTTCGACTGGCTGCCAGGCTTCTTGCAGCAGTTCTTTGTCTGGATCGGGCTGGCGTCCGCAGGTCCGGTGGATCCCGGAGCGGCGACGCTGCTCGATTCCGAGGCTGCGGTGGTTCTCGTGTCCGTCTACTCGTTTCTGCCGTTCGCGATAATGCCCATCTATTCGGCTGCCGAGAAGTTCGACTTCTCGCTCCTTGAAGCGGCCCGCGACCTCGGGGCCAAGAACTTCTACGCCTTCCGCGCGATCTTCATTCCCGGAGTCAAGCAGGGTGTGATATCCGCGATTCTCATGGTCTTCATTCCCGCGATCGGCAGCTACGTCATACCGCAGATGCTCGGCGGCACGAACTGCGTGCTGATCGGCAACAAGATATTCATGCGCGCGATACAGAACCGCAACATTCCGCACGCGTCGGCGCTGGCGACGCTGATGGCGGTGTCGGTACTGGTGCCGCTTGCGCTCGCGATGTGGTGGAAGCGGCGGCAGAGTGCGCGCGACAGGAGGCGGCTTGAGTCGCAGACCGAGCGGATGATGCTCGCGGGGAGGGGGGCATGAAGCGCTCGTTCTTCTCTGTCGCGGTGCTTGGCTTCGTGCTGGCGTTCCTGTACGTGCCGATCATTCTGGTGGTCGTCTACGGCTTCATACCCGACGGCATATCCATGAGCTTCTTCAGCGCGAAGGGCGAGTTCATCGGCTTCACCACGAAGTGGTACGCTCAGATATTCGGCGGCGAGAAGTCGGCCCGTCCGCTGCTTGAGAGTTTTTGGCTCTCGCTTACGATCGCCGGCCTGGCGACGCTCATATCAAGCGTCGTGGGCACGACCGCGGCCCTCGCGCTGCACCGCTGGCGCGGACGCCTGCAGTCGGTGCACTATGCGCTCGTCTACACGCCGCTCATCATGCCCGACATCCTGATAGGCATATCGTTGCTCATGCTCTTCGTGGCGCTGGGCGTGGACTGCGGGTTCTGGACCATTCTCATCGCGCACGTGACGTTCTGCGTCTCCTATGTGGTGATGACGGTTCTTGCGCGCCTGCAGGATTTCGACGACCGCATCGTGGAGGCCGCCTACGACCTTGGCGCAGGCCCCTGGTACACGTTCTTCAAGGTGGAGCTGCCTATCCTGATGCCAGGCATCGTGGCGGGCGGGCTGCTGGCGTTCACCCTCTCTATCGACGATGTGGTGATCACGTCCTTCGTGAACGGGGCAGGCACTAACACATTCCCGACGTACGTAAGCTCCATGACGAAGCATTCGCGCAACCTGCCGAGCGTCTTCGCGCTCTCGACGCTCATGCTGATCTTCACCTGCGCGCTAGTCGGCGTGTCGAAGCTGCTCACGGCCAACAGCCAGGCTCAGAAGAAGAAATAGGTTGTGAAGGTCTGGGGCATAACGGGCACGAACGGCAAGACCACGACGGCGTGGATTCTGGCTGCGTTCCTGGACGCCGACCCGGCGCGAAAGACCGGTTACGTGACGACCGTTGAGGTCTATGACGGGGCGCAGCGGTTCTACACGGGCTACACGACGCCGCCGCTGGCGAAGCTGAAGGAGATATATGCCGCGATGGAGGCGAACGGCTGCACCGACTGCGTGATGGAGGTGTCGAGCCACGCAATCCACCAGAACCGCACCGGCGACACCGTCTTTGCCGGCGGCGCGTTCACCAATCTCTCCGAGGACCATCTCGACTATCACAAGACGATGGAAGAGTATTTCCGCGTGAAGCTCTCGTTCGCGGAGCGGATAGCGCGCGACGGCATGCGTGTGCGCGGATGGGAGTCTGGCGTGCCGGCTTCGGCAGGGCGGCGCGACTTTCCCCCGTATGCCGTGTGCCTTGACGGCGGTTACGGACGCGAGATGCTCGCCGCGTGCGGCAGGCTTGCGCTGAACGTGCTGCCAGTCTCATTCCGCTCTCCGGGTCTCGACCTTTCCTCGTTGCCGCTTGTAGGTGACTACAACAAGTCGAACGTGCTCGTTGCTGCCGCGCTGGCTGAGGCGGCGGGCGTGCCGCATGACGTGATTCAGTCGACAGTGCCGTCGCTGACTCCACGCTGGGGACGTCTCGAGCGCGTGCACAATCCGTCCGTCGCGGCGGACGTCTACGTGGATTTCGCGCACACGCCAGACGGGCTGGAGAAGGTCTTGACTGCGGCGCGGGGCTTTACGCTTGCGGGCGCCAGGCTTTGGGTTGTGTTCGGCGCTGGCGGCGACCGCGACCCGATGAAGAGGCCGTTGATGGGCGAGGCGGCGGCGAGGCTCGCCGATTGTGTCGTCGTGACGAGCGACAATCCGCGAAGCGAGGTTCCCGAGTCGATAATCTCGCAGATACTCGGCGGCATGCCGTCCGACGCGGTGGACTCCGGACGGGTCTTCTCGGAGCCAGACAGGCGCAAGGCCATAGAGCGTGCGCTTACGGATGCGGCGCGCGGCGACGTGGTTATCGTTGCCGGCAAGGGCCATGAGACGACGCAGGAGATCGCAGGTGTGAAGTACCCGTTCGACGACCGCGAGGTCATTCGCGCATTCCGTTCTTTGTGACCGCACGATCATGTTGGATTTTAGGGGAATCTCGGTACACTACGGACATCAGGATGTTCTTTCGGACGTCACGTTCCGCGTCAACAAGGGTGACCGCGTTGGCGTAGTCGGTCCGAACGGAAGCGGGAAGTCGACGCTTTTCAGAATTGTCCTCGGTGAGATGTCGACCGACAGGGGCGAGCTGGTGGTCGAGGGGTCGCCGCGCATCGGCTTCACGCGGCAGAACCCCGAGCCGGACTCTCCCGGCGAAACGTTGCTTGAATATGCGCTCCGCGGCATACCGGGCCTATCGGAGATGGAATCGCGGATGCACGAGTTGGAAGACCGTCTCGGGCAGGAAGGCGAGAACGTCGGTCTCCTCAGGGAGCTGGGCGATCTCCAGACGAAGTTCGAGCATCTGGGCGGTTACGATATCGAGACGCGTGTAAAGGTCGCGCTGGGCGGACTTGGTTTCACGACTGAGGAGTTCGCTAAGCCATTCGCCTCCTTCTCCGGTGGCTGGCGGATGCGCGCTGAACTGTCCCGAGTGCTGGCGTCCAAACCCGACTTGCTGCTTCTCGACGAGCCGTCGAACTATCTTGACCTGCCTGCCGTGGACTGGCTTCAGAAGTTCTTACGTGCGTATGACGGCACGCTGATGCTCATTTCCCACGACCGCTACCTCCTGCGCACGCTCACTAGCATAATCGTCGAGGTGGACGCCGGAACGGCTACGCGTTACGAGGGTGATCTCGACTGGTACCTGCGCGAGCGAGAAGTCCGCTACGGGCACCTGAAGGCGGCGAAAGAGAATCAGGACCACCGCCGCGAGCAGCTGCAGCGGTTCGTTGACCGGTTCCGCGCGCAGGCGACGAAGGCCGCGCAGGCGCAGTCGCGGCAGAAGCTCATCGACAAGATCGACGCCGAGCGCATCGTGCTGCCGAAGCGATACACGAACTCCGGACGCCTTCGTCTCGCCGAGCCGCCGCCGTCTGGCATCGAGATGTTCCGCTGCGAGGACCTCGGCTTCAGCTATGAGGCCGGCGAGTCGCCGTCCCCACGCTTTGTATTCAGAGACCTGGAGTTCAACATATCGCGTGGCGACAAGGTCGCGCTCATCGGCTACAACGGCCTCGGCAAGACTACGCTCATGCGCATCATCGCAGGGACGCGCCTCCCGACGGAGGGCAAGGCGGTGCTGGGGCACAACGTCGTCGTCGGCTACCTGAGCCAGGAGTTCGCGGAGACGGTTCCGCCAGACCTCACCGTGTACCGCAACGCCAAGAACGCATGGGACGCGCACGGCGGAGGCCCGGAGAAGGTGTTTCGCAACCAGCTTGGGGCGTTCGGGTTCGACGAGAATGACGTGGAGAAGCCGGCGGGCGTGCTTTCGGGTGGCGAGAAGATACGCCTTGCCTTTCTGCGGCTCTTTTTCTCCGCGCCTAACTTCCTGCTTCTGGACGAGCCGACGACTCACCTCGACCTTGACGGACGCCGCCTGCTGCAGGACGCATTGAGCAAGTACCGAGGCACGATCCTCCTCGTCTCGCATGATATTGATTTCGTCCGCGCGGTTGCCACCAGCGTGCTTGAGATCACGCGCAGCGGCATCCGCCAGTTCCCCGGCGGTTACGATTATTACTGCGAGAAGAAGGAGGAGATGGGCAGGACAGGCGTCGTGGAGCCTGCCAAGCCCTCGGAGCCTTCGCGGAATCCCTCTGAACAGACGCTCTCCAAGAAGGAGTTGCGCCAGCAGCGCGCGGCAGAGCGGGCGAAGATTGCGCCGCGCGTGAAGGAGTTGAAGAAAAGGGTGGAGACGGCGGAACACAAGATAGACGAGCTTCAGAAGCAGCTTGAAGAGGTGTCTGCGGAGCTGTTCAATCCGAAGCCAACGACCGATTTTGCGGAAGCGAACCGTAAGGTCCGCACGCTCCAGTTCGAGATTGACCGCTACACTGCCGATTGGGAGGAAGCGGCGACAGAACTGGAGGAGTTGTCCGCCAGCACGCAGGGACGTGATAACGGCTGAAGCAACGGCGAGGAAGCTCGTTGCTTAGCCATGTGCGACGGAGCAGATCGGCTTGCCCGTGCGTTGAGCGACTGCGGCCCTATCTGCGAATTCTCGCTTTGACTTTGCCGTGCCGTAGCCTTCGCCAGTCTTGATGCGAACGCCGTCGGCTCCGTCGTCAATCCTCCGGCAGAGCGCATAGCGGGTGCAGTCCGTACGCCGCACTCCGAAAGTAGAGGTTTCACGCAGTATCGCGGTGGCGATATTGTCGGCGTCGCCTTCAGCCGCAAGGACGACGAGAAGATGTCCGGGCCTGCCTTGCTTCATCGTCATAGGGACGAGCGAAACGTCTTTCGCGCCGGCTTCGCGCAGGCGGTCGCAGGCGAAGGCCAGCTCTTCGCCCGTCATGTCGTCGATGTTCGCCTTCAGCTCGACGATGGCGTCGTTCGCCGCGTCGTGCGTCTCGCCGAGAAACACGCGAACGGCGTTTGCACGTCCGTCCAGTTCCCGGTGTCCGCACCCGATGCCAATGCGCTCAACGGACATGGTCGGCATCGGACCGAATTCCGTGACGAAGTGGCGGAGAAGGGCGGCACCGGTCGGCGTGAGCAGTTCGCAATCTGCCGCGCCGCTCGAGAAAGCTATTCCCTTCAGCACGTTGACCGTGGCCGGCGCCGGGACAGGCAGCACGCCGTGCGCGCAGCGGACGAATCCGCCGCCGACTTCAGGGACGCTTGCCGCGATGCGCACCGGGCCGAGCATCTCAAGGAGCGTCGCGACGGACGCTATGTCGCATATCGCGTCCTTTGTCCCGACCTCGTGAAAGTGGATTTCGGCGACAGGCTTCCCGTGCGCCTCTGCCTCGGCGTCTGCTATCAGGCGATAGACGTCGCGCACATGGCATTTCACCGGTTCTGTCGCATCGAGTGCGGCGATTTGCGCCTCGATCGTCGCCATCGTCGCGTGGTGATGGTGGTGATGCGCGGCGTGTCCGCTGTTATGGCTATGCGCGCCTTCGACCTCGCCGTTCACGGAAACGTCGACGACAGTCCCGGCCATTCCGCAACGGACGCACGGTTGCGCCGCGACGGAAACGCCGTCGAGCCCGAGGGAGTTCAGTCGTTTTAGCGCGGCGGCCTTGTCCGGCTGAAGCTCGAGAAGGGCGGCCGTCAGCATGTCGCCGGCAGCGCCCATGCGGCAGTCGATGTAGAGGGTGCGCATCGGCTGGAGGAGTCGCGTCAGACTCGCCGGGCGAGCAGGCGCTCGCGGACGGCCAGCACGAAAAAGACCGCTAGCCCTGCCGCAAGGATTATCGCGCCGAGAACGGTGTCTTCGCGGCTCAAGTCAAGGAGACCCTCGCCTTCCATCAGCGAGTGCGCGCAGTCTACGCTCCACATGAGCGCCGCGCCCCAGAACATGAGCATCGTCGTGAATACGGCGCGTGTGCGGAAGCGCGTGAAGAAGTAGAGGACGGTGAATACGAGCGCAGCGGCTATGGTCATAAGCTCACACATGGGAGAACTCCTTCGTGCGCTTGGTTACGGCTTCTGAGACAAGTACCATGCCGACCCATACGACAAGCAGCAGAACCGCCATGGAAACGCCGACCGTCGCCATCTCGTGCAGCATCTCCGAAACGGCTTCCGGACCCTCCTTTGCCGCAGTCAGGAACGGAGGCGTGAAGATGATCTCGCCGTGGTAGATATGTTCTATCGCAAGAAGGAACGATCCTCCGAGCGACATCTTGACGAGCCACGGCAGACGGGCGACGAACGGATTCGTCTTTCCCTTTCCGAGTGTCTTGTGCGCAACACCGGCGGCAACTGCGCCTGCGAGCGGAACTGTAAAGCAAGCCATGTGACGTTCTCCCTAGGTTAGTTTTCCGTGTGACGTATTATATCATATTTGCAGCTCTGCCCGTGTCTCGCCGGCGATTTTCGCGAGCGCGGCGTCGAGGGCGTTTGGCGGGCCGATGAACGCGGTTCCGTCCGATGGAGTGGTCCACCGCTGCGTCTCCAGTCCATCGACGGCGATCGCTGGCATCGGGCGCGCCGGACAGACGTGTTCGCAGGCGCCGCAGCCGAGGCATGCGTCAGCGTCTACGACAGGCACGTTCTCGACGACGTGAATTGCGCCGACAGGGCACTTGCGTTCGCATGCCGTGCAATTGACGCCTTCCGTAGTGCGTATGCAGAGGTCCTTCCGCCAGATGGCGCGTCCGACGTGAGCCGTGCGCTTTTCGTCCTTCGTGAGGCGGATTATCGCTCTGGTCGGGCAGACTTCCGAGCAGCGCGTGCAGTCGAGAATGCAGTGTCCGAACCGGAAGTCCATTTCCGGCTGCCCGAAGTGTGCGAGCGTCATCGAGGCCGTCAGGCAGTGTGCCGGACAGCTCTTGACGCACAACTGGCAGCCGATGCACCTGCGGAAAAAGTCTTCGCGCTTTCCAGCGCCGGGCGGCAGCACGCTCAGCTTTCGTTCGGGACTGCCGGGAAGCGACACGTCGGCGAACCCTCCGTCCGTCAGCTTTTCGGCGGCGACGGCGGTCGCCATCGTCCGGATCGCATCGCGCCGCGTCACACCGTCGTCCGTCGCCTTTGCCGCGACGGGCGCTTGGGGGAAGCAGCGGCGGCAGTTGCCGCAGCTGTGGATGACCGAGTCCTTGCGCCAGGAGAATCGGGCGACGAGGTTGAAGAGCGTACCGGCGGGGCAGACCCAGTTGCACCAGATGCGTCCCTTGCCGACAGCGGCCGTTACGATAATCGCCGTGAACGTGGCGATGGCGACTATGGCAAGCTCCAGCCGTACCGGGCCGGCTTCGCCGTCGCCAGACGGAACGAGCGACAGGACGCGACCGTAGATCGCATACGGGTCGACCAGTCCCGCCCATGCGCCGTAGCCGAACGCGATGCAGAGAACTGCCGCAGCGAAAACTGTCCAGCGCACGGTGCGCTGCGCCGCCGTCTCTGGCAGTCGCGTGCAGACACGGCGCACAGCGGTCTTCGGGTGAAAGAGCCAGTTTGCGACGCTCTGGAGAATGCCGAGCGGACACATTGCACGGCAGAAGAAGCGTCCGAAAAGAAGCGTGACTGCCGCGATTACCGCAAGGACGATCCATGCATTCGCGAGGATCGCGGGGAAAAGCTGGAACCCGGCGACGAACGTCAGCTTGCGAACGCCGAGGAATGCCGCCGTCGTTGCGGACAGGAAGACGAGCGCCACTAGCGGCACGACCAATCTTGATGCCTTCATCGGTACGCCTCCCCCTTGAAGCCGTCAATCATTCTGTCGATGTCGGCTATTTCCTTCGGAATGTCGATCTGCTGCGGGCAGTGCGGATTGCAGCGTCGGCAGCCGGTGCAGCGTTCGGCGCGGCGAAGTCCGTCGGGAATCGTCTTGCGGTACAGCGCGAGTGATTCCTTCGCGGACAATTTCGTCTTGTTCGTCAGCAGCGTGTTCTTGAACGTGAGTATCGCCGGTATGTCGAGTCCGTACGGGCACGGCATGCAGTAGTTGCAGTTGTTGCAGGGTATCGTGTTAAGCGAAAGGAGCGCCTGCGCCGCATTTTCCAGCGCGACCAGCTCGTCTCCGTTGCACGGCTTGAGCGGCGAGAACGTGGCGAGGTTCTCCGTGATGTCCGAAGTTCGCGTCATGCCGGAGAGAATCGTCAGTACGTTCGGGTACGTGCCGCCGAAGCGGAACGCCCATCTTGCGAGCGACGCGGCGGGGTCGCGCGGCTTCAGCTCGTGGGCAAGCGCCCAGTTGTACCGCGCGAGACGTCCGCCGAGCAGGGGCTCCATTATGACAACGGGAATCTTGAGGTCGGTCAGCGTCTTGTACAGGTACTCCGCGTTGAGGTTACGTTCGTTCACTTCCTTTGCGTGGCGCCAGTCGACGTAGTTCATCTGGATCTGGCAGAAGTCCCACTTGTATTTGCCGTGGTTTTTCATGCACCACTCGAACGCCTTCGGATCGCCGTGGAAGGAGAAACCGAGGTGTCTGATTATGCGCTTTTCGCGCTGCTCGCAGCACCAGTCGAGCGCGCCGTTTTCCAGGTAGCGTTTCGAGAAGGTCTCAAAGCCCCCGTTGCCGATCGAGTGGAGAAGGTAGAAGTCCACGTAGTCCGTGCGAAGGAACTTGAGGGAGTTCTCGAACATCTTCTTCGCTTCGTCAAGCGGATACTGCCGAGGGGCGAAGTTCGAGAGCTTCGTGGCAATGAAGTAGTCCTTCCTGGCGTAACCGCTTTTCGCCAGGGCCTCGCCGAGGCGGCGTTCCGATTCGCCGCGACAGTAGGCTGGCGACGTGTCGAAGTAATTGACGCCGCCGTCGAGCAGTGTCTTTACCTGGCGGTTCATCAGTTCCTGGTCGATTTGGGCGGAGGAGGCGCCCGCCGCCCAGCCGTTGGCGTGCTTGCCGTCCACGGTCGCAAGGCGCATCGCCCCGTAGCCGAGCAGCGACACTTTCTGTCCGTCTGCGGTGAATCTGTAGGTCATGGCACGGTCATTATACCATAGTTCCGCAAGATTTTGGTATAATCCGCCATATGAGAATATTTGTCGCCACTCACAATGTCCACAAGCTGCGGGAAATTTCGCAGATATTTCCGAAGTTCGAGATTGTCGCCGACGATCCTGTGGACATCGAGGAGAACGCCCCGGATTTCGCCGGGAACGCGCAGATTAAGGTCCGCGCCATAGCAGGGCGCCATCGCGGCGAATGGTGCATGGCCGACGACTCGGGGCTGGAGGTCGCGGCGTTGGGCGGTGCGCCGGGGGTTCGGAGCGCGAGGTACGCAGGCGAGCCGACGGATACTCCTGCGAACAACGCGCTGTTGCTCAAGAACCTTGCCGGCGTCGCGGACCGCCGCGCGAACTTCACTTGCTCGATCGCGCTCGTCGGTCCTGACGGACGCGAACACTCTGCCGTCGGCAGGTGCTTCGGGCGGATTGCACTCGCGCCGAGCGGCAAAGAGGGCTTCGGATACGATCCGCTGTTCGTGCCCGACGGATACGACCGTTCGTTCGCGGAGCTTTCCGCTGACGAGAAGAATGCGATTTCGCACCGCGGACGGGCTCTCGCAGAGGCGAAGAGGATTATCGGATGCTGATGCCGTGGCTTAGGCTGTTCCGTGTCGTCAATCTGCCTACGGTGCCGGGCGACGTGCTTGCCGGCGCGGCATATTGGATGTGGGTGCTTGGGCGTGCCGGCCGGTATGACGTCTCGCTTGGGTGTGCGCTTGCGGCTGGCCTTGCGTCCGTATTCATGTACATGTTCGGCCTCGCAGACAACGACATTGTCGGGGCGAAGTACGACAAGGGGCGTCCGATTCCCGATGGCGAGATATCGCTTGGCGCGGCGCGGATTGCCCGCGGGCTTTGCCTTTTCGCCGTGCTGGTCACAGGGGCTGTGGCGAATCTTCCTCCTTCCTGGTGGATCGTTGCGTTCGTGCTGATGCTGATTTGTGTGGCCTACAACCGCACAAAGAAACCTGTATTGATGGGGGTTTGCCGCGCGCTTGACGTTGAATGCGGAATGGCTGCCGCGCAGCAGACTTCCGCAGCCCCAGCGGCTCATGCCTTTATTTCAGGGCTGTCAGAGATCGCATTGCCATTGGTCTGGTTCGTTTTCTTCGCTGCCGTAACGAAATATTCGGAAGGCGAAGAGGACGACCCGGCTAGGAAGCGGCGCGTGGGCGTTCTCATCGGCGCGGTCGTATATCTGCAGCTTGCCGTGCTAGCCGCGTGCACGGCGGCCAATCCGTCGCTGTCGCCGTTGCTTGTATCAGGCGTTGCGATGCTCGTTCTTTTGTGGGGGCTCAAGTTCGCGCTCCCGAAGGTGAGCGCGTCATAAGGTGCGTTAGACATCACGGTGCTTTTTTAGTATAATAGACGACATGAGGAAAATATCGGTCGACAAGGGCGTGGCTTTCGGGGGCGGAAAGCTCGTATTCATCGCGGGGCCGTGCGTAATCGAGTCGCGCGCGATGGCGCTGGACCTCGCTTCGCGCCTGGTCGCGCTTGCCCGCCGCCTGAAGGCCGATCTTGTCTTCAAGGCAAGCTTCGACAAGGCGAACCGCACGAGCGTGGACGCTTTCCGCGGGCCTGGCATCGACATCGGGCTCGACATTCTGGCCGAGGTGCGCTCCAAGTTCGGAGTGCCCGTCCTTACTGACATTCACGAGCCGTGGCAGGCGAAGCCGGTCGCGGAGGTCTGCGACGTGCTGCAGATTCCGGCGTTCTTGGCTCGGCAGACCGACCTTATCGTCGCGGCAGGGGAGACAGGCGCGGTCGTCAACGTGAAGAAGGGCCAGTTCATGGCGCCGGAGGACATGGCGCAGGTGATCCGCAAGATAGAGTCCACCGGAAACCGGCGCATCGTGCTCTGCGAGCGCGGCAGCTCCTTCGGCTATCACAATCTTGTGGCGGACATGCGTTCGCTTCTGGTGATGCGTGAGCTTGGGTATCCCGTGGTGATGGACGCGACGCACGCCGTGCAGAGGCCGGGCGGCCTTGGCACGGGGTCCGGCGGTGACGGCCGCTACGCGCCGGCTCTCGCCCGCGCGGCGGTTGCGACAGGCGTCGACGGCGTCTTCATGGAGACGCACGTCAATCCGCGCAAGGCGAAGAGCGACGCGGCGAACGCGATCAAGTTTTCCGAGCTGGAGAAACTCTGGAAGGTGCTTTTGAAGATTCATGCGGACGTTAGCTAGCATTGCGCTCTGCCTTTTCGCCGCAGCGTCGGCGCAGGCTTTCGACTCGGCCGAATGGCACGAGAAGCGCGAGGTTCTGCTGCGCGAGGCGGAGCGGCTTCAGGCGGCCTATTCCAACTGCCTGCAGAACGTGCACGAGCCGGCCGAGAGCATAACCGTTCCGGTGGAGACGTTTCCCGACGGGTCTGTAAAGACCGTGGTGTCGGCGAGGCGGGCCAGGTTTTTCCTTCGGGAGGGCCTGATCTGGGCCGAGGGCGTGGTGATCCGGAAGTTCGCTCCCGACGGTTCGGAGGAGTCGCGCATCGACGCGGCGAGTTGCGTCGTTGACCGCGCCATGAAGAGCGGCTGGGCCGAGGGGCCTGCGCGGGTCCGGCACGGCAAGACCACGTTTTGCGGCAAGGGCGTGTATTTCTCGTCGCTTGAATCGTATGTGCGGGTCTTCCGCGATTCCGAAATCGAATCGAGCGACTTTTCGTCCGGAGGGATTGCGCTGTGAGCGGACTATTGCCAATCCTCTTTTCCGCCGTTGCGGCGGCGGCCGGCGGCGGCGCTCCTGCCGAGGAGGCGCCCGCAGTGCCGCAGAGCATCCGCATCAGGAGCGACTCGAGCGACATTGACCGCAATGCCGGGGTGGTGCTGCTCGAAGGGAATGTCGATGTCGAGCACAGCGACGGCTACGGGCTGCGGGCAGACAAGGTCTATTTGTTCATGACGGCGTCGAACGAGCTTTCGCGCGTGGTGGCGTCGGGGAACGTCGTGCTGACCAACGCGACGCGTACCGCTACGTGTCCGTTGGCGGTCTACAGGCGGCTTCGGCGCGAGGTGGAGATGTTCGGCGACGGCGACGGGACGTATGCGCGGCTTGTGGAGTCCGGCGCGGACAAGCGCGAGCTGGAGGGCCGGCGGATTCGCTTCTGGCTGGACGTGGAGCAGGTGGAGGTCGACGGGCCGCGCATCACGGTCGGCAAGACCGGGAAGGAGGTTGCGAAATGAGCGACCCGGTTATGGACGCCATGCGCGCCATGGCGGACGAGAAGGCGGCTGCGGCGCGTCCCGACCTGTCGGCGACAGGGCTTGTGAAGGTCTACGGCGACCGCACGGTGGTGAGCGGAATCAGCATGCAGTGCTCGTGCGGCGAGATCGTCGGCATACTCGGTCCGAACGGGGCCGGCAAGACCACGACGTTTTACATGATAGTAGGGCTTGTCCGGCCCGAGGCCGGCAAGGTGGAGTTTCGCGGCGAGGACATCACGCGCCTGCCGGTCTATCGGCGCGCCCGCATGGGCCTCGGGTATCTTGCGCAGGAGGCGAGCGTCTTCAGGCGGCTCACTGTGTGGGAGAACGTCATGGCTATCCTCGAGACGCTGCCGCTCGGGCGCAAGGAGCGCGCGGCGCGCGCCGAGGAGCTGCTTGCGCCGTTCGACCTGATGAAGGTGGCCAAGCAGCCGGCCTACACGCTTTCCGGCGGCGAGCGCCGCAAGCTTGAGATCGCCCGTGCGCTGGTGCGCCACCCGGCGATACTGATGCTCGACGAGCCGTTCGCCGGGGTGGACCCGCTCAGCGTGAACGAGATACAGGACATCGTCCGCGGCCTGGCGGAGAAGGGGCTCGGCATCGTGATCACCGACCACAACGTCCGCGAGACGCTTTCGGTTGTGAACCGCGCATATCTTGTCTACGACGGGAGGCTCCTGCGGGAGGGGTCCAGCGAAGAACTTGTCAACGATCCGGAGGTGCGCGAGAAGTACCTCGGCGAGAACTTCCGGATGTAAGGAAAGGAGAAAAAAGAGATGAGCATAGAAGTGACGATGAGGCACAGCGACGTACGCATAGAGTCGCTGAAGGAGTACGCGGAGAAGCGGATGACGCAGCTCAAGGAGCGCTTTCCGAAGGTGACGAAGGTCTCCATCGTGATAGATGTCGACGTGAAGAAGCACATGTACATGGCCGAAGTCGTGGCGAACCGCCTCGGCGAGACGGCGGTCGGTGCTAAGGAGTTCTCGGAGTCGGCTAAGAGCGTGATCGACACGGCCGCCGCCCGTGCTGAGCGGCAGCTGCTGAAGATGCGCGTAAAGGCCCGCAAGGGAACCGTCCGCCGCCAGCGCGCGGCGTCCGCGAAGAACTGACGCGACCGATGGAGACGCTGCCTACCAGAGCGAGCGCGAAGGGGCGTACGCTTACCGTGTCCGACTTCTACGAGGCCGGGCGCGACGAGCTTTCCCTCACGCTCGTTTCCGGGGGCTCGAACCTGCAGCGTACCGTGGAGGAGCCGATAGTCAACCGGCCCGGGCTGGCGCTGACGGGGTTCTACGACCACTTTGCATGGCGGCGGCTGCAGCTGATAGGCAACGCCGAGATGGCGTACCTGCGCACTCTCGACGATGAGACGCGGCGCCAGCGCTTCCAGGCCCTGATCGACCGGCGTGCGTTCTGCTTCATATTCACCAACGGGCAGAAGCCGAGCGACGACGAGATTGCGCTTGGCGAGAGGTCCGGCGCGGTGATCATGACGTCGCCGCTGAAGACCCGCATCTTCGCCCACCTGAGCGCGTTCGTGCTGGAGAGGCTCAGCGCGCCCACGGCGTCGATCTACGGCACGATGGTCGAGGTCTGCGGGCTTGGCGTGCTGATCGAGGGCGAACCGGGGCTCGGCAAGTCCGAGACGGCTCTCGGGCTGATCAAGCGCGGGTGCTCGCTCATAGCCGACGACCTCACGTGCGTGCGCAAGGAGGTCGGCAACGGCCTGCTGTTCGGGTCGGCGTCCGAATCGACTGCCGGCTACATGGAGATACGCGGCATAGGCATAATGCACATTCCGAGCATCTTCGGGGTGGCGGCGGTGCGCGGGGAGAAGCAGCTGGAGCTCGTGATCACGTTCAGGCGCCTGCAGGACGTGAAGGGCGAGGTCGACCGCATCGGCCAGACGCGCCGAGTGAAGACCATTCTCGGGGTTGACGTGCCGAACGTCATGATACCCGTGTCCGAGGGACGCGATCTTGTGAATCTCGTCGAGACCGCAGCCATGCAGCAGAAGCTGCTGATGTCCGGGGTGGATCCGGTCGACGGGCTTTCCGAGCGCCTGCGGAAGCGGGCCGACGCAATGCAGGCTAAGACTGCGAAAAAGAGGGGGAGACGATGAGTACGGAGAAGATCACGCGGGAGCTTCGGCTCCTGAACAAGTATGGCATGCACGTGCGGCCGGCCGGGCTCTTCGCCAAATGCGCGAGTCGCTTTGACGCCGACGTCGAGGTCGAGAAGGACGGCAACGTCGTCTCGGGCAAGTCGATCATGGCGCTGATGACGCTCGAGGCAGTGTGCGGAACCGTGCTGCGCGTTACGGCGTCCGGGCCGCAGGCGTCGGAGGCGCTTGACGAGCTGGAGGCGCTGGTGCAGCGCAAGTTCGACATACCTGATGAGCAGTGACTGTCCCATGAGGACTTTGACGGGCCTGCCTACGGCGCGCGGTTTCGCTATCGGCCCCGTCTTCATATACCGCGGCGACGGGGACATGCCGGTTCCCGAATACGTCGTCGAGCCTGGGCGCGAGGAATACGAGCGTCTGCGCCTGAGACGGGCCAGGACCGAGGCGGCGCGCGACCTGGAGGGGCTGATAGCCGTGCTCAGCGAACGCTCCGGCAAGGACGAGGCCAAGATCTTCGAAGGGCACCTGATGATCCTTCAGGATCCGATGCTCGCCAAGGAGGTCGTTCGCCGCGTGACCGAAAGCCGTCTGAACGCAGAGTCTGCGGTCAAGCAGACGGTCTCGGAGATGCGCGAGCGGTTCTCCCGCATGAACGACCCATACTTCCGCGAGCGCGTCCGCGACCTGGACGACGTGGAGCGGCGGCTCCTGAAGGTGCTGGTCGGGTTCGCCTCCAATCCCCATCTCGAACTGAAGGCTCCGGCGATAGTGGTTGCGGACGACCTCACCCCGTCCGAGACCGTGCAGCTGCCGCGCGACCTGGTGCTTGGCTTCGCCACTAACGGCGGGTCGACGACGAGCCATGTTGCGCTGCTCGCTCGCGCGATGGGCATTCCGGCCGTCACGGGGCTGGGCAGCATCACGTCCGCAGTCCGGGCCGGCGAGACGGTGCTGTTGGACGGCACTTCCGGCACGGTTACGGTCTCGCCGGACCGCGAAGCTATCTTGCGGTTCCACGACCTCGTGGAGCGGCAGCGCGAGCTGTCCGAAGAGGTGTCCGTCGCCAGCCGGCGTCCATCAGGCACGCTCCGCAGCGGCGGAGACGTGCCGCTCTTCGCCAACGTTCACCCTGGTGTGCCGTTCGACGGTATTCGCGGACTCGGTGCGCGCGGCATCGGCCTCTACCGCAGCGAATACCTGTGGCTCAACGCCGAGCGCGAGCCGACGGAAGACGAACAAGCCTCCGCATACCGCGAGGCCGCCGACTTCGCAGCGACGCTTTCGCCGGGCGGGTCCGTGACCATACGCGCTCTTGACATCGGGGGCGACAAGATATTCAGCCTTCTTTCCCGCCAGGACGCTCCTCGCCGTGAGCCGAACCCGTTCCTCGGCAACCGCTCCATCAGGTATCTCTTGGCGAATCCCGCCGTGTTCCGCACGCAGCTGCGTGCGGTCCTCCGCGCGTCTGCCGCCGGCAACGTGCGCCTGATGTATCCGATGGTCTCCTGCGTGGAGGAGCTCAAGGCGTCTGCCCGCATCTTGGCGGACGTGCGCAGCGAGCTGGACCGCGAGGGCGTCGCCTATGACCGCAACATGAAGGTCGGGACTATGATCGAGGTTCCCGCCGCCGCCGTCAATGCCGATGCGTTCGCCAGTCTCGCCGACTTCTTCTCGATAGGCACGAACGACCTCATACAGTACACGATGGCGGCGGACCGCGGCAACGACGCGGTCGCTTCGCTCTATCAGCCGACGAACCCCGCAGTGCTGAAGCTCATGCGCGGCGTGATAGCCGCGGCGAAGCGGCGCGGGATATCCGTCGGCGTCTGCGGCGAATCCGCGGCCGACCCGCTCGTCGGCGTGCTGTGGGCGGCGATGGGGGCCGACCACCTGTCGATGTCCGCCACGTACATCCCCGTAATCTCGAAGCTGCTTTCAAGGCTGACGCGCGACGACCTCGACGGTTACCTGAGCGCGGTCGAAGCGATGGGCGATGGGGCGACGGGACGCGAGATCATGGACTGCTGCCGGCGGTGGATGCTTGCGCACATCCCCGACCTCGACAACATCGCGCTCTGACCGGTCATGCTGCGCTATGTCCTGAGAAGGCTGCTGGAGACAGTCCCGACCACGGCCGGCATAGTGCTTGTGGCGTTCTTGCTTTTCAACGTCGTCGGCGGTTCTCCTGCGGAGGCCATACTGGGCAAGAACGCGACCGCCGAGTCGATAGCCGCGTTCAACCACAAGTGGGGCTATGACAAGCCGCTGATAATCGGACGCGACAACCTGTTCGACAGCCAGCTGTTCCACTTCGTCGGCGACCTGTGTCGGGGCGACTTCGGATATTCCATCGAGAATCAGGAGCCGGTGATTGACGTCCTGCGGCGCGGCATCGGCCCGTCCCTGTCGCTCACCGTGCCGATTCTCATGGGTTGCGTTGCGCTCGGGCTAATGCTCGCGATGCTGGCGGCCCGTTTTCGCAGCGGTGCGGCGGACAAGGCGATCCTCGTCGGCTCCACTGTGCTCATGAGCGTCAATTACGTCGTATGGGTGCTGGCGGGGCAGTTCTTCCTCTCCTACAAGGCGGGGCTTTTCCCCGTATGGGGCTACGAGAGCGCGTTCTATCTCGTGCTGCCGGTCCTGATAGGCATTCTTTCTTCGCTCGGCACGGACATACGCTTCTTCCGCACCGCGATTTTGGACGAACTATACCGTCCGTATGTGCTGACCGCCCGTGCCAAGGGTCTCTCTCGCACTGCGGTAATGCTGCGGCACGTCCTGCCTAATGCACTGATACCGATTGCCACCTACGTGTCGCTGTCGATACCCGGCCTGTTCGCGGGGTCACTCCTCCTTGAGAGCTTTTTCGGCATACCGGGGCTTGGCTCCGTTTCCATCAATGCGATTCATTCCTCGGACATGGCGGTCGTTCGTGCGGTAGTCGTGCTGGGCGCGTTGCTCTACCAGTTCGTCAACCTGGTGACGGACCTGCTGTACGGGCTGCTTGACCCTCGTGTGCGGCTCGCCGGGAAAAGATAAAAGCGATTGGCGGAGGGGGGGGGATTCGAACCCCCGGTGGACTTGCGCCCACACAACCTTTCCAAGGTTGCACCATCGACCACTCGGACACCCCTCCAGTCGCCACGCCCGTCTGGTGCCAGAGGCGGGACTCGAACCCGCACGTTCTCGCGAACAGCAGATTTTGAGTCTGCCGCGGCTGCCATTACGCCACCCTGGCTGAACTTGCCTTGGAGCGGGCGAAGGGAATCGAACCCTCGTAGCCAGCTTGGAAGGCTGGAGCTCTGCCATTGAGCTACGCCCGCTTTCTTCAGACGAACGGCGAGAATTATACCGAAAAACCGCAGTCGAAGTCAAGAGCGCGGCGACGGCGGACAAGTCCGCCGCGTTTTGCTATAATAATCATTTAACGCCCGGCACATGCACCTGGCGTCAGAAGGAGGATCTGTGGGCAAAGTCATTATCGCTGTATCGATGCTCGTGTGCAGCAATCTGTTCATGACTTTCGCGTGGTACTGGCACCTGAAACTTCAGAGGCCGGGTGCGGCGCGATGGCCGATAGTCGCCATAGTCGTTGTCAGCTGGCTGATTGCGCTTGTGGAGTATTCCATCGCCGTGCCGGCGAACAGGATAGGGGCGTCGGCGGGACTGAACGTGGCGCAGCTGAAGATCGTCCAGGAGGTGGTCGCGCTCTCGGTCTTCGTCCCGTTCATGATTCTCTTCATGGGCGAGAGATGGCGGTGGGACTACCTCTGGGCGATTCTCTGCGTGATCGGAGCCGTCTACTTCGTCAACCGCGGACAGATGTGACGCCCACTTGCGCCTATGCGCAACCTTATGCTATAATACACACCCGTTCAGCCAAGTCGGAGCGTAGCGCAGCCTGGTAGCGCGTTTGCTTCGGGAGCAAAAGGCCGAGGGTTCAAATCCCTCCGCTCCGACCATTCCCGAAATCCATTCCGTTTACAATCCGTTTACATTCGTCTGCTACACTTTCCGGCGTGCAGTTGAGTGAAGGAATATGATATAATATCCCCTCAATTGCTGAAAGGACAACTGAACATGCTTGAAGTGAAATGCCTAAAGAAGCGCTTCGGCGACTTCGAGGCGGTGAAGGGAGTATCCTTCACGGTCTCGGAGGGCGAGGTGCTCGGTTTCCTGGGGCCGAACGGCGCAGGAAAGTCAACGACCATGCGTATGATAACCGGCTTCCTGCCGCCGACGTCCGGCACCGCCGTCATAGAGTGTCATGACATCTCGTCAGATCCGATTGCGGCGAAGAGCGCCCTCGGGTACCTGCCGGAGTCAGCTCCGAGCTACCGCGCGATGACGGTTGGCGACTACCTCGCCTTCGTGGCCGAGATACGCGGCTGCGCCGACGTGAAGAAGGCCGTGTCCGACGCAATCGAGAAGGCGAAGCTTGGCGCGAGAGCCAACCAGACGATAGAGACGCTCTCTAAGGGCTACCGCCAGCGCACTGCGTTCGCCGCCGCGATAATCAACGACCCGAAGGTCCTGATCATGGACGAGCCGACCGACGGCCTCGACCCGAACCAGAAGTTCGAGGTCCGCAAGATGATCCGCCGCATGGCCGAGGAGGATGGCAAGGCGGTCATCATCTCGACCCACATTCTTGAGGAGGTCGATGCGGTCTGCACGCACGCGGTGATCATTTCCGACGGCGTGGCGAAGACCGGCTCCGATGCGGACGCGAAGATATCCGTCGCGGAGCTGAAGAAGCTCGATCCGAGCGGCGACCTGGACGTCATCTTCCGCAACCTGACGATGGGGGAGGCGAAGTAGCATGAAAAACATAAAGGCTGTGTTCAAGCGGGAGTTCAAGGCGTACTTCGACGCGCCCGTCGCGTACGTGTTCCTCACCGCATTCCTCGTGCTGATCGGGTTCCTGACCTTCGGCGTGGCGATGTTCTACGAGCGCCGCCAGGCGGACCTCACCCCGTTCTTCTTCTGGCACCCGTGGGTGTACCTGCTGCTCGTGCCGGCGGCCACGATGGGCCTTTGGGCCGACGAGCGCCGCAACGGCACCGCCGAGCTGCTGCTCACCCTGCCGATGACGGTGTGGGAGGCGCTGATAGGCAAGTTCCTCGCGGCGTGGTCGTTCCTGGCGATAGCCCTCGGCCTCACGTTCCCGGTGGCGCTGACAGCAGGCTACCTCGGCTCGCCCGACTGGGGCTCCGTGTTCTGCGGCTACCTCGGCTCCGTGCTGATGTCCGGCGCGGCGGCGGCGATCGGCGTCTTCGCCTCGACGCTGTCCCGCTCGAGCGTGATCGGCTTCGTCGTGTCGCTCGCGATGGTGTTCCTGCTGATGATCGTCGGCTTCGACCCCGTGACGACGGCCGTGGCGAACTGGGGCGTGCCGAGCGCGATTGTGAACGGCGTGGCGTCCTGCTCGCTGCTCACGCACTTCGAGTCGATGCGGCGCGGCGTCCTTGACTTCTCGGACGTCGGGTTTTACGTCGGCGTCGTCGTGCTTGCCCTGGCGCTCGCCAAGACCGTCACCGACGGCCGCCGCGGCGCGTCAAGGGGCGCGGTCGGCCTCGTCGCGCTTGCCGCGATCATCGTGGCCTTCGACGTGATCCTCGCCAACCTTCCGCTCCGGATCGACCTTACCGCCGAGCGCTTCTACACGCTTTCCGACGGGTCCAAGGCCGTGCTCTCCAAGCTGGAGGCGGACGTGACGCTCAAGTACTACGTCAGCACGTCCGCGGCCGACATGCCGATGCAGCTGAAGACCTACGCCAGCCGCGTGCAGAACCTGCTCAAGGAATACGAGCGCGCCGCCGGCGGCCACATCGTCCTCGAGGCCTACGACCCGAAGCCCGATTCCGATGCGGAGGAATGGGCGCAGCGTTACGGCGTCGAGCCGCAGACCGTAAACCCGTTCGGCTCGCCGATATACTTCGGCATCGTGGCCGTCTGCGGCGACAACGAGCAGACTCTCGGCACGCTTTCGCCGCGCACCGAGTCGACGCTCGAGTACGACATCACCCGCCTTGTCACGCGCGTGGCGTGGCCTGAACGCCCGGTCATAGGGGTGATGACTTCGCTCGGCGACGTCCTGGGCGGGCAGATGAACCCGATGATGATGCAGATGGGGCAGCGTCCGCCCGAGGGCTGGGCCGCGTTCTCGGAGCTCGGCAAGGACTACGAGGTGCGGACGGTCGCGACTGACGCGGATTCGATAGACGCCGACGTCAAGACGCTCGTCATGCTGCACGCGAAGGATCTTTCCGACAAGACGCTCTACGCCATCGACCAGTTCGTGCTGCGCGGCGGCAAGCTGATCGCATGCGTCGATCCGTTCAGCATCAAGGACATGGTTGCGAGCCGCCAGAAGCAGAATCCGATGATGCAGATGGGCGGCGGAGCTGACGGTCCGTCGACGCTCGGCAAGCTCTTCGACGCATGGGGCATCAAGTTCGACACGTCGAAGATAACGGGCGACCTCGCCGCCGCGACCAAGCTCAACAACGGGCAGGGCGGTGTCGACGACAACCCGGCATTCCTCTCGCTCACGAAGGACAACATGGACAAGGGCGACCTGCTCGTCTCGCGCCTCACGCAGGTGATGTTCCCGTTCGCGGGCGCATTCGTGTACGAGAAGAAGGACATGGACCTTGTCTTTACGCCGGTCATCAAGACCTCCAAGGACAACTCCTGCTCGGTCGACAAGATGGCCGTGCAGTTCGGCGGCGGTGTGAAGGAGATGATTCCCGACGGCCACGAGCGCATTCTCGCCGCCCGTCTCTCCGGCACGTTCAAGACGGCGTATCCGAAGGGCCCCGACGGAACCAACGACGTCTCCAAGGCGCTCGCCGAAGGCAAGGGGTCCGTGATTCTCTTCGCCGACACCGACTTCCTGGCGGACGACTTCTGCGTGAGAATGATAAAGACCCCGTTCGGCAACATTCCGCAGCTCATAAACGACAACCTCACGCTCTTCTCCAACGTGATCGAGCAGTTCGCCGGCCGCGAGGAGCTTATCGGCGTGAGGTCGCGCGGCGTCACCGACCGTCCGTTCACCGTGGTGAACGAGCTGGAGGCCCAGGCGATGCGCAAGTGGCAGCGCCGCGAGGCCGACTTCGAGGCCGAGCTCCAGATGACCCAGCAGCGCCTGCAGGCCCTGCAGAAGCAGAAGAGCGGCGACGAGCGCTATATCCTCTCCCGCGAGCAGCAGGAGGAGATCGTGAAGCTCCGCAAGGCGCAGGCCGAGACGCGCAAGCAGCTCAAGAACGTCCGTAAGGAACTCACCGCCGACATCGACTCGCTGGGGCTCAGGCTCAAGTGCATCAACATCGCGCTTGTCCCTGCGCTGGTGGTGCTGTTCGGTCTGTTGCGCGGGTTCCTGCGGAGGAACCGCAAGTAAGGGCTGGCAACTGCGTAACGAAGCTTGGGAGAATAAGGAATGAAAACGAAGAACCTGATCGTGCTTGTCGTCGTGGCGGTCGTCCTTGGCTGCGCGGCATATTTCCTGAACAGCGGTTCGCGGCCTGCCGCGGCGAAGCTCAACGGCAAGGTAGTCCTGCCGGGGCTTAGCGTGGCGGACATCGCCCGCGTCGAGATCGGCGGCGGAAAGCTGACGCTCGCAGCCGCTGCCGATGGCTGGAAGATTGAGTCCCTCTACGGCTATCCAGCCGACCGCGAGAAGATCGTGGAGAACCTGATGAAGCTCGCCGAGCTCAAGATCGGGCAGGTCGCGCGCGGCCGCAAGCTCGGAACCGAGACGACGGTCGTCTTGAAGGACTCCGCCGGCAAGGAGCTCGCCTCGCTGAAGCTTGGCGACAAGCACATGAAGAAGCCGTCCGGCCAGGCGGCGGCGTACGGCGGAGGCGGTTACCCCGACGGACGCTATGCCGCGTTCGAGGGCGAGACGGTTCTCGTCAAGGACGAGCTCGACGCCTTCGACGGCGACGTGAAGAAGTGGTGCAACCCGCGCATCGCGTCCATACCGTCGTCCGACGTCACCGCCGTCTCGTATCGCCAGGGCAAGGAGCTGGTGGAGCTTGAGAAGGGGACGAACTCGACGTGGGTGCTGAAGGGACTCGGGCCGAAGGAGGAGCTGGACACCTCCAAGACCTATTCGCTCGATTCGGCGCTCTCGTACCTCGACTTCAACTCCATCGCCGATCCCAAGCTCGCCGAGGCCGAGCTGGGCTTCGCAACCGGCGCAGTCTACACCGTCACGGTCAAGGAGGGGTCCAACACCGTCAACCACGTCGCTACCGTCGGCAACAAGGTGAAGGGCGGCTCCGACCGCTACTTCAAGCTTGACGACGGGAAGTGGGTATTCGTCATTTCGTCGTATTCCGCCGAAAGCATGATGAAGACCCGCAAGGACCTCGTCAAGGCCAAGGAAGAGCCCAAGAAGGCCGAAGTCAAGGAAGAAGCGAAGAAGGACGAGGTCAAGAAGGCCGAGCCGAAGCAGGCTGAGGCCAAGAAGGAAGCGGCGAAAAAGGAAGAACCCAAGAAGGGCGAATCCAAGAAGGACGACGCGAAGAAGTAGGCGTGTCCCTCGCCGTTATCCCGGATTTCGGACGCCATCCTGCCCCTCCCCGCGGCGGCCGTCGCGGGGAGCGTTTTGGGCTTGATGGCGCATTGACTATTCGGCGGTTTTGCGGTATACTTCTCACATAACACACACAACAGGTCATCAGGAGTTCCCTAATATGGAAAAGAATGAGGCGTCCGCCGGCAACATCTTTGCAATCGCGACGATGTTCGCGCTGTTTTTCATGATTGCGTTCGTCACGAACTTCGCCGGGTCGATGGGGGTGATAGTCAAGAACCAGTTCGGCGCGTCTAACGCCGCGAGCCAGCTTGGCTCTTGCGCGAACTTCTTCGCCTATCTGTTCATGGGCATTCCCGGCGGTCTCATTCTCAAGCGCAAGGGCTACAAGTTCACGTCCATTCTAGCGTGCGCGGTCGGGTTCGCCGGCGTCGGCGTGCAGTGGCTTTCAGGCTATGTCGAGAGCTTCGGCGTCTACGTGACCGGAGCGTTCATAGCGGGCTTCTCGATGTGCCTCCTGAATCTTGTCGTGAACCCGATGTTGAACACGCTCGGCGGCGAGGGCAAGAAAGGCAACCAGCTCGTCCAGTTCGGCTCGTCGCTGAACTCGATCGGCGGCACGATCGCTCCGATCCTGCTGGGCTACCTGATCGGCGGCGAGGTCGCGAAGGCGAAGGTAGCCGACGCTGCGCCTGCGCTTCTGATAGCGATGGGCATCTTCGCGCTTGCCATTGTGATCGTGGCGTTTTCGAAGATTCCCGAGCCGCACATGGAGACGGCCGAGGAGAAGGCTGCGCGCCTGTCGGGCGCGACGTCCGTGCTGAAGGACATCGTCGAGACGCTGAAGTTCCGCCATTTCACGTTCGGTGCGCTGGCCATCTTCTTCTACATCGTCATCGAATGTGGAATTCCGAACATGGCAAATTTGTATATGACCGATACGAAGGAGATATCCAAAGAGACGGTGACTTTGGAGGAGGTCAAGGCGTTCAATGCGGCTCAAGACAAGGCCGATGACCTCGCTAAGGCGGCGGCGGAGGCGAAAGGCGAGAAATATGTCAAGCCAGTCGCTAAGCCTGGCGAGAAGATCGTCTCCTACAAGGAGATCGATGACGGCGGAAAGAAGATCGGACAAAAGATTGTTTCCATTGCCAATGAAAGCTACGTCGGCGCGGTCATCGCCGGTTCGGTGGTGGCGGTTTACTGGTTTCTGATGATGTGCGGGCGAATACTTGGTGGTGTTGTCGGCGGCAAGGTGTCGTCAAAGGTCATGGTGACGTTTTGCGCGGTCTGTGGTATTGCGCTCATGCTGGCGGCGATGTACGCGCCGGTTAAGATGGTCGGCGTTTTCGGCAAGACGGTGCCCCTCTCCATGTGCTTTGCGGTGGCCTGCGGTATCTGCACCTCGGTCATGTGGGGGGCGATCTTCAATCTGGCGGCTGAGGGCCTCGGCAAGTACGTGCCGATGGGGTCAGGCATCTTCATGTGCATGGTGTTCGGCGGCGTGCTGTTGCCGGTGCAGGGCATGATCGCCGACAAGATCGGCATCCTCAACAGCTATTGGCTGACCATTGCGCTGTTCGCATACGTCCTGGTCTATGCGCATGTCCTTTCCAAACCCACCAAGAGGGCCTGATCAATGATCAACAAGGAAGTCTACGACAAGGTCGTCGCGGCGTTCGCGGCGAAGTTCGGGGCGCAGCCTGCCGCAGTCGCCTACGCGCCGGGGCGCATCGAGGTGCTTGGCAACCACACCGACTACAACGAGGGCTACGTCTTCTCGGCGGCCATCGACAAGGGCACGTTCTTCGCCGTGTCGCCGGCTGCCGACGACAAGGTGACGCTCGTTGCACTTGACATGGGCGGCGAGACGTACGGGACCACGCTCGGAGCGGTGGCCAAGGTGGAGTCGGGTGCGACGTGGGCCAACTACCCGCTCGGCACGTTCAACTGGCTCTTCGACGGGAATCCCGCCGCGGCCGGAAAGGGCTTCAACGCGGTGTTCGGCGGCAACATTCCGCTTGGCGCGGGCCTCAGCTCGTCCGCCGCGCTGGAGATGGCGACGGTTCTCGCGCTTGCGAAGATTTATGGCGTCGAGAAGGACAAGACGTCGCTCGCGAAGATAGGGCAGAAGGCCGAGCACACGTTCGCCGGCTGCCCGTGCGGCCTGCTGGACCAGGCGTCCTCGCTCTACGGCAAGGCCGGCGCGCTCGTGAAGAGCGACTTCCGCTACTGCGCGTTCGAGAACGTCCCGATGGGCGACGGCGTCGCTTTCATGATGGTGAAGTCGAACGCGCATCACGCCCTTGTGGACGGCGCCTATGCCTCCAGGCGGAAGGCGTGCGAGGACGCGGCGGCGCACTTCGCCGGCGTCCTGCGCAAGAAGGTGACCCATCTGCGTGACGTTACGATGGCCGAGTGGGTCCTTTACCGCGACGGGCTCGACGAGACGACGGCGCGGCGTGCCGTGCACCCGATCGGCGAGGACGAGCGCGTGCTGCAGGGCGCGGCGCTGCTGGAGAAAGGCGACCTGAAGGGCTTTGGGGCGCTGATGTACGATTCCCACGAGTCCAGCCGCCGCTGGTTCGAGAACTCCTGCGAGGAGCTGGACGCAATCGTGGACGCGGCGAAGGCGATTCCCGAGGTCTATGGCGCGCGTCTCTCGGGCGGCGGGTTCGGCGGCAGCTGCTGCCTGCTCGTTGATCCGGCGGCGGCAGACGCGATTGCCGCTAGGATTTCCGCAGCTTACAAGGCGAAGTTCGGCGACGAGCCGGTCTGTTCGCTCATCAAGCCGTCTGACGGCGCCAGTCTTGTCTGACATTACAAAAACGGAGACCGTATGACGATCAAGAAGACAATGTCCGTGTTCGCAGCTGCGCTTCTGGCTGCGACGGCTTTCGCTCAGGAAGAGGAGAAGGAGACGACGGAAGCCGCCGCCTCTGCAACCGATGAGGCCGCCGTACCGAAGGCTGCCGCGCCCGCCGCGGTGTTTACGACGCTGCCGTACTGCCGTTTGGCAGAGGGAACGGCCGAGGTTCTCCGTTCCGGCTCTTCGGAGTGGGCGCAGATAGAGGAGGGCCGATTCTATCCGCTGGGCTCCGCGTACCGCACGAAGCAGGGTGGAAAGCTCGTGCTGGCGTTCGGAGTCGATTCGACAGCGACAATTTCAGGCGAATCGTCGTTCGGAACGCGCCTGCAGCCGGTCGGCGAGCAGACGCGCGGCATCGTGCTTGCCTACGGCACCGTGGAGCTGGCCCTGGCGAACAACCTGCGCGAAGGGGCGTTCTTCGTGACGGCGCCTGGCTTCACCGTCAAGAATCCGGCGGGCGAGTCCAAGTTCGTTTACGAGTCCGTCGGCGACGGCGACAAGGCGACCGTGCGGTGCGTGACCGGTTCTCTCGCGATCGACGGCCAGCACTTCAGCATCCCGGCGATGCGCGCTGCCGACGAGGTCATAATCCGCACGAGCCACGACCATCTCGTGACGTTCCTGTACGGTACCAGCGGCGATTACGTGGTCCGGCTGGACCAGGGCGTGCGAGCCAGGGACGATGTCGGCGAAGACGGTCAGATCGTCTCCAAGGTCGAGAAGAAGACGACAGACTGGCACCTGTCGCCGAAGACAAAGGTCATCATCAATCGCTGCCTGCCCTCGATCGGCGAGCGCATGAGCGTCCATACCATGGCGTTCGATGCGGCTGGCGAGCGCCAGAGCGAGTGCTATTTCTGCGAGGGGCGCGCCGAGATCAACTCCGGCGAACTCGTTACGAAGGACAAGCTGAGCGCCGAAGAGCTCGCCAGACACGCGGCGGAGACCACGACGGAGACTTCCGCCGATGCCGACGAGTCCGACTCGGGCAGCTCTGACGCCGGTAGCGACAATGACAACAACAATGGAAACGACGGCTCCGATACGGAAGCCGAGTAAGGAACAGGGCAAGAGCGGTACGATATGGTAATTCACCAGTTCAACAAGCTGATCCGCAACAAGTGGTTGTGGGGTGTGTTCGCCGTCATAGTCGGCGGCGCATTCGCGTTCGACTTTCTGGTAGACGACATCCTGCGCGACGGGCGCGGTGGAGAGGAACGCTCGTCCGGCAGGGCGGGGACGTTGGCCGGCAAGCCGGTGAGCGAGAGCACGTTCCTTGAGATGGCGGAGGACGTCCGCGGCTTCGGCCGCCAGCGCGACTGGCAGATGAAGTCCGCCGACGTCAACAGGCAGGCGTGGGAGAACTACGCTGCAATCCAGGTGGCGGAGCGCGACGGCATAGTTGCGACCGACGCCGAGGTGCAGGCGATGATCCGAAACGACCGTTCCTTCCAGACGAACGGTAGCTTCAGCTTCGCGCTTTACCAGCGCCTTCTCCGCGAGAACTCGCTCACTCCAGAACGCTTCGAGGCGTTTCTCAAGCGGCGGTTGACGCTGATGCGCATCGGTCAGGCAGTCCTGTCGTCGGCGACATGGGCTTCGCCGATGGAGCTGGACCAGGCCCTTGCGGACATGACCGACACCTTCACTGTGCGTGTCGCGCACTTCAGCCAGTCGAAGGCGGATATCGATGCCGTCAAGCTCGACGATGCCGGCCTCCGCAAGTGGTATGACGATAACGTCAAGTCGCTTGAGCTGCCGGAGCGCGTCAAGATCCGCTACGTGCGCTTCGATGCGACCGCAACGAACGTGCTGGCGAAGATGACCGTCACCGAGGACGAGCTTCGCGATCACTACGACGCTACGGTGGACCGCTACACTTCGACCGACACGAACGGCGTCGAGACCGTGAAGAAGTTCGAGGAAGTCAAGGACACTGTCGAAAAGGAGGTCCGCCAGATCGCCGCAGTCCAGTTCTTCGAGACGAACCTGAACTTCCGCGCCTACGCCGTGAAAGCCGCAAAGGGTTCCTCCCGGCTTGACGAGATTGCCAAGGAGGAAGGCCTAAAGGTCGAGACCAGCGACTGGTTCTCGAACGACGGCACCTACAAGGAAGGCTTTATGAAGCGCGCCTCGCAGATATGCCCCGGCGCACAGGGCTTTGAGGAAGCGGTCGCCGAGCTGGATCCTGACAGCGAGGACCTTCGTTACGCCGTTGTCAGTTCCGACCGCACGGTATGGCTCATCGAGAAGGCCGAGACGAGCGCCAAGCACACGCCGACCTTAGACGAGGCCAAGAATGCGATACGTCCGCAGGCGCTCCGCGACGCCAGGGCTGAGGCCTTCAAGGCGAAGGTCGAAGCGATTGCGAAGAAGGGCGCTGCCGCCGTCGAGTCGGAAAAGGGCATCTCCACCAACATCACCTTCTCAGTTGCCGATCTTCGCCAGGGGAACGGGTCGTTCGAGGATGCTATGGCTGTCGCACGTGCGGCAATGCGCCTGAAGAAGGGCGAAGTGTCCGATTTCACCCTTGTCAATCCCGGAAGGGCCCTGCTTGTCGTCTGCAAGGATCGCGTAGCCGGCGACGCGGCTAAGGCGATGGTCCTGCGTTCGCAGGTCCGCGACGACCTCGCAATGCTTCAGCTTCGTCAGATTCCCGAGGCGTGGAAGAAGTGGAACCTTGAGCGCCTCGGTTTCGAGCCTGGCGAGGTTTCGTCCGTCGAGAACCAGGATGACGACGAGACGGAATGACGCTCGCCTTCAGACGTGTTCACCCTGACGCGGTCCTTCCCGCCTACGCCCATCCTAGCGACGCTGGCATGGACTTGTGCAGCGTGGAGGACGCTGTAATCCCTTCCGGTGGACGAGCCCTCGTCCATACGGGGCTGGTGATCAATCTGCCGCCGCTCACGGAGGCACAGGTGCGGCCGCGTTCCGGTCTCGCTCTCAAGCATGGCGTGACCGTGCTGAACACGCCAGGCACCATCGACTCCGGTTACCGCGGCGAGATAGGGGTAATCCTTGCGAACTTCGGTGACGCCGATTTCGCGGTGAAGAAGGGCGACAGGATCGCCCAGCTCGTCATCGCACCAGTGACCCAGCCGACAGTGGTCGAGACGGACGAGGTTGATGACACGGACCGCGGCTCCGGCGGGTTCGGTTCTACCGGCGTCTGAGGCAGTGTGCGCCTAACAATTTCACTTCCGCTGGTGACGCTTAAGGTCTATAGATACGGTTCCAAGGTCTTGCGCGAGAAGGCCACTCCCGTCGCGGTCGTCGATGATGGGCTTCGCAGCCTGGCGGACGACATGATCGAGACCATGCACGCCGCCGGAGGCGTCGGCCTTGCCGCAGAGCAGGTCGGGCGCAAGGAACGCATGTGCGTCATCGACATACCGGCCGGGTGCGACCGTCCGGAGGATGAGGCGTTCAACGCCCCGATTCCCATGCCGCTTAAGCTCTTCAATCCGGAGATCGTTGCCCGCGAGGGCAGCCAGCGCGACAAGGAAGGCTGCCTCAGCTTCCCCGGCGTGGGCGGCTCGATAACTCGCGCCGCGCAGGTGGTCTGCCAGTATCTGGACGCTGACAACAGGCCGCAGATGATTACTGCCCGCGGATATCTTGCAAGGGCGCTCCAGCACGAGATAGACCATCTTGACGGCATCCTCTACGTCGACCACATGTCGGCGGTGGAACGCCTGGCCTTCGCATCGAAGCTCAAGAAGCTCTCCAAGGCGAACGGCGGCGTGCGTTAGGAGGGTCGTCTGTCAGCGGCGGCCAGGAACGTTTCAATTTTTCGGAAAATAATCCGTGAAATGTTTTCGCTGTGTTTTTTGGTATAATCTCCACTAAAAGGAAAGGAAGGGAGTAGTGGAGAAATCGCTGCTGTTGAAAAGTGTCGTCGGCATGGGGCTTGTCGCCATGACCGTGGCTTTCGTCGGCTGTGCGCAATCGCCGCGCGGCGAACGGGCTGTGGTCAAGGGCTTCAATCCAGTGCTTTCGCCTGATGGAAAGAAAGTCGCCTTTCAGCGTCTGGAGGACGACGTGTTCAAGCTTGGCGTAGCAGTCGTAACCGACGGCTATGTCAAGTGGATAGAGGAAGGGCCGGGCAACGCGGCTTATCCCGATTGGACGCCATCCGGCGGTCTCGTATACATGGTGGGCCACGACACGGAGACCGCCTATGAAGCTTGGCGCAACGGGTCGAAGAACGGCTACGGCCTTCGCCTGTGGGAAAACGGCGCGAAGCGCAACCTCACCTCAGGCCGCTGCCGCGACTTCACGCCGTCGGTTTCGGCGGACGGCAAGAAGGTCTATTTCGTCACGACGCGCGGCATCACGTCCGAGAGCACGGTTTACAGCAAGGCTGCGACCACGCGCATCGCCGAGCTTGACCTGGCGGCTGGAGGCGAACCGCGCATCCTCATGGATTCGCCCGGCGGCAACAACACTGGCTTCGTCCAGCCCGCCATATCGCCGGACGGCACGACGCTTGTCTGGGGTCACCTTGCAAGTTTCTTCGACACTTGGCGCATCTATGGCACGCGTGTCGGACGCTACGACAAGCGTGAATGGTGCCCAGTCTCGCCGCGCAAGCTTACGGCCATTGCGCCGCGCTGGCATCCTGACGGCAAGCTCATCTGCTTCAGCGGCTTCCTTAAGGGCGATCCCGGCTGGGGCGTGTGGGTGGAGGACGTCACGACCGGAAAGGTGAAACGCCTTGCCGACGGCGAGAACCCGTGCTTCTCGGCGGATGGCAAGTCCATCGTCTATGATCGCGACGGCACCGTGTACGTGCGCCCGTTCACGGCGGCGGACCTGCCGGACGTGACCATGCCTGAGTCGCGCGACGACAACGACCCTGAGAGCGTCCTGTGGACCACGGATAACGTCACGAAGGAGAAGTCGTTCAAGGCGCGGTCCGGACGGCAGTTTGCGTTCGGCGACGACACGACGTTCTTCGTGCGGGTCAAGGTGAAGCTGGACGGAACCGAGGGCCTTCGTCAGCTTTTGATCGGCGAATACGAGGAACACGAATATGCGTTCCAGATTTTCGCGAACTACGCGGTGTGGTTCTCCACGCGCGACCTTAACGGCAGGTACCTTGACGTCAAGCAGGACTGCTACAAGGGTGGCCGCGAATATACGTTTACCGGCATCCGAACCCCGGAGAGGCTGATGCTTTCCGTCGACGGCTCCGTTCCGGCGATCAGCGTGCCGAGGGCAAAGGTCCTGTCGTTGAAGAACCTGCGGCGGTTTATTGTCGGGCGCGGACTTAAGGCCGGAGAGAGCGTCATCAAGGTGGAGGTCGGAACTGGCTGGCCGAGCGATGTCCCGAGGTTCAAGAGGAGAGAGGACCTGTTCAAATGAGAAAGACTGCGGTTTTTGCGGTTGCATTTGCGGTATGCGTCACGGCGAACGCCTTTGACGTGGTGGCTCTCGTCGATTCGCTTGATTTCGCGAAGCACTACGACATCGAGACGGTGACCGGCAGGGTGCAGGTCCTGGAACACGTTCTCCTCACTCACGCGAACGACATCTGGTGGCGTGACAAGGGCGGCGGCAAGATGCGCTATCCGAGCCGATGCGAGATGTGGCAGTTCTCGGAAGCGCCGTTCGACAAGAAGCGTTTGCCCAATGAGGACATCTACGGTTACCTGCGGCAGGAATCGCCGCGCGGCAACGAGTTCCCGACGGTGCGCGAAGAGTGCCGGAAGCGCGGGCTGGGCTTCGGCATTCACACCACCATCGAGGAGAACCACTGGTGCTCCACGCTCGCCTCCAACTGGACGCTGGCGCATCCCCAATACTGGTGCTGCACGCGCAACGGCGAGCCGTGGATGGGCAGCTGCTCGATCATGTGGCCGGAAGTCATCGCGCACAAGCTGGAGATGGTGGACGAGCGGCTTGCCCTCAAGCCGGAGAAGATCATGCTCGATTTCTGGCGCAACGGCGCCTGGACGTTCGCCCGCGAATATTCGGCGCCCGCGCTTGCGGAATGGAAGCGGCTTTACGGCGACGAGCCGGTGCCGGAGGCGACCGACCCGCGCTGGCAGAAGATGGTCGGCGCACATTTCGACGACTATCTGCGCAAGTTCTCCGCCAAGTGCCGCGCGGCTGGCGTGGAGTTCATCGGCGGCTTCGTGGGCGTGGACGACAAGGACGACGCCGCGCTCCGCAACCGTTACAGCGGGTTCGCCTGGCGTCATCTGGCAAAGGAGGGCGTGTTCGACGCGGTCTACGTCATGAGCGTCACCTACGACCCGAAGGATCCTTTTGGCTCCACCGAGCGCATCTACCGTAACGTGATGGCGAACTGCGGCAAGGCGAAGGTCTATTTCCCGGTAGCCTCGTACAACTTCGAGAAGTGTGGCATAAGCGAATACGCGAAGCTCGCCAAGGTATCCGAAGCCGAGGCGGCGAAGCGCCTCGTACGCATGGCCCGTGACGCCGGGGCGCGAGGCGTGGTGCTGGAATGCGTGGACTACGGCAACTACAGGCCGGCCGTATGCGATGCCATCGCCGAAGCGCTGAAGTGAATCTTAAAACAACGACAATCCCAACAAAAAAGGAAACGAACGGAATGAACATTGGACTGATCGAGCCGAAGGGCGCATGTTTCAAGGGCATGGCGGGCGCGTATTCCGCGCTCTACACGCCGTTCAAGAAAGACGGCTCCCTTAACGAGGAGATGATTGAGAAGGTCATCGAATACGGGTTATCCAGGGGCCTGAACGGCTTCTATCTCACCGGATCCACGGGTGAAGGCTTCCTGCTCTCCGGCGACGAGCGCAAGCGCGTCTATGCGCGCGCGGTTAAGGCGTCCGCAGGCCGTGCCAAGCTGATAGCGCACGTCGGCTGCATGTCTACCGATGATGCGGTGGATCTGGCGAAGTATGCGGCGAAGGTCGGCATCGACTGGGTCAGTTCCGTCGCGCCCGTCTATTTCGGGCAATGCTTCGCCGCCGCCTACGACCACTACAAGCGCATCTCGAACGCGACCGACCTGCCGTTCATGATATATTCCCTCGGCGCGGACATCATTCCGGACCGCGACGCGAAGTTCTTCGACCTGAAGAACGTAAAGGGCATGAAGTACACGAACTACAAGTACTGGACCGTGCAGGGGCTTCGCAACCGCCTTTCCAAGGAGGCGATTTTCTTCGCCGGCGCCGACGAGCAGGTGCTTTCTGGGTTGGCCACCGGCATATTCTCGGGGTGCATCGGCTCTTCGCAGAATATCATTCCGGCCCATTTCGCCAAGATATGCAAGCTGGCTGGCGAAAACAATTTCGTTGAGGCGGCGAAGTTCCAGGCCGAAGTCGTGCGCTTCGTCGAGCAGCTCATCGCCAAGCCCAACGGCTCCTGGCACAAGAGCATGATGAAGTACATCGGCCTTGACTGCGGCGAAGGCCGCGCCCCGAACGGACGCCACCTCTCCAAGGACGAGCTGAAGGACCTGTTCTCCCGCCTTGACGCGCTTGGCTTCGTCAGGCGCAACGACGCCCGCAGGTAAGCGCCATGAAGGACGGAACGTTCAGGGCCGGGTTCGCTCGGGTGGACATCACGCCGCCGCTCGGTACCCCTATCGTCGGGTACTTCGAGGAGCGCCGCGCGAAGGGGGTGCTGGACTGCCTTGAAGCCAATGCGCTTGCCGTTTCTGACGGAGAGCGCACCGCGGTCCTGCTGTCCGCCGACCTTCTTGGCATCGAGGGCGTAGCGTTCAACGCCGCGCTTAGGCGCCGCATCTCCGTCGCCGCAGGCGTTCCGACGGAGGCGGTCTACGTGCATTCTACGCATACTCACACCGGTCCTGGCGCCGGCAAGGCCGATGCCGGTCGCACCGACCTCTTCGACGGCACTGACTTCTACAACGAGTTCCTCGCGTCACGCCTTGCCGATGTCGCCGCGTTTGCCGTAGCCGATCTCTCGCCAGCACAGCTGGCGGTCGGGTGCGCCGAGGCGAAGCGCATCTCGTTCCTCAGGCGCTACCGCATGAAGGACGGCTCCATACGCACCAACCCGGGCATATGCAACCCCGACATCGCGGAACCGATCGGTTGCCTTGATGAAACGGTCCGTGTTCTGCGAGTCAAGCGCGGAGACAAGGGTGATATTGCCGTCGTCAATTTTGCGACGCATCCCGACGTAGTGGGCGGAGATATGATATCCGGCGACTGGCCGGCGTTCGCGCGTCGCACGTTCGAACGCGCCGAGCCAGGTACGAAATGCATCTTCTTCAACGGGGCGCAGGGTGACGTGAACCACGTCTGCATCGACCCCCGGCCTGGCGAGCGCGAGGGCCTTCACCCGGACTTTGACGACGTGGACCGCGGCTACGAACACGCGCAGCACATGGGGCGTGTGGTCGCCGCCGCCGCGCTTTCGGTCTGGGGCAAGTGTGTCAAGGTCGCCGCAGGGCCGGTCCGCTTCGCCGTCCGAACGGTGTCCGTGCCGTCGCAGATGCCGAAGCCGGAAGAGCTTCCGAAGGCGCGCGAGTACGACAGCCTCCATCGCGCCGGACGCGACGCCGAGATACCGTTCACCGGCATGGCGCTCACCACGGTCGTGGCGGAGGCGGGACGCATGGTTCTGCTTGCCGACGGCCCCGCGTCGTTCGATCTGCCGCTCTCTGCCGTGTCCATTGGCGATTCCGTGGTCTTCGCAGGAATTCCCGGCGAGCCGTTCTCCGATATCGGCCGTGCCATAAGGGAGCGTTCGCCGTTCGCAATGACGGTTTGCACTTGCCTTACAAACGGCTCTTGCGGATACTTCCCCGTCGAGTCTGCCTATGCCGAGGGCGGCTACGAAGCGCGTTCGTCGGTCTTCGCATCGTCCGTCGCCGCCGACATCGTTGCGGGCCATGACGCGCTTTTGCGTCAGCTCTGACAGCCGCCTTTGCCTCAGCTTGATTGTGTTGCTTCGCCCGGGCACTTGACGGACGGGGGAAGCGTATGATATACTTACACTTACTTCAACCTCATCGGTGGGATACTCAAGCGGTCAACGAGGGCAGACTGTAAATCTGCTGGCTTACGCCTTCCAAGGTTCGAATCCTTGCCCCACCACCATTCAAAAGCCCCGTAAATATGCGCCCCATCGGGTGAACTTGCCCTCAAGACAAGTCATTCTATCGGTGGGAATTCCTGTTTTAAGGGACAGACATGCCAAAGAAGCAGAAGCTGCCGGAGAAGTGCGAGGCGGGAGGGATTTGCAAGTGGCCGTCTGCTGGAACAGTTGCGGGGGGATTGGCGGAAATGCGCGTTTCACAATGGTTTCGCGGGGTCCGTCCCCACAGTTTTGTCTATCATATTGCTGATTCGACCACGGGGGCAAATGAATTTTTTTTTGCAGCGGCATTCTTGCGGTCAGACAGACAATATGATACAATTTTACAAACAGCCGAAAAGGCCGGAGAACACGCAGGGAGGGGCTGACGGAAATGGGAGAGCAGACGAAAGACGACGCGGCGAAAGTCGCTGAATACAGGAAGCGTGAGCTCGGTAAGTACGAAAAGCCGAGCGTTACGGCGGACATCGTAGCCGTGCGTCCGGCCTACGACAAACCTAAGGCCGGCGAGTGGCGCAGCGACCCCGAGTTCTCGCTGGACATCCTACTCATCAAGCGCGGCGTGTGGCCGCACGAGGGCTGCTGGGCCTTGCCCGGCGGGTTTCTCCGCCCGAACGAGACGATTGAGGAATGCGCGAGACGCGAGCTTCACGAGGAGACCGGTGTTGAGGCGAAGAACGTCATCCCGACTGGCGTCTTCTCTAAACCCGACCGCGACATGAGGGCGTGGATCATCTCCAATGCTTTCGTCTGCCTTCTCGGAATCGGCGACGGGGCGGAGGCCAGGGGCGGCGATGACGCGCGCGAGGCAAAGTGGCTGCGTATCAAGATGCCGACGATGGGTAACGGCGAGTTCAACCTCCCATTCTACGACGGCGGGGAGCGGCTCTTTTCGGTTAAAGGAAAGTACAAGGATGGACTGTTCGGCGGTACGGTAACGAAGATCGAGAAAAATCCGCTCGCGTTTGACCACGCCGAAATCATAGCGCAGTCGTTCCTTCGGATGCTCGCGTACGACAAGAAGGAGCTTGTATTTCTCTTCTTGCCGGAGAAGTTCACGCTCTCAAACTATATCGGCGTCTATCAGTACTTAACGCGCTATTCGCTTGCGCGAGACCCGATCGACCGGGGCAACATCCCGAATTTCCGTCGCCAACTGACCGCGACGAGCAATCCGCTCCTGGAGGTGTGCGAGGGCGAGTGGGCGGACCTCGGCGGCCGCGCCCACGCCCCCGCCAAGCTCTACCGCCGACGGTAGGGTGTGGGCTCGATTCTAGCCGAGCGAAAAAATGACCAGACCCCCTTGCGGTCAGATCAGCAATATGATATAATGTTGTCAGTTGGTTAAAATGACCATAAGAAAATTCGCAATGGGAAAGGGACGAAAATGCACCACCATCACCATCGATACGATCCGGCGGTTGCCGAGAGGAAGCAGAAGAACCGCGACATCTTCGCCGAGACGATGCAGATTTGCCGGAATGGCTTGTACACCGCTCCATCGGGTGCGGAGGTCAAGCTTCCCGGAATAGGCGACGTGCTGAAGGCTAGCGTGTTCTACCAGAATCCGCCAAGGGTGGACAATGTGCCGACGGTCGGGACGGCCATTTGTGATGCGGTGAACGAGGACTGCATCGAGACCGCCCGCAAGCTCGTCAAGGAAGGATACAGGCCGATCATGCTGAACATGGCGAACCGCCGTACGCCTGGGGGTGGTGTCATTAACGGGGCGCGGGCGCAGGAGGAGTCGCTTTTCCGCCAGAGCGACCTCTGCGTTTCGCTCTACCAGTTCGACGAATACCACGCCAGCCTACTTGGTTTGCCGCTCGGCAACGGACGCTATCCGATGGATCGGAACACGGGCGGCATCTATTCTGGACGGGTTACGTTCTTCCGCACAAGCTCGCGGAACGGCGATGCACTCGTCGAGACGCCGCTCGAGTGCGCGGTCGTGTCAGTTGCCGCGATCAATCGTCCCGACCTCACCAGCGACGGGCGGCTTGTCGATTGGGCGGTTAGGGCCACGAAGTCCAAGATACGTTCCATGCTCCGCATCGGACTTCTGCATGGACATGACGCCATCGTACTCGGCGCATGGGGGTGTGGCGCATTTTGTAATCCGCCGGGACATATGGCGCAACTCTTCCACGAGGTGTTGCGCGAGGCGGAGTTCGCGGACAAGTACCGCGTCGTGCGCTTTGCGGTCATCGAAGACCACAACTCGCGGCATTCTAACTTTGCCCCGTTCGACAGGGAGTTCAACGGCAGGGCGCAGACTCCGGTCACGCCGAAATGAAACAAAAACAAGAAAGGGATACTGACAATGGACAGAAACAAGGCAAAAGGAATGCTCTGGGGGCTCATCGTTGGCGATGCTTTCGGAAGCCCCATACAGTTTACCGGCAAGGACAGCCATCCGTGGATTACGGAAATGGTGAAGTGCCCGGTGTTCAACCTGCCGCCCGGATACTGGACGGACGACGGTTCTATGGCGATGTGCATCATGGATTCATACGTCCGTAAAGGCGGCTATAACCTTAAAGACATTGGAGAGACGTTCGTTAGGTGGCTTATGGAAGGGCATCTGTCGTCCATTGACGGCAGGGCTTTTGATGTTGGTTGCGCGACGCAGACGTCGGTCTGTGCGATTGCTCGCGGATCGCTGGTTAACGGTAGAGAGGACTCGCAGGGCAACGGCTCGATCATGCGATTCGCGCCGTCGTACCTACTTGCGCAGAAGGAGCGAGACCCAGCGAAGGTCATGCACGAGATCAGCGACCTCACGCATGCGTCGTCCGTCGTCAGGAACGTCTGCGACTCCTTTGCGTCAGTCCTCGACGAGCACATGTCGGGACGCCGCACGAACTCCGGCCCGGGCAAGGAGCTGAAGCGCGCTTTGGTGAACAACTCCGGCTGGGCGGTCTCGACGCTGCAGGCCGCGCTCTGGGCGTTCAACACGACCGAGAGCTTCGAGGAAGGGCTGGTCGCGGCCGTGAATCTAGGCGGCGACTCTGACTCCATCGGCGCGGTCTTTGGACAGATCGCCGGCGCGTACTATGGCTTCGACGCCATCCCGGAGCGCTGGGTCAAGGCGGTCAAGACTTGGAAGAAGGTCGGCATACTCGTTGACGGATTCCTTGACGCCCTGGAATGCTGATGGTGGAAGGGGAAAAATTTCACCAGCCCCCTGAAGTGACTTTTGACGAGGCGGCAAAATATCTTAGGGAATGCGGAATCGCAGATGACATCAACTGGGCTGGCTGGCCGGGTGAGATTTTTCTTTTGTAATCGTTGATGCTGCCGCCGAACGCAACGTTATTGGGTGGAGGCGGTGAGCTCAGCGATTTCATTCGCGACGCCGGGGAAGTCTGATTTTGCAAATGCAGCCGCTGCGGAAATTGCGGACTTGCGCGACTCGCAAGCGTTCGCCGTTTTTGATATAATGCCCGCCAAACATCTCAAAAGAGAATTCAGACGTCGCCAATGAAGAAGCTAGTCGCATTCGCCGTTTCCGTCGCGGCCGCCTTCGCGGCGTCCGGCGAGCGGACGCTTACCATCGGCGAATACGCCGACGAAGTGCGCGGCAGGGTCGTCGAGAAGATATCGGAGGCGCTTGCCGGGGCTGGGCGTGTCGCCGAAGTCTCGGGCGTGGTGACGTTCGCCGCCGACGGGAGGTTCTTCCTGCAGAAGGACGACGACGGGCTTAAGGTGCTTGCGAGCGGAACGCTGCCCAAGGCTGGCGACGTGGTGACGGTCGAAGGATCGCCTTCGCTGGAGGGTGGCCGCATCGTCTTCGTGGCGGCGAAATGGCATCGCACAGGATCTGCGCCGTTGCCCGCGCCGCGTCCCGTGTCGCTCGACGAGCTCATCTACGTCGGCGGCAGGAAGAAGGACGTCAACTGGCTTCGCGTTGCGCTGGCCGGACGCGTGATCGGAGTGACGGAGAACGGCTTCGCTATTAACGTCGGCGGCGTCCCGGTGAACGTCATGACCGACGACGCGCCAGACTTCCTCTCGGATGCCGACCTGACGCACCCGAAGGTGACGGTGAAAGGCGTGGTGGAGCTGATGCTTGACCAGTCGGCGCTTATCGGGCGGTCGAACTATGTCATGGGCGTGAAGATAAACGTGGCGGCGTCAGGCGACATGACGCTTGTGCCAGACCTCGCGTATCTCGCCCGTCGCCGCAGTCGCCTGGTTACGGCTATCTCGCTTGTTGCGGTCGTCGCGCTTGCTGTGGCGTTGCTTGCGGTCGCCGTAATCGTCGTGCGCCAGCGCCGCCGCCTGTTCCGCTCCCGCACCATCATAGCCGAGCGCCGGCGAATGGCGGACGATCTTCACGACACCATCGAACAGCACCTTGTCGGGGCGGGAATGCTGCTGAAGCTGAACCGCATACAGGAAGCACAGGACGTGCTCGTCAGGGCGAAGCGCGAGATACGCGACGTCGTCTGGGGACTTAAGAACGACGACATGATGCGGCTGTCGCCGGCCGAGTTGCTCCACCGGCTGGCGCACGATGAGACCGCGAAGGGCATCTGCCGCGTGGAGGCCCGCATCGAGGGACTTCCGCCGAAGATGGACGCCGCGTCGATGAGAGACTTGAGCCTGATCGTCCGCGAAGCGATAGGCAACGCCGTCAAGCACGGCGGAGCGCGGAAGGTGGCGATATCTTCGGACGCCGCAGGCGAGGGAGGCTGGCTCCTTCGCATCGCCAACGACGGGACGCCGTTCGACCCCGATACCGCGCCAGGCGCCAAGGAAGGCCATTTCGGGCTGGAGGGCATGCGCCAGCGCGCGCGGCGGCTGGGCGCTACCGTGTCGTTCGCCAGGCGCAAGGGGGGTATGGTGCTGGAGCTTTCCCGTCCGGCGTCGCCGGCGAAGTGACGGCGGAGAATGTGATATAATTTCCAATCATGAGCGGAATCGAAAGACTTCACGAGATTATGGTCCGGCTCCGGAATCCGGAGACGGGCTGCCCATGGGACCGCGAGCAGACGCTGGAGTCCCTGAAGCCATGCGTCCTTGAGGAGGCGTACGAGCTGCTTGCGGCGATGGACCGTCCGGAGGACAAGGCGAATCACATCGAGGAGCTGGGCGACGTGCTGCTGCAAGTCATGTTCCAGTCCGTCATGGCCGAGCAGGAGGGGCGCTTCACGTTTGATGACGTTGCCAACGCCATCGCCGACAAGCTCGTCCACCGCCACCCCCACGTCTTCGGAAACGTCGATGCGAAGGATTCCGCGACGGTGCTGCGCAACTGGGAGCAGATCAAGCAGCTCGAGCACAGGAAGGAGTCTCGGCATTCGGCGCTTGACGGCGTTCCGTTCGCGCTGCCAGCCTTGCTCAAGGCCCAGCGCACGCAGGAGAAGGCGGCGCGCGTCGGCTTCGACTGGAAGGATGCGGAGGGTCCGCTCGACAAGGTCCGCGAGGAGACGGCGGAGCTGGAGCGTGCCGCCGCAGAGCGCACCTCGAAGCGTCCGGCGGATTCGGAGCGCGTCAAGGAGGAGCTGGGCGACCTGCTCTTCAGCGTCTGCAACCTGGCGAGGCATCTCGGCGTGGACGCGGAAAGCGCGCTGGAGGGCGCGAGCGTGAAGTTCGCCAGGCGATTCCGCGCGGTCGAGGCTGCGGCGAAGGCGCAGGGCCGCAGCATGAAGGACATGACGCTTGCCGAGATGGACGCGCTGTGGGATGAGGCGAAGAGGAGCGGCTCCGCTTCCGATTTGTTATAATACCCTAGCCTTGGCCAGAGTGGTGGAATGGCAGACACCGGGGACTTAAAATCCCCTGCGGAGTTTCCCGCGTGCGGGTTCGAGTCCCGCCTCTGGCACCACGGGCGTTCGCCCAACCGCCCGGTTTTGTGCTATAATATCCGTCACCGTCATGCGTGACGGTGAAATTCCATGATAAACTCTACGGAAGAAAGAAGGAAAAGATGAACTACAAGTACAACTGCCTCAATCCGATTGCGGATTGCGGACTCGGTAACCTGCCGGACAACTACGTCCGCACCGAGAAGTTCGAGGAAGCCGACGCCGTGTTCGTGCGTTCGGCGAAGATGGACGAGCTGACCCCTGGGGCGAAACTCCTTGCGGTCGCGCGCGCCGGCGCGGGAGTGAACAACATTCCGCACGCCGAATACGCGAAGAAGGGGATCGTAGTGTTCAACACGCCCGGCGCGAACGCCAACGGCGTGAAGGAACTGGTGATCGCTGGCATGCTGCTCGCCAGCCGCGACATCGTGGGCGGCATCGAATGGGTCAAGGAGAACGCCGCCGACGCGGCGATAGGCAAGTCCGCCGAGAAGGCGAAGAAGGCGTTCGCCGGCACGGAGATACAGGGCAAGCGCCTCGGCGTCATCGGTCTCGGCGCCATCGGACAGAAGGTCGCCAACGCCGCGGTCGGCCTTGGCATGGAAGTGTTCGGCTACGACCCCTACCTGTCGGTCGACGCCGCATGGAACCTTTCCCGCGCCGTCAAGCATTGCAAGAACGTCGAGGCGATCTACCGCGCCTGCGACTACATCACGATCCACGTTCCGGCGCTGGATTCGACGAAGGGCATGATCAACGCCGAGGCCATCGCCATGATGAAGACCGGCGTAATCATCATCAACGCGGCGCGTGACGCGCTCGTGAACGAGAAGGACATGCTCGAGGCGCTTGAGGCGGGCAAGGTGCGCCGCTACGTCTCGGACTTTCCGAACGCGACGACCGCCGGCAAGAAGGGGTGCATCGTGATCCCGCACCTCGGGGCGTCCACCGCTGAGGCCGAAGACAACTGCGCGGTCATGGCGGTCAAGGAGATGCGCGATTATCTGGAGAACGGCAACATCGTCAATTCGGTGAACTATCCGGCGTGCTCGCTCGGGGTGCCGACGAGGGCTGGCCGCGTTGCGATCTGCCACAAGAACGAGGCGAACATGATTGGTACGTTCACGTCGATCCTCGGCAACGCCAAGGTCAACATCGACGCCATCGCGAACAAGAGCCGCGGCGACTTCGCCTATACGCTGATCGACACCGACTCGGCGATTCCTGATGACGTCGTGAAGGCGCTTGCCGCGTCCGATGCGGTAATCCGCGTGCGCGTCGTGCGCTAGTTCCCGCAGAAGAGGCCGCAGTTCCGACTCGGACGGCATGACACGGGAAGAGATCGAGTTACGCGCGGCGCAAATCCCTGCCGAGGAGCGTCCCGTACCGCAGTCGCGGCTGTCGGGACTGGGCGACTTCCTCGGCATATACGGCGGAGAGCACATCGCGGCGACGGAGTTCGTCATCGGCGCGCTGCTGGTGACGTGGGGCGTGCGGGCGAAGGAGCTTTTGCTCGGGCTTGTCGTCGGCAACCTGCTTGCGACGTGCATGTATGCGTTCTGCACGGCCCCGATCGCCGTCGACACGCGGCTGTCGCTCTTCGCCTACCTGCGCAAGGCGACGGGCCCGTGGTTCCAGCGCGCCTACAACGCGGCGTGGGGCGTGACGTCCATCTTCTACGCGGCGGCGATGACGGCCATCGCCTCGACGTCGGTCAAGGAGGTGTTCGGACTTCCCGTCCAGCTGGAATGGTATCCGACGAGCGCGGGCTCGGTCGTCCTGACGCTGGCGCTCGCGGCGGTGACGGTGTTCGTTGCGGCGTACGGCTTCAAGGGTGTGGCGAGGTTCTCCTCTATCTGCGCTCCGTGGATGATCGTGATGTTCTTCTGCGGCGCGGCGGTGTCGCTTCCGGCCCTTTGCAGCGCGACGGGATTCGGCGAGGTCGACGGCGTTGGTGGCCTTATGCGCCTCATCGAGTCGCACGTCTTCACTGGCAATGTGCCGGAGGGGCAGCCGCATCTCACGTGGATTCACGTTGCGGCATTTGCGTGGATGTGCAACCTTGCCTATCATGCGGGGCTGAACGACATGTCGATATTCCGCTATGCGAAGCGCAGGTGCTACGGTTGGGTCGGGATATACGGCATGTTCATCGGGCACTTCTTCGCCTGGACATGCGCCGGAATCATGGGCGCGACTGCCGCCGCGCTGATCGGCAAGGATCTCACGCAGCTCGATTCGGGTGCGGTTGCCGGCACGGTGCTCGGCTGGATGGGTCTTTTGGCGGTTGTGGCGGCGGGCTGGACGACGGCGACGCCGAACATTTATCGCGCCGCGCTCTCGTTCGCGACGTTCGCGCCGAAGGCTTCGTTGCGTAAGCTCTCGTTCGCCGTGGGCGCGGTGATTGCAGTCTGCGCTTGCTTCCCCGCGATGATGCGCATCGACAAGCTCGTAAATGCCGTAGTGCTTGTTCTGCCGTCTGTCGGCGCGATCTGCCTGGTCGAGCATTGGCTCTTTCCGCGCATTGGGTTCGTCCGCTACTGGAACCTCTATCGCGGACGCAAGGTGAATCCGGCGGCACTGGCGGCGTGGCTTGTCTCGGCGGTGTTCGTGGCCGTTGCGCTGAAGTGCGGCTGGATGCACCCGTTTTTCCTTTTCCTGCCAACGTTTCTCCTTGCCGGTGCCGCATACGCCGTCTTTGCCGGTCTTTGCGGAGCGGGCAAGCCGATTCCAGATGCCGTGCGTCGCGACGTGGACGCCGTAGAAGCACGCATCGCCGAACTTGCGGAGCAGGCCGTGCCGCCGCCGGCGCGTTCGGCGAGCGCGCCAGTGCGCCGCCTGCCTGTTTTCGGTGTCCTGGCGGCGGTGATGCTGGCGCTGCTCGCATTGCTGTCGATAGTCGCTCCGCAGAGTTTCAAGGGCGCGTCCATAGCATGCACAGCGCTCTACTTCGCGTTCGCTTCGGTCGCAGCCGCCTTCCGGCGCGATTAGTTTCCTTGCTTTCAGCGTTTGACGGGTAGACGGGGAAGATGATACAATATCCCCGTAAGCTAGAGGATAGGGAAAGGAACATCGTTATGCGAACATTGCTTCTGTGCTTGTCACTGTGTCTTGCCGTCGGTGCGAGTTTCGGTGCCTACGAGTACATCATCTCCGGTTATCCGGCGGCGAATCCGTCCAATGCGGTGACCGTATCGGTCGGAACGGTCAATGCGCAGACAGCCGGCAAACTCGCTCTGGCATCTGCGCTTGAGACTCGCTATCGTACGTTCTCCCCGTCGGGCGCATGGAATTCCATGTTTTACCGGTCGAGGGTGGGTGCCGTCATCATCGTCCGCTGACCGTCGGCAACTGGAAAGGATTGAACATGAAAACACTGCTTGCCGCAACCGCCGCGTTCGCCGTCGCGTCAGCTTTCGCACTGCCGCGCGCCGAGGTCGTTTCGTTCAGCCAGAGCGGCCCGACCGTCACGATCACCTACACGCTTTCCGAATCGCCGGCCATCGTCACCGTTGACATCCAGACTAACGTCACGGGCGACGTGTGGTCGTCAATCGGCGGCGAAAACATCGTCACCGGCATCTCCGCCGACAGCGACGTGTTCAGAAGGGTCACGGGAGCCGGGTCGCACACGATAAAGTGGACGCCTAACCGCGCGTGGGCGGACCACAACCAGGTCGCCAACAAGACGCGTGCCGTCGTCAAGGCGTGGTCGCTCGCCAACCCGCCGGACTACATGGCGGTGGACATCACGGAACACGCCAATCCCAATACGCAGCGCTATTACCAGAGCGTCGATTTCGTGCCGGGCGGCGTCACCAGCTGCCCGACGTACCGCACGTCGATGCTGCTGATGCGCCGCATCCACGCCCGCAACAAGACGTTCGACATGGGCAGCGTCGGCGAATATTGGCGCAATGCAGATCAAGAGCGGACGAATCCGGTGACGCTCACGAACGACTACTACATTGGCGTCTTTGAGGTGACGCAGGCGCAGTGGTACCTCATCAAGGGCGACTGGCCGTCCGGCTGGAGCAATGCCGCCTATCGCGAGATGCGTCCGGTCGGCAAGGTCTCGTACTGTGATATCCGCATGTGGACGGACAACAAGTATTATGCCGCGATGGACTTTCCGAACCCGCCGTATGAAGGCTCGTTCCTCTACAAGCTCAACGAGCGCACAGGCATCAATTTCGACCTTCCCGGCGAGGCGCAGTGGGAGTTCGCCTGTCGCGCCGGACATGGAGAAGGGGAATGGGGCAACGGCGCGAAGTACGATTATCTCGGCACGGTCGCCACCGCACCCATCAGTTTGGGCATAGGTCGCACTGCGGCGAATGTGGGTAGCGGCTCAGGTCCAGAAGCTGGGCCGGCAATCTGCGGCTCCTATCCGCCGAACGACTGGGGACTCTACGACATGCACGGAAACCTCTCCGAATGGTGTCTAGATTGGTTTGTGGCGGGTGTCAATCTCGATTATCAAGTCAATATCAACCCCGCCAATCCGGCCAAGCGTCTCTCCGACAATGAAGACGGCTCGGCGAAGGTACGGCGCGGCGGCAGTTATAATCATTCAATCGACGCGGCGCGATCGGCCGCCCGCAACAAGGATGGAGCCGCGACGCGCTGGGATCCGATCGGCTTCCGCGTCGTCTGCCCTGTTGAAGCGAACTGAAACAGAAAAGGCACTTTTTAGAAAGGAACACCATGAGAACGCAAGTCTTCCTGTTTGCAGCATTTGCCGCAGTTGTGGCAATAGCCGATCCTCAGCCGACGGCATCCATCACCTCCAGCACTATTGCGGATGACGTTCTGACAGTTACCTATACGCTTGCCAATGGCCCTGCGGTCATCACGTTCGACATCTTGACGAACGGTGCGAGCGGCGTTTCCATCGGCGGTGAAGCCGTCGTGTCAGGCATCCTTCATGGAAGCGACGTCTGGATGAAGGTGTCTGGCGAAGGGCCTCATACGATCAAGTGGCGAATGGACGCCTGGGATGGGAACGCGGACATTACCGCCGTCGTTACGGCATGGCCGCTTGACAACCCGCCTGACTATATGGTTGCCGACATCTCCTACTATGCATACGATCAGACGAATGCGCAGCGGTATTATCCCAGCGCGGACTTTGTGCCTGGCGGCGTTCTCGGCAACGTGCGCTATCGGCAGACGGCGCTTCTGATGCGCAAGATCATGGCCAAGGGAATCAAATGGACGATGGGCGGTACTTCCTCCACCCGCTATGTCACCTTGACGAACAACTACTACATGGGCGTCTTTGAGGTGACGAAAGCACAGTGGGCGCAGGTCATGGGCGGCTACCGTGAGAAGTCCGATTCTCATAGCAATAACTTTGCATTCACCAATCTCTTCTACCGCGAGATGCGTCCGCTTGAGATTGTCGCCTATAATGAGATCCGCACGTCGGGCAGCCGTGCAACCTACAATGCCGCAAACGACTTCCCCAACCCCCCCGCACGGCAGTTCGTTCCTTGGTGTCGTGAGGTATCGTACGCATCTTGACTTCGACCTTCCGGGCGAGGCGCAGTGGGAGTTCGCCGCCTTTGCTGGACATGGCGCAGGATACTGGGGTAACGGAGATGACGATTCGGATGCGAATCTGATGGCTTTGGGGCGTTTCACAAGCAATGGAGGTGGAGCGTCTGGTACGGCAAACTACAATTGCGGACCTGAAAGCGGCACGGCCATTTGCGGTTCGTATGCGCCGAATGATTGGGGCCTCTATGATATGCACGGCAACGTGAACGAGTTCTGCCTTGATTGGTACACCGGAACGGACTCTGCCCTCAAAAGCCTTGACTATCGTGTAAACATCGATACTTCCGATCCGTCAAAGCTGCTGTATCCTTCCGGCACGAGCGGCAGCGCCAAGGTCAAGAGGGGTGGAGCGTGGTATCAAAACGCCAATGCATGCAAGCATGATTCACGCAACAGCGAAGGAAATGCCACGCAGTGGCATAACAACGGTTTCCGCGTGATGTGCCCTGTAGAGGTTCCGTAAGTCGATCGGTCGTTCAACTTCTTTCAGAAAGGATTTGCCATGAAAACATCAGTTCTGCTTTTCGCAACTTTGACCGCTGCCGCGGCTTTTGCCGTGCCGGTCGCGGAGAACGTTACGTTCTATCAGGACAATGTGAACACGGTTACCATCACCTATACGCTGACCGAGACCCCGGCCATTGTCACGCTCGACATTCAGACGAACGTTACTGGCGACGTGTGGGCGTCCATCGGCAATGACAACATCGTGCCGGGGCTGATGTCGAGCAGTGAGGCAAACTGCAAGGTTTCCGGGTCTGGGACGCATACGATCACATGGCGTCCATGCCGTTCATGGCCGGCGGATGACCCCGAGGGCAATCTTCCTGCCGGAAAGATACGTGCCGTCGTCACGGCGTGGGCGATGGACAATCCACCGGACTACATGGTTGTGAACATTGCAGCCAATGCAAATCCGAACACGTGGCGTTACTATCCGGACGCCGATTCCGTGCCGGGCGGCGTTACGAATAACACGGCCTATCGTCAGACCGCTCTCTTGATGCGCAAGATTCTTGCCAAGGACGTGACGTGGACGATGGGCAGCGTTGCTGAAGACGGGCGTGGTACCAACGAGACATCGCGCGTCGTGGCGCTTACGAACGACTATTACATGGCGGTATTCGAAACGACGCAGGAGCAATGGCGGCAGGTGATGGGCGACTGGCCATGGGTTGGAACTGAGGGTTCCTACACACAGACAAATGCGCTCTATCGTGCGATGCGTCCTGCCCAGAACATCTCCTACAACGAAATCCGTACGTCGGGCACCTACGACTCCTACAACGTCGGCAACGAATATCCCAATCCACCTCATGGCAACTCTTTCCTTGGCAAGTTGAAGACGCGTACGGGCATCGATTTTGATTTGCCGAGCGAGGCGCAGTGGGAGTTCGCCTGCCGCGCCGGGAACGGAGAGGGCTATTGGGGCGACGGTTCAATCTACATGGGTTCAACCATTCCCGGGCGGCACATTGACAATGGAGGGCGCGGAGGGTCGGATGGCAACTGCGGACCGGAGACTGGCCCTGCCATCTGCGGTTCGTATGCGCCCAACAGCTGGGGACTTTACGACATGCATGGCAACGTTGCCGAGCTTTGCATCGACTGGTATCAGGTTCTTGTACCGGCGAACATCGGGGCGAATCCCAATATCGACATTTCCAATCCAGCGTACTGTTTCGATGGAACGACGACATTTACGGGCAGTTACAAGCCAAAGACGAAGCGTGGCGGGAGCTTTGCACATGGTGCTTACAATGCACGCTCAGCGGCGCGGAATGCGGATAGTGTCTCTACACGGTACCTGAACTTCGGTTGCCGCGTGATCTGCCCGTTCGAACGATAGGGGCTTGAGAAAACCATGAGAGTTTCAGGTTGCACACGGCGGAAATTCGGGGCGGCTGCGTTGGCGTTCCTCGTCGGCATGCTCGCTGGCGCGTCCTGCGGGGCGACGCGGCTTCTCTACTGGAACATACAAGACGGGATGTGGGACGGGCAGACCGACAACTTCAACCGCTTCGTCGCATGGGTTTGCAAGCAGTCGCCAGACATCTGCGTCTTCGCGGAGGTGAGGACCAAGCGGCAGACCGGCATCACGGACGCCGTCCGCGACGAATCGCAGAGGATTCTCCCCAAGGGCTGGCCGGAACTCGCCGCGCGGTACGGGCATCGCCACGTCTGGATCAGTTCGGACAATCCGAAGTGCTATATGCAGGGCATTACGTCGCGCTTCCCCATCGAGGGCGTCGCCAAGGACCTCGTCCCGACCGGATCGGGATGGGCTCGGGTCAGAGTGGACACGAATGTCGTGAACATCGTGACCGTCCACCTCAACTGGGCGCCGTGGGGGCACGGCTGCAAGACGGACGCGGAGCGCAAGGCCAGCGCGGCGAAGTTCGGCGGTGACCTCGCGCGGCGCGAGGAGATCGAGACCGTTCTCAACAAGTCGTTCTTCACCGTGCCGGACGCGTCGAACCAGCTTTGGGTCGTCGCTGGCGACTACAACGCCCGTTCGCCGGTCGACGCACGGATGTACGACTGCCCGCCAGATTCACCTCGCTACGCCGTCCATCGGTGGCTTGCCGAAAGTACGCCGCTCGTGGATGCCCTGCACGAATGGCTGCCGAACGACTTCCACGTCACCTGTGGGGATAAGGCGCGTATCGACTACGTATACCTGACGCGTGGGCTCTACGACCGGATGACGGAGATTCGGGTCGTGGTCGACCGCTATACGCGTCCGACATACGCCGGGGTGAGCGATATCTGGTATCCGTCCGACCATCGTCCGATCCTCGTAGACTTCGATTTCTGATGTGCAAGTTTAGCATTGTCCGGACCGTGTTGCTGGCGTGCGCGCTTTCATGGGGAACGGCTTTTGCGGATTCAGCACCTCTGCTTGACGACGGCGAGACGTTCACCTATGCGCTTTATCTGAAGTGCGGATTCGTTTCGGTTAAGGCGGGAATGGCCAGTCTTGACGTCAAGGAGCTGGATGGGGCGTATGAGGTGACGATGACGCTAAAGGCGCTTCCTGTCGTTGACATCATCTACCACCTCTATGCCTGCTTGACGACGCGCCTGACGCCGGAGCTGAAGCCGCTGCGCTATGAGAAACATGCGGAGGAGGGGGGCTGCGTTTACGACGAGGTGTCGGCCTTCTCCTATCCGTCCGAAGGAGGGTGTCTCATCTCCTCTAGGCAGGTGTTCAAGGACGGAACGGTCAAGGAGGGCGAGGCGCGGCGGTCCGATCAGGTGTTCGATCTCCTGAGCCTGATTTTCCATGCGCGGAGGCTTGACGTCTCGCGGCTTGACCCGGGCGCACGGCTGGACGTTGCGGTCGTTTCGGGCGTGAAGGTAAGGGAGCAATCGCTTGTGTACAAGGGCGTGGAGGAGATCAAGACGGACGACGGCTCGGAAGCGAAGGTGGGGATATTCTTCCTTTCCTCGGACGAAGACGGCGGCGTGACGGCGCAGTTTGCGTTCTCGCAGGAGGGGAAGCGGGTCGTTCAACGCATTGACATTCTGCACAAGTACGGCGCCCTTTCTGCACGGCTGTGTCCGCTTGGGCGATGAAGAGATGTGAGGAACGCAGGACTATGAGAAGAAGAAGTTTCTTGGCTGCGATGGCGGGGATTGGCGCTGCCAATTTTGGCAGGGCGGACCGTCCCCAGCCTGCCGTTGCGGCGCGACCGGAGACTGCGTCCGGTCAAGTCCCGCCGCGCAACCGGCGGCCATACGCTGACATCGACTGGGCGACAGTGAAGGAGGTGCATACCTCTTCCCACTGCCACTGCACGAACCAGAAGATGCTGGATTCGTACCTCAAGCGCGGGTTCGAGTTCCTGACTCTGTCCAACTACTATCCGTCCGCTCCGACGATGCCTGTAAAGACCTTCCGCGACCGGCACTATTGGGTCCATCACGATTTCCCGGTAATGCTGAACGGCAAGCGGATCAACGGGCCGATAGACTGGACGAAGGTCGTGGGGCAGTGGGCGGACCAGCTGAAGCCTGAGCGGCGCGCGATGCTGCCGTTCACCGAGGGCGAACTGCGCTTCCCGAACGCGCCAGACAACATCCTTGAGGCGCCGAACGCCGAGCACCACTGGTTCACCGATCGCTACTGCAGCCTTCACCTCTGTGCGCCAGGCTCCGCCTACGCGTCCGGCACGTTTGACCAGGGCGGCGGCTTCAAGACGTTCAAGCACGGATACAGCTGGGGGTGTGGCGAGCCGGTGAAGACTTCTATCCGGCGGATGATCGATGCGCTCGTCTACCCCGACGGTGGCGGCGTGACTATCAACCATCCGTCCTGGTCGCACCATCCCGACGAGCTGATATGGGACTTGCTCGACTTTGACCCGCGCGTGCTGGGCATCGAGGTCTACAACATGAGCAAGACCTATCCGTGGACCAACCAGAACTGCGAGGACTACTGGGACCGCACGCTTTCGACGGGGCGGCAGTGCTTCGGGTTCTTCGTGCCGGACTGGGGGCAGGTGTTCGGCACGAACGTGCTGCTTGTGCCGGAGAAGACGGTCCATGCGTGCCTCAGGGCATACCGCCTGGGGAACTGGTACGGCGCAATCAAGGGCAAGGGCATCTTGCGGTTCACGTCGATTCGCTTCGACGGCCGGCACCTGAAGGTGACGCTCGACAAGCCGGCGCACGTCCAGCTCATCACGCGCCGCGGCATCAGTCAGTGGAAGAACAAGGCGACGGACCTGTCGTTCACGGTGTCTGCGGGCGAAGAGGAGCGGTATGGCTATCTGCGCGTGAGGGCCTACGCGCTGGACGGCTCTGAAGAGGTTGTTTACACGCAGCCGATGATGCTGGCACAGGGCCCGACGACGGTCGCTCAAAGCAATCTCGACCGTTCGCAGGAGGCTTCGGCAGGATGGTCTGCCGACGGAAGCTTGTAATTAGAAGCTTGAAATTAAAGTAAAGGAGAACAGTTATGGAAAAAGACATGATCTGGGGAATCTTGCTTCATCTGGGCAGCAACATGTGGGGCGAATGGGAGGACGGCCTGCCAAAGTCGCTCGAAGAGGAGCGCAAGCGCTGGCCGGACGACAAGCTCGACGACCACGGCATCATGCCGTCGCGCGTCATCGACTGCCTTCGTACCGACGAGGCGCTCTGGCGTGAGGAGACGGAGCTTGTGGGCGCGGAAGGCTACAACATGTTGATTGTCGACGTGGGTGAGGCGTATGCCTTCCCCAGCCATCCCAAGCTTTGGGTGAAGGGCAGCTGGAACGCCGAGAAGATGCGTGCCGACCTGGCGCGCCTGCGGAAGCTTGGCCTTGAGCCGATTCCGAAGCTGAACTTCTCGACAGGCCATGACGCCTGGCTGAAGGACTATCACCACATCACGTCCACGTCCGAATACTACAAGGTCATTGCGGACGTGATACGCGATGTGGCGGAGGTATTCGACAATCCGCGCTACTTCCACATCGGGTATGACGAGGAGGTGCCGGTCGTGATGAAGAGCAGGAAGCATGCCGTCATGCGTAACGGTGACCTTTGGTGGAACGATCTTTACTACACGGTCAACCAGGTGGAGCGGAATGGTGCGCGCGCGATGATGTGGTCCGACCGCATCTGCTGCGGAAGGGAAGAGTACCTGAAGCGCATGTCGCGCGGCGTCCTGCAGGTGCCTTGGTGCTATAGCGACAAGTTTCCGGAACAAAAGCGCACGTGGCGTCCCGAGCTGGAGAAGAAGCTCGACACATGGGAGCACCAGCACAACCTCGCTGCCTCCATCTTCGAGCTTGACCGCGCCGGATTTGACATTTTGCCCTGCACCTCGAACTGGTCGCATGTCGGCGGGGCGGACGCGCTGCTCGGGCTCTGCAAGGAGAACGTCAATCCAGCGCATCTCAAGGGTTATATGATGGCGCCGTGGGCCCGGACGATAGAGGTCGAGAAGCCCAAGGTCATCGAGGGAATCAAGGTCTTCGCCGCCGCACGCCGCAAGCATTATCCCGAAGCGACTTGAGGATGAAGTCCTGGCTTCTTCTGTCGTGTGCGGCGGTATTCATTGGCGCAAGGGCCGCACCGCTCGACCCTATGGTGCCGGTCAATCCGGACATGGCCGATGCGAAGACGCTGGCTGCAGACTTGCGGGCGGCACGGGAACGCTGGGGGCTGCGGCGGTTCGTCCTGACAGGTCCGCATGCGGTGAACACGCAGTTCAACCGTACGACCGAGGAGACGTACCGTCGTCTGGGCGAGCGGATTGCGGAGATTCGCGGACATCTCACGGGAACGGACATTGAACTGGGCTGGTGGCTGGCGCCGACGCTCCGGCAGGGGTTCGGCGTGCCGGGGCAGCATGTCGTAGATTGCGAAGGGCATGTCTCCGACGCGGTCTGTCCGCTTGATCCTGGCTTCACGGCGCGCCTGACGGCTGGCATCGCGGCGACTTGCCGCGCCGGCAGGCCGTTCATCGTGTTCTTCGAGGACGACTACGAGCTTGCCTGGCATCGCGGCGTAAATGCGCTGGGCGGTTGCTTCTGCGATAGGCATCTGGCGGCGTTTGCGGAGCGATACGGGAAGCGTCTTTCCGCCGCCGAGATTGCGGCGGCGTTCCGCAACCGCACTGCGGCTAATGCTCCGTTGCGTCTGGCGTTCGCCGAGACGCAGAAGGCGTCGCTTGTCTCGTTCGCGCAGGCGATACGCCGCGCGATTGACGGGGTAGATCCTGCGATTCGCACGTGCCTCTGCCAGTCGTATCGCGTTGATCTCGACGGCGACACGACGGAGGCCGTTGCCCGCGCCCTCGCCGGCGGCACGCGTCCAACCGTCCGCATCTATGGCGCGAAGTACAATAATGATAACAACGCGGTGAAGCTGCCGCAGACGCTGGCGCACGCTGCATGGAGCGCGGCGACGCTGCCGAAGGACATCGAGCTGATCCATGAGTCAGACCCTTATCCGCACAACCGTTTCTTCAGCGCGGCGTCATTCCTTGGTTCCGAGATTGCTTGTGCGTTCATGTGCGGCGTAAGCGATTCGTATCTCTACTGCTCGCAGTACCTTGACGATCCGTTCGAGGACGGTGGCTACGCCGACTGGTTCTGCCGCAACCGGCGGCGTCTTGAGACGGTGCGCGACTTCCGCGCCAAGGCGCACCCCGTAGGCGTTCGGGTTTCGTTCGATCCCAAGGAGCATTACATGGTGCGTGCGGCGGCTCCGGGACGGACGCTTGACTTTCTAGCCGACGGCACGTATTTCCTCGGCAAGCTTGGGCTCCCATATTCGCCTGTCGGCGGGGACGCGACGGTCCTTTCAGCGCAGTCGGTGGAGCAGATGGACGATGACGCGGTGCGCCGCGCTCTTTCCGGCGGCGTCCTGCTGGACGGAGCCGCCGCGCTTGCGCTTTCGTCGCGCGGTTTTAACGGACTTATCGGCGTGGAGCCTGAGCGCGTCGACCGTCTTCCAGTCACGAGCGAACGCATCCTGCCGGCGTCCGGCTGCCGCAAACGCGGCAAGCGGGTGAACTGCTGGCTGCTCGATCCTGTTGGCAGCGTGGAGGCGAACGTGCTGCTGCGGCTCAAGCTTCTGCCGGGCGCCGAGGCGTGGGCGGAGTATGTGGGGCAGGACGATGACGTCGTTGCGCCCTCTGTCGCCGTGTTTGCGAATGCGCTGGGCGGACGTGTGGCGGTTCTCTCGCAGGGACTTTCAGGCAACCGTTCGTCCGGCATCTATTCGCCGCGCAAGCAGGAGTTGTTCGTTCGTCTCTTCGACTGGCTTTCGTGGGGGCGGCTTGACGTCTGTGCGCCGGAGACGCCGTGCACGTGGGTGCTTGCCTGTGTGTCCGAGTGCGGCGACGAGATGCTGGTGATGGTCAACAATCTTGCGGGGGAGATGCGCGACGACGTTACTCTTCGCCTTTCGGAGAAATGGCGCGGCGTGTCCGTGGCTCGTCTGGGCATGGACGGCTCTTGGCAGCAGCTTGGGAAAGCCGACAGCCAGCTGTGGCGCCCCGCCATTTCCTTCCAGCACATGACTCCCGAATTCTTCCGCTTCACCCGCTAACCACCTCCGCCGAATCACAACGACATCAAAGGTGTCGTGTAAAATGGTGTGAAGGAAATGGTATAATATGGGGCATGAAAGACCTTGACTGCCTTCGCACTTACGCGCACAGCAGGGGAGACGATGTCGCCCAATGGCAGCTTTTGCAAGATCATTGCAATGCTGTTGCTGTGCTTTGCGCAGAATTCGCGGGGACATTTGGCAGTGGTGATATTGGCAGACTGGCTGGAGAACTTCACGATCTCGGCAAGGTGCGTTCCTCGTTTCAGTCGTATCTTCTGCGCTGTAATGGAATTGAAGATGAGGATTTGGATTATGGTGGCCATTCGCATTCAGGTGCTGGGGCATGTTGGCTTTGGGGTAATGCCGGTGGTATTGGTAAGGCACTTGCTTATTGTGTTGCAGGTCACCATGCCGGACTTCCCGACTGGTCTGGTGGCGAAACTCCCAATGGTGCGCTTGTAATTCGCTTTGCAGAAGAGGCGTCAGTGCTTGCTGAGACTTCCGTTCGTGAATGGCTTTCCGCCCATGTCCCCGATTGTATCAACGGTCAACTCCGGCCTCCATTTCAATTCAGTCCAACTGATTCTTCCTTGTCGTTCTGGATTCGTATGATGTATTCCTGTCTTGTGGACGCAGACTTCCTTGACACAGAGGCGTTCATGGATCCCGAACGTGCGGCTTTAAGGACGAACTCCGCATCACTGTCAGAGCTGTCGCAATGCTTTTTCTCAAAACTTGATGAAAAGCAGCGCGAGGCGGCGGACACTCCTGTTAATCGTATACGTGCAGAAATACGTGCAGCTTGTGAAAATGCAGCGGGATTGCCGCCAGGTTTGTTTTCGCTCACGGTTCCTACTGGTGGGGGTAAGACGCTTTCGGGGACGGCATTCGCGTTCAGGCACGCGCTTCGGCATGGACTAAAGCGTATCATATATGTCATTCCTTATACTTCTATCATTGAACAAACGGCAGATGTTCTGCGAGGGTTTCTTGGTACGGAAAACGTACTTGAGCACCACTCCAACTTTGACCCAGACAAGGAAACACCGCAGTCGCGGCTTGCATCCGAGAACTGGGATGCTCCCGTTATTGTCACAACGGCTGTTCAGTTTTTTGAGTCTCTTTACGCATGTAGGTCGAGCCGTTGCCGCAAGCTTCATAATATCGCCAAAAGTGTTGTCGTTCTTGACGAGGTTCAGTTATTGCCGACACATTTGATGTTGCCTTGCGTTGAGGCGATTCGGCAATTGGCGTTGCATTATCATGTATCATTCGTTCTTTCTACGGCAACGCAGTTGGATTTGCCGGGCATAGACCATTCGTGCGTTCGCGAAATTGTGCCGCCTTCACTTGATTTGTACCATCGGCTCAAGCGTACGACCATCGAATTTCCTGTCGATCTCACAGTGCGTCGCACATGGGATGACATAGCGGATGAACTGAAGTCGCATGACCAGGTTCTTTGCATCGTGAATACTCGGCGCGATTGCCATGATTTGTTCGATAGGATGCCAGCAGGAACCATTCACCTTTCGGCCAGCATGTGCGGTGAACATCGGTCGTGTGTCATTGCCGAAATTAAGCATAAGCTTGCAAATAGAGAACCGATTCGTGTAATCTCAACGCAGCTTGTCGAGGCTGGTGTCGATATCGATTTTCCAATCGTCTATCGCGCCTTTGCCGGACTTTCCTCCGTGGCGCAATCGGCAGGCCGTTGCAATCGTGAAGGGCGTCTTGACGGATTCGGACGCGTTGTCGTGTTCATGCCGCCGGAATCCGCCAAAATAAAAGATTTGCGCGATGGAGAGTATGCTATGAGTGATCTCCTTAGACGTCCGTCCGGCGTAGATGTCGATGATGTCAGCACTTATCTGGAATACTTCAAAGCTTTGCATGCCCGTGCGAATGACTTGGGGAACGTATTTGAGCCTTTGCTTGGCGTCTCTGTTCCTGAAGGATTTCGTAATGGCACGGCACACCGACCAGAACCGATGCAGTATCAATTCCGCGAAGCGGCAGCCGAGTTCAAGATGATTGATGGTGCGGTACAGGTTCCAATAATTGTCCGCTACGACAACAATGATTCGCTTATTGACTCTCTCCGAACAGTTGGACCGAAACGTGACATCATACGCCGCCTTCAGCGTTACACGGTCAACGTGCCGCGATCATGCGTATATGGATTGCTCGAAAAGGGAATCATTGAAGAGTTGTGCGTTTCGCCTAAACGAGAAGAGACATCTGGAATCTATGTCCAGGCCATACCGTCGGCCTATCGCGACGATGTCGGCTTGGATATTTTCGGTGATGGGCTGCAAACAGAGGATTTCATCATATAGAAGAAAGGAATGTTATGAAAGGATTTTGCTTGGAGGTCTCTGGCGACTACGCATGTTTTACGCGCCCGGAAATGAAGGTCGAACGCGTGAGCTACGACGTCATCACGCCATCGGCAGCGCGCGGTATTTACAGTGCCATTTTCTGGAAACCAGCGATTCTTTGGCGGATAACAAAGATAGATGTGCTGAATCCTATCCGTTGGACAAGCGTCAGACGCAACGAGGTGTCGGCAGTGGCGAACCCGCGTTCCGATGGCATTTTTGTTGAAGATGTGCGCCAGCAGCGGGCGGGGTTGATCTTGCGAGATGTTAGATATCGGCTTTACGCAGAGTTTGATTTCATCCCGCCAGCAAATAGGTCGAAGATCGTGAATCCTTCCCCTGAATGGCTGACCGACGCAGATGGAGATGAATTGTATCGCCAGGCAGAAGCGCGACCTGACGAAAAGCCGGCAAAGTACGCTGCAATGTTTGACCGTCGAGCAACAAAAGGTCAATATTTCATGCATCCTTATCTGGGTTGTCGTGAATTCTCATGCAAAGAGGTTCGACTCATAAAGGAACCGTCAGTGGAGGCGACGAAGCCAATTCCAGAGACGCGTGATCTCGGGTTCATGCTTTATGATATGGACTATTCCGACCCCAAGGACATCAAGCCGATGTTCTATCGTCCGAAGATGGTGGACGGTGTAATCAAAGTTCCGCATCCTGATTCCGAGGAGGTGTTCAAATGATTCTACAGGCACTAACGGAATACTATGACCGCAAGGCTGCCGACCCTGATTCTGGAATCGCTCGGCCTGGATGGGAATGGAAGGAAATCCCTTATCTGATTATCATTCAGGGGGATGGTTCGCTTGTGCATGTAGAGGACACGCAGGAATTTGTCGGTAAGAAAAAACGGGCAAAGACCTTTCTTGTCCCTCAATCTGTCAAGCGTTCTTCAGGCGTGGTTTCAAATCTTCTCTGGGACAATGTCGAGTATGCGACAGGTATTGTCTGCAAGGGAAAGAAAGAGCGTGTTTTAGAGCAGCATAAGGCTTTTTGCGGACGTCTCAATAGAATGTCTGCACTTCCGGCGGTAAAGTCAATCTGTGCATTTCTCGCAAATGCAGAGAGTAAACGCAAGCTTTCTGACGATCCAGTGTGGAAAGAGGCCGTTGAGACTTGTGCGTTTGTTTCGTTTCGGATTGTCGATCAGCAAGAACCTGTATTTCGGCAAAAGGATGTCGTGGAAGCGATTGACAATATGGGGACGGTGTCGGAGAATGATGTCGCTGGGAGGCGTTGCCTCGTGAGTGGTAATTTGGATGTTATTGCCAAGTTGCATCCTGCAATCAAAGGTGTTCAAGGAGCAAATACGACCGGTGGCAACATCGTCTCGTTTAACTTCCCGGCTAGTTGTTCTTTTGGAAAGAAACAAGGGGAGAACGCCCAGATAAGTGAGTCGGCGGCATTTAAATACACAACAGCGCTGAATTCGCTGCTTTCAAAGGATTCGCGGCAGAAGATGTCGGTTGGCGATGCGACGGTAGTGTTCTGGTCGGAGAAGAAGACGGCTCTTGAAGATGAGTTTATCGACTTGTTCGGTGAACCGGCAAAAGACAATCCTGATAAGGGTGTTGCGGCTGTTGAGCGACTCCTCTCATCTGTGCGATTAGGCTCATTTTTCCATGAGCCAGATGCTACGCGCTTCTATGTGCTTGGGCTTGCGCCGAATTCCGCACGTATTTCTGTGCGTTTTTGGCATGTGGGAGCGGTCGCTGAGATGGAAAGACGATTCGCGGACTGGTTTGATAACCTGCGCATTGTTCATGGTCCAAGAGAAAAAGAGCATCTTTCGCTTTGGCGATTGCTGGTGTCTATTGCTCCGCTTGGCAAAAGCGAAAACATTCCGCCGAATCTCGCCGGTGCCGTCATGCGGAGTATCCTTGAGGGTACGCCATATCCCGCGACACTGCTTTCTTCTGCACTTGTTCGCATCAAAGCTGAACGCGATGTAACCTATCCGCGCGCCAAGCTCATTAAAGCATTTCTAAACCACAATAAAGAAAGGAAACTCACAGTGAGTCTCGACAAGGAAAACCCCAATATCGGCTATCGTCTTGGCCGACTTTTTGCCATATTGGAGAAAATACAGGAAGAGGCGAATCCTGGTGTAAATGCGACGATTCGCGATAAGTTCTATGCATCGGCATCCTCTATGCCTAATGCCGTATTCGGGAACCTGATGCGTTTGAAGAACCACCATCTAGGAAAGCTTTCGCAAGGACGTTCTATCTACTTTGAGAAGCTCCTTGGAGAAGTGATTGCGGAAATACCTTCTTTCCCGGCGCATCTTTCACTCGACGAACAAGGGGATTTCGCCATCGGCTACTATCATCAGCGGCAGGATTTCTTCACGAAGAAGGAATCCCCAGAAAAGCAAAACCCAGAAACCGTTTAACTAATCAAAACAAAGGGAGAATCCATCATGGCTACACCACTCAAGAACCGTTATGACTTCATGCTCGTCTTCGACGTGAAAGACGGCAATCCAAACGGAGACCCCGACGCGGGCAACTTGCCCCGCGTCGATTCCGAAACGGGCGAAGGACTCATCACCGACGTATGTCTCAAACGCAAGGTTCGCAATTATGTGCAGTTGATCAAAGGGACAGAAGTAGGATATGACATCTTCGTCAAGGAAAAGGCTGTCTTGAATAATTTGGTCGATGAGGCTTATGCGGAACTTGGCATTGATGCAAATGCCAAGAAACCAGCCAAGGGTGAGGCTGTGGATAAAGGTCGAGCATTGATGTGCAAGAAGTTTTTTGATATCAGGACTTTTGGTGCCGTCCTGTCTTCTGGTGCAAATGCTGGACAGGTTCGCGGCCCTGTTCAGATGACATTTGCCCGTTCGGTCGATCCCGTTGTGACTTTTGAGCATTCAATAACCCGTATGGCTGTGACAAAGGCGGAAGATGTGGATAAGGAACGCACGATGGGTCGCAAGAACACAATCCCGTATGGTCTGTATGTATCATACGGATTTGTTTCGCCTTCTTTGGCCGCACAGACGGGTTTCTCGGAGGCAGACCTTGAAACCCTCTGGACGGCACTCGTGAACATGTTTGATCAAGATCATTCGGCGGCACGCGGTATGATGGCTACGCAGAAGCTGATCGTGTTCAAGCATGATTTTGCACTCGGCAACGCGCCGTCACATAAGCTTTTTGACTTGGTGAAGATTGCTAAGAAGAACGGTGTGACCGTTCCGCGTAAGTTTGCGGACTACGATGTTACTGTGCCGAGTAAAGATGCGCTTCCTTCGGGGATCGAAATCATCGAGAAGTGAAGGGAAGCGAGAAGGGCTTCGGACTTCTGGGTTGCGCTGGTGAAGTCCGAGGTCCTCGCTCACGAGAATGAGCCTGCGAAATGAAAGCTTGAAAAAGGCATTGGAAGACTGTGGGACATACTTCGTCTCAATGTGCGGAAGTTTATTTCGGTAAAACGGGCCGCTTTTTCCCTTGCGATAAACTTCCTTTTCGGGCCGATAAACTTCCCCAGACAGTAAAGGAGTCGATCCAATGAAAAGCATGACGATAGAGGAAGCCGCTGTAAAGTGGGGCGTAACACCTCGACAAGTGCGTATGTATTGCGCCAGTAACCGCGTCCCCGGTGTGGCATTGAAACATGGTGAATGGCGGATGCCGGTCGATGCCGTCAAGCCGGAGCGGAAGCGCCGCCGGACATTCCCCACGACAGTTCTCGGCGTGCTGGAGGCGGAGCGAAGTTCCCGCATTTCCGGTGGCCTCTACCATCGCCTTCAGATCGATATCACTTACAACTCGAATCATATCGAGGGAAGCCGCCTTACGCGCGAGCAGACACGATGGATATTCGAAACAAAAACGATAGGCGACATTGGCGCAGATGTGCCTGTTGACGATATTGTCGAGACGGCAAACCATTTCCGTGCGGTTGATAAGGTCATCACGACTGCCACGTCAGCTCTGACGGAAGCATACATAAAAAGACTTCACGAAATCCTGAAGAGTGGAACGAGTGACAGTCGAAAGGATTGGTTTGCCGTTGGCGGTTACAAGCGCCTTGACAACGTGGTTTGTGAGATGGAGACCTGTCCGGCAAAGGAAGTGCATGTCGAGATGGTGAAGCTACTTGCATGGTGGAAGAACGCCGAGAAGACCCTTGAGAATTTGCTCGACCTCCATGTCCGTTTCGAGCAGATACATCCGTTTCAAGATGGTAACGGACGTGTTGGACGGTTGATTCTCCTCAAGGAATGTTTGAAATACGGCATCACTCCGTTCGTGATTGCGGAGAATTTCAAACAGTTCTACTACCTCGGCCTGAAAGACTGGCGGCGGGGTAGTCGTACGCGGCTCATGGACACTTGTCGAACCGGGCAGGACGTTTTCATTCTTGGTCTTCGCCAGTTCGGGCACTTGAAACTTGCGGAAAAAGCGGAGTCGGAACGGGCGACATTTGAAGGAAGATCATGTCAGAAGAATCAACGGTGATGCTTTCTGCGTTACAGCACTATCTGTTCTGCCCGAGGCAATGCGCGCTGATTCATGTGGAAGGGGTTTGGACCGAGAACTTCCTGACAGCTGCCGGTCGTCAGTTGCATGAGCGGGTTGATCGCAGAGGCGGGGAGACGCGTAGGGACGTTCATTTGGCTACAGCACTTCGGTTGGTCTCAAATCGGTTGGGATTGACTGGAGTGGCCGATATGGTCGAGTTCCACCGGCATGATTCTCCAACCGATGAAAAGGGATGTTGCATAGCAGTAAAGTTATCAGGACGTAACGGTTTCTGGCGCCCGTTCCCTGTCGAATACAAGCGTGGATTTCCTAAGGCGCATAGGGCCGATGAGGTGCAGCTCTGTGCCCAGGCTTTGTGCCTTGAGGAGATGTTGGGCGTGACGATTGCGTCTGGCGCGTTGTTTTACGGCGAAACGAGACGTCGAAGCAATGTTGCATTTGACGCGGAGTTGAGATCGCTGACGGAAGATGTTGCAGCCAAGGTACATGAGCTGCTCCGCTTGGGCAAGACGCCTCCGCCGGTCATCACAAAGGGATGTCGAGGGTGCTCGCTGTTTGAGACATGTCGTCCGGAGAATGTGGGAGGACGAGATTCGACAAGGCGATGGATCAGGAACATGCTAGAGGGGGCAGGGGTATGAGAAAACTACTTAACACTCTTTATGTGACAACACAGGAAACATATTTGCGTAAAGAGGGCGAGACCGTCGTTGTAGAGAAGGATAAGCAGGTGTTGCTGCGACTGCCGATTCACACGTTGCAGGGCATAGTTACGTTCGGCAACGTCATGGTAAGTCCGTATTTGCTAAACCTATGCGCGGAACGCGGTGTTTGCGTGTCGTTCATGTCGGAGTCTGGAAAATTTCTTGCACGTGTCACGGGGCCTGTTTCTGGGAATGTTCTGTTGCGTCTGGCACAGATGCGTGCGTACGAGGAGAAGGATAAGAAGGGTGACATAGCAAGGAGCTTTGTGATCGGAAAGCTTATGAACGCACGGAACGTCGTTCAGCGGCGAATACGGGATCATGGTGAAACACTTATGTTGCGCGAAGCGAGTGATAAGATTCTTGACGTGCTGCGGAGAGTCCGCGATTCCCCGCCAGATGCAGAAAGGCTTCGTGGACTAGAGGGTGAGGCGGCAGCAGTTTATTTTGGCGCTTTCAATGATTTGATTGTTTCAGAACTCGAGACGTTTTCGATGGAGTCTCGCAGCAGGCGTCCGCCAATGGATCCGATGAACGCACTTTTGTCGTATCTATATACGCTTTTGGCACACGATTGCCGTGGAGCTTTGGAAGGCGTCGGACTTGATCCTCAAATAGGTTTCTTGCATGAGGTACGGTCTGGACGACCTAGTTTAGCGCTTGATCTTATGGAAGAGTTTCGCGCTGTGCTTGCGGATCGCGTCGCGCTTTCCCTCGTTAATCTCAAGCAGTTGGGAAAGAGAGATTTCAAGTGGTCTGAATCTGGTGCGGTCACCTTGTCGGATGATGCTCGTAAAACGGTCTTGCTTGCTTGGCAGCGAAGGAAACAAGAAATGATAATGCATCCATTCTTGGAAGAAAAGGCCCCTGTCGGGCTGCTACCGCACTTGCAGGCGCTGTTGCTATCTCGACACCTTCGCGGGGATATGGATGCCTATCCGCCATATATTCAGAAGTAGGGGAGGTATGCGATGCTAATGTTGGTTAGTTACGATGTTAACACGGTTAATCCTGCCGGCAGAAGGCGCCTCAGGAGGGTCGCCAAGGCGTGTGAGAGTTGGGGGATACGGGTTCAGAATTCGGTCTTTGAGTGCTATGTCGACTGGACGCAGTGGATTGCGCTGAAAGAAAAACTAGAGGCAATATGCGACTCTGAAGTGGATAGCTTACGATACTACAATATGGGAAACAATTATGAAGGGAAGGCGATGCATTACGGGGCGAAGCAAACTGTGAAACCCGTTGACGACGTGCTGGTTGTTTGAGATGTATTTTGCTTTCCGCGAACCTGGAGTGTACATGCAATGTCCGGGAGGTTCGCGGAGAAGATAGATCTTTGAAAAGCGAATTTCAGTGGTTTTATGCCTGCGAGGTGTGCTAAGCGGCATAATATGTTATAATATTTGTCGTTGGATGGCGTGTGGAATGTCATCCGATGACGATAATTGAATAAATTGTCGCGGTCGCCCGTCGCACGACGGGCGTGAATTGAAACACCACAAGACTGGCAAGGGATGGTATCTTGCCTTGTCGCCCGTCGCACGACGGGCGTGAATTGAAACAAGACGGGTCGCATGAAGTCTCATCCGCGCTGGTCGCCCGTCGCACGACGGGCGTGAATTGAAACCGCATAATCGTGGGCGGGCGGTGCGTCCGCCGTGTCGCCCGTCGCACGACGGGCGTGAATTGAAACCAAGCAATCGTGCCGTTAGAATCGCCGAGATCGGTCGCCCGTCGCACGACGGGCGTGAATTGAAACTCACAAAGTATAATCACGCTCGGCCTGTTACTCGTCGCCCGTCGCACGACGGGCGTGAATTGAAACTAGCTTTATCGTCTGCCATACCTAGTTATTCTGGTCGCCCGTCGCACGACGGGCGTGAATTGAAACTCGCCTATCATCATCGGCACAACGTCGAGCGTCAAGTCGCCCGTCGCACGACGGGCGTGAATTGAAACGGGTGCATGGGAATCCGAACGACCTTGCCCGTCTTGTCGCCCGGCGCACGACGGGCGTGAATTGAAACCTTGAGACGTGTTGGTTTTTCGTTCCGGCGCGTGTCGCCCGTCGCACGACGGGCGTGACTTGGAACGCCCGCGCAGGATAGTCTTGTCATGGCACTATGTCGCCCGTCGCACGACGGGTGTGAATTGAAACTTGAGATTGCCGTCCGCATCGGTGCCGAGAAGCGTCGCCCGTCGCACGACGGGCGTGAATTGAAACATCTCGAACGGTGCGATCTCTGGCGTGGCCGTGTCGCCCGTCGCACGACGGGCGTGAATTGAAACCATGTGAAATGCGCCTCTCCCCCGCAGAACGGGGTCGCCCGTCGCACGACGGGCGTGAATTGAAACCTGTTCAATCCGCGGTTCCTGAAGGATGCGCTGTCGCCCGTCGCATGACGGGCGTGAATTGAAACTCGTGTTTTGTAGTCTGTCCTTCCCTATGCTGTGTCGCCCGTCGCACGACGGGCGTGAATTGAAACTGGAACGCCGCCAGCGCGTTCCACGACCTCAACCCGCCCGCCGAGACTGAGGACATCGACCGCGAGATCAAGATCGACAACCACCTCGCCGGGCTGGGCGTCAGGCTCTCGAAGCGCGACGCCCTCGCCAGGTACGGCCGGACGGAGGCGGAGGACGAAAAAGACGCCCTGAAGCGGCCTGAAACACCCCCTCAAGGCGGTTCTGGGGGACTTGCGAACGAGCGCTCGCCCCAGACCGCATTGCAAACGACGAGAAGGCATTGCAAATCGCGCCGGGCAATCCGGACGGACAAGGAGACCCCCGGGCCGAGGAAGCGCCTGTAGAGGCTCCTAGAGGCCTGTCTGAGTTGGAGGCCAGAGTGGGAGTTGGAGGGAGAGTTGGAGGTCGGAGTTGGAGTGGGAGAAAATTCCACTCTCCAACTCAAAACTCCAACTCAAAACTCCAACTCCTGAGGGCCTTCGCCCAGGACTCCGAGCCTGCTGCAAAGGCCGTTGAAGAGTTCTTGCAAAACCCCTCCAAGGAGGCTGCAGAGAAGCTGCTCGCGGACCTGCCGAACCTGCTGCCCGACGACCCCGTCACGGCGACCGTCCTCGCCGACGCCATGGCCGAGGCGATGGCGTCCCAGCTGTCCCAGACGTCCCAGGGCGAGGTGGCGAACTCAATAGCCAACCCCTGCCCGAAATGCCATCGCAACATGCCAAAGGAAGGGGTGTGCAGCTTCTGCGCAAAGCGAGCCGAGAACATGAAGAAGGTTGCGGGGCTTGTTGACGAGCTCGACAAGAAGAGCCCTGACGGAAAGCATCCCGGCTGGAAGCACCGCGAGGAATCGCTTGGCAGCGTCGACGACAAGATGGCTGCCGACATCAGCGCAGCAGTCCCGGAGATAAAGGCTGCCGGTCAGGAACTCGTTGTCGACACTACGCAGCTCCAACACGCGCTTGGCGGGCATGGCGAAGGACGTGAACTTGCCGAAGGGCAGATCCCGCTGACAAAGGCCGATTTGCGCAAGATACCCGATGTGCTTTCCGACTATGACGAGATCGTTCCCGGCAAGGGCGTCAAAGACGGCAAGAAGAACAACGCCGTCATCTTCAAGAAGAAGTTCGAAGACGGTACTCTCGCCTGCGTAGAGATCGACCAATACAGCGAGAAGCGCAAAAGCCGTATCCTTCGGTTCAAGACAATGTGGAAGGAGAAAATATCATGAGCAGTCCTCTTACTCTTAACGATGACCGCCTAAAAGGCTCCCCGTATTGTAACGCCCGAAGCGGAGTAATGCCGACTGCTCACAACGCCGCGAATTATACCACAACCACCGTCAGAAAGGCAACAGCGAAATGAAAAACGAAATCATCTACGGAGAGGCGGTGGCGCTCAACTGGCGTCCTGACGCGTCCGCACAGCCGGACGCGCCGATCAAGGTGCAGCTCTCGCCCTTCGGCGAGTTCACGCTGCACGACGGCGGCAAGCGCAGCGGCACCGTGCAGCACTGCTCGAAGGCCGCGTTCGAGGCGCTCGTCGCGAACTGGAAGGCGCAGGGCTCGCCCGACGTCCTCGTCGACGTCGACCACGCCTCGGCGCGCGGCGGATCCACCGAGGCCGCCGCCTGGTGCAACGCGCTCGAAGTCGACGAAAACGGCCTCTGCGGCGTCTTCAACCTCACGCCAAAGGGTCTGGAGCTCGTCAAGAACCGCTCCTACCGCTTCGTCTCGCCCGGCTGGACGCTCTCTCCGGACGGGACGCCCGTCTCGCTTTGTTCGGTTGCGCTGACCAACCGACCCAATCTCCCCGTCCAGCCAATGGTCAATGCGGGCCTGCCCGCCGTAGCCTTGGCGGAGGCGGGCGGCCGGGATCCCGAAGATCCCAACTCAAAAAAGGATACTCCAGAAATGGACCTGAAGAAACTCGCGGCCGCCCTCGGTCTCCCCGAAACGGCCACGGAAGATGATGTCCTCGCCGCCATCAAGGCGATGCAGGACCGCGAGGCCGCGGCCGCCCAGGAGGCTGCCAACGCCAAGGCTGAGGAGTTCGCCGACAACGCCGTCAAGGCCGGCAAGATCGCGGCGAACTCGAAACCTGGGGACAGGCCCCGCGAAACCATTGTAAAACGCCCAGCTTAAGCATTTGGGTGGGATAGGAGACAACTCCGCTACTAAACCCCGTGCCATGAAAAAAAGGCACGAAAAAGATACCTTCAAGGCCCGCCGTCCCTAAGCTTTTGATATTCTACGCTCGCGTTCGTGGGGCTGTCCCCATCGAGCGAAAAGAAAGGAAAAATGACATGGCAAGGACGGCAAGGGTCAAGAAGACCGGCAGCGGAACCGCGTACTATCACCTCATGTCGCGCACGAACGACAGGAGGTTCCTGTTCGACAAGGGGAGTGTCAAGACGCAGCTCGTCAACGCGCTCAGGCGCGCGGCGGCGTTCTCGGGTGTCGAGATCGACGCCTACGTCGCTATGGACAACCATTTCCACGTTGTCTGCAAGGTGGTGCGTACGGACGAGCCTGTTCCTGAGGCGGAGCTTCTCCGCCGCGTGGCGGCGCTCAAAGGCGACCGGGTGGCCGAGGAGCTGGCGTCGCATTGGCAGGAGCTCCGCGGCATCGGCATGGAGTCTGTAGTCGCGGAGGCGCAGGACCGGCTCCGCGCGCGCATGAATGACATCAGCGAGTTCATGAAGACGTTCAAGGAGATGTTTAATGCCTGGTACAAGCGCGATCGCAAATACACAGGAACGATCTGGAGCGGAAGGTTTACGTCCACTCTTGTCGAAGGCGGGCGTTACCGCGCGACATGCATGCGCTATGTCTACCTGAACCCTGTGCGTGCTGGGATGGTCGCCCGCGCCGCCAACTACGCCTGGAGTTGGATTGCCACTCCCGACGGGTCTTCCATGGGGACTGTCCCCGATGGAAGGCTGATGCGGAGGGTGGCGCAGATAGGGGGAGGGAAGATATTCGGGAGCGAGGCGTTCGTTGTGGAGATGGTGTTCGCGCTTGGCGACAGGTTTCGATCGCGGCACGTTCCGGCTCGGGCGGTGGGGGACATTGGCTTTGCGACGCATGGATGGCGGCTCGCGAAGGAGGTTGCGTCATGAACCGGCCGCGCAAGCCCCTCTGCAAAGGGCCTTTCGCGGGGCCTGTCCCCATTTACGGGTTGATTGTTGTGCAAGCCTTGTGGCGCGGGTAGGGAGGTGGGAGAAATGGTATAATACGCCTATGAAAAAGAAAACTTTTTTGGTGGCTCTGTGCGCGGTGGCGCTTTGTGGCGCGGGGTACGGCGGCAGTAAGCAGGACGTGATTGATTTCCGGGGGCTCTTTCCGCCGGACGTCAAGACAGTCGGCATAGTTTCGGTTTCCTCTTTGATTCCGACCAACGTTTTTGTGCGTGGAACGAATCTGCTTGCCGAGGCAGGATATCGCGTGAAAGTCATGCCCAACGTCCTGAAGATGGAGCCGCCGGAAGTGCGCGCAAGGCTTTTCGAGCAGGCGTGGATGGATCAGGAGATCGACTTCCTCCTCTTTTCGCGAGGCGGACAAGGCGCATCGAACGTTATTTCCCGCATCGACTGGAACCGACTTCGCGGACGCCGCATGCGTGTGCTTGGATTCAGTGACGTCACGTTGGTGCTTGGTGCGATGCTTTCGAAGGGTGCGGGCGTTCCGATCTCAGGTCCGTCGCTTTCAACCCTTGCGACCTACTGCTCCAAGGAATCGCGCGAACGCCTGCGCATGGTTCTGGACGGTACGCCGCCGCCGCTTCAGCTCAAGCCCGTCAAGCCTTGCTCTTCGGCAGTTGGCGGCAAGCCGTTTGCAGGTCTGCTGTCGCGACTAATCGTGTTGGCGGACATGGGATACCTTCCGTCGCTTGACGGACGTATAGTCTTCATAGAGTGCATGCCGAAATATGCCGACAACTCTGAATCGTCACTGGATAAGCTTGTGGCAAGGGGTGCGTTCGACAAAGCGGCGGCGGTGGTCTTCTGCAACTTCAATCACAACTGGAAGCAGGATAAGGTCAATGCGCTCTTCGCCCGCTTTGCAGCGAAGGTGCCATGCCCTGTGTTTTCCGGCTATCCATACGGACACGTCCCGCGGAGTTTTGCGATAGACTGTTCTCGGCCGCTCAGCATCTCGCCGGCAGGCCTGCTGGAATGGCAGCAGCGTTAAAGGACATGTGAAACTGAAATGTGATGGTGCCAGTCGAGCTGGTGTCAATACTATGGCAACTGTGCCCTATTATTGACAATAGCGGCCGTTGACAAAAACAGGGCATAACTGCTATACTATTGACATGAAGTTTTATGACAAACTTTACTCTTTAGCGGAAGGCAACTTCGGATTGTTCACTTTCGCCGAAGCAAAAAAGCTAGGAGTCCATATACGCGAACTTAATCGTTGGGTGAAATCTGGCCGTCTCGACAAGGTTGCCCGTGGCGTGTATCGCATGTCTAAGTTTCCTCCAAGCAACCTTGATCCATATGCAGAAGCAGTCGAAACAGTCGGACCGGATGCATATCTCTATGGTGAGAGTGTAATAGGCATGCTTCATATTGTGCCGACCAACCCGACGTGGACGTATGTAGCATCGCCAAAACGCGTCCGTCGCAACACGGGCGAGTATCTGAAAGTAGTCCGTGGCGCTCCAGGCTACAAATTCACGAACTATGACGGAGTCCGTTCACAGCACCTTGTTGACGCCATTCGCGCCTGTCGTGGAAGCATCCGTCCGGATCGCCGTATTCGCGCTGTCATGGAGGGAGAGCGGCAGGGGTATATCGCCAAAGCTGAAGCAGCCAAATTGATCAAGGAGATTGAGCATGACGCTGCCACGTAACGTATCCGCACTCCAGCGTGGCATCCGTCTCATTTCGGCTTCAAACGAGAATGCTGCGCACATGCAGTTGATAATGGCGAATGTCATCGCAGGCCAATTCCTGGTCGGTGCAGTTATGCGTGGAGGTGCGTCTTTAAAGCTTCGCTACGGTGATGCTGTCACGCGATACACGATGGACTTCGATGCTTCACGCAGCATTCCTGAAGATGAATTCATCGAGAACTACAATAAACGGCTATCCTTAGGTTGGAACGGCTTTTCTGGTCGTGTTGTACGAATGCCGAAGCCGCGTCCGCGCAATGTGCCAGGTGAATATGTCATGCAGCCGTTTGAAATCAAGCTCACATACAACAATCGTCCGTGGTGTACCGTTGACTTGGAACTCTCGTACAATGAAGTCGGGGATGCAGATGCATTTGACATTATCCCTATTCCGTCGGAAATCATCGATGGCTTCTGCAAATTGGGATTCCCTGAGCCTGCGCCGTTTCCGCTCATGAAGATTTCCCATCAGATAGCGCAAAAGCTTCATGGTGTTACCGACCCTGATTATGTCCGGGCGCAGGATCTTATCGACCTTCAGCTCATGCTTGCTCGCGAAAAAATAGATTTTGCTGAAGTCCATGCCGTGTGCATGCGTCTCTTTGCCAACAGAAGGAAGCATTCCTGGCCGCCGGTGCCAGACACGTCTTCAGAAGAATGGCGGACCTCTTACGGCCGCCTTATGGCCGGCCTGTCGGTCCTTTCGACAATTGAAGATGCAACCGCTTGGCTGAATAAATTGATTAAACGCATTGGGCGTGCGGGTGTTGGAATTCAAAAGTGAGTGACTTTCTGCTATCGTTGAAGGATGTATCGCTTGCGTTCGGGGGGCCGAGCGTGCTGGACCGCGTGTCGCTGTCCGTCTCGAAGGGGCTTCGCGCCGCGCTCACGGGACGCAACGGCGAAGGCAAGTCTACGCTGATGAAGGTGATCGCAGGCGACCTCGAGCCCGACTCCGGTGAGATTGTCCGGGCGCCGGGGCTTAGGATCGTCTACGTCTCTCAGGAGGTCCCGGCGGATCGTCCGGGCGACGCAGCCTTCAACGCTCTTTCCGGCGGACGCCGCCGCAGGGGCATCCTCGAATCGGCCTTGCTGTCGCGTCCCGACCTCCTGCTCCTCGACGAGCCGACGAACCATCTCGACATGGAGGCCATCGACTGGCTGGAGGGAATGCTCCGCAGGATGCGCGAGATGGCCGTGATCGTAGTCACGCATGACAGGCGCTTCCTGAGACGCGTCGCGACGAAGATATTTGACCTCGACAGGGGAGAGCTGTCCGGCTGGGAGTGCGACTACCCGACTTTTCTCAGGCGCAAGGCCGAACTGCTGGCGGACGAGGCCGTCTACTGGGAAAAGAAGTCCAAGAAGCTCGCCCAGGAGGAAGCGTGGATCAGGCGCGGCGTGAAGGCTCGGACGACGCGCAACGAGGGACGCGTCGCCGCGCTCATGAAGCTCAGGGAGGAGTTCGCGGCGCGGCGGGTTGCTGCTGGCAGCGCGACGCTGAAACTCGACACCGCCGCGCCCGGAGGAGTTTGCGTTCTCAAGGCAAAGGACCTCTCGTTTTCGTATCCCGGCTCGGAGAAGCCAGTCATATCCAACTTCACGGCGACCGTGTTGCGCGGCGAAAGGATAGGCATTCTCGGCTCTAACGGCGTTGGCAAGACTACGCTCCTTAACCTGCTCACGGGAAGGCTGAAGCCGACGTCCGGCGAGGTGATGCGCGGGACGAACGTGGAGCTTTCCTTCTTCGACCAGCTGCGGAGCGAGATGCGTCCTGAACTCACCGTGGGCGAGAACGTAGCGTCCGACCGCGACGAGGTCGTAGTCGGCGGAATCAGGAAGCACGTGTATTCCTACCTATCGGACTTCCTCTTCACCCCCGAGCGCGTGCGCACCCCCGTAAAGGCGCTCTCGGGCGGCGAGCGCGCAAGGCTGATGCTCGCGAAGCTCTTTCTGAAGCCGGCGAACCTGCTCGTCATGGACGAGCCCACGAACGACCTTGACATAGAGACGCTTGAGCTTTTGGAGGAGCAGCTTCTCGCGTATTCCGGGACGCTTCTGCTCGTCAGCCACGACCGCGATTTCCTGGACAACGTCGTGACCTCGACCTTCGCGCTGGAAGGCGACGGAACGGTAAAGCAGTTCCCTGGCGGATACGACGACTATGTCCGGCAGCGCGGCGCGGTTCGGGAGCGCGGCGGCAAGATGCGCGAGGAGAACTGCGCGAAGTCGCCGGTGCGCAGTGCAGAAACGCCTACGGCGCGCGACAGGAAGCTTTCGTACAACGAGAAGCGCGAGCTGGACTCGCTGCCCGACAAGATCGACGCGCTTGAGGGCGAACTTGCGGAGATTCGCGAGGCCCTGGCGGACGGTTCCATCTATAGGGCAGACCCCGAACGCGCGAAGACGCTCAGCGAGCGGCTGCCGCTGGCCGAAGCCGAACTTGAAGCGGCAGTGGACCGCTGGGCAGAACTGGCGGAACGCGGAGGCGAGTGAATACAATAACGTTGAAACGGAGGAGAGTTATGAACGGAAATGACATGACGCGCGGAGAGTTCCTCTTGAGTTCGCTTGCGCTGGCTGCGTTGCCTGCGTCGGCGGACGGGGTGACGGGCGACAAGCTTAAAGTGAAGGACATTGTCGTCGAGGCAGGCGCGGAGAAGCCGTTTCCCGTGCTGCACGTGTCCGACACGCATCTTACGGCGGTCTATCCGGCCGAGGACAAGTGGAAGCAGGAGATGTCACGTGCCGACACGCCGATTTTTGGCAAACGGCAGGAGGAGGCGCTCGCCGAGTCCGTAGCCTACGCGAAGGCGCATTGCAATTTCTTGCTGCATACCGGCGACCTTATGGACTTTGTCTCGGCGGCGAACCTCGATCTTGTAAGGCGGCATCTGCCGCCCGGCTGTCTCGGCGCGCTCGGCAACCACGAGTATTCGCACTACGGGTGGCTTGCGAAGAAGGCTGGCACTGCCGGCCCGGGACGGGAGGATACGCGCAAAATGCTGTCGAAGTTCTACCCGTTCCGATTGCCGATTGCTGCGAAGGTCGTGAACGGGGTGGTGTTCGTGGCGCTTGACGATTCGGACGGAACGGTCTCCGCCGACCAGGTGGCGCAGTTCCGCAATGTCGTGACGAAGACCGGCAAGCCTGTAGTCCTGTGCATGCATGTTCCGTTTTACACGCTCGGCATATGCAAGGCGAGCAAGCGCTGGTGGAAGAAGGGGACGGACGAGGCGAATCCCGAATTGAGTCTCCCGGACTTCGAGCGGCAGCGGAGCGATCAGACGACGCAGGACTTCATCAGGTACCTGAAGGAGGAACCCCGCTTGAAGTGCATACTGTCCGGACACCTTCACCGCACCGTGGAAGATCGTTTTTCGCAGACGGCCGTGCAGTATGTCGCCGCAGGGAACTTCTCGTTTGCGGCGCAGATGGTACGGGTGGTGTGACGCGTTTTATTTCGCCATTGCGAACGGAACGCATTTTTGATACAGTATGTGCCAAAGGGAGGACATTGATGATTCGAAAGGCGTTCCGTATGGAGCTTTGCCCCGGCATGGCGGATGAATATCGGCGGCGGCACGAAGCGTTGTGGCCGGAGATGCGTGACATGATTCACGCCCACGGCGGACGAAACTACTCAATTTTCCTAGATCCTGACACCAACGTCCTCTACGGCTACATCGAGCTTGAGGACGAGGCGAAGTGGGCGGCAAGCGCGGATACGGCAATCTGCCGAAAGTGGTGGGACTACATGGCTCCGCTCATGGCGGTCAACCCCGACAACTCACCAGTCACGCACGATCTTCAGTCGGTGTTTCACCTGGACTGACGCATTGATAAATACTGACAGTGGCTTGAAGTCGGTGAAGCTGCGCTGTCAGTGGAGATTTCGGTTCGCTTGTGTTAAGGATTGTATGAAAAGACTGATTGCATCGATTGGCGATGAACGGTTTGAATGAGAAAAAGGAACTGACTCCGACGGCAATCGTCCTTGGCGTGTTGCTTGCCGTCGTATTCGGGGCGGCGAATGCCTATCTTGGCCTGCGCGTCGGGCTTACTGTCTCGGCATCGGTGCCTGCTGCGGTGATCTCGATGGGCGTGCTGCGCTTCGTGATGCGGCGCGATTCCATTCTTGAAAACAACATGGTGCAGACGATCGGCAGCGCGGGCGAGTCGCTTGCGGCAGGCGCGATATTCACGCTTCCGGCGCTGTATCTCTGGGCCGAGGAGCGGCCTGCCGAGTTTTCAACCCCGGAACTTCTCTCGGTTACGCTCATCGCCCTTGCTGGCGGCACGCTCGGCGTGCTGCTCATGGTGCCGCTGAGGCGTCCGCTTATCGTTGCGGACAAGACGCTGTCGTATCCAGAAGGGCTTGCATGCGCGGACGTTCTCCGGGCGGGCGAGGCTGGTGCGAAGCATGCGAAGAACGTGTTCGTCGGACTTGGTGTGGCGGCGGTCGTGAAGTTCGTGACGGGATGGCTCAAATGGGTCCCAGAAACCGTCGTCTGGCCGATCAATGCCGTTCGCGGCGCGATTGGCTTTGAGGTCTCGCCGGCACTTCTTGGCGTAGGCTATATCGTGGGGCCGAAGGTTTCTGTCTTGCTGTTCAGCGGCGCGATGTTCGGCTGGATGGTGCTGATTCCAATCATCGTTGCGACGGTTCCGGAAGCGAGCGCCATGTGGGACGCCGGCAAGGTCAAGGCGGTCTGGAGCAGTTACGTGCGCTATGTGGGTGCCGGTGCCATTGCCGTCGGCGGATTCGTCTCGCTCGTCCGGTCGTTGCCGGTGTTCTTTCGTGCATTCAAGCCGTCCAACGGTGCGTCCGGCGCGGATGACGGCGCAGAGCGCAGCGCCGGACGCGACCTTCCGATGAAGATTGTCATCGTGGGCCTTGTCTGTGTGGTTGCCTTCATATGGCTCGTGCCTGCCGTGCCGGTATCGCTGCTCGGCGCACTGCTGATCGCTCTTTTCGGGTTTTTCTTCGCGGCGGTTTCGGCAAGGATGGTCGGGTTGGTGGGCAGCTCGAACAATCCGGTGTCTGGAATGACCATCGCGACGCTCGTAGTTTCGACGCTGGCCCTGAAGGAGACTGGGGCGGTCGGCGCGGCGGGTATGGTGGCGGCAATAGTGATAGGCAGCATCGCGTGCATTGTGGCAGCCATAGCCGGCGACACGGCGCAGGACCTTAAGACCGGGCATCTGCTTGGCGCGACGCCTTGGAAGCAGCAGGTCGGGGAGCTCGTGGGCGTGGTCGCGTCGGCGCTGGCGATAGGCGGCGTGCTTGTCCTGCTTCACCGCGCCTGGGGATTCGGGAGCGACGCTATCTCCGCGCCTCAGGCGACGCTGATGAAGGTCATTGTCGAAGGGATCATGGACGGCGGCCTGCCCTGGGGCCTTATCGCCATCGGCGCGGCGCTTGCGGCCGTCCTCGCGATCTTGCGCGTGCCAGTGATGCCGGTCGCAATCGGCCTGTATCTGCCGGTGGGGCTTAGCGTGACGATGTTTGCGGGCGGACTCTTGCGTTTGGCCGTGTCGCGAAGGGGGAGCGGAAAGGTGGAGGAGACCGGAACGCTGTTTTCCGCCGGACTTGTTGCGGGAGAAGGGCTGTGCGGCATCATCTTGGCTCTGTTGGCCATGATCTGATGCGTGACTTGGATTGGCGATGGTTCTTCGATGAACGGAAAAAGCTTATTGCGAGGTCTGGGACTCGTCGCGTTCACGCTTCTGGTTTGGGGCATGACGTTCGTCAACACGCGCGCGTTGCTGCCGGACTTTTCTGCGCTGGAGATACAGGTTCTCCGCTTCACGCTTGGCTATGCGGCGCTGTGGTGCATCTATCCGCGCCGCACGCCTGTTGCGCACGGCGACGAATGGCTGTTTGTTGGCATGGGGCTCGCGGGCGCGGCAATATACCAGCTGTTGGAGAATTGCGCGATCCACTACACGAATGCATCCAATGTCGCGATTCTTGTGGCTCTTTGTCCGATGACTACCGCTCTCCTGGCATGGCTGCTCGGCCGTGGCGGACGCCCGTCGTGGCGCTTCCTCATCGGGTTCGTGGTCGCGATCGTCGGCGTGACAATGGTCTGCACGAACGGGGTGCAAGCGTTTCATTTCCATCCGCTCGGCGACCTGATGGCGTTTTGTGCGATGCTTAGCTGGGGTTTTTACTCTATATTCGTAGACATGATGAATGACAAGGGCTATCCTCCGATATTCGTCATACGAAGGATGTTCTTCTGGGCGCTTGCCGTCACCGTTCCGATTGTCCTTTTCGGGCTGACGGCTGCGGGGCGCACGGTGCTGCATGGATCGTTCGCCGTGTCGCTCGATCCGGCGGCGAACGGCGCGCGGTTCGCGTCGTGGCTCAACCTGCTGAACCTGGGCTTCCTCGGACTGCTGGCGTCGGCGGCGTGTTTCGTCACTTGGAACATGGCCTGCGAGGCGCTTGGAACCGTCCGCTGCACGGTCGCCCTGTATCTTATGCCGGCTGTCACGGTCGTGTTCGCGTCGGTCTTCCTCGGCGAACGCATGACTGTCGTCTCGTTTGTCGGCTCGTTGCTGATCTTGGGCGGAGTGTTCCTCTCCAGCAGGGCTTAGCGGCTGATGCGTCAAAGTCATTTGTGCAGAATGTTGGCCGGCTTTGCTTCACGGTGCCAGGCGGGTTCCGGCACGGGCTGAACATTACGGCGAATTGTGCTATACTAACATGCATGGAAATCAGGCGTAGCGAATTTGTGCGGGCGCTCGGCGCAGCGATGCTTGCGCCAGGCAGCACTTGGGCTGGAGATCGACCGCTGCTCAAGATCGGTGTGATGACCGATACGCATGTCGGCAAGACGAAGACGAGCTGTTCCCGGGCGCGGCTTGCGTACGAGCTCTTTCGCGACATCGGCGTGGATCTTATCGTCAATGACGGGGATGTGGCCGACCATCACTATCCAACCGGCTACACCGCGTACCGCGAAATGGTGGAGGAGACGTTTGCTGGTGTACCCGCCGCGCGCCGTCCGAAGGAGCTCTTTGTCTATGCGTGGCACGATGCCTTCGACTACAGGAACCATCCGCGCGGCGATGCGGCGAAGGACGCTCCAGAGGCGTTCTCGGCGATGCAGAGGCTCGTCAAGGCGCCGAACGGCCCCTACGCCGAGGGCGAGGTAAATGGCTATCCCTATGTGGTGATTCCGCAGTTCTACGAGAACGGCACGGTCGACTGGAAGCGGTTCGACCGGATGCTCGCCGATGCCGTAGCCGCCCATCCGGGCAAGCCAGTGTTCGTGTTCGCGCACGTGCCGCCAGAGGGGACGACCCGCACGGGACGGGGGAGCGCCGAGAAGCGCATGGTGCTCAACCGCTATCCGCAGGTCATCAACATTTCAGGCCATACGCACGGTTCCCTGCGCGACGAGCGGGCGATTTGGCAGGGCGAGTTCACGTCCGTCAACGCGGGCTGCCTCCAGCGGTGGGGCGGTGGATTGCCCGGGAGCGCGCCGAGGGAGATGGAGGAGCACGGGGTTGTCCTGGTCGAGGTGTTTGCGGACAGGATCGTCTTCCGGCGGTTCGACGTGCGCGACCGCAGCGAGTATTCCGCCGCCGCGCCGTGGGTCGTGCCGTGGCCGTTCGATTCGAAGACGGCGCCGTTTCGCCCGTCGGTTTGCAGCGCGGCGGCGCCTGTGCCGGCGTTTGCGTCCGACGCGGCAATCTCCGTGACGCCCGATGCTGATCCGTTTAAGATCCTCACGGTGTCTTTCCCCTGCGTGGCGGGCGTGGTGCGTCCTTACGCCTACCGTGTGGAGCTAGCGCAGCGGGAGGAATCCGGCACATGGGTGGCGTTTGCGCGGCGCGATCTTTACGGCGACTTCTGGCAACGGGAGGTGGATCGCCCGTCCATTGTGAAGCAGACGTTCGGGGCGCCGTTTTTCGAGGAGGGACGGGAATATCGCATTACGGTAACGCCGCGCAACAGCTGGGGACGCGAGGGCAAGGGCATAGAGAGGGTCTTCACGGCCGCCCGCCCGGCGCGTGACGGCAAGCTTGTGTGGGAATCGTCCGACCCGATGAAGGAGTGTCCGTTCAGGAATGGGCTTGCAGGAAAAACCGCCTACATCGCGCAGGACGGGTTCTTCACGCTCGAACATGCGGCGCAGGCGCGGCTTGTTTTCCCGGACGGTGTGTGGAGCGGGCCGAAGGGGACGCGTTTCCGCTTTACCATCGACATGCGGGCGATGCAGGGCGAAGGGCCGTGTTGGACGATGGTGCTGCGCAACCGCACGCCGTTGGAGAATGCGGTTCCGCGCATCGCCACGCCGCCCGGCGATTCGGGCGTGCAGCGGTACGTGCTGGAGTTCACGAAACCCAACGACGCCTACAGCTACGCGCTTCTTGTGCGCGAGGGCGGTGCGGGGCGCATCAGTTTCTGCCACGTCAAGATCGAGCATATTCCATGAATTGCGGCGCGATATTGACGATGAAATTATGATATAATGTGCGCATACAATGAGAAAAGGAGTGTTTTATGATGAAGAGACTGATGGCCGTAGTTGCGACGCTGTGCGCCACCGCCGCTTTTGCATTCACTGAGCCAATCTACACCATCACCACATCGGGCGAGGGCACGAACGACATCACCGCCGCCACCATCGAGGTGACGGAGAACGGAACGACCACGACCAAGTCATTTTCGGATATCTCATTCACCTTCGGTACCATCCTCAAACGCGGCACGGGCTTTCTGCAGTCGAATGCCGGGCTGTCCAATTTCACGGGTACAATCGTCGTTGCAGAGGGCGTGTGGCTCGCAACGGCAAACGGACACTTGGGCAGGTCGGTGGTTCCGCCGGATATCAGCGCAAGTGTCGTGATTTCCAACGGGGCATCGGTGAAGGTTGCCATCCCGGCAGGCTCGACAGGACAGTTCCGCCAGTCCATCACGTTTGGAGGCACGGGATATAACGGCATGGGCGCGATCTGTGTCGAGAACAAGGTGGCAAGCATCGACTCGCTTTTCTGGAATACGCGATGGACGATGACGGACGACGCGACCATTGCCTACCACAATACGACCTCCACGTTTACGGCGGGGTACATCGTAACCGATATGCAGGGACATACCCTCACGCTTCAAGGTTACGGCAACGGTACCGGCAGTACCTTTTATCAGTCCTATCCGACCTTCTTGAATCCCGGACATATCATCTTGGACGGAACTCGTTGGGGCCACAAGATCGACGGCCCCAAAACAGTTAAATACGACATGACCAACGCGACTTATGCGAATACGATTGAACTGAAGAAGGGCACGAGGGTGGCGAATGAACCTTGGTTCCATCTTGTCAACTCGAACCCCAATTCGTGCTGGAAGGTCATATCGCGTGATGGGGGAGGCACAATGCGCGCTACACATGGTCAATGGGGGTCCACAAATCTTGCGGGATGGGCGGGTCCCGTGGAACTGGTGAATGGCTTGTTGGCCGTTAGCGGAAGCAGAGGTTCGTCGTTCACGTACTACAATGTGATTTCTGGCGCAGGCGGGCTTTCTTGTTCGCGCGGTCAGCAGGTCAGTCTTGTGAACGGCGGCAACTCCTTTACGGGAGAGGTGCGCATCAATACGAACCGGGCGGAAGGAGAGGGCGAGCTGAGGTTGTTTGCGGACGGCGCGTTGCCTGCTAATGGCGCAGGCGCAAAGCTCTACGACAGTTCGTTGGAACTGGCAGGGTATCGTGGTACCTACCATCTGCCGTCGCTGATGTTCGATGTCGGGAATGGTCTCACGGAGACATTCAGGGGCGGCACGAACGGCGTGGTGAAGTCGCTCAGGAAGATCGGCGTGGGCACATTGGATATCAGCGCACCCGTGACGGTGACAGGCGTCACCGAGCTTGCCGCCGGTACGTTGCGCATACCTTATGCCTATGCCGGTCTTATCGCGGGCGGCAAGGCGTCTGTATCGCCCAACTATCCGTCTGACCAGCTCAGTAAGATTGACACGGTCGTACACACCAACCGTGTGGCGCTTGGCACCGATCTCGCCTATACGGATGAAGACGGCTACTGGCTTCGCGATCAGGTGACGTGGGGAGGACGCGCCCTCTTCACCTATCATGGCTATCTCTGGAACCGGTCGGGCGTGGCGCAGAACTGGACGTTTGCGTTGAACATCTCACAAGGCGCAAATCTCTACCTGAACGGTTCGGCAGTCGCCAATCTTTATGCGACGGATTACAGGGTTAATGGTTTTATCAAGTTCAGGACGATCTCGGTGCCGCCCGGCGCAAACCGTTTCGATCTGCGCATCTACTCGACGGGCGCATACGGTCCTTCCTACGACTGGAACGAATATCGCAAGGGATATACCAACTACAGGAAGAATTCAGCCAGTGGTGAGCTGTTGGCGTGGAAGCCCAATTTCGGTTTCGCCATCGATACGCAGGGGCGCGAAACCACGAACGCCGTGGATTATGTGGCTGCGACTGATCCGGGCGACGGCTCGCTTCTGACGGTTTCGGCGAATGGACTGGATGACGGGGTAGCGGCGACCTTGCCGAAGTTCGACCATCTGAAGTTCACGGGCGGCAAGCTCGATATTCGCGGCAGCGATATCACGGTGCCGGTCTTGGAGGGCGTGAACGGCGTTGTCACCAACTCCAATGCCTATTTCCCGAACGGTTCGCTGACGGTGGGACAGAGGTGGAAGCTATCCGGCTCCGCCATGGCAAACAAGACGCTGAAGGTGACGGGCAAGCTGAAGTTTGCCGCCGGCGCCACGCTCGACTGCACCGATCTCTCGCTCCTGTCGCGCAAGACGGAGTACACGCTCGCCACGGCGACGGGCGGCATCGAGGGCTTGCCCGAGTTTGACGAAGACGCCAACAAGGGTTGGCATCTCGTCAAGACGACCGAAAACGGCGTGGAGTCGCTGAAGCTCTTCTGGAAGCTCGGCATGATGGTCATCTTCCGCTGACGGTGGGTGTGGTATGATCGCGCGCATAGAAATAAGGCATAGAGAGCTTGCATGGTCGCTTGTTGCGGCGATGATGGTGGCGGGTACGACCCTGCATGCGACAGTCAGGTTGGGTATGCCGTTCTCGGATCACATGGTGCTTCAGCGCGAGAAGCCCGTCGCCGTCTGGGGCTGGGCTGACCCGGGCGAGAAGGTGACGGTGACGTTCGCGCATCAGTCCGTCTCGTCCGTTGCCGACCGCGATGGCTGCTGGCGCGTGAACCTCAAGCCGATGCCGGCCTCCAAGACGCCGCGCACGCTTGCCGCCAACGGCGTGAAGGTGCAGGACGTGCTTGTGGGCGAGGTGTGGTTTGCAGGCGGACAGTCGAACATGGGGGTGCCGCTTGTGTGGGTCGATCCGCGACACGGCGACGAGAAAGGCGCTATGATCGCTCAGTACATCCGCCGCCCCTACGTGCGCTTTGCCCGCAACGAGGCCAGATGGTCGCAGAAGCCCATTCGCGGGGGAAAAGTGAAGTGGCGGGAGATGAATTGGGAGAGCCTGAAAAGCGACGAGGGCGACGGTCCGCGCCACTACGGGTTCTCGGCGGTGGCAAGCTACTTCGCGCTGGAGCTGTATTCTGAGCTTGACGTGCCGATCGGCATCCTTGCCGCGTACAACGGCGGCATCAACATCGAATCGTGGACGCCGCGCGAAGGATTCGAGTCCATACCAGAGTTGCACGAGCTGACCGAGAAGTATCCCGTGTCGGCGGAGGAATGGGAGAAGCGCTGGAAGGAGCTGTCGCGCGGCGGCATCTGCGGCGGACCGTTCCGCCAGCCGACTGCGCTTTGGAACTCGTGCATCGAGCCTCTCACGCCGTACACGATACGCGGCGCGATCTGGTATCAAGGCGAGAACAACTCAAGCGACGCCGAGCACTACTGCATCCTTTCGCATGCTCTCTGGAACGGATGGGCGAAGAAGTTCGAGAACCCGGAGTTGCCGTTCTATTTCGCGCAACTCGCGCCGTGGGGCAATCCGAACGCACCGCTCGTGCAGGAGGCGCAGGCGCAGTTCGCCGCCGAGCAGCCGAACGCGGCGATGGCCGTCATCAACGACCTCGGCAACATCGTGGACGTGCACCCCAACCGCAAGCAGGCCGTGGCGCAACGCCTTGCGCTGCACGCTTTCAAGCGGCTCTACGGCTACACGCACATTCAGGACAATTCCCCTACGCTGAAGTCCTGGAGGATCGAGGGAAACAGGTTCGTTCTTTCCTTCAACGACGTGAAGCGGTTCTACGTGTACAATCCGGACCGCTCGCTGAAGGTCGGCTTCGAGGTGTGCGGCGCTGACGGCCAATGGAAGCCCGCAGAAATCGAGAACTTCAAGGTGGACAAGGAAGACGGCAAGGAATACCGCTATGGCGAACTTGTGGGCACGGATGTCGTTGTTTCGTCAAAGGACGTGGAGAAGCCGGTGAAGCTCCGCTATCTGCATTCCTCGCCGTGGTACGGTGCGCTCTACAGCGAGGTGAATCTTCCCGTCGGTGCATTCCACATCGGCGAATGAAATCAAGGATTGAAATATGAAGAAGACTGTGTTGATCAGTGGCGTTTTTCTGGCTGCGGGCGCGGCGTTTGCCGGTGCGCCTGTGGAGCTGAAGAACGCTGGGTTTCATCAGACGGACGGCAAGGGCGGAGCCGTCGAATGGAGCCACCACCCCAACTGGCATGCCGAAAAGGCGGGACACAACGGGTCTGGCGCGCTCGTGTGGGAATGCGCCTCGGAAAGTGAGGTCAAAATCGGCGGCCCGGGGCAGGAAGTGAAGCTGAAGCCGGGCAAGCGCTACGACTTCTCGGCGCTCATCAAGGCGGACGGGCTGGTCACGCAGCGCAAGTCGCCCTATCAGGGCCTGACGATCTATGTTGAGGGCTATGATGCCAATGGCAAGTGGATGTTCGGTGACGCGGCCCGTCCAGCAGTGGCCGGCAAGTCGGCGGACTGGGTGAAGGTTGAGGGCCTGACGCGCGAGATTCCCGATGGAGTGGCGAAGGCTTATTTCCGTGCGATAGCGAAGCGGTGCGTCTCGGGGCGCGGGGCGGTTGACAACATGTACCTTGCCGAACACGACACGCCGGCGGTGGAATGCGTGGTCCCCCACGTGTATCGCCGCGAATCGACCGGCGGACCGGTGCGCTTCTCGGCCTCCATCAATGCGGACTTCCACGAGAACAGGCTGGAGGATTACAGGGCGCTATTTACTTATGTGATGCCCAACGAGAGAAAGGCGACAGTGTCCGGCAAGGTGGTGTCGGCGGTTGAGGCGGAGGCTACGATCGACACGTCGTTCTTCGCCTTCGGCACTAATGATGTAGTCTGCACGCTCCTGCTGAAAGGCAAGGAAGTCGGTTCGGCGACGATTCCTTTCGCGCGGCTGGCAACGCCGACGCCGCGCCGCGTGTATATCGACCGCCACCTGCGCACCATCGTCGATGGCAAGCCGTTCTTTCCGCTCGGCATGATACACTGGGGCAATGTGACTAAAGAGAACATCGAACGGTACGCGGAAGGTCCGTTCAACTGTTTAGACACGCGGTGGAAGATGCCACGCGATCATTTAGATCTCTGCCATGCGAAGGGACTGCTCGTGACCTGTGGCGCGGACTATGGTTTTGACCATGCCGACGAGGGGAAGAAGTGGCTGACGGAACGCGTGAATTCGCTGAAGGACCACCCTGCGCTGCTGGGCTGGTTCGTGAGCGACGAGCTGCCGCTTTCGGATCTTCCCATGCTGAAGCGGAGGCAGTCCTGGATGGAGGAGCTGGATCCTGACCACCCCACCTGGTATGCGCAGGACGTTGTGCGCGAGGCGCGGCATTATCTCGGCGTGGCCGACGTGATAGGGCTTGATCCCTATCCGATTCCGACGAAACCTATCGGGATCGTGTATTCGACCGAGTGCCAGGGCGTTACCAACACGTTCGGGGCGGTGGCGAAGTGGATGATTCCGCAGGCTTTCGGCTGGGGCTGGCTCAAGCGTCGCGAGACCCAAGGGCAGCGCGCTCCTACGCAGAAGGAGATGTCGAACATGGGCTGGCAGTCGATGGCGGGCGGCGCGAACGGGCTCATTTTCTACGCGTACCAGCACCTCTCGGAGCCGCACGACGATCCGGAGGATGCGTTCGAGCCGGCGTGGGCGCGCACGAAGGCGATGGGCGAGGAGTTCAAGAAGTACATCGACGTGTTTCTTTCCGTCGATCCTGCGCCGGCGGTTCAGAGTTCCAACGGCAATGTCGCCGCGCGCGCATGGCGGCATGCCGGCGACACGTATCTTCTGGCCGTGAACTGCACGACGAACGCGCAGACGGCAGTGATTGCGCTTTCCGAGCAGCCTGGCAAGGTCGTGGGCGTCGATTTCGGTGCGAGCCCGACGGTCGAAGGCTGCACCGTTCGGTTCTCCCTTGGCCCGATTGACTATGCCATGGTGCGCATGAAATGAAGTCACCTTGACTGCGTCGCGCGCCATTCGCGCATCGTCATGCCGAAGCGCCTCTTGAACATTCGCTTGACGTGGCTTTGGCATGTGAATCCGCAAGCCGCTGCAATCTTTCCGATTGAAGTGTTGGACGAAACCAACCGACGCCGCAGTTCGGCAAAGCGGATCCTGAGAATGGCTTCCAGGATTGTTTCACCGTGGCATTCCCTGAACCGCAGGTCGCAGAGTCGCCGCGATACGTGCAGATGTCTGGCGACGTCGGCTGAGCTGATGCCTTTCAGGGCGTTGTGCCGTACGAATGACATTGCCGCTTCCGCAAGATGCGTCGCAGGCGATATGTGTCGCGCCGATTCGCGTTCCACGATGGATTTCGCATTGGAGCGGAATGTTCGTGTGTGGCGGGAGTTTGTCCTTTTGAGCAGCGACTGGAGCGTGGCCGCAGCAAGCTCGCCTTCCTTTACGTGGTCGGGGTAGATGCTGGTGAGCTGCGGAGACGTGAAGTCGCACAGCAGCTCGTCATTGTCGACGCCGATGACGGCCATCTGGTCCGGCACCTTGATCTTCATCATGTTTGCCGCCTCCAGAACATGAGTGGCGCGCAGGTCGTGGACGGCCATGACGGCGGTCGGCTTGGGCAGGTCGGCGAGCCACTTCCCGAGGGCCTCAATGTCCTCGACCGAGCCATCCTCGATCCCTTCGGCGGCGTACTCGCGGATCTCGGTGGCGTTCCCTTTTTCCAGCTCCGCGTGAAACCCTTCGCTGCGCAGTATGGAGCAGTAATACGGCGTGTTGGTTGGCACGAAACCGAAGGACCTGAACCTGCCGAGCGATTTCAGGAATTCCGCCCCGAAGCGTCCGATCGCCGCATCGTCGTTCCGCACGAACGCAAGCGACTTCATGCGCCGCCCGAGCCATTTCTCGCGCGTGCCGATTACGACAAGAGGTATGGGCGATGCCGCGGCATCGTCGGCCAGCGGTTCGCTGGAGATGATTCCGTCGGCTTCCTCCGGCATCGGGAACGGCAGGTTGCCTTCCTCGCCGGAGAAGGGGAGAAGCCTCATGTTCCAATGCGCATTGGCTCTGGCGTAGCGGGATATTCCATGGAGTATGTCACGCCCCGAGGCATAAGAAAGGCGCAGGTACACCCAGATCCTGTTGATTTTGTCATTCGCTCTTTTCATATGGCGATGGAATTATCCTAAAAGTCTCAGCCAATGTCAATAGAGTCATGTTTGTTTTGCCTGAAAAGCAATATAATCCTGTTGCGTCCAAAGGACAGTTTTTGGTATATTGTGTGGCACAAGAAGGAGATGTGCCCATGAACATTAAAACAAATGTCGTCACATGTGTGTTGTGCGGTTGCGCGATGACGCTTGCACTGCCGCTTTTTGCCGATTCGTACACTGACGGGGCGTTGTCAAACATAACGAATACCACGCGCTTCGTGAAGAGCGGTACGGGTACGCTCGTTCTTTCCGGCGACAATTCGCTCGAAAACGGTTTTCAGGTAACGGCCGGCACGTTGAAGTTCAATGGCGGCACAACGACTGTCACATGCTCGACGAGTGGAACAGGTACGGATGCGGCTCCTTATTCCCAGAGCGGCAACGGAACGACGGTTATCGTGGAGGGTGGTGCGAATGTCAACATCTCTGGTTCTAACTACGCTGTAAACTGGGGCGGAGATCTCTTTGTGACGAATGGCGTGTTTGATGTCAATGCAATAGAGTTTCTAAACGGGTTCTACGTAGGCCAGAGCGGCCGACTGATTGTTCAGGACGAAGGAGTGTTCAAGAGTGGCGCGCTGCGCATTACGCAGACGGGGACTGAATCATTGACAGACAACGTCGGTCTCTTTCTCAACGCCGGCGGAAAGATTTATGTCACATCGTTATACGTTGATGGCACAGGGCGTTATGGAGTTCTTCGCTTCAACGGTGGAACGATCTACAAGACGACAGGCAGCGATCTCTATACCGGCACTGAGGAGGCTTGGGGCACTGTCAAGTCCTACGTGCAAGAGGGCGGATTTCATCTGGTAAACGACACTGAGAACACTATCAATCTGAACCGTCCGCTCTATAGCGGCGTGGCGAATGACGGCGGCGTTCACTATTCGTCAAGCAAAGGGAGATGGATTTATCTGCTGGGCACTTTCAACAACAGCACGTTCAACGGCGGCACATGGATGGAAGGCAATGCGGTGCTCATCAACTATTTCAATGATGCCGGTTTCGGAGCTGTGCCATCTTCGCCGACGAACAACATCTTCTTCAGCGGCGATGCAACGATTTTTGGCGGTGGTTCTAATTATACCATTCACCGCAACCGCAACATCTGGATCGCTGCCGGAGCGAAAGCGACATTCGGATGCAACAACAATGAAACTGGCATGCGGATTGGCGGTACGATATCCGTGCCGGACGGGGTGGGCGCGGAGACGAACACCATGTTCAATGCTGGGAACAGTACATGGGGTGGGTTTGTCGTGCTCGATCCAGGCGAGGGGCGGACGAACCGGCTTGACAAGCTTCATGTCGTGCGCAATCTTGAGATCGCGAGCGGCGTCACGATCGTGCGCAGCCCGTCCAAAGGTACGGAAACTGGTGCGCCGCTCTACGTGGAGGGCATCACCAACGGATACACTTATGGCTACAATAGCTACGGCAATCTGAAAGTCACGGGCGGCAAGCTGATTATTGAGGGCAATCGGTATTTTCAGGCGAATAAATATGCGAATGTCGTTGTCGAGGGTGGCACAATCAGCGCGCTGGACACCTACTGCGAGTATCTCAACGGTCTGTCTGACAAGCCCGCGACGCTCACGGTCGCCAACGGCGGCGTGTTCGAGGTTTACAAGATGCGCGTCTCGCAGGGCGGCCCGGTCGGGTCGGACGTTAACATCAACACGGGCGGTGTTTTGCGTACGGCCTATTTCTACATGGACAACTATTCTACGGGACGCATCAACCTGAACGGCGGAACGATCGCAGTCTATTCGGACAGCGCAGTGTCGGAGGCAGACAAGCTCGTCTTCCTCGGCGGCAAGAAGTCGGATGATGTCTGGGCAAATGTTACGGTTCGTGTGCTTGCTGGCGGTGCAAGATTCGACACAGCGGGTTATTCGCGTCGCGTCAACATGCCGCTCGTCTCAGCAGTGGAGGCGGGTGAAACTGACGGTGGTCTCACGAAGCTTGGCGCTGGTACGCTCACGATGACTGCAGTCAATACCTACAACGGACCGACACGTCTTGAAGGTGGCACGCTCACTTTCGCCGCGACCGACGGACGCCCTGACGGCGATATCGAGTTCCCTGCTGCAGCGCTTGTAGCCTGCACGAATGCGGGTTCTCCGCTTCTTTGGGGAATCAATATCGGATCGTTCCGTGAGGGATGCGGTCTGCGTGTGACCGAGTGCGAGAAGCTGGATGAGCTGAACTGGGAAGGAAGGTGGCACACGGTTGCACGGTTCAACACCGCAATACCGGCGATGCCGTCCGTCACGTTCGTCAAGTCCGACGGCACGGTCGTCTCGTCCGAAAACGGCTGGGATGGTTGGACGTTCCGCATCGGCGAAGGCGGCATGCGGCTGGAGTTCAAGCGCACTCGCGGCACAGTGTTGCTCATTCGCTGATACATGGGTAAATAAGACGTTCATACCCCTATGAGTGCAATTCTTGCACCATAGGGGTAGCCCCATCTCATTGGGGCTCATTAAACGTCAAAACGTGTAAATATGCTGATTTCTTAAATGTCAAAACGTGCAAATTACCCGTTGTCTTAATCGTCAAAATGTGATATCATATACCGCGACAAAGGAGAATTATATGGTAATGCGACGCAAAATCACCGAAATTCTTAAGAAATGGAAAGAATCTGATTCTGGCGAATGTGCTTTGCTCATTGATGGTGCTCGGCGTGTCGGAAAAAGCTTCATAGTGGAGGATTTCGCAAAAGCAGAATATCCGGCGTACCTGATGATAAACTTTAAGTATGTCGGCAATGACGTGAAAGAGACGTTTCACGAATACCTTGGGCGACTGGATGTATTCTTTGAAAGGCTGTTCCTTATTCTTGGCAGAAAGCCGCTGCCGAAGGGAAGCTTGGTTATATTCGACGAAGTTCAGGCGTTTCCACGCGCAAGGGAGGCCATCAAGCCCCTTGTGGCGGACGGACGCTATCATTACGTTGAAACCGGTTCACTCATTTCCATAAAGAAAAACGTCGAAGGCATTCTCATTCCTTCCGAAGAACGCCACATCAAGATGTATCCGATGGATTTCGAGGAGTTCCTGTGGGCGAATGGCGAACTTTCGATGATGGGTGCGATACGCAACGCCTTCTCTCGCAGAGAGCCGTTGGGACCCCTACATCGACGTGCGATGGACGCCTTTCGCACATATATGCTTGTCGGAGGAATGCCGCAGTCTGTGAAGAAATATGTCGAGACGCATGACTTTGACAAAGTAGACAGAACCAAGCGTGACATACTTGGGCTTTACCGAGATGCCATTGCGAAGTATGCCGGATCGAACACGCTCAAGGTGCAGAGGATGTGGGATGCCATCCCTGCTCAGCTTTCCCGTCATGAAAAGTCGTACAATCTTTCGGACATCGATGACAATGCGCGGATGAGAGGGTATGAAGATCCTGCGTTTTGGCTAAAGGACGCGATGATATGCAATTTCTGCTACAATGCGACGGAGCCAAATCTCGGATTGTCCCTGAGCGCGGACCACACAACGTTCAAATGCTACATGGCGGACACGGGGCTTCTAGTGAGCCATGCTTTTGACGAAAACGAACTTGCCGCAGAATCCATCCACAAACGGCTTCTGACTGGCGATATCTCCATCAATGAGGGAATGCTAATGGAGAATGTCGTTGCGCAGATGCTTGTCGCCTCTGGCCGCAAGTTGTATTTCTATGCGCGTTCCGATCCGTATGACAGGAGGAATCGCATGGAAATCGACTTCCTCATCGCAAAGTCGAAACTCGCCAGGAAGAACAACGTCAGCGCGGTAGAGGTCAAGAGTGGCAAGCGCATACGCCCTGCATCGCTCAGGAAGTTTCAGGCGAAGTTTGCTGATTATCTTGCCGAAACATTTCTTTTCCATGCCGATGACGTAAAGGAAACCGAGATTGTCAGATGTCTTCCACTGTACATGGCTTCATGCCTTTAGGTGATTGCGTCTTGCGCAATGTGCATGTTTTGTCTTGCCGGAAGCGCACCGTTCCGCTATTGCAGTTGGAGCGAGGTTTTTGATATAGTACGCGGCATGGAGAACAGGAATTTGAGACTGTGCCGCACGGAAAGTTCTAAAGCGACGTCGTGTTCCTCTCGCACCACGGACTAAACAAGTAAAAGGATCAAGAGGTAAGACAACAATGAAAAAAACACTGACTGCAATTGCAATGGTGGCGATTGGCGCAGGCGGCGTACACGCCGCCGAGATCGGCTACGATACGCTCATCGCCCATCGCGGCGAGTCTATTGATGCGCCGGAGAACACGCTCCCGGCCTACAAGATGGCCGTGGAGCGCGGGTTCGGCTTCGAGTGCGACGTGTACCTTTCCAAAGACGGGCGCGTGTTCACGTTCCACGACCGCAACCTGAAGCGCACCACTGACGGCGCGAACACCAACAGGTGCGCCGACGTTACGTGGGACGAAATCTCTCGCCTTGACGTCGGCGGCTGGGGCAAGTGGAAAGGCTCGAAATATGTCGGCACGCGTCCCGCGCTGCTGGAGGAGGTGCTTGCGCTCGCCCGCGACGGACGCCGCATCTACGTGGAGGTGAAGCCTGGGCCCGAGATCGTTCCGTACATCAAGAAGATGTTCGACGCGCAGAAGAACGCCACTCCGAAGAATGTCCTTTTCATCTCGTTCGAGAAGGCCACGTGCAAGGCGCTCAAGGAACAGATGCCTGAATACAAGGTGTATTGGCTCACCTCAAGCCGCCAGTCGAAAACGGAGGGACACCCGCCGGTCACAGCTAAGGACGTGATCGCGGCAATGCGCGAGACGAAAGCGGACGGCGTTGACATCCACTATGCGCCGGATATCGTGACGGCGGAGATGATTGCCGAGGTCCGCAAGGCCGGCTACGAGTTCCACGTGTGGACCGTTGACAAGCTGGAGGATACGGAAGAGGCGTTCCGGCGCGGCGCGCAGACCGTAACGACAAACTGCGCCGAGGCCCAGCTCAAAGCCGCCAAGGCCAAAAATCAAGCGAAGTAATCTTCACATGAAAGGAACATCGAGATGGCAAATCATGATCTGAGCCGCCGGGGATTTATCGCGGCGGCGTTGGCGACCTCCTTCGTCAAGACTTCAGAGGCCAAGACCAACACAACTTCCTGCGCCCCCATGCCGCAAATGCCGGGCGGTCTGGCGCGAGGGGACGCGCAATTCACCACTTCCGGACGCGAGGGGCTGAAAGTCTACGTTACGCCGTACTTCAACGGAGGCTGGACGATGTACATGTTCGCCGACCGCGGCAACAACGTGATGCTCTCGACACTTTTCAAGTCGCCCTCCGGCAAGGTGGTCATGATCGACGGCGGCTGGCCCAAGGATGCGGATTTCCTCGTTCCCGCGCTGAAAAAGCTTGGCGGCACGGTCGATGCCTGGTTCCTCACCCATGCGCATTGCGACCACTACGGTGCGCTTGCGGACATTCTCACGAAGCCGAAGCTGGAAGGGCTGAGGATCAAGAGGGTCATCCACAAGTTCCTGCCGCTCGACTTCATCGCCGAGACGGAAAATGGGAGCTTACCCTACGTGACGCCGTTCCTGAAGAACCTCAAGCTGAGCAGACTGAAGGTGGAGACGCCCAAGGTCGGCCAGGTCTGGGATTTCGGCGAAGGCTTGACGTTCGAGTGCCTGAACGACTACGACCTCGCCATGCGCGGCAATTCGATCAACTGCTCAAGCATCTGCTACCGCGTGATGAACGGCGGTAAGTCGATACTCGTCACCGGCGACATCGGCTGGCCGATGTCCGACAAGCTGCTTAAGACCGTCCCGCACGAGAAGCTCAAGAGCGACATCGTCTTCCTTTCGCACCACGGCCAGAATGGCGCGAACAAGAACTTCTATGAGGTTGTTAAGCCGGAAATCTGCGTGTGGCCGACGCCGCAGTGGCTGTGGGAAAACAACTCTGGCGGGCAGGGCCCTGGCTCTGGCCCGTGGCTCACTAACTACGTGAAGTGCTGGATGCAGGACATCGGCGTGAAGCGCCAGTTCCTTCTCACCCGTGATGCCGCGCTCGGCCCCAAGTAATCTATGAAAACAAAAGCGCTTTTTACGGTATGCTGCATTCTCGCCGCTGTAATGGCTGCGTCCGCCGACCAGTCGGCGGTGTGGCCGTTCATCGTCATTCGTCACACCGGGGCCATCAACGGCAATCCCAAGACGTTCGAACAGCTGATTGAATGTCATCGCCGCCACCCCGGAGCGTGCGACGAGTTCTGGTTCGCGGCCGGCGGCAGGGGCACGCCCGATGCGGTGGCGAAGTCCTGTGCGGATTTCGCGCGCTTCCGTCCGCTCTGCGAAGAGGTGGGCATTGCGCTTTCGTATCAGCAGGGCCTTACGCTTGGCCACGGCGAGGCGCACGACGGCAAGCCGAAACCAGGGGAGCAGGTCTTTTCTGACGACGTCTGGCAGGTGGGCCAGGATGGAAAAACCATACACTTCCTCTGTCCGCGTTCGCCAGCCGTGATTGCCTATGAGCGGGCATATGCGAAGGCTGTGATCGGCACTGCGAACCCGGCGTCGTACTGGCTCGACGACGACCTGCGGCTGGGCGTGTGCAAGCCGAACGGATGCTTCTGCAACCGTTGCATCGCGGCATTCAATGCAAAGACAGGAGGCCGCTGGACGCGCGAAACGCTTGTCGCCAGGCTCTTCTCGAATGCCGAACGCGAGCCAGTGCGCGCGGCGTGGCTTGATTTTAACGCCGAGTCGCTGGCGGCATACGCGGCGGCTGTGCGCCAGGCTGCGGACGAGCTGAATAGCCCGTGTCGGCTTGCGTACCAGTCAGTCTGGGCCGATACGGTCTATACGGCAAGCAGCTACCGTCCGCTACTTGAGGCGCTGTCGGGCGCGGAACGCAAGCCTGTGGGGATACGTCCGGGCGCTGGCTATTACATGGAGGCGGAGCCGCGCGGAATGGTGAAGAAATGCCTCAGTGTCTCTCGCGAAGCCGAACGCTGCCGCGACTACGGCGATCTCGTAGCGAGCGTCTGCTACGAGCAGGAGACGTATCCGCGCCATGTGCTGCACAAGTCGCCGGGTGCGATAATGACTGAATGCGCGCTTGCGCTGGCTTCTGGCTGCAATTCGCTTTCGCTGTACTGGTTTGCGGCCGACCATCCTGAACCGATCGAAGAGTACGACCGCTTCGTGCGGACCCTCGGTGCGGCTCGTCCGTACTTCGAGCGGCTGGCGGCTTCCGTGCGCCGGACGCGGCTCGGCGGCGTGGCAAGGTTCCTCGGCTCGGCGGCGCTGGAAGCCCCGGAATTCGATCTGCGCGACGAGAAGGATTTTGACCTGGCCTGTGCAGGCATACCGGTGACGGTCGCCGAGGCGAAGCCTAAGGTATGGTATCTTACGGAGAAGTCCCGCGCCGCGCTGACGGATTCCGACAGGACCCTGCTTGCTAAGTCCGGCGTGGTGGACGTGGCAGACGTCGGCAAGTACCCGCTCGCCAGTCGCCGCGCCAGGCTGCTGGACGATCTCGACAAGGCGACAGGCGGTACGTTCCCGATCAGGATCGACGCCTGCCGTCCGCTCCGCATCTTGCCGCGTGTCCGCGAGGACGGTTCGCTTGACAGCGTAACGATTCTGAACCTCTCCATCGGCGACACGGACGAGCTCAAGGTGCGCGTGCGCAATCCGGTTTCGGAGAAGGCGTATTTGCAGGGCGTCAAACAGGGGCTTTCGCCTCTTGCTGTGGAGCGCGGCGCGTCGGCAAACGAGCGTGTAGTCACGATTCCGAACCTGACAGGCTGGCAGGTCGTAACCGTGTTCTTCGAGCCCTAGCCGTCGTAGTCCGCGGTCGTGCCGATCGCTCGTTTGCCGCAATTCGAGTGTCGTTGACTGGAAAAGACGCAATATGATAAACTATGGACGACTCATGATTGTCCTAACGAAAGGCGACGACAATGAGCATTATCCATAATTTCCAGATGGTTTTGCTTTATGCATGCTTAGGCATGCTGGGAGTCGCGTATGGCGGCACGAAGTCGCCTCCGGAGCCCGTTGGTGCTGATGCAACATTCCGCGTCACGCCCTACGTGCAGCATCCCGCAACCAACGCCATGTCGCTCCTTTGGGTTTCGGATACGAACGCGACCGCCGTCGTAGAATGGTGGCCGGAGGATAACGCTTCCGCAATCCTCTATGCCGTCGTCGAGCCGCGCCTTGCGACGGAGCTTAACTATGTCGGCGCCACGTCCCACGCCAATCAGTACCTGCCCGTGCTCGTGCCGTGGCAGTACCGGGTCCGCATCGAGGACCTTGAGCCAGACACGAAGTATGCCTATCGCGTCACTCTCCCGGGCGGTTCGACCTACGCGAACTCGTTCCGTACCTCTCCGGCGGCGTTCCGTCCCGTCCACTTCGTCGCCTACTCCGACAGCGAGACGCAGCCGTCCTCTACAGGCGACCGCGTGGCATGGGAGTACTACGGGGTTGACGGAGACACGAACCCGAAAGCCAACACGCGCAAGTACTACATCGACCAGACGGACGGCTACGCCAGCAACATCTGCACGATGGTCGCGAGCAAGCCGGACTTCTACGTCATCGCCGGCGACCTTGCCGAGAAGGGCTCGGACCAGACGCACTGGGACGAGTTCTGGCGACACAATGCGGGCGGGCTGAACGATCCCGCCGGTTCCACGCCGATCCTGGCGGCGCCCGGCAACCATGAGTATCACGGCTACTATGCCGCGGACGACTACGGCGAACGCGGCATGAGGAAGTTCCTCTCCTACTTCGAGTTCGAGCCGAACGGCGCGGCGGTGGAGCAAGACCGTCAGGAGCGCTTCCACCGCGTTGACTACGGTCCGGTAGCCATGATCTTCATCGACGCGAACAACGGACAGGACTACTACTCCGACACAACCAGCGCGAACTATTCCCGCGAAATGTACACGCCGAACATGCGCGACACCACCCAGCCGCTTTGCCAGGACATGTGCCGCGCGCCGGACTTCAACCCCGGCTCGGAGCAGTACCGCTGGCTGGAGGAGCAGCTGGCCGACGCCCAGACGAACAGACTCTTCACGTTCCTCGTCTGCCACCAGTGCCCGTTCTCCGTGGGCTACCACGGGCGTCTTAACGGCGAGAACGGAACAGAGAGCACGCCTGAATACCTCTCTGGCGCCGCCACTCGCTGCCTCACCAACCTCGTGTTTAAGTACGGCGTTGACGCA
>JAFRDO010000003.1 GCA_017403825.1 Kiritimatiellia bacterium
CGTGATGGCAAGGGGAAGAAAAGGCGCGGCGAGGACCCGATTCGGAATCGCCAGCACGTCGGCGGCCGTCAAATCCTTCCTGTCTGTCGTTCAATCCGTGTGCCGAGCAGGAAGATCGTGCGCAAGGGCATTCTCAAGACTCGTTAGGGCCGTTGCCTCCGACGTGCTGCCGAGACGGAGACGAAAGACCTATGTAAGGGCAGTCAAACGCAGACCAAAACCCTACCCGCTGCTGATGAAACCACGTGGAGAATACACGCCAGGGGAGGTGCTATGAGGCTTAAGTTAGCGGCATTCAGCTCTGTTGGTAATATATTGCGCGTTCCCCTGAAAAGGAATGGTACACGGGGTTGAAAGACTGCCGCGTATTGGAGTATGATACGGAACAGCAGGTGGCTGGTAACCACTTGCTGTACGCATGGGAGACGCTCGTAAGGGTCGTGAGCTAGGCCGGTCACACGGCACACGCTCGATGCTCTGTTTGAGCGCCGGCGGAAACCACCTGCTTGGGGCGAAAGACCCCGGATACTTGAATGCAACCTTGCAGCCCGCCTACTCCAATACGCGACAGCACCCATAAGGTAGCACAATGAGCGCAAAAAGACAACTGCGGCGCCGCAGCACCGAAGACGAACCCCGGTTCGTGATCGGCATGGACGCCCACTCAAAGAAGCTGGCCATCTCCATCTGGGACTGGTCGGACCGGTTCAATCCCTGCCTCCACCGGGAGATCAAGTGCATGGACATAGAAGCCATGGTCGCGACGTACGAGCGGCACGTCGACCTCGACTCGATTACCATCATCGAGGCCTCGACCAACTCGGCGAACCTCAAGCGGATGCTCAACGAAGCCGGATACCGTGCGGAGGTCGTCCGGTCCGACACCATCGCGAACAAGGAGCGCAAGCGCAGGATCTGCGACATCGTGGATGCCGAGAACCTGGCGCTCGCCTACATCAAGGGCGACATTGACGAATGCGTCTGGACACCGTCCGACAGGTACACGGAATACCGCGACATCATGTTCGCCTACCGCGACACGTCGAAGGAGGTGACGCGGATCTCGAACCGCATCTGGAGCGTCTGCAGCCGCAAGGGCTACAAGCTTCCGATCAAGGGCGGGAAGGCCAAGACGGCCACGCTCCGGGCGATGATCGCCGAGACCGGGATCGGAGGCTTCGCGAAAGAGCAGCTCGAGACGCTGCTGGAAGACTACGACCGTCTGTTTGCGCGCAAGGAGGCGCTCTCGAAGAGGATCGCCGAGATCGTCCTCTCCAATCCGAGGATGCTGAAGTTGATGCAGCTCCAAGGCGTCAACTACAAGGGCGCGTTCGCGCTGGAGGCTGCCGTCGAGGATCCGCACAGGTTCTCCAAGGCCTCGAAGCTCGCGGCATACGGCGGGTTCTCCCCGATCGTCAATTCCAGCGGAGACGAGGAGGAGAATGCGAAGAGGCGCGGCGGACTTCACAAACCGCTTGACGGAGAGGGAAGGCAGGACGTGAAGTTCTTCTTCACAGAAGCCGGCCAGTCGGTCCTCACCTCGTGCGCGAACTCGAAGCTCGGCAAATGGGGATGGGCGATGGTCAACCGGGGCAAGCCCCGCAACAAGGTTGCCTGCGCAATCGGCAGAAAGCTCATCACCTACGGGTGGCACATCCTCCGCGGAGATCCTACGCCGAACCGAGATAGTGAGGCGTTCTTCAAACGGAAGATGCGAGGCTTCCACCAGACGATCGGTGCGAAGCGCATGCACGAACTCGGCTACGGCACCCGTAACGAGTTTGCAGATGCCCAGGCCAAACTGATCTACGGCAAGCTGGCAGAACAGACGACAAGCACCAAGGAGAAGGCTGTTTGCTAAGAACGGCGCGCGCCCGATTCGCTCGTCGGGTTGCGCGCGCCAATATCAATAGCAACACTGGGGCGTCGCCCCAGCCCCCATCAGGGGAGCTCGCTCCCCTGAACCCCTCGAACGCGCGGCCGAATACGTCCGCGCTATCTCAGTTTTCACTCAAAGACCTCTTCCAAGCAAAGTTTTTCACTTTCCCCCTTGACGCAATACATACTTGACCCTTCATTTTCCCATATTCGCGAAACGCAGACTCGACGTCCGCCGCCGCAGGGTGCGGTCTTGCCGACGGCGAATCTGAGTCCGCATGACAAAAGACAGGACTCCGTCATGGCTCGAACAGAGCCCAGTCCGCCGGCGGGACGGTGCGTCCGGCGTGCGCGGACGGCGCGGCGCCGTAGTTCGTCACGAGCGTCGTGCCGTCGCTCCACCCCGTGAGGAAGACGTCCTGCGCGAGCTCCTCGTGCCGGTCAATGAACAGGAACTGGAGACGGCTGACCCGCGAATAGATATTCCACCCGGCCCGGATCGCCGCAACGGACTTCGCCAGCTCCTCGTCCGTCGCGCAGCGCAAGTCGCTATCGCCCATCCAGTCCGTGCCGTCGTTCACGAACCGGGAATAGAAGTAGAAATTCGGGCGTCCGCCGAACTCCATCAGCTTCAGCAGTGAATGCCTGTCCTGCACCGTGGCGTTGACCGTCGTCGTGAACGGGTTGTTCACGATGA
>JAFRDO010000030.1 GCA_017403825.1 Kiritimatiellia bacterium
CGGAGCGTTTTGCCGCTGGGATCCAGGATCATGCTCAATCCTCCGGCCACGGCGCCAACGCCGATGAACAGGGTCCAAAAGATCAGCCATCTTCGGGCGGTATCATATCGTTTCATCGGCGCGGCTGGTGGCGGCGGCGGATTCGCGGGCGGCATCGGCCTTCTCCTTCGCTGCGGCGTCGCGCGCGTCGCGGAGCACGGCGTCGGCCTCGGCCTTTGCGGCGTCGACGATGCGCTTTGCTTCCGCCTCGGCCTTTTCAACGCCTTCGCGGTTGATTTTCTCCAAGATGCTCTGCAGTTCTTCCATGTCGGCTGACATCCTTATTAGGTTATTGGCATTGAATTATATTATTTTTGGCCGCCTGCGGTCAAGTCAGCGCCCGGCGTCGCTTCCGCTCCATTGACACGCAAAAACCCGTTTGGTAGAATTCACGCTCAACTGAAAACGGAATGCGGGTGTTGCGGGGCTGTAGCCCCACGTCCGCTGACATGGGGGGAATGCTAGAATGCTCACCTGGATGGACAGCCTTCGCGGGCGCTCTATGATGCGTCTCGCTTCGTTTACCGACGAGGAGATGGTGAATCTCATCGATCTCTCGGCCCAGCTCAAGGCGCGCCGCGCCGCGGGCGTCAGGGGCAACCTGCTGCACAGGAAGAACATCGCGCTCATCTTCGAGAAGAGCTCGACGCGCACGCGCAACTCCACGCTGATCGCGGTGCGCGACGAGGGCGGGAACGGCGAATACCTCACGCGCCCAGACATACATTTCGGCAAGAAGGAGTCGGTGAAGGACACCGCACGCGTCCTCGGGCGCATCTACGACGGCATACTCTTCCGCGGCTTCCGGCAGTCGGACTGCGAGGACCTCGCGAAGTATTCCGGCGTGCCGGTGTGGAACGGGCTCACCGACGACTATCACCCGACGCAGATCTTCGCCGACCTGCTGACGGTGCGCGAGAACTTCGGCTCTCTCGACGCGAACACGACGGTCGCCTACGTCGGCGACGGGCGCAACAACGTGGCCAACTCGCTGATGATGGGCTGCGCCAAGTGTGGCGTCCGCTACGTCTGCTGCTGTCCGGCGGAGCTTCGTCCCGACGATAAGGTGCTGGCGGAGGCGGAGGAGGTCGCGAAGCGCAACGGCGTCGACATCCGCGTCTTCGAGGACCCGAAGGAGGGCGTGCGCGGCGCGAACGTGCTGTACACCGACGTCTGGGTGTCGATGGGCGAGGAGGCTAAGACCGCGGAGCGCATAAGGCAGCTTCGTCCGTATCAGGTCAACATGGACCTCATGCGGGCGACAGGCAACCTCGACGGGCGGCTCATGTTCCTTCACTGCCTGCCGGCGTTCCACGACTGCAACACCGAAGTCACCAAGGACTGCGGCGCCCTGGAGGTGACGGACGAGGTGTTCGAGTCAAAGTACTCAAAGGTCTTCGACGAGTCGGAGAACCGCATGCATACGATCAAGGCCTTGCTCGTCTCCGCTCTCTGCGACCGCGCTGCAGTGTAAGCGGGAGGTAGACGACATGGCTTGCGACGCTTTTCCTGACTGGGGTTCGCTTACGCCCGATGGCGCGGCGGCGGACCTGACGAGGCTTCTGGACGAGGCGGAGAAGGGGGTGGCTGCGGTCGAGGGGTCGGAGCCGCAGGCGTTCGAAGATCTCGAATGGCGGCTCTCCGACGCGGTGCGCCCGCTCTGGGAGCGCTGGGGAATGGTCGCGCACATGACGTCCGTAATGAACTCGGACGCCTGGCGTAAGATCGAGGAGACGTTCCAGCCGAAACTCGTGGAGTTCTCGCTTCGCATCGGACAGTCGCGCAGGCTGTACGACCATGCGAAGAACGTGTTGTCGCGCATGACGCCCGGGGACGCCGTGCAAGAGACGCGCAAGCGCATACTGTCGAAGTTCCTGGAGTCCGCCGAACGCGCCGGTGTCGGGCTGGAGGGAGAGAAGAAGACCAGGTTCAACGAGATACAGGCGTCGCTTGCGAAGCTTGGGAGCGATTTCCGCAACGCGGTGATCGATGCCACGGCCGCGTTCAAGCTTGAGAAGGACGGCAAGACGTACACCATAGACGACGCGACGTATCCGGAGACGATGAAGCACTGCGCCGATCGCGAGGTGCGCGAGAGTCTCTACCGCGCCCGCGTTACGAGGGCGCCTGAAAACGAAGCGCGGATAGGCGAGATACTGTCGCTGCGGCGGGAGATGGCCGAGATTCTCGGATTCGCCGACTACGCGGAGCTGAGCCTTGCGGCGAAGTGCGCGCCGTCCGTCGGGGCGGTCTGCGAGATGATCGACGCGCTCGACGGGGCGACGTCCGCTCGCGCCGCCGCCGAGGCGGACGAGATCGGCGGCGACGCGCTCCGTCCGTGGGACGTCGCCTACGAGGCCGAGCGATTGCGCGAGCGCAGGTATGACTATTCGGAGGAGGAACTGAAGCGGTGCTTCGGGCTGGACGCTGTCATGTCAGGGCTTTTCCGCATGACGAAGTTCCTTTTCGGCGTGGACATCGAGGAGGTTGCGGGCGAGGCCAAGCCGCCTGTCTGGCATCCAGACGTGCGCTTCTTCGCCGTCCGCGAGAACGGTGAGACGGTCGCGCACTTCTACTTCGACCCGTACGTGCGCCTGGGGCAGAAGTCCGGCGGGGCGTGGATGAACGAGTTTTCCAACCGGTGCGACAGGCTTGGGCGGAAGCCTCTTGCCGTCATTGTCGCCAATTTCCCGGTGCCAGGCAAGGACGGGCCGTGCCTGCTGTCGATGCGCGAGGTGGAGACGTTTTTCCACGAGTTCGGCCACGCTTTGCAGTGCATGTTGACGCGCGTCGGCGAAGAGGGGGCGGCGGGGATCTCGCTCGTCGAGTGGGACGCCGTGGAAGTCGCCAGCCAGTTCATGGAGAACTGGTGCCTTGACGACCGCACTGGCATATCCGTGCCGTCGGAACTGAAGGCGAAGGTGCGTGCGGCTAAGAACTTCCGTGCGGCGAGCGCCTGCCGCCGCCAGCTAGCATTCGCGAAGACCGACCTTGACCTTCATTCGGTCGCGGTGCCGTCGGACCCTGATTCCGTGAAGCGCGCCAATTTCGTCCGTTTCGGAATGCCGATGATTCCAGAAGACCGGTTCCTCTGCGCTTTCACGCACATATTCGCTGGCGGATATGCGGCGGGTTATTACGGCTACAAGTGGGCCGAGGTGATGAGCGCCGACTGCTACGGGGCGTTCGAGGAGGCGGGGCTCGGCGACGACGGCGCCGTGCGGACCATAGGCGCGAAGTACCGCGAGACGGTCTTGGCGCTGGGCGGGTCGATTTCGGCCCTGGACGTGTTCCGCCGGTTCCGCGGGCGCGATCCGGAGATCGAGGCTCTTCTGCGCCAGCAGGACCTGCTGGACCGGTAGGTCCCTCAGGCGGGCTCCGTGCTTCGTGCCAGGCGCGGCGTCATCCGCGCAGGAAGCTGACTACGCCGGTCATTATCATCTGGGCGGACAGCGCGGCGAGAATGAGAGCCGTCAGGCGCATGAGGATCGAGATTCCGCGCTTTCCGAGGCGGCGTTCGATCCATGTGCCGAGCATCAGGATTACCCAAATGACGCCTAGCGCGGTGACGAGGGCCGTCGCGGCGACGATGCGCTCCGCCAGCGTGTGAAGGTCGGCGCCGGACACCATAAGCGCGCCGCACGACGCCGGGCCTACGATGACAGGCATCGCCAGAGGAACGACCGAGATGTCCTCGCCGGCCTCGGCGGCAATCACCTTCGGGTTCATGAGCGCGACCGCCGTAAGGAACAGAAGGGCGCCAGCTCCGATGCGGAAGGCGTCGACGGTTATGCCGAACACGGAGAAGATGGCGTTTCCGAAGAAGAGCAGGGCCAGCGAGATGACGATCGTCGCCATTGCCACGCGACAGGCCAGCGCACGGCGTTCGCTCTGCGACTTGTCGGCCGTCATGGCCAGGAACATCGAGAGCGCGAAGAACGGCGTGAACAGGAAGAAGAACTTCAGTCCGAACGAGACGAACAGCGTACTCATTTCATTCTCCATGCGTGTGCTTTTTGTTTTTGGCGGTGCGTATTATATCACAGTTGCCGGGCGGACGCCGCCGTCGGGAAGGTGCCGGTGTCGCACGTACGGTCTGATTTGTGGTATAATCATGTGGATTCGGATTGCCGCGAGGAGGCGGAACGGCTTGCAAATGAGCGAAATGAAATGGGTCAGTAACGGAATGGCTGCGATCCTGTGTGCGGTCACGGCATGCGGGTGCGTCACGTCCGTTCCCAAGTGGAACGAGCACAGTCGCGCGACGACGCTCGCGTGGTTTCTTGCGAACGAGTACGGCGTCAGGCCGAAGGCGGCCGAGACGCCCGACGTTTCGTTCGCGGCGATGGAGCCTGACGTGACGATGATGGAGGGCCGGGCGGTCCGCAAGCGCGTAACTGTAACGTGCCGCGGTCCGTACGGAACCAACTCGTTCGCCGTCACGGCATTCGTCCCGACGGGCGTGAAGGGGCCGCGGCCAGCGTTCCTGCTGATCTGCAACCGGGATCCGGCGGCGAACATCGACCCGTCGCGGACGCGCAAGAGCAACTTCTGGCCGGCAGAGAAGATCGTCGAGCGCGGTTTCGCCGCAATCGCCTTCTACAACGGGGACATAGCGCCGGACTGCGCCGTCGGGAACTCCGAGGGCGTGTTCGCCTGCTACGATAACGTCAGGGCGTGGCGGAAGGCGTGTCATCGTCCGCACGAGGCATGGGGGACGCTTTCCGCATGGGCGTGGGGGGCGAGCCGCGTAATGGACTGGATCGAGTCCGAGCCGACGCTTGACGCGAAGCGCGTGGCGGTGGTGGGGCATAGCCGCGGCGGCAAGACCGCGCTCCTAGCCGGCGTCCTTGACAGCCGTTTCGCCATGGCGTGCGTGAACGAGTCTGGCTGTTCCGGCGCCAAGCTGAACCGCATAGACCTGCCCGGGGCGGAGACCATAGCCGACATTACGCGAAGCTTCCCTTACTGGTTTTGCAACAACTACCGGACGTGGGTGAACCGCGATGCGGAGGTGCCGTTCGACCAGCATCAGTTCATGGCGCTCATGGCGCCGCGTCTGCTGGCGGTCGGATCGGCGGCGGACGATGCGTTGGCCGGGCCTGCGGGCGAGGAGGAGAGCTGCCGCTTGGCGCGTCCGGCGTGGGACGACCCTGCTAAGCTCGACTACCATGTCCGTCCCGGAAAGCACGACCTGAACCTCGCGGACTGGACCGCATACATGGACTTCGCAGAGCGACAGGGCTGGCGCTGAGCGCGTCAGGGAGGCGGCGAAAAATTTCTGAAAATACCCCCTTGCGCGGCGGCGGGGATTTTTGATATACTACACATCCGTTCGCCTAAAAAGAAATGGCGAACATTGATCTTTGACAATGGACGCTTGAGACGTGTCTCTGGAAGAGACATGGAACAGTAGATGCTTGTGAGAGGTGAAGGAGCTCCGCGAGGGGCTTCTACAACTAGCTCGAAGTTTTTTTTTTCTGAGAGTTTGATTCTGGCTCAGAACGAACGCTGGTAGCGTGGATTAGGCATGCAAGTCGGACGGGATCCGGGGGATAGCAAGATTCTCCGGTGAGAGTGGCGGATTGGGGAGGAGCACGTGAGCAACCTGCCCTTGGGACGGGGAAAACCGCTGGAAACGGCGGCTAATACCGGATGCGGCGCCGGGCGACATCGCCCGAGCGTCAAAGGGGGCCGCAAGGCTCCCGCCCGAGGAGGGGCTCGCGCACCATCAGCTTGTTGGCGGGGTAACGGCCCACCAAGGCCTACGGTTGGCTGGTCTGAGAGGA